>NZ_DATLEC010000111.1:0-22545 GCF_035525475.1 Lentzea sp. | reverse complement strand
GAGCTCACCACCGCCGACGGGACGTTCTCCGCGCAGATGCTGGTCTTCCACAACGACGCGGAAGGCGTGCGGCAGGCCACGGCGAACCCGGTCGGGGGCACGAGGTTCGGCGAGGTGAGGTCCGGTGACCACCTCGCGTTGCCGAGCACCGTGCAGCCGCTGGACTTCGTCGAACGGGGGTGAGCGCTCCGGCTGCCCCCGAGGGCAGAGAAGCGCGCACCCGGTCACGCCTTCACCGCCGCTGCCCTCCGGCAGCCGAACGAGGAGAGTTCTGGACATGGGAGCAACTGCCACGCTGTCCACAACGGACCTGTCCGTCGTGCCGGGCGCGGACGTCACCTGCCAGGTGGTGGTGCGCAACGCGGGCGAGCTGGTCGACCAGTTCACGATCGACGTGGTCGGCGACGCCGCGTCCTGGAGCCACGCCGAACCGGCGGTGGTCAACCTCAACCCCGGCGAGTCCGCACCGGTGCTCGTCCGGTTCGCGCCGCCGCGGGACGCGAGCGTCCACGCGGGCTCGGTGCCGTTCGGCGTCAGGGTCGTCTCGCGTGAGGACCCGCACGGTTCCGTCGTCGAGGAGGGCGTCGTCCTGGTCGACGCGTTCACCGACGTGGCCGCGGAACTGGTGCCCGCCAAGGCGGAGGGCTCGCGGAAGGCCAGGTACGAGGTCGCCGTCGACAACGTCGGCAACGCGCCCGCGCTGCTGCGGCTGCGTGCCGTCGACCCCGAGGACGAGCTGGACTTCCGGCTGGACCGCACCGAGATCGCGCTCCCGCCGGGCACGACCACCTTCGTGCGGGTGCAGGCCAGGCCCCGCAGGACCTACCTGCGTGGTGAGCCGCGGCGGCACCCGTTCCAGGTCGAGATCACGCCGGACCGGGGCGAGCCGATGCTCGCCCAGGGCACGATGGTCCAGCGCCAGCTGCTGCCGAGGTGGCTGATACCGGCCCTGGTCGCGTTGGTGCTGCTCGCGGCGGCACTGGCCGCGCTGTGGTTCACGGTGCTCGCCCCGGCCGTGAAGTCCGCGGCACGAGAGGCGATGCAGCAGGAGGCCCAGCAGATCCAGGAGAAGGCCGACGAGGCCGCGAGCGCGGCCGGCGCCGCGAAGGACGAGTCGAAGCAGGCCGCCGCGAACGCCGGTCAGGCCCTGGACGCGCTGGGCATCAAGCCGGGCGACACGTCCGCGACCCCCACCCTGCCGAAATCCGCGGCCGCCAAGGGCGACCCGGTGACGTTCCGGATCGACTCCACCTCGGCGATCGTGGCGAACGCCGGCACGTTCAGCGAGGTGACGTTCACCCCGCCGGACGACAAGAAGACGTTGCTCATCAAGGACATCTTCTTCGAGAACGCGAAGGGCGACACGGGCACCGCCCAGCTCGTCCGGGACGCGGGCGGGACCCGCAGCGTGATCCGCGTGATCGGGCTCGGGAACTTCCGGGACCGCGACGAGCACTTCCAGGAACCGCTGCGGTTCCAGCCGGGCGAGAAGATCGTGTTCCGGGTGAGCTGCCAGAACCCGCAGCCCAAGGGCGCGTGCACGCCCTCGGTGGTGTTGAACGGGCGAGCGGAGTGAGCGTCAGATCAGGCCTTCGCGCAACGCGAAGGCCACGGCGTGGGCGCGGTTGCGCAGCTGGAAGCGGTTGGTGATGTCGTGCAGGATCGACTTCACCGTCCGCTGCGAGTAGCAGAGCTTCTCCGCGATCTCCCTGGTCTCCAGGCCGTCGGCGATCATCCGCAGCACCTCGGTCTCCCGGCTCGACATCCCGGCGAGGTTGAGTCCGTTGGGGCGCAACACGGTGCGCTGCAGCTGGGACACGCGGCCCAGCAGCCGGCCCAGCAGGTCCGCGGGCAGTGAGCCCTCCCCGGCGTGGGCCGCGCGGATCAGCCGGACCAGCGTGTCCGGGGTGGCGTCGGCGCGGCGCAGCACCGCGGACACACCGCTGCCGACCACGTCGAGCAGCTCGGAGTCGGCCACGTCACCGGCGATCAGCACGATCCCGGGGTTCGGCCGGCACTGCAGCTTCCTCAGCAGCTGCAGCACGGTGCCGTCGAGGCGTTCGGCGACGACGAGGGCCACGCAGCCCTCCGCGGTCTCCGGTTCGACGAGCCTGATCTCGGGGCGGGACCGCAACGCGACGGTGACGCCCGCACGGGTGATGGAGTCGGTGGCGTGCAGGACGACGGTGACCGGATCGGCGTTCATCAGCTCCCCTTCTGACGTCGGCTTCTCAATCATCCCGCCGGGAACGTCCCGGCAGACATGGGCACATGTCCCGAACTGTCCCGGAAGTGGTTTAACTTCCCCACTCCGCCTGACGTGCCCTGTGGACGGCCTGGGCGCGGTCCGCCACCTGGAGCTTGCGCAGGATGTTCGACACGTGGTTGCGCACGGTCTTGGTGCTCAGGAACAACTCCCGCGCGATGGCGGCGTTGCCCTTGCCCCCGGCCATGAGGTGCGCGATCTCGCGCTCGCGTCCGGTCAGCTCCGGCAACGTGCTCGGGCGTGGCGCGCTGGCGAAGAAAGCCAGCAGCCGCGTGGCGACGGCAGGGCTGAAGATCGCCTCGCCCTCACCGACCGCCCGCACAGCGTCCACTATCTGCTGAGGCCGCGAGGACTTCACCAGATACCCCCGCGCACCGGCTCGCATCGCCGCGAACACCGACTCGTCGTCGTCGAACATCGTCAGCACCAGCACGCGGGCGGACGGCCGTGCGGTGACGATCCTGTGCGTCGCCTCGATGCCGCCGAGGTCCGGCATGTTGAGGTCCATCACGACCACGTCCGGCCGCAGCCGCCCGGCCAGGTCGACGGCGGCCGTGCCACCGGAGGCCTCGCCGACGACGTCGATGCCGCTGTCGGCCAGGGCCGCGGTGACACCACTGCGGAAGAGCGGGTGGTCGTCCACGACCAGGGCGCTCAGGGGCATGGGACCGGCAGCACGGCCGCGAGCCTGGTGCCGCCGCCGGCGCCGCGCTCGACGTGGCAGTTCCCGCCGAGGTCTTCGGCCCGCTGCCGCATCGACGCCAGCCCGACACCGGCGGAGGCCTCCGCGGCGGCCCCCACGCCGTCGTCGACCACCTCCACCCGCAGTTCGGCGTCGAACCACAGCCGCACCTGGCACGTGCGGGCGTCGGCGTGGGTGACGACGTTGGTCAGGGCCTCGCGGATGATCTTGTACGCGGTGACGCCCACCGCGTCGGGCAGCGCCGGGATCTCGCCGAGCACCGCCACGTCGATCGTGATGTGCAGGCGGGACCGCAGGTCGGCGACGAACCGTTCGACCGCTCCGACGAGCCCGAGCCGGGCCACGGAGGACGGGCTCTCGTTCGCCACCAGCGTCTTGATGTCCCCGATCGCCGAGTGCACCTCGTCCTCGAGCGTCGCGAGCAGCCTCGCCGCGGCCGCCGGATCGGTGGCGAGGAGCCGCCGTGCCGACCGCAGTCCCAAAGCGACGGCGGCGAGCGATGGGCCTATCCCGTCGTGGAGGTCACGTAGCACCGTGCGACGCGCTTCAGCCGCACTTCTGGCGCATGTCTCCGCTGGCACGATGAACTGGCGGCGCATGCTGGCTCCCTCCCAACCATGACGTCGCTCGCCCTTCGACGCCCGTTTCCGCCATTCCCGATTGTGTTACCGCAAGTCCCTCGATCGGCCTATACCTGCTGCGCAGAGCGATCGTTCTTGGACCGATGAAACCGGGTGGGGGAGTGATGCGAACAGACGGGGAATCGATGTCGTCTGTTGAGCGGGACAGAGGTATTTCCCCGGCGAACGGGCGCTCTTCACGGGTATGGGAGTCGAAGTCCACGACCCTCGCTGGCTCGCCGCCGTGCCGGGAGCCGAGCTCGTGGTCGGACTGGACGAAGTGGGGGAGTGCGCCGCTGACGGTCACCGGGTCACGGTGATGATCGACCTCGTGCCGCGCACCGTGTCGTTGATCCGAAGCCTGGCCATCGAGGCCGTGGGCGAGGGCGCGCGCAAGGTGCGCGTACGGCCGTACGGCGTCGATCGGGTCGATCTCGTCTATGCGGCCGTGGAGCTGAACCGGGTCGCCGAGGACGACGCCGTCGAGGTCCAGTTCGACGTCACGTCCGCGGCGCTGCTGAGAGCGGACCCCTCGGCGTTCGTGCGGGCCGACCCGCTGGTGGTGAAGCAGGACGGGACGGTCGTACCCATCTGCGCCGGGCTGGAGCGGTACGCGCTGGGCGAGCTGGGGTCGTGGGACGCCCTGGTCGAGGTCTGGGACCCCGGACCGGTGCACGACCTGTGCCGGGTCGCGCTGACCAGGGCGATGGCCGACACCGGACCACTGGTGTCCTGGTACGAGCACCTCACCCGGACAGCAGCCGGGACGCGGGCCGGGTGTTGATCACCAGGTCGGGCGTGACACCGCACTCCTCCGCCCGCGCGCAGCCGTAGTTCAGCCAGTCCAGCTGGCCGGGCGCGTGCGCGTCGCTGTCGATGGAGAACGTGCACCCGGCGTCGACGGCGAGGTCGAGCAGCCGGCGCGGGGGATCCAGCCGCTCCGGCCGGGAGTTGATCTCGACCGCGGTGCCGTGCTCCGCGCAGGCCCCGAACACCTGCTCGGCGTCGAACTGGGACTCGGGACGCCCCTTGCCCACGACCAGGCGGCCGGTGCAGTGGCCGAGGATGTCGACGTGCGGGTTCCTGACCGCGTTCACCATCCGGCGGGTCATCTCGGCCCCGGGCATCTTCAGTTTCGAGTGGACGCTCGCGACCACGACGTCGAGCCGTGCCAGCAGGTCCTCGTCCTGGTCGAGCGAGCCGTCGTCGAGGATGTCGACCTCGATGCCGGTCAGGACCGTGAACGGCGCCAGCTCCGCGTTCAGCTCGGCGACGACCTCGAGCTGCTTCTCCAGCCGCTCCCTCGACAGTCCATTCGCGACGGTCAGGCGCGGCGAGTGGTCCGTCAGCACCATGAACTCGTGGCCGAGATCCCTGGCCGCCTCCGCCATGTCCCTGATCGGGCTGCCACCATCGGACCAGTCCGAGTGGACGTGGCAGTCGCCCTTCAGCCGTGCCCGCATCTCCTCGCCGCCGGAGAGGTCCACGTGCCGGAGCTTCGCGAGATAGGACGGTTCGCGGTTCGCCAGCGCGTCCACGACGACCCCTGCCGTCGACTTCCCGACGCCTTTGAGGTCGGTGAGCGTGCCGAGCCGCGCCCGCTTCCCGACCTCCGCCGGGTCGAGACCGGCGAGGACGGCGGCGGCGTTGCGGAACGCCTGGACGCGGTAGGTCGGCTCGCCCGCCCGTTCGAGCTGGAAGGCCACCTGCTTCAACGCCTTGACCGGATCCATACCCCTTCCTACCCCATCCCCTCACCCCGCGCGGCTCGGAGCCGGGTGAGACGCGCGGCGGGACACACCCGACCTTCGGAGGTGTCGTGCGGGTCCGCGACTGCGGAAGCGTGGTGCCGCCGACCGGCGATCGGAGGGGGTACGTGGTGAGGAAGCGTTGGGGCGCGGCGGCTTTGGTCGCTCCGCTGGTGATGTCCCTGGTGGGAACGGCCCAGGCGGTACCGGGACCGCTGGACGAGTACTACACCCAGACCGTCGCGTGGGCCGAGTGCCCGGCGGGCTGGGTCACGCCCTCGACGGGGGTCGAGTGCGCCACGGTCATCGTGCCGATGGACTACAAGAACCCGGACAACGGCAACCTCGAGGTCGCCATCTCGCGCAAGAAGGCCTCCGATCCCGCGCGCCGCAGAGGCGTGCTGCTGACCAACCCCGGTGGACCCGGTGGGTCAGGACTGGGCGCCGTGCACTGGTTCAACGCCCAGACCGAGGTGGTGAAGATGTACGACGTCATCGGCATGGACCCGCGTGGCGTCGGCCGTTCCACGCAGCTGCGGTGCATCTCGACGCCGACGGACGACGAGTTCCCGTCGCGCCCGACGGACTCGCAGCTCTCGAACTGGACGGAGTACTACCGTTCCGTCGAGGCCAACTGCCAGCGCGGCGGTGGTGAGATGCGCCGGTTCGTCTCGACGATGAACACCGCCCGCGACATGGACGTCATCCGCGGGGCGTTGGGGGAGAAGAAGATCTCCTACGTCGGCTACTCCTACGGCACGCAGCTCGGCGCAGTCTTCGGCTCGATGTTCCCGAAGTCGCTCGACCGCAGCGTCCTCGACTCCGCGCTCGACCCGCTGAAGACGTGGCACGAGCAGGACGTCGACGTGGTGGACGCGATCACCGACAACCTGAAGAAGTGGACCGAGTGGACCGCCGCCCGCAACGGCACCTACGGCCTGGGCACCACCGCCGCGGCCGTGCGCGGTGAGCTCGACAAGATCGCCGCACTGCTGAAGGAGGGCCCGTACGGCGGCTACACCGACGTGTCGTCGTTCGACTACACCGTCGGCGCCACCCGGTACCGCAGCTCCTGGGCCGCGTTCTCCCGCCACATCGCCTCGATCAAGGCCGGCGCCGCCGACCCCGCCGAGGTGGCCGCGATCATCGCCGCGCTGAAGAAGGGCGACGTCGAACCGACCTCGCCCGGCACGTACCAGGCCGTCACCTGCGAGTGGGACTGGTTCACCGACGTCACCACCTACTACAACGACATGAAGCGCTGGCGGGACACCAACCCCTACGGCGGCACCGTCGACTACATGGCCCCGACGAACTGCACGTTCCGCGCGTTCCAGCGGCCGGAGAAGATCCCCGCGATCACGCGCAGGTACCCGGCGGGCATCGTCGTCAACTCCGACGGCGACACCCAGACCCCGCTGGCCAACGGCAGGGTCATGGCCGAGCACCTCAACGTGCCGCTGATCAACGTGGCGAACGACGGCCAGCACGGCCACTACGCGTTGCGCGGCAACGCCTGCGTCGACGCGCTGGTCAACAAGTACCTGGTGTCCGGCATCCTCCCGGCCTCGCGCGTGACCTGCGCGGGCACCGACATCGCGGAGACCGTGCCTCCGGGCGCCGCGACCGGGCTGGGCGTGCCGCAGGCCCGGCCGTTGAGCGAGATCCTCGGCGAGATCGCGGCCGCGCCCAAGCCGTTCTGACGGTGACACGAGGGGCGGAGGTGTCCGCCCCTCGTGTCACACTCGGCAGGGTCAGCACCCGCCGGGAGGCCGTCATCACGTTCGTGGGCAGGGAACAGGAACTGGACGCCGTCCTCGGCCGCGTCGACCGGGCTCCCGCGACCGGGTGGCGCGCCCGTTCACCGAGCTCACGGCGGCCGGTCCCGCGGTGGTGCTGGTCTACGGCTCGGACCAGGACGAATCGGTCAAGCTCACGGGGGTGCTCGGCGGCTCGCGCGGTCATCGGGTTCCGCTTCGAGCACACCCTCGACAGACCGGGCATGATCGCGAGAGCGGTCGGCGAGCTGTTCGGGTTGACCTCCGCCGGGTGAGTGCGCCCGGTGACCGGTACGAAATCGATGGGGGACTCATGAGGACCGTGTTCACGACCTGCCCGCTCTGCGAGGCGACGTGCGGGCTGGAGCTGACGGTCGAGGGCGACCGCATCACGAAGGTGCGCGGCGACCGCGAGGACGAGTTCAGCCGCGGCTTCCTGTGCCCCAAGGGCGCCTCGCTCGGCACGCTCGACGCCGACCCCGACCGGCTCTCGACGCCGCTGATCAAGCGCGACGGCGAGTTCCGGGAGGCCACCTGGGAGGAGGCGTTCCGGTACGTCGACGAACGCCTGAAGGACTTCCCCGACCGGAACTCGGTCGGCCTCTACCTCGGCAACGCGGTCGTGCACTCGCTCGCCGGCGGCCTCTACGCCGGACCGCTGCGCAAGGCGCTGGGCAGCCGCAACGTCTTCACCGCCGGCACCGTCGACCAGATGCCCAAGCACGTCCAGGTCGGGTACGTGTTCGGCGGCGTCTTCTCCATCCCCGTGCCCGACATCGACCGCACCGACTTCATGCTCGTGCTCGGCGCGGACCCGTTCTCGTCCAACGGAAGCCTGTGGACGGTCCCGGACGCGCCCGGCCGGTTCAAGGACCTGCGGAAGCGCGGCGGCAGGTTCGTGGTCGTCGACCCGCGCCGCAGCCGGACCGCCCAGGCGGCCGACCAGCACGTCGTGATCAAACCGGGCACGGACGTGTTCCTGCTGCTGGCACTGGTCCACGAGCTGTTCGCGCAGGACCTGGTGAACCTGCGCCACCTCGCGGAGCACGTCACCGACCACACGGTGATCCGCGCGCACGTCGAGGCGTTCGGCCCGGACGCCGTCGCGGAGCGCACCGGAGTCGACGCCGGGACGATCCGCGACCTGGCCAGGCAGCTGGCGTCGGCCGGGCGCGCCGCGGTCTACGGGCGGATCGGCACGACGACCGTCGAGTTCGGCACGGTCGCGTCGTGGGCGGTGGACACGCTCAACGTCCTCACCGGCAACCTCGACCGGCCGGGCGGCGCGATGTGGCCGCTGCCAGCGCACGGCGGGCGGGGAACGGGCAGCGGCAGGGGCTTCGCGACCGGTCGCTGGCACAGCCGGGTCAAGGGGCACCCCGAGGTGATGGGGGAGTTCCCGGCCGTCACGATGGCCGACGAGATCGAGACGCCCGGCGAGGGCCAGGTGCGGGCGCTGATCACCATCGGCGGCAACCCCGCGCTGTCGTTGCCGAACTCGGCCCGCGTGAACGACGCACTGTCCTCGCTGGACTTCATGGTCAGCGTCGACCCCTACCTCAACGAGACCACCAGGCACGCCGACGTCATCCTGCCGACGCCGCCACCGTCCCGCCGCGACCACTACGACATCGCGTTCCTCAACAACTCGGTGCGCAACGTCGCGAAGTACTCGCGTGCGGCGATCCCGCTGGAGGAGGGCAGGGTCGACGAGACGGACATCTTCTTCCGCCTCGCCACGATCTTCAGCGGTCTGGGCCCGTCCGCCGATCTCGACGCCATCGCCGCGTTCCAGCTCGAGGACCAGAGGAAGAGGCTCGGCGTCGACTTCGAACCGGAGGGCGAGACGCGCGAGGAACGCCTGCTGGACCTGAAACTGCGCACCGGCGCGTACGGGATCTCGTTGCGGCAGCTGCTGGACAACCCGCACGGCATCGACCTCGGCCCGCTCACCCCGCGCCTGCCGGAGATCCTGCGCACGCCGTCCGGCAAGATCGAGCTGACCCCGCAGCCGATCGTCGACGACCTGCCGCGCGTGCTCGAAGCGCTCCGCACGCCCGAGACCGGGATGGTGCTCGTCGGCCGCAGGCACCTGCGCACCAACAACTCCTGGATGCACAACGTGCCCGCGCTGGTGAAGGGCAAGCCGTTGTGCACGCTGCTCGTGAACCCCGATGACGCCGCCGGGATCGGCCTGACCGACGGCGCGACCGCCCAGGTCACCTCGCGCGTCGGCAAGATCGAGGTGCTCGTCGAGGTCACCGCGGACATCGCGCCCGGCGTGGTGTCGATGCCGCACGGCTGGGGCCACGGCCAGCCCGGCACGCGGCTCGCGGTCGCCGGTGAGCACGCGGGCGTGAACGTCAACCTCCTCACCGACGATCTCCGCATCGACCCGCTCTCGGGCACCGCCGTGCTGAACGGCACCCGCGTGCAGGTCGTCCCCGCCTGAACCCCACTCGATGCGCCCAGGAGCCGCCATGACCGCCGGAGCCACCAGCCCGACCGCGGTGCGAGCCGTCCGCCGCATAGCCGACCTGCCGTTCCTCGCGGAGCAGTCGTACGGCGACGCGGTGGCGTGGCGGTTCAAGCGGGACGGTGAGTGGCGCGAGCAGACCTTCGCCGAGGTGTCCGAGCTGGTGCTGGACCTCGCGTCGGGGTTCGTCCACGCCGGACTGGAGGCGGGCGACCGGGTGTGCGTGCTCGCGAACACCCGTCCGGAGTGGACCGCGGTCGAGCTGGCCGTCCTCGCGGCGGGTGGCATCGTCGTGCCGATCTACCCGTCGAGCACGCCGAAGGAGATCGCGTGGGTGGTCGGCGACTCCGGCGCGTCGATCGTGGTGGCCGAGAACGAGCCGCAGTGCGACAAGGTGGAGTCCGTTCAGGACCAGCTTCCCGAGCTGCGGAACATCTTCACGATCGACCCCGCCGGTGTCCGCCCCACCGTGGCGTCGGTGCAGGACATCGGCCGCACCTCGCCGCTGGCCACCGAGCTCGACACCCGCCGTGCCGCGATCAGGCCCGACGACCCGAGCCTGATCATCTACACCTCGGGCACGACCGGTCCGCCCAAGGGCTGCGTGCTGACCAACGAGAACTGGGTCGCGCTGTGCCGCCTCGCCGAGGAGGCGCGCATCGAGGCGATGACCGGCACCGTCTACCTGTTCCTGCCGCTGGCGCACGTCTTCGCGCAGATCGTCATGTTCGGGACGATGTACCGCGGCGGCGCCCTGGCGTACTTCGGCGGTGACATGGCGGCGATCGTGCCCGAGCTGGCCGAGGTGAAGCCGACCTTCCTGCCGTCGGTGCCGCGGATCTTCGAGAAGATCTACACGCTCGTCACGTCCGCCGTGCCGCCGGAGCAGCTCGGCCAGGCCGTCGCGCTCGGCCTCGAGGTGCGCCGCCGCCGTGCCGCGGGCGAACCGGTTCCCGCCGGGACGGCCGCGGCGTTCGAACAGGTCGACGCGATGTTCGCCAAGGTGCGCGCGGTGTTCGGCGGCCGGCTCGTGCAGGCGTTGTCCGGTGCCGCGCCGATCTCCCCCGAGGTGTTGCGGTTCTTCCACGCCGCCGGCGTTCCGGTCCTGGAGGGTTACGGCATGACGGAGTCCACCGCCGTCGGCACCCTGAACACGCTGGAGAGCTTCAAGCTCGGCTCGGTCGGCGCGTCCGGCGTGGCGCGCCTGGAGATGAAGGTGGCGGAGGACGGCGAACTGCTGATGCGCGGACCGCACGTGTTCGCGGGCTACTGGCGCAACCCCGAGGCGACCGCGGAGACGATCCAGGACGGCTGGCTGCACACCGGCGACCTCGGCGAGATGGACGCGGACGGTTTCGTGACGATCACGGGGCGCAAGAAGGACATCATCATCACCGCGGGCGGCAAGAACATCGCGCCCGCCAACGTGGAGAACGTCCTGAGGCAGTCGCGCTGGATCTCGCACGCGGTGATGTTCGGCGACCGCAGGCCGTACTGCGTGGCGCTGCTCACACTGGACGCCGACGAGATCCTGCCGTGGGCCGCCGAGCGCGGGTTGCCGTCCGGCCTCGAATCTTTGGTGGGTCACCCGGAAGTGCTAGCGCTGGTGCAGGGAGTTGTTGACGAAGCGAACTCGCACTTCGCCAGTGCTTCCCAGGTGAAGAAGTTCGTGCTGCTCACCAGGGATCTGTCCCAGGAGGAAGGTGAGCTCACGCCGACGTTGAAGGTCAAGCGCACCGTGGTGCACCGCCTTCACTCCGGGTTGTACGAAAGCCTCTACGCGTAACCCGTCCGTACGAGAAATCGAAAAACAGGTACATCCACCCTGGCGGATTCCGTCCGCTCAGGGCAGAGTGGGACACCAAGCGGCGCCAGGCCCCCTCCCCCCTCGGGCCCAGCCGCTTCGCGGCCCCGGCTCACGGCGTACTCCCCCCAGACGCCCTTGCCGGGGCCGCCTTGCTTTCACCGCTTGGGTGGTGTTGTCGTTCCACGCACGATGAGCTGTGTCTCCGCCACGATCTGCGGGACCTCCGCGCGGTCCGAGTCGAGCCAGTCCAGCAACAGGGTCACGGCCGTGCGTCCCGCCTGCGACACCGGCATCGCCACCGTCGTCAGCGCGGGCGAGCACAACGACGCGTACGTGAGGTCGTCGAACCCGGTCACCGACACGTCGTCGGGAACCGAGATCCCGCGGTCCCGCAACCGGGCCAGCACCCCGAGCGCCATGATGTCGTTGTAGGCCACGATCGCCGTGACGTCGGCCGCCACGGCCAGATCGGCCGCCTGCAGCCCACCCTCGTACCGCGGCGCGAACGGCCCGAGATCGGCCAGGCCGACCCCGTGCCGTGCCACGGCGGTCGTCAACCCGCGGCGACGCTCCTGATTGGACCACGACGTGCGAGGCCCGTTGAGGTAGGCGATCCGCCGGTGTCCCAATGCGACGAGGTGGTCGACGACGGCCCGCATCCCGCTCGCCGAGTCCATCACCACCGCGGGTACGCCGGGCAGCCGCCGGTTCAGCAGCACCAGCGACGTCACGCCGGCCACCTCGTGGACCTGCGAGTCCTCCAGTCCCGGTGCGCACAGCACGACGCCGTCGACCTGCTTCGCCATCGCGCGGACGAGCCTCGCCTCGGCGACCGGGTCCTCGTCGCTGTCCGCCACGAACACCGCGTAGTCGGCCTGCGCCGCCCTGGCCTGCACCGCCTTCAGCACACCGGTGAAGAACGGGTTGTCGAGATCGGGCACGACGATGCCGATGTTGCCGGTCCTGCCCGTGATCAACCCGCGGGCGGCCCGGTTGGGCTGGTACCCGAGCTCGGTCGCCGCGGCCAGCACCCGCGACCTCGTCTCGGGCCGCACCAGGTCGGGCGACGTCAGCGCACGCGACACGGTGGCCACCGACACGTGGGCCCTGCGCGCCACGTCGCGGATGGTGACTGCCACTTGTACCTCACCCTCGAGCTCGCGGTTGATCTCATCATGACCGGTGCGCGGTCAGGCCTTCAGCCCGCGCAGCAGCAGTTCGATCAACCGCCGCGGGTCGTACCGCGGGTCGTCGCGCCCGGCGCACAGGTTGCCGATCCCGCGCATCAGCTCGTACGGCCGCACGTCGTCCCTGATCTCCCCGGACTCGACGGCCGCGCCGATCAGCGACTCGCACACGGGCCCGAGCCGGTCGAGGAAGTAGGCGTGCAGCGACTCGAACCCGCTGCTGTCCGACTGCAACGCGTGCGCCAGACCGTGCTTCGTCACGAGGAAGTCCACGAACAGCGAGATCCAGGACCGCAGCGCCTCGAACGGCGAGTCCGAAGTGGACGACAGCGCCGGGCCCGCCTCCGCGCACGCCTCCACCTGGTGCCGGTAGACGGCCACGACGAGGTCGGCGCGGGTGGGGAAGTGGCGGTAGATCGTGCCCATGCCGACGCCCGCCTCCGCCGCGATCTCGCGGATCGGCGCGTCGACACCGGACCTGACGAACACCTCGGCCGCCGCCGCGAGCAGCGTCTGCTCGTTGCGCACGGCGTCGGCCCGCTTGCGTGGGGGCACGGCACTCCTCCCGGACGGCGTGTTGACAAAGCGGAACAGTGCTCCGTATCGTTCCGGAACGTCGCTCCGTTTCAGCGGACTGTACCCGAAAGGAACGTCATGGCCGTCTTCACGGTGAGCCCCGTCGTGCTCCGGATCCCCGGCAGGCCCGTCGACCTGCAGCTGAAGGTCTCGGCGCCGACCGAGGGCACCGAGCTGCCGATCGTCCTGCTGTCCCACGGGCAGGGCTACTCGAACCACCTCTCCTCGCTGAACGGCTACGCGCCGCTCGCGAACCACTACGCCGCCCAGGGCTTCGTCGTCCTGCAGCCCACCCACCTGAGCAGCCGCACGCTGAACCTGCCCGCGGACACCCCCGGCGCACCGCTGTTCTGGCGGTCCAGGGCCGAGGACATGACGCACGTCCTCGACCGGCTCGACGAGATCGAGAACGCCGTGCCGCAGCTGGGGAACCGCCTGGACCGCGCGAAGGTCGCCGTCGTCGGGCACTCGATGGGCGGGCACACCGCGAGCCTGCTCCTGGGCACGCGCACCGGGCCGGTCGACCTCAGGGAGCCGCGCATCCAGGCCGGCGTGCTGCTCGGAGCGCCGGGACGCGGTGACGCGGTCACCGACACCGTGCGCGAGAACTACCCGTTCATGCTGGACACGGACTTCAGCACGATGACCGCCCCTGCGCTCGTCGTCGCGGGGGACAAGGACACGTCCGAGCACCTCACGGTCGCCGGACCGGCGTGGCACGCGGACCCGTACCACCTCGCGCCGGGCGAGAAGGACCTGCTCACGCTGTTCGGCGCGGAGCACGGGTTCGGCGGCGTCGCCGGCTACGACGTCGCGGAGACCACGGACGAGAGCCCGGAACGCGTCGCGGCCGTCCAGAAGCTCACGACGGCATACCTGCGCACCCGGCTGGACAAGACCGACGACTGGCAGCAGGCCGGGGAATGGCTCGCCACCACCGGGTTCGGCACGGTCGAGTCCAAGAACTAGCGCGCGTCGGGCTCGGGGTTGTGGCCGGGACGTGACAGGAACTCGAAGTCGCACCCCTCGTTCGCCTGCGTGATGTGCTCGTAGTACAAGGCTCCGTAACCGCGTTCGAACGTCGGCGGTGGCGGCGTCCACGCGGCTGCCCGCCGCGCCATCTCCTCGTCGGAGATCTCCACGCGCAAGACCCGCGCCTCGACGTCCAGCGTCACGAGGTCGCCGTCCCGCACCAGCGCCAGCGGACCACCGACATGCGCCTCCGGTGCGACGTGCAGAACGCAGGCGCCGTAAGAAGTTCCGCTCATCCGCGCGTCCGACACGCGCACCATGTCCCGGACGCCCTCGCGCAGCAGCTTGTCCGGGATGGGCAGCATCCCGTACTCCGGCATGCCGGGCCCGCCCTTGGGTCCGCCACCGGCCAGCACGATCACCGAGTCCTTCGTCATCTCCAGCGAAGGCGAGTTGATCCGTGCCCGCAAATCCTGGTAGCCGTGGAAGACCACGGCGGGCCCGGTGTGCCTCCACAGCGCGGGATCGGCCGCCACGTACTTGATCACCGCACCGTCCGGGGCCAGGTTGCCCCGCAGCACGGCCAATCCACCCTCGGGGGACACCGGGTCGTCCACCGGCCGGATCACCGAGGAGTCGTGCACCTCGGCCCCGTCGAGGTCCTCGCCGAACGTCCGCCCGGTCACCGTGACGCGGTCGAGGTGCAACGACTCCCGCAACCGCGACAGCAAGCCCCGCAGCCCGCCCGCGTAGTAGAAGTCCTCCATCAGGTGCTCACCGGCGGGCTGGACGGAGGCCAGCACGGGGACCTCGCGCGACAGCCGGTCGAAGTCGTTCAGGGACAACGGGATCCGCGACCGCCCGGCCATCGCGATCAGGTGGATGTACGAGTTGGTCGAGCCGCCGAGCGCCAGCACGGTCCTGATCGCGTCCTCGTAGGCCTCGGGGGACAGCACACCGGCGATCGTCAGGCCCTCGCGCACCATCTCGACGGCACGCGCACCCGACGCCGCCGCCATCCGGTGGTGCGCGGAGTCGACCGCCGGGATCGACGACGCGCCGGGCAGGGTGAGCCCCAGCGCCTCTGCCGCCGCGGTCATCGTCGACGCCGTGCCCATCGTCATGCACGTGCCGGGGGAGCGGGCCAGCCCCTCCTGGATCTCCGCCCAGTCGCCGGACGAGATCGTCCCCGCCCGCTTCTCGTCCCAGAACCGCCACATGTCCGTGCCGGACGCGAGCCTCTCGCCGCGCCAGTGGCCGCGCAGCATCGGCCCGGCGGGCACGAAGATCGCCGGGAGACCGGCGGAGGCGGCGCCCATGAGCAACGCGGGCGTCGTCTTGTCGCAGCCGCCCATCAGGACGCAGCCGTCGACCGGGTAGGAGCGGAGGACCTCCTCCGTCTCCATCGACAGCATGTTCCGGTACAGCATGGGAGTCGGCTTCTGGAACGTCTCCGACAGCGTGGAGACCGGGAACTCCACCGGGAACCCGCCTGCCTCCCAGACCCCGCGCTCGACCTGCTGGGCTCGTTCGCGCAGGTGCATGTGGCAGGGGTTGATGCCGCTCCACGTGTTCAAGATGGCGATGACGGGTTTGCCGAGGTGTTCGGAGGCGTTCACGCCGAGCTGGCGCATGCGGGCGTTGTGCGAGAACGCCCGCAACCCGTCCCCGTCGAACCACTCACCGCTGCGCAGCTTCACAGCAGGCTCCACGAGTTCAGCAGCACGCCGACGGCGGAACGGTCGGCTTCACTCAGGACGCTGGCCGGCGGCCGCACGTCCCGGCGGCACAAACCCAGCTGTGCCAACGCTTCCTTCACGACGGAGACGTTGTTCGCCGACTCGTTCGCCGCCCGCAGCTCCTCGAACCCGCGGAGGAACTCCCAGAACTCCATCGCCGCACCGAACTCGCCGGCCTTCAGCGTCTCGAACATCTGCACCGACAGCTGCGGCGCCACGTTCGCGAGCCCCGAGGTGAACCCGGAGGCCCCGACCGCGAAGTAGCCCGGCGCCGACAGCTCGGCGAGCCCCGCGACCCACGTCAGCCGCTCCAGCCCGGCGTCCCGCGCGACGGAGGCGAACCGCACCGGGTCCGGCACCGCGTACTTCACGCCCACGACGTTCGGGCAGGCGTCCGCCAGCGCCGCGATCTGCGCGCCGCCGATCCGCGGGTTGCGGACGTAGAGCACCACGCTCAGCTCGGGCACCGACGACGCGATCGCCCGGTGGTAGTCGACCCACCCGTCCAGCGACACGTACGGGTGCACCGGCTGGTGGATCATGATGCCCCGCGCGCCCGCCCGGTCCGCGAACCGCGCGGCCTCGACCGCGGTGGCGACGTCGTGCCCGACACCGGCGACGATCGCGGCGCGGTCACCCGCGGTGTCCACGGTGATCCGCAGCGCACGCTCGGTCTCGGCGGCCGACAGCGTGTAGAACTCGCTCGTGTTGCCGTTGGGCGTGACGACCGAGATGCCGCCGTCCACCATCCGGTCGACGATCGCGGCGTAGTTCTTCTCGTCGATCGTCCCGTCCGCGCCGAACGGCGTGACGGTGATCGCCACGACGGACGCCAGCTGGTCGGAGAGGTCATCGAACGACATCGGGGAGCTCCTCGGTCACTCGGTCGGCGAACGTCCTGATGTGCCCGCGGAGCAGCTCGAACGCGAGATCGCCCCGGCCCTCGACGGCGGCGGCCAGGATCGCGCGGTGCTCGGCGGCCTCGTCGTCCCACGTCGGGCGGATGCCCCACCCGGCGACGGTGATCAACGCGGCCTGGTCGCGCAGCCCGTCGAGGATCTGGACCATCAACGGGTTGCCGCACCCGGCGTACAGGGCGCGGTGGAAGCGCCGGTTGGCCAGGCTGCGGCGCGCCAGGTCGTCGACGTCCTCCAGTGCCTGCTCGGCCTCGCTGAAGTCGGCTTTCCGCAGGACCGCGCGCCGCAACGCCTCGGGCTCCACCAGCATGCGCACGTCGTAGACGGACGCGGCCATCGCGGCGTCGACCGTGCGGACCGACGCGCCCTTGTAGGGACTCATCAGGACGAGCCCGGACCCCGCGAGCGTCTTGAGCGCCTCGCGCACCGGCGTCTTCGAGACCTTGAGCGCGGCCGCGAGATCCGTTTCCACGAGCGCCTGACCGGGCTTCAGCTTTCCGTTGAGAATCGCTTCTTTGATCGATTCCAGAACAAAGTCCGTCCGCGACGCCGGAGGTGCCGCCACCCGGTCATACATCATATATGAGAGCCTAGGAGCTGCGGGATCGTCAGGTCAACCGTCTGGACGGGGCTCACAAAAATCCATGTATCTGATGTGAACCAACTTCCTCGCAGACTCGTTTTGAAGGTGTTGGTCACCGCTGTGCGCGGGACTGGAGAAGGAGAAATGTGAGTGGATCGTTCCGCGTGATCGTGTCCATTGCCGCGTCCGCCAGCGCATGGCACCGAACGTCCTGGGCACCAACGAGTTGAACGAGAACGACATGCTGATGGAAGAACTGCCACCGGAGGCCGTGCTGGACGGGCCTCCGCCGAACGCGGACCACCTGCTGCAGCGCACGCTGGGCACGGTCCGCGCCGAGAGACACCAGGCCGTGCGACGCCGAGGGCGCATCACGGCCGTGACATCGACCTTCATGGTCGCCGGCGTGCTGGCCGGCGGCGTCTGGATGGGCCAGGAACTGGGGGTGGCCGGCACCGGCGCGGTCCTGCAGGGGACCTCGGCAGCAGGCGCGCACATGGCCGTGCAGGTGACCGACACCGAGGGCGGCCTGAGACTGGTCGCCACCGTGGACGGCGTGCAGGACGGGGAAGCCTGCTGGCTGGTGGTGCACACGAGGGACGGCAGAACCTTCACCGCGGGCTCGTGGAGGGCGCATGCCGGCGAGGTGACGCTGTCCGGCTCCGCGATGGTGAAGGCGGAAGACGTCTCCGGCGTCAGCGTGGTGAACCACGCCCGCCAGCCGCTGGTGACCGCGGGCTAGAGCAGGACCAGAGTTCGCCGACGGCCCCGCAAGCCGTCGGCGAACGCCCCACTCGGCCAGCGTTCCCGACGACTCACATCACACCCGCTGCGGCCCCGCCCGCCTCACCGCTGCGGCACTCCGCTGGCGCACCCCCGCACCCCCGCACCCCCAGGCCGCGGCTTCATCGCTGCCTCCGCTGCGCGGGGACACATCGCACCCCGTGTCACGCCGCTTGTCGCGCACCACGCCAGGCTGCCCGCCGCCCACCACCCGCCGCGAATTGACCACCGGTTGTCGGAATGTCAACATTCGGACATGCCTCCGCTCGCCCGGCCCGCGTCCCACCGAGGTCTCGCCGGCGAGGTCGCCGACCAGGTCCGGACCGCGATCCTGGCCGGTGAGCTGGGCCCCGGCGCGCCCCTCAAAGAGGCCGACCTGATGGCCGAGTTCGACGTGAGCCGCAGTTCAGCGCGCGAAGGTCTGCTGCTGCTCGAAGGCGAAGGGCTGGTGAGCTCGGAGCTGCACCGCGGCACGCGGGTGCGCGCGCTCGAGCCGGAGGACGTCGAAGAGCTGTACACGCTGAGAGCGGCGTTGGACGGGCTCGCGATGAGAACGGCCGCGAAGAAGGGCGCGTCGTTCGACGCGTTGGACGCCGTTGTCGAGGAGATGCGGCACGCGCGCACGAACGCCGAACGGGTCGCGTTGGACATGAAGTTCCATGACGCCGTGTACGAGGTGGCGGGGCATCGGCGGCTCATCGAGTCGTGGCGGGCCATCCGCAGCCAGATTCATCTGTTCCTGCTCGCGCGGATCGACGGCGATCCCACCTATCGTGAGCTCGTGGTGCCCGAGCACCTGAACCTGGCGGCGGTCCTGCGCGTAGGAGACGTCGAGCAGGCGGCCTCGGCGGCGGAGGAGCACCTGCGCGGGTCCTACGAGAAGCTCGTGGGACGAAATGACCGCCCGAACCGAGACAGCCTGGACTGAGACAGTCTCATCGACCCGATTGGCAAGCTGTAACCGTGGTCCGGAACAAACCGGTGACCCTCGCAGTCGCGGCGGTCGCGGTACTGGTGCTGGTGGCTTCCGCGATCGTGCTGTCCGGCACGTCGAGCGCCGACCGGTACGTCAGCGAGCTCGACCAGGTGGTGGACGAACCGGAGAGGTCGGGCGTCGTCATCCGCTGCGGCACGAACGAGGAACGTCACCTCAACGCGGACAACCCGGTCGTTTCGCCAGGTATCCCGTTCGGCGCGCACCACACTCATGAGTACGTGGGCAACAAGTCAGCTGACGCGCTTTCGACGGACGACTCTCTCGCGGCCGCGTCCACGACGTGCGAGAAGGACGACCGTTCCACCTACTACTGGCCGGTGCTGCGCCTTACTGACGGCACGGGACCGGACGCGCACGCCGACGGTGGTGGCCTGCACGGCAACACCGGCGAGGTGCTGGAGCCCACGAGCGTGGAGATCCGGTATGAGGGGAGCCCGGTGAGCGCCGTGCTGCCGATGCCGCGGTTCCTGCGCCTGATCACCGGCGACCCGTCGGCCTTCACCAGCGGTTACGGGCCGAACACGCGGGCGCGGTGGGGCTGCGCCGACAAGCCCGGCCGCTACACGGCGAAGTACCCGCTGTGCGGGAACGCGACCACGTTGCGCAGCTACGACTTCGGCAGCTGCTGGGACGGCAACAACACCGACAGCGCCTCGCACCGCACGCACGTGGCGTTCCCGCTGGCAGGCGGCGCGTGCCCGCCGAGGACGTTCCCCATCCCGCGGCTGCACGTCACCGTCGGCTACCACATCCCCAAGGGCCGGCCGTTCGCGATCGACAGCTTCGCCGAGGAGCTGCGCGACCCGGCGACCGACCACGCGATGTTCATCAACGTCATGCCGGAAGCGGTGATGAACGAGCTGGCCGGGCATCTCAACGGTTCCCGCTAACATGCCCCGATTCTTCTGGGACTTTCGTTGAACCAAGGCCCGCCTCCGCTCGTGTGACGGCTGAGGTCTTGAACAGGACGCCCGCACGAGGTGTTCGCGGGCGGGGAGGAGTGGGTGGATGGCGGCTTTGTTCTCCCGGAAACGGGAGACCGCGGCCGACGAGGCGCTGATCCGATCGCTCTACGAGGAGCACGGTCGGGCTCTGCTGGCCTACGCGACGCGGTTGACCGGCGACCGGGCGGCTGCCGAGGACGTGGTCCAGGAGACCCTCGTCCGTGCTTGGCGCCACCCCGACGCCCTCGTGAACGGCAAGGGATCGGTGCGCGGCTGGCTGTTGACCGTGGCGCGCAACATCGTCACGGACCGGGTGCGCGCGAAGGCGGCGCGTCCGCAGGAGGTGGCGGAGTCCCCGACGACGCCACCGATCGAACGCGACCACGCCGACCAGGTCGTCGACTCGGTGGTGGTGCTGGAAGCGCTCGACAGGCTCTCGTCGGACCACCGGGACGTGCTGATGGAGATCTACTTCCGCGGCCGTAGCGTGACGGAGGCTGCGGAAGCGCTCGGGGTACCACCGGGCACGGTGAAATCGAGATCGTATTACGCGTTGCGAGCCTTGAGGGAGACCTTCGGCGGTCAGAAGGTCGCACTGAAGGGGGTGGCCGGATGACCACGCAGCACGACCCGCACCTGCTCGGCGCCTACGTTCTCGGGGCGCTGGACGAGCAGGAGGTGCGCGTGATGGACGAGCACCTGGCGTCCTGCCCCGACTGCGCGCGTGAGGTCGCGGAGCTCCGCGACATGGAGGCCTTCCTCGGCGAGGTGCCGCCGGAGGCCATGCTGGACGGGCCGCCGGAAGGCGGCGACCTGCTGTTGCAGCGCACCTTGCGCCAGGTGCGCGCCGAACGAGGCGGCGTCGCCCGACGTCGTCAGTTCGCGCTCGGTGCCGCGGCGGCCGTGGTGGCCGCCATCGTGCTGGGCGCCGGAGTCCTCGTCGGTAAGGTCACCTCGCCCGATGCGAACGTGGCCCTTCCCACCCCGACGGTGGCACCGGACCCGGCGGGCACCAGGCTCGCCACGTTCACGGACCCGGCGACCAAGGCGTCGATGACCGTGAAGGTCGTCCCCGCCGCGGGCTGGGTGCGCACGAACATGGCGATCAGCGGTATCCCCGAGGGCGAGAAGTGCCGGATCTTCGTCGTGGCGAAGGACGGCAGCCGCCAGGAGGCGGGCTCCTGGGTGGTGTCCAAGAAGGGCGCCGCCGAGGGCACGAACCTGGACGGTTCCGCGCTGGTCGACCCCAAGGACGTGAAGTCCGTGGTGGTCGAGAACTTCGCGGGCGAGAAGTTCGTCGAGGTGCCGGTCCAGGCGTGACCGAGGAAATGATGGGGCCGTCCTTCCGGGACGGCCCCATCACCTTTGCCCAGGTGACCAGGTCCCTGGCCGGACAAGTTGCTCACACCATGCGTGCGGACGGACTGCGAATCATCGAGCCCCGATCGCTCGCTTGATCACACGGTCACGGCTTGAGCACCACTTTTCCCACCACCGCACGTGATTCCAGCGCCTCGTGCGCCTTCGCGGCGTCCTTGAGCGCGAACGGCGGGTTGACCAGCGGCACGAACCGCCCGCCGGCCAGCCCCGCCATCGACTCCTCCTCGAGGTTCCGAAGACCGCGCCGCATCATCCCCGGCCCGAGCGCGACGGTCGCGGTCAGACTGTTGGCGAACAACGCCTCCGTGCTGATCGGCGTCATCGCGCCGGAAGCCCAGCCGTAGATGATCTGCCGTCCGCCGGTCCCCAACGTCTTGAGCGCCTGCGCCCCGACCTCGCCGCCGACGCCGTCGAACACGACCGTCATGTCCTTGACGCCCTCCGCCCAGCCCGGCCGCGTGTAGTCGATAGCCGCGTCCGCCCCGTTCTCCACGACGAGATCGAGCTTCGCACCACTGGCGAGCCCGATGACCCGCGCGCCGACGTTCCGCGCCTCCTGCACGAACAACGTGCCCATGCCACCCGCCGCCGACGTCACCAGCACCACGTCGTCCTTGGTGAGCTGGGCGCGGTCCAGCACGGCGACCACCGTGCGCCCGGTGCCGATCATCGCGACCGCCGCCTCGAACGACACGTCGTCCGGCACCGCGTGCAGCGCGCTGACGTTGGCGACCGCGAGCTCCGCGTAGCCGCCGTTGGCCTGGCCGAGGTGCGCGACGACCCGGCGGCCCAGCCATTCGGGCTCGACGTCGGCGCCGAGAGCCGTGACGACGCCCGCCACCTCCCGGCCGGGCGTCATCGGGAAGTCGACGGGGCCGAAGCCGCCCTTGCGGATGGTGGTGTCGACGAGGTGGACGCCAGAGGCGGCCACGGTGATCCGCACCTGACCTGCGGCGGGCTCCGGGTCGGAGACCTCCTCGACGAGGAGGTTCGAGGCCGGGCCGAACTCGTACTGCCGAATCGCGAACATGCTCGTGACGCTACGAACTCGACCTAACTGGAGGTCAAG
>NZ_DATLEC010000109.1:0-44945 GCF_035525475.1 Lentzea sp. | reverse complement strand
TCCCACGGGGCTCATCGACAGGGCGAATACCCGGTGCGCGCGCACCCACACAACTCGCGCGCACTGTGCCCCGGATGGCGGCACGGCCAACCGGGGCAGGGGTCCCTCAGGACCGTGGCAAAGTACGGCGTGAAGTCGCTCCACGACGACATGGTCCGCGAATGGAGATCATCATGAACGACACCGACCAGCGCGGCCCTCGGCGCGGGACGATCCAGCGGTTGGACAACATCGCCATCGTCGTCGACGACCTCGCGGCCGCGAAGGCGTTCTTCGTCGAGCTCGGACTGGAACTGGAAGGCGAGGCGACAGTCGAGGGCAGCGCTGTGGATCGCCTCGTCGGGCTTGAGGGAGTCCGCTCGGACATCGCGATGATGCGCACCCCGGACGGCCACGGACGGCTCGAGCTGACCAAGTACCACACGCCGTCGAGCCGAGACGGCGACCCGCGCGCTCCGACGAACACGCTCGGCGCACACCGCGTCATGTTCGCGGTCGACGACATGGACGACATCCTCGACCGCTTGCGGCCACACGGCGCCGAACTCATCGGCGAGCTGGTGCGGTACGAGAACAGCTACCGGCTCTGCTACCTCCGCGGCCCCGCCGGCATCGCCGTCGCACTGGCCGAAAAACTCAACTGACCCGTGGCGCGAACGGGGGGGGTTGGGTGCATACGCGACCCGAACCCCCCGTTCGCGCCAAACGGAACGTGGGTCAGCCGCAGACGGCGCCCTGGGAGGCTGAGCCGACCAGCTTCGCGTACTTGGCCAGCACGCCACGCTGGTAGCGCGCGGGCAGCGGCTCCCAGCCCTCCCGGCGGGTGGCCAACTCGGCCGCGTCCACGCCGACGTCCAACGTGCCGGTCGCGACGTTGAGCGTGATCGGGTCGCCGTCGCGGACGAACGCGATGGGACCGCCGTCGGTCGCCTCCGGTGCCACGTGGCCCACGCACAACCCCGTGGTACCACCGGAGAAACGGCCGTCGGTGAGCAGCAGGACGTCCTTGCCGAGGCCCGCGCCCTTGATCGCCGCGGTGATGGCGAGCATCTCGCGCATGCCCGGCCCGCCCTTGGGGCCCTCGTAGCGGATCACCACGACGTCGCCCGCGGTGATGGTGCCGTCCTCCAGCGCGTCCATCGCGGCGCGCTCGCGGTCGAACACGCGCGCGGTGCCGGTGAAGACGTCCGAGTCGAAGCCCGCGGACTTGACCACGGCGCCCTCGGGGGCCAGCGAGCCCTTCAGGATCGTGATGCCGCCGGTGTGGTGGATGGGCTTGTCCAGGGCGCGCAGGACGAGGCCGTCCGGGTCGGGCGGGTCGATGTCGGCGAGGTTCTCGGCGACGGTGCGGCCGGTGACCGTCAGGCAGTCGCCGTGCAGCAGACCGGCGTCCAGCAGCGCCTTCATCACCACGGGCACGCCGCCGATGCGGTCGACGTCGGTCATCACGTGGCGCCCGAACGGCTTCACGTCGGCCAGGTGCGGCACGCGCGCGCCGATGCGGCTGAAGTCGTCCAGGGACAGCTCGACGTCGGCCTCGTGCGCGATGGCGAGCAGGTGCAGCACGGCGTTGGTGGAGCCGCCGAACGCCATCACGACGGCGATGGCGTTCTCGAACGCCTCGCGCGTCATGATCTGCCGCGCGGTGATCCCGCGGCGCAGCATCTCGACCACGGCCTGACCGGACCTGCGCGCGAACCCGTCGCGGCGGCGGTCGGTGGCCGGGGGAGCGGCGCTGCCGGGCAGCGACATGCCCAGGGCCTCGGCCGCGCTGGCCATCGTGTTCGCCGTGTACATGCCGCCGCACGCGCCCTCGCCGGGGCAGATGGCGCGTTCGATCAGGTCGACGTCCTCACGGCTCATCAGCCCGCGCGCACAGGCCCCGACGGCCTCGAACGCGTCGATGATCGTGACTTCCTTCTCGGTGCCGTCGGTCAGCGTGACGCGGCCCGGCAGGATCGAGCCGGCGTAGAGGAAGACGCTGGCGAGGTCGAGGCGCGCCGCCGCCATCAGCATGCCGGGCAACGACTTGTCGCAGCCCGCGAGCAGCACCGAGCCGTCCAGGCGCTCGGCCATCATCACGGTCTCGACGCTGTCGGCGATCACCTCGCGCGAGACCAGCGAGAAGTGCATGCCCTCGTGGCCCATGGAGATGCCGTCCGACACGGAGATCGTGCCGAACTCGAGCGGGTACCCGCCCGCCGCGTGCACGCCGTCCTTCGAGGCCTTCGCGAGGCGGTCCAGCGGCAGGTTGCACGGCGTGATCTCGTTCCAGGACGAGGCGACGCCGATCTGCGGCTTCTCCCAGTCCTCGTCTCCCATGCCGACGGCCCGGAGCATGCCGCGCGCGGCGGTGCGCTCCAGGCCGTCGGTCACGTCGCGGCTGCGTGGCTTCACGTCCGGTGTCTCGGTCATGAAGGCACGCTAGCCCCCGTCAGGACGGGTTCGCCGCGTGGGTGAGGGTCTCCCAGGCGATGAACAGGTTGTCCGTCCCCTGTGGACGCTGTGCCTCGGTGTAGCGCTGGGTGTTCGACATCGCGATGCCCAGCCGGGTGTTCAGGGCGTTGAAGCTGATTTCGGACGTCGGCCCGAGCTCGCGGGAGAACGACCCGCCGCAGAACCACGACGGCACCGGCTCCCCGTTCTGGTACTTGGTGTGCAGGCCCCACGCGTGGCGCATCCGGTCCTTGATCTCGCCCCAGATGTCCTGGCCCTGGTGCCGCGCGGTCTCGGCGAAGTGCGAGGCGGCGCTCAGGCCGTAGGCGGTGTGCGCGAAGTCGCGGCAGGTCTCCTGGGCGAGCCCGTCGACGAACGTGGACTGGTTGTGCCAGTACGAGATGATCTCGTCCCTGGTGTCGATGCCGCTGCCCGGCGGCGTCTTGGGCAGCGCGCCGTCGGTGGTCAGGTAGATGAACGCCTGGATGCGCGTGCGGAAGATGCCGACGGCCTTGTCGTAGGCCGCGCGGTCCTCCAGGAACACCGAGATGCCGAGCGAGGCCTCCATCATGCTGAGCTCCCAGTTGCCGTTGGTGTTCGCACGGCCGTTCTGGATCTCGGGCAGGTAGACGTCGCGCAGCATGGTGCCGAACCGGGCGCTGCCCGGCCAGTTCCCGTAGACGTGCTTGATGATCTCGGCGGCCTTGGGCCAGCTGCTGGCCGACCACGCGGTCTGCAGCGGGGCGTTGGAGTTGGTGTGGTCGCGGATCGTGGCGGACCAGGCGTCCATGATCTGGATCGCCTTGGTCGCGTACCGGGTGTCGCGCGTGATGTACCAGGCGAGCGACAGGGTGTAGGCGGCGATGGCGTCTTCGCGCTCGTCGGTGCAACCGTAGTTGGGGTTGGAGTAGGAGCCGCACTCCACGACGGCCCGTGGCTTCGGCGTGCGGTTCAGGTCGGCGTACTTCGAGCCCATCATGGCGTTGTAGGCGGACGTCCACGGCTGGGCGCCCGCCTGGACCTTGGCGCGCACGAAGTCCAGCTGGGGACGGGAGACCACGACTCCGGGGTGGGCGAACGTCGCCGGCGCCGCGGAGGCGGACTGGCCGGTGACCGGGGCGATCAGGGATGCGATCAGTGCGATCAGCACCGCGCAGGAACGGGTGACCATGATGGCCAGTGTTAGTGGTCTATACCTTTTTGGTCAATCATTCCGGAACAACGTTCACGTCGGTGAACCGGTTCACGCCTGTGAACCGGAAATCAGTCCGCACAACGGAAGTTCCCCGGTGCGCGGGAGGTGCACCGGGGAACTTCCGTCGATCCGAACGACGTGGTCAGAGCGTCACTCGCGGCACTTCTTGCCCGAGTTCACGCAGTTGACGAGGCGGTTCATGATCTTCTGCGACATCACGTTCGCGAAGTCGTCGTGGTCGGTGAGCGGGTTGTGCTCCTCCTCCGGGAAGGAGTCGACCAGGTAGCGGCCTGCCTTCTGGACGTCGAGCGGGATGTTGTAGGTCAGCGAGATGCGCAGCTGGGGAACGGCCTTGAAGCCCTGCTGGCACTTGCCGGTGTTGGGGTCCGGGTAGACGATGTGCTCGCGGTGCTTCTCGGAGTCGATGTTCTTGCCGTCCCAGCAGCTCGGGAAGTCGTGGACGCGCTTGACCTTCGAGCCCTGCGGGCAGATGGGGTACTTGTCCATCAGCACCTTGTCCTCGAAGCCCGTGCAGGTCCAGGAGGCCTTGGCGTTCTTCGGGCCGTTCTGGCCGGCCTTGGCGTCGCCGTAGAGCACGCGGAGGAACTTCGGCATCGCGACGACCTTGCCGGTCGGGCTGCCGCGGAACTGCAGGTCGACGACGGCGGGGCGCTGGATCTCGCCCTCGTTGCCCTCGAGCTCGTTCTCGTTGTTCTCCTCGGCGTTGTTCTGCTGCTTCTTCTGCTCCGTGCCCTCTGCCTGGGCGGCGTCGCTGTTCTCGCTGCCGTTGTCGAGGCCCTGCTCGCCCTGGGCCTGGTCCTTCACGGCGCAGGCGGCGGCCGGGTTGAGGTCGGGGGCCTGCTTGCCCTGGCGGCTGAACGCCAGCATCATCCGGTTCAGGATCGCGGCGCGCTTCTCGCGCGTCGGGCCGACGATGACGTTGTCGCGGTCCTGGGCCTTGGTGGCGTCGACCTTCTTCTCGGCCTCCTCGGTCACCTTCTCGATGTTCTCGAGTTCTTTGTCGATCTCCGCCTGGGCGGCTTCCGGCACGTCCTCGGGGAGCAGCGAGGCGACGTCGGGGCACTCGAGGCGGGCAGCCGCCTTGTCGGCCTTGTCCTTGTCCTGCTGGGCCTTGTCGTCCTTCTTCGGCGGGGCCTGCTCCGCCGGCTCGGCGGCGGCTTCCTCTTCCTCCTCGTCGATGATGCGGACGACGGGCCAGAAGTAGGCGGACTTGTCACCGTTGCGGCACGTCGTGCCGGCCTTCGCGAGCGACTTGTTGTTCGAGTCCGCGTTCGTCGACAGGTTGCCGACGTAGTCGTGCAGGTGCTGGGCGCCGTTGCGGACGCCGGGCTGCGCGATGAAGTTGTCCGGGTTGAAGTGCCCGTTCTCGTTGCGGCCGCAGTTCACCGTGAACGTACCCGTGGTGGCGTCGTTCTCGGGCTTCGGCTTCTTGACGTTCGGCTTCACCTTGGTGATGTCGACGAACAAGCTCTTGTCCGCTCCGTCGGCGAGCGCGGCGCCATCAGAAGAACTGATGGCCACCACCGCGGCACCGCCAGCGACCACGGCCATCGCGGCCGCGGCCGCGGTGAGCCAGATCGTGGATTTCCTCCGGTGAATAGCCATGTGCCACCTCGTAGTAGTCCGATAAAACGGCATGGTGGAGCTGACGGCGGTGAGCCGCTATTTCTCGGTTGGAGCTGGGTTTGTGCGGTTTTTCAGTACGAACGGGATTTCCGCCGAGTTTTCTTCTTCTGCCGGGATATCAGCCGCATTCCCACCAGTGCGAGCGCGAGCACCGCGATCGCGCCGAAGAAGACGCCGTTGTTGTCACCGAACACGCCTTGTTCCGCGGTGCGGGTGAACCTGGTGCCGTCCGGCACGGTCGGGATCACGCCCTCGGTCGGGTTGGTCGACTCGTCCGCTGCCTGGTCGCCGCTCGGATCGGGAGTTCCCGTGTCCGCGGTGCTGTTCGTGGGCGGCGCCAGCGGTTGCGGTGACTCCAGTCCGGTGAAGTCGACGCGACCGGTGTCCTCGAGCACCTTCATGTGGTCGAAGACGGTGATCATCGCTTGCGTGGAGAGGATGCGGATGAGCTCGTTCTTGGTGCCCGCCCGGATCTGCGCGGCATAGGCGTAGACCTTGCCGTGCGCCGCGCGGAGCCGGTTGGCGAAGACGGCGTCGAACTCGTCGCCGTTCGCCGCGTCCATCTCGGCGAGCCAGCCCTTCTGCTCGTCGGTGGCTTCCGACGGCAGCGTGTGACCGAGCAGGACGCCCGCGCGGTTCACGACGTTGTCCAGCAGCGTGTGCCCCTCGATGAGGTGCTTGCACGCCTCCTGGATCTTGGGCTGGTCCGCCCTCTTGGCCTTGCCCTTCTCCCCGGCCGGCTTCTCCCACAGCCCCGCCTGCTTGACCCGGTTCATGAAGTCCCGGTCGGCAGGTCCGAGCGGACCCCACTGCGTCTGCACGACCTCGTCACCCGTTCCGGCACTTCCGGGCGGCGGGGTCGAGACGGGGGTCGAAGGGGTGCTGGGCTGGCCGATCGCGTCCCCGGTGCTCAGCAGCACGGCCAGCGCACAGCCCGCCACCGCGACCAGCAGTCGCGTCGGCTTCGCCAAGTCGATGGGGAGTCGCACGAACTGGAGTACGGCCAGGAATGGTGTGGTGCCTCAGTTTGAGACGCCTCCGTTGCCGAACCGTTATCAAACCCCGCGCAACCCGCGTCCGAATGCACGACATAAGGTCCTGAGCATGAGCAAGCGTTTTGTGGCGTTGGGGGACTCGTTCACCGAGGGAGTGGGCGACGACGACGCCAGTCGTCCGAACGGTGTGCGAGGCTGGGCCGACCAGGTCGCCGAGGTCCTCGGCACCGCCGATCCCGAGTTCGCCTACGCCAACCTGGCCGTGCGGGGACGGTTGCTGCCGCAGGTCCTCCGTGAGCAGCTGGAGCGCGCGCTCGCGATGAAGCCCGACCTCGTCTCGCTCTACGCGGGCGGGAACGACCTCATGCGGCCCAAGGTGAACATCGACGCCCTCATGCGCGCGTATCGCGCGGCCGTGGCTTTGCTGGTGAACTCCGGTGCCAGGGTCATCCTCTTCACGGGCGTCGACGGCGGGGACGACCCGGTGTTCCGCAAGATGCGCGGCCGGGTGGCCATCTACAACGAGCACGTGCGCGCGATCGCGGACGAGTACTCGTGCGTGCTGGGCGACATGTGGAACATGCGTCAGCTGCGCGACCGTCGCATGTGGTCCGCGGACCGGCTGCACCTCAACTCCCTCGGGCACACCGAGGTCGCGATCTCCGTGCTGGACGGCCTCGGCGTCTCGCACGAGCTGACCCGCGCGGTGCTCGGCATCGCCCCGTCGGTCGACCGGCGGATCCAGCGGGCCGAGAACTGGAAGTGGGCGCGCGAGCACGTCGTGCCGTGGGTGGTGCGTCGGGTCCGGGGTGAGTCGTCGGGCGACGTGATCCAGCCGCGCTGGCCGGAGCTGCGACCGCCCTCTTGGGTAGAACGTGTTCCTCGCAACAGCGCCGAATAACGACGCAAGTGCCGTTTGGTGACGCTTTCCGGCGTGATTGTTTGCAGATAGAACGTGTTCTAGAAATCGTGTCGGCCAGCCGGGTGAAAACGCAGGTCGGAGGCCCGGCCTGGATTGATGCAGTGCCCTAGCGTCCGTTTGCATGCGTCGCAGGACCGCGTTGATCCCGGTGGTGGTGATCTGCGCGTTGCTCGCGGGCTGCGGAAGCAGGCTCACCGACGAGCAACGCGCCGCACTGGTCGTGCCCGGAGGAGGAACGGGCACCGGGCAGGGCGTGGTGCCGGAGGAGGAAGGCGCCGCGCAGCCCGGCAGCGAGGGCACCGCCGGCCAGCAGGGCGCGACCAACCCGCAGCAGCCGAACAAGCAGCCGAACCCGCCGGGCAGCCTCGCGGCCGCGTGCCAGGGGACCGGTGGCGCCACGGACAAGGGCGTCACCGCGGGCGAGATCACCATCGCCAACATCTCCGACATCAGCGGGCCGGTGCCCGGCATCTTCCAGTCCGCGCAGCAGGCCACCAAGGCGTTCGTCGAGTACTTCAACGCCACCCAGGGCGCGATCTGCGGGCGCAAGCTCAAGCTCGTCTCGTTCGACTCCCGCACCGACAGCGGTGGCGACCAGCAGGCCACCTCACAGGCCTGTGAGCAGGCGTTCGCGCTCGTCGGGTCGATGTCGGCGTTCGACCAGGGCGGCGGACCGGCGGCGGCCGGGTGCGGGATCCCCGACCTGCGGGCCTCGACGGTCACCGCGCAACGGCAGCGCACGCCGGTCAGCTTCGGCGTCGCGTCCAACGTCGTGAACCTGGTGTCGTCGGCGGGACCCGACCTGGTCAGGTCGAGCTTCCCCGGCGGGATCGGCGCCGCGGCCTACCTCTACCTCAACGCCGACGCGAGCGCGCAGAACGCCAAGAGCATGCAGAAGGCCGCCGAGGCGCGCGGGATCAGGTTCGTGTACTCGCAGGCCATCGACATCACCGACGTCAACTACGCGCCGTACGTGGCGAAGCTCAAGGAGACCGGCACCAAGATCGTCTACTGGATCGGGTCGGCGCAGTACGCGGTGCGGTTGCAGCAGGCCATGCGGCAGCAGGGGTTCACGCCGGAGGCGTTCATCACCGACCCGAGCGCCTACGACCCGCAGTACCTGAAGCAGGGCGGCGCGGCGGTCGACGGCACCGTGGTCTACACGAACGGCGCGTTGTTCGAGGAGAACAACGCCCAGGTGTCGCTGTACAAGCAGTGGCTGGGACGGGTGGCGCCCGGCGCCGCGCCCTCGTACTTCGGCATGTTCGCCTGGGCCGCGGCGAGGTTGTTCGTCCAGACCGCGGCGAAGGTCGGGCCGCAGCTGACGCGCAAGGCGGTCGTCGAGGCGATCCGCGGCGTGCACGACTTCACCGCCGAGGGGATGGTCGCGCCGCAGGACGTGGGCGGCAAACGCACTTCCGCCTGCATGACGCTGGTGCGGCTGAAGGGCGGGGCGTGGTCGCGGCTGGCACCCGCGTCCGGGTACTCGTGCGGGTCGTTGATCGACACGGGAGTCGGTGGATGACCGCTCTCCTCGCCTACACCGTCTTCGGGCTCGTCACCGGTGGTGCGTACGCGGTGGTCGCGGGCGGTCTCGTGCTCACCTACAGCACCTCCAAGGTGTTCAACGTCGGCCACGGCGCGATCGGCATGGTCATGGCGTTCCTCTACTGGGAGCTCGCCGAGAACCGCGGTCTGCCGCAATGGCTCGCGCTGCTGCTCGTGGTCGGCGTGTGCGCGCCGGTGTTCGGGCTGGTGGTCGAACGGTTCGTGATGCGCAGGCTCGCGGGCGCGCCGGTCGGCATCACGCTGGTCGCGGGTGTGGGCGTGCTGGTAGGGCTGATCGGGGTGGCGCAGGTGATCTGGCCGCCGCAGGCCCGTCCGGTGCGGCCGTTCCTCGACGAGCACGGCATCCACATCGGACAGTCGTACGTCAGCGGGCACGACCTGGTGACGCTGGCGTGCGCGGTGCTGGTGGCGGGCGGGTTGTACGTGCTGCTGAACCGGACGCGCACCGGGCTCGCGATGCGGGCCTGCGTCGACGCGCCGGAGCTGGCGTCGCTGTACGGGACGCGGCCGCACCGGTTGTCGGCGTTGAGCTGGGCGATCGGGTCGGCGCTCGCGGCATTGGGCGGGATCCTGCTGACGCCGGTCGTGCAGCTCGACTACGTGACGATGACGTTGCTGGTGATCACGGCGTACACGGCGGCGTTGGTCGGACGGTTGCGCAGTCTGCCGTGGACGTTCGTGGGCGCGCTCGGCCTCGGGCTGGTGCAGTCCTACGCCGTCGCGTACCTGCCGTCGTCGCCGGGCTGGATCGCGTTCCGCGCGGCGATTCCCGCGTTGCTGCTGTTCGTCGTGCTGCTCGCGATGCCGCAGTCGCCGTTGCGGATCGGTGGTGTGCGGGGATCTCGCGGGATGGCCGTGCCGGACGCCCTGACGACCGGTGTCGGCGCGGGGGTGTTCGCGGGCGTGGTCGTGGTGCTCGCGCTGCTGGTCGACTCGGTGGTGGCCGGGCAGCTCGCGCTGGGACTGGTGTTCGGGATCGTGCTGCTGTCGATGGTGCTGCTCACCGGGTACGGCGGGGTGGTGTCGCTCGGGCAGTTCACGTTCGTCGGCGTGGGCGCGGTGACGGTGGCGCGGCTGGGGTCACCCTCGCCGGTGACCCTGCTGGCCGGTGCGCTCGTGGCCGCCGCGGTCGGCGCGCTCATCGCGTTGACGGTGTTGCGGGTGAGCGGCCTCTACCTGGCGCTGGCGACGCTGGGGTTCGCGCAGCTGATGGACAAGCTGGTGCTGCAGTCGCCGATCGCGTTCGGGGTGCGGGGGAGCCTTCAGGTGCCGCGGCTGATCGGGTCGGCGACCGCGCAGCTGCTGCTGGTGGCCGGGGTGTTCGTGCTGGTCGGCGTGGGGGTGCTGGCGGTGCGGCGCGGCCGGCTGGGGCGCAGGATGATCGCGGTCAAGGACAGCTCGGCTGCCTGCGCGACGCTCGGGATGAACGTGCGCTGGATCCGGGTCGGCGTGTTCGCGTTGTCGGCGGGGATCGCGGGACTGGCGGGCGGGCTCTTCGCCCAGCTGCGCGAGACCGTGGCGGCCAGCGACTTCCAGCTGTTCAACAACCTGCCGTTGCTGCTGTTCGCGGTGATCGCCGGGGTGACGTCGGTGTCGGGCGCGTTGCTCGGCGGGATGCTGCTGATGCTGCTCCCGGTGCTGCAGAGCGGTTTCCCGGCGTTCGCGGGGGTGGCGGTGGTGCTGCTCGGCATCGCGGCGGCAGGCCTTTCCCGCGACCCCAACGGGTTGGTCAGCTGGTTGTTCCGAGCCTGGACCCGGCGGCGCGCATGAGCACGCTGCGGGTGGAGGGCGTGACGGTCCGCTTCGGCGAGGTGACCGCGGTCGACGACGTGACGTTGAAGGTCGACCCCGGTGTCACCGGCCTGATCGGCCCCAACGGCGCGGGCAAGACGACGTTGTTCGACGTGGTCAGCGGCCTGCGCACACCGTCGGCGGGCAGGGTGCTGCTCGACGACGCGGACATCACCGCGAAGGGCCCGCACCAGCGGTCGAGGATGGGCGTGGCGCGGACGTTCCAGCGCCTGGAGGTCTTCGGGTCGCTGACCGTCCGGGAGAACGTGGTGGTGGCGCTGGAAAGCCGCCGCCGGCCGTCCCGACTGGCAGCGGAGCTGCTGGACAGGGTCGGCATCGCGGAGTTCTCCGCCAGCCAGGCCGACACCGTCCCGACCGGTGCCGCCCGGCTGCTGGAGCTGGCCCGCGCGCTGGCCACCGACCCGAGCCTGTTGCTGCTCGACGAGCCGTCGTCGGGGCTCGACCGCGCCGAGACGGACGCGTTCGGCGAGCTGCTGCGGGAACTGGGCGCGGAGGGCCGTTCGGTGGTCCTGGTCGAGCACGACATGGACCTCGTGATGGGCTACTGCGACACCGTGCACGTGCTGAACCTCGGCCGGTTGCTGGTGTCCGGCACGCCGGACGTCGTCCGCGCGCACGAGGGTGTGCGGGAGGCGTACCTCGGATGATCGACCTGATGGACGTCCACGCCGGCTACGGCCGCATCGAGGTGCTGCGCGGGGTCTCGCTGAACGTGCCGCGCGGCACCGTCACCGCGTTGCTCGGCCCGAACGGCGCGGGCAAGTCGACGCTGGTGAAGGTCCTGAGTGGACAGCTGCGGGCGTCGAGCGGGCACGTCCACCTCGGCGGGGTGCACGTCAACGACGCCGCGCCCGACGAGCTGGCGCGCGCCGGCCTGTGCACGATCCCGGAAGGCCGGGCGATCTTCCCGAACCTCACCGTCGCGGAGAACCTGCGGCTCATGCGCGGCGACCCCGGCGTCGTCTACGAGCGGTTCCCGAAGCTCGAGGCACGGCAACGACAGCTCGCGGGCTCGATGTCCGGCGGCGAGCAGCAGATGCTGGCGTTCTCCCGCGCGCTGATCACCGACCCGGCCGTGCTGGTGATCGACGAGCTGTCCATGGGACTCGCCCCGGTGATCGTCGCCGAGCTGTACGAGGTCGTCGCGGAGCTGGCGTCGTCCGGCGTCACGATGCTGGTCGTCGAGCAGTTCGCCGAGACCGCCTCCGCCGTGGCCGACCAGGTGGTCGTGATGGCGCACGGCGAGATCGCCGCCGGCGAGGACCTCGCCACCGTCTACTTCGGAGGGGCGTCATGAGGTACGCGCTAGTGCTCCTGCTGCTCCTGCTGTCCCCGGCCCCCGCGCGGGCCGACATCGGCGGGTTCACGCTGTCGTCCCGCGCGGCACCCGTGTCGGTGCTGCTGACGACCGACCTGCTCCCGGTGCCTGCGGAACCGCAGGGCGAGGTCCACCTCTCCTACACCCAGACCGAGCTGGGCGCCGGTCCGATCGGACGGTCGGTGGCGAGCTCGCTGTGGCCGGGCGCCGCCGTGGGCACCGGCCTGCCGCAGCTGCTGGGCTTCGCGTACCCGATCCAGGTCAACGCGGCACACCCCGGCGGCCCGGCCGACGAGTCGAAGTCGGGCATGAAGGCCTCCGCGAACGCTTCGAAGGCCGAGTCGTTCGCCGGCGCGCGTCAAGAGGTGCCGTTCGTGCTCACCGCCGAGGGTCTCGCGTCCTCCAGCGTCAGCACGGCGTCCGGCTCCGAGGCGCGGTCCACCGCCGTGTCGTCCGCGCAGACGATCACGCTGCTGTCCGGCCTGGTGGTGCTGTCGGGTGTCCGGTTCGAGTCCGTCGCGGTGAGCGACGGCAGCAAAGGCAGCGGCACCAGCACGTTCGCGATCGCCGAGATCACCGTGCTGGGCCAGAAGTTCCCCGTGCCGTCACCAGCCGCGCCCCCGGATGGACTGCTGAAAGCGTTGGAACCGCTGGGAGTGACGCTGACCTGGCCGTCCGCGGCCACGAAACTCGAAGGCACCTCGGCGACCTCGACCAGCCGCGGCCTCAAGCTCACCGTCGACGTGACCGTGCTGCGCGCCGAACTCGGCCTCGGCGGAATCCTCGACGGCATCCTGACACCACTGCTGCCCAAGGAACTCGCGCCACTGCTCACCCCGTTGCGCAAGCTGGAGGTCATCGTCGGCGACACCGAGGCCGTGGCCAACGCCTCCGCCTCCTCGGCCCTGACCCCACCCGACGCCCCGGCCCCGGTCGCCCCCGTGGCACCACCGCCACCGGACGCCGCGGCGCCGGTCGGCGACGTACCCGGCTCGCCGCCGGTGGCCGGCGTGACACCACCCAAGTCCGTGACGCCGGTGGCGAACGCACGCACCCGCACGGGCTCACTGCTCGACTTCCCCGGCGTACCGGCGTTGCTGGTCGTCGCGGGCCTCGGAGTCGCCGCTCTGGGAGCGTTCGGCATGAAGTCGTTCGGCACGTTCCTGCTGGGCGGCGCGCCCTGCCCCTCCGGACACCCGACCGGTGTCCCCGACCTGCGGGTGAAGCCATGACCATTCAGGACCGGCGCCGCGCACGGATGCGCAGCGGACTCGGGCTCGTGGGCACCCTGCTGATGACGGCGGGCATCGCGGCGATCCTCTTCGCGTGGTGGGGAGTCGCGCACACCGGGTACGTGTGGGAGCAGATCCCGTACGTGGTCTCCGGCGGGGTGCTCGGGCTCGGGCTGATCGGGATCGGCGGGTTCCTCTACTTCGGATCTTGGTTGACCAAACTTGTCGAGGAGCAGCGGCAGACCACGTACGCGTTGTTGCAGCTGTTGGAGGAGCGGGCGGCTGACCGGGCGGACCAGAACGCGTAACCGGTTCCGCGCAGCTCAGCGACTTCCGCCGGTCGTGATCCAGACACCGTTCCAAGTGGACCATTCGTGGAACCGTTCTCCTGGGACGCTTCCCGGTGTCCGGTTCATCCCCTTGAACGAGTGGTTTAGACCAGTTAACGTGCACCCCGTCACGTACCCCCTGCACGTGAACGGAGTGCAATGAAGAAGTTCCGCTGGCAGTTCCTGGCCGCGGCTGTCGCGATGGCGACCGTGGTCGGAGGTGTTCTCGCCGCTCCCGCGAGCGGCGCGACCGGTGTGACGGCGGCGTTCACCAAGACGTCGGACTGGGGCAGCGGCTACGAGGCCAAGTACACCATCTCCAACAGCGGTGGCTCCGCTCTCTCGTCGTGGACCGTCGAGTTCACGCTCCCGGGCGGGCAGAGCATCGCGTCGTTGTGGGACGGCAGCTACGCCGCGAACGGGCAGAACATCACTGTCCGCAACACCTGGAACGGCACCGTGCCCGTCGGCGGCTCGGTGAGCTTCGGCTTCACCGTGCGCGGCTCGGGTGGCAGCCCCTCCAACTGCAAGGTCAACGGTGGCTCGTGCGACGGTGGAAACCCGCCGACGACCACCACCACGACCACGACGACCACCACGACGTCGAACCCGCCGTTGCCCGGCAACGGTCGTGGCGCGCCCTACCTGTACCTGGGCTGGGGCAACCCGCAGAACGCGACCGACGTCATGCGCTCCACCGGTGTCAAGTGGTTCACGCTGGCGTTCGTCCTGTCCGGCGGCGGCTGCAGTCCCTCGTGGGACGGCACGCGTCCGCTGACCGGGGGCGTCGACCAGCAGACGATCAACGCCATCCGCGCGGCCGGTGGTGACATCGTGCCGTCGTTCGGTGGCTGGAGCGGCAACAAGCTGGGCCCGAACTGCTCGACGCCGGAGGCTTTGGCCGGCGCCTACCAGCAGGTCATCAACGCCTACGGCCTGAAGGCGATCGACATCGACATCGAGAACTCGGACGAGTTCGAGAACGCGACGGTCCAGGACCGGATCCTGACCGCGTTGAAGATCGTCAAGCAGAACAACCCCGGCATCCAGACGATCGTCACGTTCGGCACCGGCACCACCGGGCCGAACTACTACGGCGCTCGCCTGATCGACCAGGCCAAGGCCCTGAACGCGAACATCGACGTGTTCACGATCATGCCGTTCGACTTCGGCAGCTCGAACATCCGCACCGACACGATCGGCGCGGCCACCGGGCTCAAGAACAAGCTGAAGTCGACGTTCGGCTGGAGCGACGCCGAGGCGTTCAAGCACGTCGGCATCTCCGGCATGAACGGTCTCTCGGACCAGCGCGAGCTGACCACCGTGGACGACTGGACCGCGATCCGCGACTGGTCGAAGTCGAACGGCCTCGGACGGCTGGCCTTCTGGTCGGTCAACCGCGACCGCGGCGGCTGCGACGGTCAGGTCTCGGCGGGCTGCTCCGGCATCGGGCAGGCCGAGCTGGCGTTCACGAAGATCACCGCCGGCTTCTGATCGACCGCACCACCCCTGAGCCGTCAGCGCCATTTATTCAGTGGCGCTGGCGGCTTACCCTTGTGCCATGCGACGACGACATTGATCCTCGACTGATCTGTCCCGGACCGCGACGGCGTGGGCGTGGTGTTCGCACCTCATCCCCATCTACGCGCTGTACGCGTTGCTCTTCGCCGACAGCGGGCTGTCGGACGCCCAGATCTCGGCGTTGTTCGCCATCTGGTCGCTGACCGCGGTCGTCTTCGAGGTGCCCTCCGGCGCCATCGCCGACCGGTTCTCGCGGCGGAGCTCGATGGTCGCCTCCGGTGTGCTGCAGGCCTGCGGATACGCGACCTGGGTGGTGTTCCCGTCGTTCTGGGGCTTCGCCGCCGGGTTCGTCCTGTGGGGACTGGGCGGCACGCTGCAGTCCGGCGCGTTCGAGGCGCTGCTCTACGACGGACTCGCGGCCAACGGCGACGAGGACCTGTACGGACGCCTGAACGCCCGCGTGGACACCATCGAGCTGATCGCCCAGGTGCCGGTCGCGGTCGTGGCCACGGTGCTGTTCTCCCTCGGTGGCTACCGGCTTGCCGGGTGGATCTCCGTCGCGATGTGCCTGGCGTCGTCGGTGATCGCGCTGGGTTTCCCGGAACCGGAACGCGGGTCCGGCGATGACGGACCCGGGTACCTCGCGACTCTCCTGACCGGCCTGCGCGAGGCCGTGCCGATCAGACGCGCGGTGCTCGCCGTGGCGTTGGTGTACTCGATCGACACGATGGAGGAGTACTTCACGCTGCTGGTCCAGGACTGGCACGTGCCGACGGCGTGGGTGCCGCTGGCGACGATCGGCGTTCCGCTGGTGGGCGCGGCCGGTGCCTCGCTGGCCGGCCGGTTGCCGTTCCGCGGCTGGGTGCTGTTCGCGTCCGGACTCATGCTGATCGCGGCGGCCGCGCTGGCCGTGCCGGTGGCGATCGTCCTGCTGGGACTGTTCTACGGCCTCTACCGGTTCGTGCTGGTGCACGTGGAAACCGAGTTGCAGCACCGGATCGAGTCGGACGCGCGTGCGACCGTCACGTCCGTCGCCGCGATCGGGTCGGAGATGGTGGCGTTCGCCCTCTACGGGTTGTGGGTGTTCGGAGCAGCCTTCGGCATCGGAGTGGCGGTCCTGGTGGTGGCGGTGGTCGTCTGGCGTCGATGAGCGCGGTCAGCGGCGTTTCTCGGCCAGGAACGCGGCGAAGCGGCCGGGATCCGCGAGGACGGCGGCGGCGATCGCGCCGATGTCGTCCACCGCGACCAGGTGGTAGCGGACCGCCGGGTGCAGGAGGTGGGTCAGCTTCGGCAGGCCGGGCGCGTACAGGCCGTCCATGAACGTCGTCGGGCGCAGCACGGTCGTGGGCACGCCGATGCCCGCGATGTGCTGCTCCACCTCGAACTTGCTGTCGAACGACGCCACGCCGGTCCTGTCCCGCGCGGCCACCAGCGACGCGTACACGAGGTGCGAGACGCCCGCGGCCAGGGCGGCGTCGGCGACGTTGCGGCCCCACCGCGTCTCGACGGCGGGGGAGTAGCCCTGCGGAGCGCGGGGGTCGTGCGGTGCCGGCTGCACGCTGAACACCGCGTCCGCACCGGCGAAAGCGCGGGTCAACGACTCCGGCGAGCCCTGGTCGGCCACGACGACCGACGCGCCGGGGACCTCCGCTGCCGGGTCGCGGGTCACCGCGCGGACCTCCCAGCCGGCCGCCACGAGGTGCCGCGTCACGGCGCCGCCCTGCCTGCCGGTCGCCCCGGTCACCACCGCGGTCTTCATTCTGCCCCCAGAAGGGTTTCTACAGAACTATCACACCTGGGGGTCGTGCTGCCGCCACCTGGTCGATTCCGTCGAGCCGGGCGTAACGCCAGGATCTTCCGAACAGATCAAATTGCACAAGCCGGACATCCGCGGAGGCCGCCGTGCTCGTCGTCCAGATCTTCCTGCCACTGGCGCTGGCCCTGGTGATGTTCGGCCTCGGCCTGACGCTCACCGCCGGGGACTTCGCCAGGGTCGCGAAGTACCCGAAAGCGGCCGTGATCGCCCTGGTCTGCCAGGTGGTCGTGCTGCCGGCGATCTGCCTCGGGCTCGTGCTCGCCTTCGGGCTCGAGGGAGCGCTGGCGGTCGGCATGATGCTGCTCGTCGCGTCCCCCGGCGGCACGTCGGCGAACCTCTTCAGCCACCTCGCCGGCGGGGACGTGGCGCTCAACATCACCCTCACGGCGATCAACTCGGTGCTCGCGGTGTTCACGCTGCCGCTCGTGGTCGGCCTGAGCATGGCGCACTTCATGGCGGACGACGCCGCGGTCGGGTTGCAGCCGGCGAAGTTCGTGCAGGTGTTCGCGATCGTGCTGGTGCCGGTGGCGATCGGCATGCTGGTGCGCCGCAGGTTCGAGGCGTGGGCGCTGAGGATGAACGACCCGGTGCGCATCGCGTCGGTCGTCGTGCTGGTGCTCGTGATCATCGCCGCGATCACGCAGGCCTACCGGCAGCTGATCGACAACGTCGCGACGCTCGGGCCGGTGGCGTTGCTGCTGAGCGTCTTCAGCCTGCTGATCGGCTACTACGTGCCCAAGGCGTTCAAGGTCGAGCGCGGCCAGGCGATCGCGAGCGCCATGGAGATCGGCATCCACAACGCCACGATCGCGATCACGTTGGCGCTGACGGTGCTGAACGACGAGACGATGGCGGTCCCGCCCGCGGTCTACGGCGTGCTGATGTACCTGCCGGCGGCGGTGGCGGCTCGGTTGTTGTCCCGCAGCAAAGCCGTGGTGTAAAAAGTGTGCGGCGGTTGCTAGGTTGATCGTGACATGCGTTCGACCACAACTCTGATAGCGGCCGTCCTCGTTGCCGCAACCGCTGTTCCCGCCGCGCACGCCGCGGGAACCACCGTCCGCACCGACACCGGATTCGTGTCGGGAACCATCACCGACGCCCAGCGCTCGTTCCAGGGCATTCCCTTCGCCGCACCGCCCACAGGGGACGACCGGTGGCGCGACCCGCGGCCCGCACGGCCCTGGCGGGGAGTTCTCGCCGCGACCGAGCCGGGCCCGCGCTGCGCCCAGGACGAAGGGCTCGGCAGTCCCGCCGGCGACAGCGAGGACTGCCTCTACCTCACCGTCTCCACGCCGCTCAAAGCAGCGAACCGGCCTGTCATGGTCTGGCTGCACGGCGGCGGCTTCACCAGCGGCGCCGGCTCCGACTACAGCATGGACCGGTTGGTGCGCAACGGTTCCGTCGTCGTCACCGTCAACTACCGGCTCGGCGCGTTCGGGTACTTCGGCTTTCCCGGGCTGGAGGGCTCCGGCGCGTTCGGGCTGCGCGACCAGCAGGCCGCGCTCGAATGGGTCCAGCGCAACATCCGGCAGTTCGGCGGCGACCCGCACAACGTCACGCTGTTCGGAGCGTCGGCGGGTGGCCTGTCGACGTGTGCCCAGCTGACCTCGCCCAGGACTCAGGGGCTCTTCCACCGCGCGATCATCCAGAGCGGACCCTGCCAGCTCGGCCTCCCGGCAGGGGAGAACCGGGTCCAGCACACCTGGGTCGAGCGGGCGGACGTCGAACGAGCCGGTGCGCAGGCGCCGCACGGCTGCACGGACATCCCGTGTCTGCGGCAGCTCACGGTGCAGCAGGTGAAAGCGCTGACGCCGTCGTTCTCCTCACCCGCGTACGGCACGGAGGCGTTGCCGGACAACCCGGTCACGGCGCTCCGCGAAGGCCGGTTCCACAAGATCCCTGTGCTCGCCGGGACCACGCGTGACGAGCTGACGGTGTTCGTCGCGATGTACTACCCGGTGCTCGACGCCGCCGGGTACGAGCAGGCTCTCACGGGCGGCTTCGGCGCGGCGAAGGCGCAGCGGATCCTCGCCGCCTACCCGCCGCGAGGGGGCGACGAACGCGTGCGGCTCGCCGCCGCGCTCACCGACATGACCAGCGTCTGCACGACGAATGAACTCCGCGTGCAGACCAGGGCGTTCGGGTACGAGTTCGCCGAGCCGGACCCGCCGATGGTCTTCCCCGGGCTCCCGCCGTTCCCTTACGGCGCCTACCATTCCTCGGAACTGCCGTTCACGGTGGACTTCGGCGACGTCGAGCTGACCCCGGCACAGCGGCGGCTGGCGGACCGGATGACCGGGGCCTGGACGCGGTTCGCGGCGACCGGGCACCCCGGCTGGTCGAGGAACGGGGTCGAGGTGTTCGCCAGCGAGCCGGTGGGGCGGACCGACGACCACTGCGACCTGTGGAGTGCGAGTGTTCCGGCAGCTGGAGAACGCCAGGAGCGTTGAGCCGCTCGCCGGCGAGGGACTCACCAACGTGCTGCACCTGGTGACCCTCGCCGACGGGCGCAAAGCCGTGCTGCGGCAACCGAAGGTGGCCCGCGACCTGCCGAAGTTCGTGGTGCCCGGCGCGCCGGAGGTCCTCGCCCACAACGGACGCGGCGACGTGCTCGTCGAGTACGTCGAGGGCAGGACGCTGGCCGAGGCGCTGCCGGTGTCCGAAGAGGTCTGGCGGGCCATCGGCCTGGCGTTCGGGAAGATCCACCGCGTCGGCCTGCTGCACAACGACGTGAACCTCCACAACATCATCGTCGGCGGCGACGGGAGGGCCACGCTGATCGACTGGGACAACCCGGGACAGGGCAACCCGCTCGACGAGCTCGCCGCGTTCGAGGAGCACCTCTACCTGCACGGAACCGTGCTGCCGCAAGCCTTCTGGGACGGGTACGGCCACATGCCGGACCTGAACCTGTTGCGCGTGCACAGGATCGCGGGCTGCATCGGCTGGCTCGCGAGCGAGGACTGGCGGCAGTGGGAGAACGACAGGACGTTGCGGCCGGAGCAGCTGGCCAGGGTCCGGAACTGGCGGCGGCTCCTCGCGCGGTGGCTCGCCGACCAGTTCCGGACCGCCTTCCTAACGGCTGAGGTCGCGGTACCTCAGCACCGACAGCGGCCAAAAGATCGCCACGAACACGGCGGGCCACAGCACGGCCAGTAGCACCGAGTTCTGCGCGGCCCACGAGTCACCGCCGACACCGGGGTTGCCGAACAGCTCCCGCGCCGCCGCCACGGTCGACGACAGCGGGTTCCACTCCGCGACGACCCGCAGCCAGCCCGGCATCAGCTCCGGGGAGACGAACGTGTTCGCGAACATCGTCAGCGGGAACAGGAACATCCACGACGCCTGCGCGGCCTCCGGCTTGACCAGCAGGCCCACGTAGATGCCGACCCACACCAGCGCGAACCGCAGCCACAGGAACAACGCGAACGCCACCAGCGCGTTGACCGGCCCGCCGTGGAACGACCAGCCGATCACCAGGCCGCACAGCGCGAGCACCAGCAGCTCCAGCGACGAGTTCACCAGGTCCGCGATGCTGCGCCCGGCCACCACACCGGTCTGCGACATCGGCGAGGCGCGGAACCGGTCCGTGACGCCCCGGTCGGCGTCCATCGACACCATCAGCAGCGTGCTGCCGACACCGAACGCGATGGTCTGGCCGAACATGCCCGGCAGCAGGAACTCGATGTAGTCGCCGCCGCCGAAGACGTTCATCGCGCTGCCGAACACGAGTCCGAAGATCAGCACCGAGATGACGGGGTAGGCGAGGTTCGCGAACACCCTGACCGGTTCGCGCACCCAGTGGATCAGGTCGCGCTTCGCCACGACCCACGAGTCGACCACCGCGTACCTCATGCGCCCGCCCCCGAGGTCTCGACGGCCTTGTGGCCGGTGATCGCGAGGAAGACCTCGTCCAGCGTCGGCCGTCGCAGGGCGATGTCCTCCGCCTCGACTCCCTTGGACGCCAGCGCCGACGTCACCCGCGTCAGCGCCGCGACCCGGTCGGCCACCGCCGCGCTCACCCGGAACGCGTCCTGGTCCACCTCGGCGTCGGGCCCGAGCACGTCGCGCACGACCGGCAGCTCCTCGGCGTTGCGGACCACGACCTCGATCCGGTCGCCGCCGAGCTTCGCCTTGAGCCCCTCCGGCGTGCCCTGGGCGGCCACGCGGCCGGTGTCCATCACGACGATCTGGTCCGCGAGCTGGTCGGCCTCGTCGAGGTACTGGGTGGTGAGCAGGACCGTCGTCCCCTCCGCGACGACCCGCTTCACCTCGCGCCACACCTCGCCGCGGTTGCGCGGGTCGAGCCCGGTGGTCGGCTCGTCGAGGAACAGCACCGACGGCCGCATGACGAAGCTCGACGCCAGGTCCAGGCGCCGCCGCATGCCGCCCGAGTAGTGCTTGACGCGCCTGTCCGCCGCGTCGGTCAGCCCGAACTGCTCCAGCAGCTCGTCGGCCCGCCGCGACGCCTGGTGCCGCGACAGGTGGTAGAGCCTGCCCCACATCACCAGGTTCTCCTTGCCGGTCAGCACGTCGTCGACCGTCGACTGCTGGCCGTTCAACGCGACCTGGCGGCGCACGGCCGGCGCCTCGCGCGCCACGTCGTGACCCGCGACCTCGGCCCGGCCGCCGTCCAGGCGCAGCAGCGTGGCCAGGATGCGCACCGCCGTCGTCTTGCCGGCGCCGTTCGGGCCGAGCAGCCCGCACACCGTTCCGGCGGGCACCGCCAGGTCGAACCCGTCCAGCGCCCAGTTGTCCCCGAACCTCTTGCGCAGGCCTTCCGCGAGCACCGCGTGTCCCACGACTCCACCCCCGTGTCTGAACTGTGTACAAAGTAAGCGAGGTATACGTTGTACACGGTTCTAGGATTCACAGACAAGGAGTTTGTGAAAGAGGGGGCTGGGTGAAGAGCGACCGGGATCGCAGCGTGCGGCTGCTGTGGGAGCCGCAGGCCGAGCCGACGAGGGGACCGAAGGCCGCGCTGAGCCAGGCGCGCGTGGTCGAGGCGGCGATCGAGGTGGCCGACGCCGAAGGGGTCGACGCGCTCACCATGCGCCGGGTCGCCGAGACGCTCGGCAACACCGCGATGTCGCTCTACCGGCACGTCCCCGGCAAGTCCGAGCTGCTCGACCTGATGGTCGACGCGGTGTGGGGCGAGACCGAGCACACCCCGAAGGGCCCGTGGCGCGAGGGCCTGGAGTTCTTCGCGCGGCAGAAGTGGGCGATGTACCGCGCGCACCCGTGGATGCTGCAGCTGACGACGTCGCGCCGGATGCCGGGCCCGCGGGCGATGACGCGTCAGGACGCCGCGTACGCCGCGGTGTCGGAGCTGGGGCTGCGGCCGGAGGAGATCGTCTCGGTGGTGACGACGGTCAGCCACTTCGTCGACGGCGTCGGCCGCACGATGGCGGACCGCGTGCAGGCCGAACGCGACACCGGTGTCTCCGAGGAGGACTGGTGGTACGGCAGGGAGGCGCTGTGGGAGCACTTCACCCCTGACCGGCTGCCGATGATGACGCACATCTGGAACTCCGGCGGCTTCGAACGGCCGCTGGACGAGTTCGAGTTCGGTCTGGCACGCGTCCTGGACGGCCTCCAGGCGTTCGTCGAATCCGTGGAACGACCACCAGTTCGTCCATCTACGTGCCTGTAGCCGTTCGCGACGCCTTGAGTCGTCCGATCAGGTGAAAAGCACAGCTCAGCGAAGGTCTGAACCACTGTCGCACGGTCACGTAATGCCATTGTTATGCGCAATCAGAATGAACTCGTTCGCGGGCTGAACCAACCACTCCTATCTGCCCGTTTTCCTTGTGACACCGTTTCGCCGCGGGGGTCGAATCGGGACGACGAGGAGGTCGTATGACAGCTGGCGCGCACGACGCGGTCACCCTTGGCTGCTACGCGCTCGGCGTTCTGGACGCGCACGAGAGCTTTGGCGTGGAGCAGCACCTGAGGGGCTGTCCGTCCTGCCGTGCGCAGGTCGCCGACTTCCACCGGATCCGCACAGCGCTCGACGAGGTGCCTCGCGAGGCATTCCTGCACGAGCTCGAGGACGACCTGCCCAAGCCGTCGGACCTGGTGCTGCAGCGCACGCTGCGGCAGATCAGGCAGGAGTCGGCCATCCCGCAGCCGCGGGTGGCCGAACCGAGCCCGAGAGCCAGTCCGCGGCCGGTGGAGGACCTCCCCGAACCGCAGCACGCCAAGCCCCGGCGGTGGCCGGGCTATCTCGTCGCCGCGGCGGTAGCCGCGGTGGTCGCGTTCGGGGGCGCCGCGGTGCTCGTCCAGAACAACGAGGCACCGGGATCGAACATCGCCGCGACTCGCACGGGCGAGGCCACGGCGGGGGCGATCAGGTTGGTGGCGGAGATCGCGCCGTCATCACAGGACCGTTACCTGGTCACGGCGGACATCGACGGTCTGCCGGCCGCGCAGAAGTGCAAGCTGGTCGTGGTCGGCAAGGACGGCACGAGGACAGAGGCCTTCGCCTGGACCACGACCGAGAAGCAGCGGCTCGAGGGCTCCGAGGTGCGGGGCATGGTCAGCGTGTCGCCGGACGAGGTGAAGTCGATCTCCGTCGAGACCGCGGACGGCAAGGCGTTCGTGGTGGCGAACCTGTAAGAGGACGGAAGAACAGCCGAAGGGCCCGGATTCCTCGGAATCCGGGCCCTTCGGCGTGCATTGATGTGATTCAGGCGGCCTGCAAAGCGAGCCAAAGCCCGACAACGATCACCATGGTGGCTGTGCCGACAGGTGCGTAATGCGAGAGGGCGCGCGTGGCACGGCCGTCCAGGATTCTTTCGACGCGTTCCCGCGCCTTCACGAGCAGAAGTCCGACGGCGGTGAGCGTGCCCGCCATGCCGATTCCGTAACCGAGGACCAGCAGGACGCCGAACCAGGTCCGGCCGAGCGCCATCGCCCCCAGCAGGACGACGAGAGCGGACGGCGACGGGACCAGTCCGTTGGCCGCGCCCATGCCGATCAGGCTCGCGCGGCTGTACCCGTGGCCGTGCCCATGACCGTGCCCATGTGCGGCTCCCACGAGCGCGGGTTCGCGGGTCGTCGTGAGGGCCGAGCGCAGCAGCACCACGCCGATCACCGTGATCAGCAGGCCGCTGACCAGCCCGAGCCAGCGCAGCACCTGTTCGCCGGCCAGCGCGCTGGAGGCGCTGATGACCAGGCCGAGGACCAGCACGCCACCGGTGTGCGTGGCCGTGACCGACGCACCGACGATGAACGCGTCCTTCGGCGTGCCCTGACGACCGGCGAGGTAGGCGGCGATGAGCGTCTTGCCGTGACCGGGCAACGCGGCGTGCGAGGCGCCGAGCAGCAGCGACAGCAACAAAGCCAGAAACCCGAGCCACGGCGTCAGATCATCGCTGCCCAGGATGTCGTTGAGCCTGGCCGCCGTGACGCTGAACGACTGGACCGGGGAGCCGGACGCCTTCTTCGGCTCGGACCCGCTGCCCGGTTCGGCGGTGAACGCCACCGCACGGACGTCCATCGGGTTGCTGAGCAGGTCCTCCGGGTACGCGCGCAGCTCGTCGCTGACGCTCTCGGTCGGGACCGGCGAATCGGCCAGCCTGATCCCGGTGCCGGCGGCGGTGATCTCGCGCCAGCCCACCCGGTCGCCGTTCGACTCGTCGCGGAACTCCAGGCGGGCGGGCCTCGCGAGGTCGACCCTGGCGGTGAACTCGCAGACCAGCCTGGTGGTGCTGAGGTCGGCCTGGCCGGCCGGGTGCTCCTTGGCGGAGCTGGAGAGGGTCCAGGAGATCTGCCGGCCGTCCACGGTGGACCTGTCGGTGCGGGACAGCTCGTCGCACCACTGCCGCGCGTCCCGGTTCCTCAGGTTCTCCTGCAGCGTCGGGATCTCCGCCACGTCGACCACGGACCGCAGGTCCACGCGGTCGGGGTGCAGGTGCAGCCCGTGGTAGTGGTTGACGCTGAAGTTGCCCAGCGGGTGGGCGGACGCCTCGCCGTCGATGAGGAAGATGCCGGCGATCAGCAGGGCGATCACCAGCACCGGGCGCACCACCCAGCCCGACAGGCTCACCTGCCGCCTCGAAGCTCCGCGAGCTTGCGCCCCGCCTTCAACGCCTGCAGCGGGGAGAAGTTCGCGTTGAGCCGGAGCGCCTGCACGAGCGCCTCCTGGGCCTCGCCGACCCTGCCGAGCGCGGCGAGGATCATGCCGCGGTGGTAGGAGAACGTGGCGTTCTGCCAGCCCAGCGACACCGCGCGGTCGGAGTAGCTCAACGCCTCGGCGTCGCGGCCGCTCATGTGCAGCGCCCACGCCATCGCGTCGGCCACGAACACGCTCTGCCGGCGGTTCCACTCGGTCTCGGCGTGGCGCAGCGCCTGCATGCCGTCACCGCGGTCGGCGGCGAACAGGGCCGCCGCGAGGTCGTCGAAGGCGCCCTGCGACTCCATCAGCCGCTGCTGCTCGGTGAGCACCTCGTACTGCTTCGCGGCCTCGTCGGCCTTCCCGGCGGCCTCCAGCAGCTCCGCGTACTCCTGCAGGTACTGCGGCAGGGGAGCGCGGGCGGTGAGCCTGCGGTAGTCCTCCAGCGCGTCCGGGACGTCGCCCCGTGCCGCCGCGACCTTGGCCATGCCTTGAGTGAGAGTCATGTCGTCTCCTCTCGCCGCCAGTCCCTGCTCGTAGTGCTGCGCGGCTTCGTCGAGCCGGTTGTGGTCGAACGCGAGTTCGCCCAGCCGGTAGCGGCAGAACGCGATCTCCTCGGGCGTCGTGGCCGCGGTCAGCGCGCGCTTCATCGCGTCGCGGGCGCCGTCGGCGTCACCGTGGATCTCGAGGTGGAAGGAAGCACGGGCGAACGACGCCGTGCCGGGCTTGAGGTCGAGCATCCGCTGCACCGCGTCCTGGGCGCCCGCGTCGTCGCCGAGTTGCGTCAACGCGTCCGCCAGCACGCCATAGGCCTCCGCGGACGACGGCAGCGCGGTGATCGCCTTCTGAGCCCAGTCGCGAGCGGCGGAGAAGTCGTGGCGGGCGTTGGCCAGCGTGCCCATGCCGATGGCGGCCAGGCCCGTGTCGCCCGCGTTCTTCAGCGCGCCCTCCGCCTTGGCGTAGTACGCGGGATCCGCCGTGACGCGCGCCAGTTCCACATAGGACGCGCCGAGCTGCGCCCAGGAGGCCTTGTCCTGGGGCACGGTGTGCAGCCGCTGCTGGAGCTGGTGCACCACCCGGTGCATCTGGTTCTGCCGCGCCACGGCCGGAACAGGGGGCTCGCCCCCGGCCCTGCTGTCGGCAGGACCGGAGGCGGCTAGGTAGGCAAGCGCCGCGGTGACCAGGAGACCCACCGCGACGGCCTGCCGCTGCTGGTACTTCACTTCGAGTGGGACCCGTACTTGCGGATCGACTGCTGACGCTTGCGCCACAGGAAGAAACCGGCGCCGAACACCGCCGCCGAGCCCACCGCGGTCGTCATCGCCATCGGGTCCAGGTTGCCGATCTTGCCGACCGGGTTGACCGCGACCTCGGCCGTGGTGCCCGAGGTGTTGACGGCCGTGCCGTTGCGGGGCAGCGCCACGTACGGGAAGGCCGCCTCGAACGGCTGGTCGTTCTGGTCGACCTTGTCGCCGGTGGCGAGCGCCTCGACGATCTTGCCCGACGCCGCGGCGCCCTCGAGCGCCTGGATGCCGATGTCGACCACGTCGTCGGTGAGGCGGCGCCCGTTCGGGAAGCCCTGCGTGTCACCGGCGAGCAGGCCCAGCCTGTTCGGGTTGGCGTTCGGGTCGATCATCATGTTCAGCCGCAGCATCTCCGACGGCCGGAACCGGTTCTTGTCGACGTCGGCGTTGTTGATCTGCGAGTTCAGGTCGGCGTCGATCTGCGCGCCGAGCTTCTTGGTGATGCCGGTCAGGAAGATCTCCGCCAGGTCGTCGCGCTGGCCCTGCGGCGCCGGGACCTTGTAGATCTGCTCGATCAGCTTCGGCAGCTCCGGGTTCACGACCCGGTCCACGAGCTCCTTCACACCGGCGTCCTGGTCGGGGCGCAGGCCGTTGAACGCGTCCTTGAGACCCGCGGGGGCCACGACCTCGTTGACCAGCGGGTTGCCCAGGCGCGAGACCTGCACGAAGTCGCCGACCGCCTCGGCCTTGCCCGGCGAGAGCTTCATCGTGCGGCGCTGCGTGGTGCTCCAGACACCGATGTTCGGGTTGCGGTGCACGTCGTTCTTGAGCGCCAGCGCGTGCTTGGGCAGCTGGACGGCGATGGTGTTGACGTTGTAGCCGCGCAGCGTGTCCTGGCCGACCTCGCTCAGGTTGCCGCCGTAGAGCAGGTCGAACACCCGCAGGTCGAGGAAGAACGAGTCCTCCGCCGGCCCGACGTAGACCTTGCCGCCGCCGGGGATCTGGACGGTGGCCTGGTCGCGCAGCTTCTTGAAGTCCGGCATCGACGCGGCGCCGTTCGGCGAGGGCGCGGCCTGGGCGTTGTCGACGAGCTTGACCTTCTGGCCGTTCTCGTAGATCGCCTCCAGGTCGTAGCGCTGGCGGAACAGCAGGTTCTCGTCGTCCAGCGAGTCCACGACGCCGTTGGTGTAGAGGAACGTGTTGTTCTTGCGCTGGTCCTCGGTGCGGAAGGTGAACCGCAGCGTGACGTCGGGCTTCGCGTCACCGTCGTTGTCGACGTTGAAGTCGTACTGCGCGTCCTCGGCCCACGGGAAGAAGTTGGGGCCGCCGTTCGGTTCCTGGAAAGGGGACCAGTTGCCGACCAGCGTGACCGTGTCCTTGTGGTCCGGGCTGACGAACGCGTACAGGTCCGTGTTGTCCACGGCCGGGTCACCGGCGACGAGGGGCGCCTCGCGGTGCGACGACGCGGTGGCGTTGGTGCCACCGAACATCGCCGCGTTGAGCAGTGTCGCGCCCACCAGCGCGGCCGCGGCCACCTGGCCACGCCGGCCGCTGAGCACGTGCGGTGATGACATCTCTGGTCTGCCTTTCAAGGGGTTCACGCGCTGTGCATGAGTAGCGACGGTTCGCTGGAATGGCTCGAGTGGCTTGCGTGGTCTGTCGTCCACCTCGCTTGGGTGAAGTCCCGGATCCCTTCGACGAGCCGGCCGACGTCGTGCTCGGGCCGCACCACCAGGCGCGCGAAGCGGCTGCTCATGCCGAGCTTGTTGCCGCACTCGCGGATGAAGACCTGGTGACGGGACAGCAGGTGGTCGCGCAGCTCGCGACCGTCCACGCCGTTGCCGAGCTTGACCAGCAGGAAGTTGGCCTGGGAGGAGTACACGGTCAGATCGGGGATGCGCGAGAGCTCCACGCCCATCCGGTAGCGGTCGCGGGACAGCAGCCGCAGGCTCTCGGCGTACTCGCCCTCGTGCTCGGCCAGCATGAACACGACGGACTCGGCGAGGGAGTTGAGGTTCCACTTCGGCAGCGTCTGGCGCATCTTGCCGGCGAGACCGGGGTTCGCGACCAGGTAGCCGAAGCGGATGCCGTGCAGGCCGAAGTTCTTGCCGAGGCTCTTCAGCACGACCACGTTGGGACGGATGGACGCCTCCGCCGCGACCGACGGCATCCGCTCGACCTCGACGAAGTCGATGAACGACTCGTCGATCACGATCAGGTCGAGGTCGGCGAGCTCGTCCATGAACCGGATGATCTCCCTGCGCGGCAGGTACCCGCCGTCGGGGTTGTTCGGGTTGCAGATGACGGCGACCTTGCTGCCGCGCGTGCGGATGAACTTGATGTACTCGTCGACGTCGAGCTCGAAGTTGGAGCTCTCCTGGAGCAGGAACATGTCGACGCGCTTGTTGCTCTCCATCGGCTGGTCGGTCCAGCGGCCGAAGGTGGGGATCGGGATCGCGACGCTCTCGTGGATCCACATGTGGTCCATCCACGTGATGAGCTCGGTGCTGCCGTTCGACATGGCGATCGTGGCCGGGTTGAGCCCGAGGACCGTGCTGAGCTGCTGCGCGATCTTCGCCGCGTCGCTCGGGTAGAACTTCAGCACCGCTTCCAGGTTCTTCGACAGCTCGTCGAACATCTCCGCGGTCGGGAAGTACGGGTTGCACGGGATGCAGAAGTCGACGAGATCGCCGGCGCCGGTCCTCGAGAGCTCGAAGTAGGACGGGCTGTGCGCGGTCTGCTGGAAAAGGCCCGAGTCCACACCATGGCGCACGCGATCACTCCGTCCCTCGGTCCGGTTCCGACACCGGGGCATACGTGCCGTTGTTCATCCCGGTTCACGGGTCGGTGTCGGAGAGGTCTCGGAACGGTCTCGCGCGCAACCTCGGCCACCCCCGCCACCGACCAGGCCACAACGACCCCATCCGTCCACATCGGACGATCGAAAGACCCTGCTCCGGCGGTCCGGTTGACCCCGCACGTGTCCGGGTACCCGCCCTCCGGGCCCACTCGGGCGCGTGACGTTCGCCAACCGTCTCATCCGCCGTGTCGTTTGGGATGAATCCAGCTGCTTTCGCAGGTCAACGGCCCTCTGTCGGTCACGGGACCAGGGCGATGAGGACCAGGTGGGGCGAAGTCCCGGGCGGTTTCCACTCCCGTGACGGACGTCCTGCGAAAAATTGTCAGTGCAGGCGGATACCCTGCTGGCAGTCCGCACACGATCCAGGGAGCAGTACCCGTGACCGCAGAGACCCTGTACGGGGCCGACGACCTCACTCACCTCGAGGGTCTGGAGGCCGTCCGCAAACGGCCCGGCATGTACATCGGGTCCACCGACAGCCGGGGCATCAACCACCTCTTCAGCGAGATCGTCGACAACTCGACCGACGAGGGCGTGGCAGGACACGCCACGAAGATCGTGGTCACGCTGCACGCGGACGGCAGCGTCCAGGTCGACGACGACGGCCGCGGCATCCCGACCGACGTGCACGCGAAGTCCGGTCTGTCCGGTGTGGAGCTGGTCCTCACCAGGCTGCACGCCGGCGGCAAGTTCGGCGGCTCCGGCTACAAGACCTCCGGCGGCCTGCACGGCGTCGGCGCCTCCGCCGTGAACGCGCTCTCGCACCGCTTCGACGTGACGGTCCGCCGCGCCGGCAAGGCGCACGAGATGTCGTTCGCCCACGGCGTTCCCGGCGTGTTCGACGGCCCCGGCCCGAAGGCCAGGTTCACCCGCCAGGGCGGCCTGAACGTCGTCGGCAAGATGAAGCGCAACGAGCCGACCGGCACGTCGATCCGCTACTGGTACGACGCCCGCTACTTCGAGAACAACGCCGCGCTCGACGTCGAGTTCGTGCGCACGAAGCTGCGCAACACGGCGTTCCTGGTGCCGGGCGTCACCTACGTCCTCCGCTCGGCCCTGGAAGAGACGATCTCCGAAGAGGTCTTCCACTACCCCAACGGCCTCACCGACATGGTCGACTTCCTGGCGCCCACCGGCGACCGCGCGGTCTCCGGCACGCTGGTGATCACCGGCTCCGGCACCTACTTCGAGAACGCCGCCGACGAGAACGGCGTGATGCGGTCCAAAGTGGAGCGTCAGGCCGAGGTCGAGGTGGCGCTGCGCTGGGGCACGGGCTACGAACGCACGGTCGAGTGCTTCACCAACACCATCCGCAACGTGCACGGCGGCACCCACCGCCGCGGCTTCGACCGCGCCGTGCTGAAGTCCGTGCAGGACGCCATCTCCAAGACCCGAGGGCTCCTGAAGCCCAAGGAGGAGATGCCCACGCTGGACGACGTGCTGGAGGGCATGACCGCCGTCATCCACGTCCGCCTCCCCGAACCCCAGTTCACCTCGCAGACCAAGGACGAACTGTCCACCGCCGGCATCACCAAGGTGCTGCAGGGCATCGTCGACCGGCAGGTCCGCGCGTGGACCGAGGACCGCAAGACCAAGCTCGAGGCGAAGACCGTCCTGCAGAAGGTCGTCGACGCCTCGCGCGTCCGGCTGACCCAGAAGCAGCAGAAGGACGCGGCGCGCCGCAAGACGGCGCTCGAGGGCGCGGCGATGCCGGCGAAGCTGGTCGACTGCCGGACCACGGGTGTGTCGCGGTCCGAGCTTTTTCTCGTGGAAGGCGACTCCGCCCTCGGGTGTTTTGTTGGAGAAACGCAGGTCGCGCTGGCCTCGGGCAGGTCGATGTCGTTCTCCGACCTCGTTCAGGACTGGCAGCGCGGAGTTACCCACCTCGGCTACGCCACGAACAAGGCCGGCCGGGTCGTCGTCGTTCCGCTGGCCGAGCCGCGGCTGACGAAGAAGGCCGCGCAGCTGGTTCGCGTCACCCTGGACAACGGCGAGTCGGTGCGCTGCACGCCGGACCACCTGTTCCGGCTGCGGGACGGCTCGTACCGCCGCGCGGACGCCCTGCGACCCGGCGACTCGCTGATGCCGCTGTACCGCTCCGTGTCCTCCAAAGCCGAAGGCCACAAGCTCGACGGCTACGAGCGGGTCTGGATGAACGACCGGCAGGAGTGGGTTTACACCCACTACCTGGCCGACGCGTACAACCTCCGCCACGGCCTCGACGACGCGGCCGACGGCAACGTCCGCCACCACGTCGACGTCGACAAGCGGAACAACGACCCGCGCAACATCAAGCGGATGACGTGGGAAGGCCACGCAGCACTGCACGCCGCGATGATGGGCGAGCACGTGCACGAGGGCTACCGGGCCTGGCTCGCCTCCGGCGGCATCGAGTTCAAGTCCGCGATGCTGTCCGAGCAGTGGAGGAACCCGGAGTTCCGCGCCTCCTGCCTCGCCCGTCTCGCCGAGCGCAACCAGGACCCGGAGTTCCGCGCTCGCGTCGAGCAGGGCTTCCAGGACTGGTACGCGGCGCTGAGCGCGGACGAGAAGGCCGCGTACGCCGAGCGCATGCGCGCGATGCAGGCCGAGTACTGGGCCGAGCCCGAACACCGCGTGGCAGCCGCCGACCGCGTCCGCGCCTACTTCGCCCAGCCCGGCAAGCGCGAGGAGTGGCGTGAGCGCTCCCTGGCCCAGTGGCAGGACGAAGAACTGATCGCCTGGCGGTCTCGCACCACCACCGACCAGTTCTCCGACCCGGCGGAACGCAGGCGCCAGCGCGCCGCGGTCGTCGCCTGGCACGAGAACAACCCGGAGTTCGGTCGCGAGCACTCGGCTCGGATGAAGCAGCGCATGGCCGACGCTTCGACCGGCCACCTCGAGAAGGTCCAGGAAGGCCGTCGCCGGTACGTGGAATCGACTCCACGCGCTGAGCGGGTCGCCAAGCAGGTCGAAGGCCGCCGGATCGCCGCGTTGAAGCGGATGGCGCCGATGCTGGACACGCCGTCGAACTTCGAGATGGCGTTGTCCTACGAGCTCGACCGCCGGGAGAACGCGAAGACCGGTCTGAAGTTCCTGAACGTCCTCGCACACTACGACGACGACTTCGCCCGCCTGCGGGAAGCGGCATCGATGGTGAACCACTCCGTCGCCTCCGTCGAGGCGTTGCCGGAGCGAGAGGACGTCTACGACCTGACCGTGGACGGCTACCACAACTTCGCTCTCGAAGCCGGGGTGTTCGTCCACAACAGCGCCCGCATGGCACGCGTCTCCGAGTACCAGGCGCTGCTCCCCTTGCGCGGCAAGATCCTCAACGTCCAGAAGGCCTCGCTCGCCGACACGCTGCGCAACGCCGAGATCGCCTCCATCGTCCAGGTCCTGGGGGCCGGCACCGGCCGCACGTTCGACATCTCCCAGATGCGTTACGGCCGCGTGATCCTGATGGCCGACGCGGACGTCGACGGCAGCCACATCCGGACGTTGCTGATCACGCTGTTCGCCAAGTACATGCGCCCGGTGATCGAGGACGGCCGGCTCTACGCCGCCATGCCCCCGTTGCACAAGGTGATGACGCGCGGCCGCAACCCCGAGACGCACTTCACCTTCACGCAGCGGCAGATGGAGCAGAAGGTCGCGCAGCTGGAGAAGGCGGGCAAGTCGGTCGTCACGCCGGTGCCGCGGTTCAAGGGCCTGGGCGAGATGGACGCCGACGAGCTGTGGGACACCACGATGAACCCGGCCAGCCGCAGCGTCCGCCGCATCACGATGGACGACGCCGAGGCCGCAGAGGAAGCCCTCGAACTGCTGATGGGCGAGAAGGTCGAGCCGCGCCGCAACTGGCTCGTCGAGTCCGCCGCACGGGTCGACCAGTCGGCCATCGACCTCTAAGCCTTCTCGAGAAACAGACGGAGTTACGAAGTCATGGCACGCCGCAAGGGACCCACGACCAAGGTCGACCCCGCCGCGTTCGACCGGGCCGGCGCCAAGGTGCTCGACAACTCGCTGAAGACGGAGATCGAGGACTCGTACCTGGAGTACGCGTACTCGGTCATCCACTCGCGGGCTCTGCCGGACGCGCGGGACGGCCTCAAGCCGGTGCACCGCCGCATCTTGTTCTCGATGCACGAGAACGGCTATCGGCCGAACCACGCGTACGTGAAGTCGTCGCGCGTAGTGGGCGACTGCTTCGTGCGAGGTGCGCTCGTCTCGACGCCGGACGGGCTGAGGCCGATCGAGCAGATCGAGATCGGTGATCTCGTGCTCGACGGCCACGGCACGGCTGTGCCGGTCAGCGAGGTGTACGAGAACCCGGTCTCCGAGCTCGTGCGCATCACCTGGTCCAACGGCCGCACGATGCTGGTCACGCCTGGTCAGAGGTTCCGGACCGTCGAGCCCGACCTGTCGATCGGCTGGACTCCGGCGACGGAGCTGGCCGGCCGGCAGACGATCGCCTACGGCGCGAGCCGGCAGGCCGGGCTGGCGTCGGACGCCGGTGACGTCGGTGCCTACGTGCAGGGCCTCGTCGTCGCCGAGGGCTTCGCCGTCGACAGGAAGCGTGCCGCTGACGGCCGGGTGCGCATCCACATGGTCGACACCGAGCCGCTCGACGTCGCACACGGCTGGGCGATCCTCAACGGGGTCGACGTCACGCGTGGCAAGCGCGTCGCGAAGAACCCGAAGCACAAGGACCAGCACATCCTCACCTTCGCGCGCCACGACGCGTTGCTGGAGGCGGGAACGCCGCTCAGCGCCCGGAAGGCCGTGCCGCCGAGCGTGCTGGCGGACCGTTCCGCGTGGGCGCCGTTCCTCGCGGGGTTCTTCGACGGCGACGGGTACGTGCGCAAGCAGAACCGGGAGATCGTGCTGGTCAGCACGAGTCGGACGTTGATCGGCCAGTTGCACGGCATGCTCGCCGACGCCGGTGTACACGGTCACCACTGGTCGCGCGTCAGCACCACCGGGCACAAGACGCTGCTGGGGCTGTCGATCTCCGGCCGTGACGCCGCGGCTCTGGCTCTGGCGCTGCTGCCGTGGACGAAGATCGGCTACAAGCAGGATGGTCTGCGTCAGATCCTGTCCATCGCCTACCGCTACGGCGGCAAGCAGGGCAACGACAGGCTGCCGAGCGCACGGGTGATGGCGGAGTTCTCGGCCGCGCACCAGGGCGGCGGCTGGTTCCGCGACACCGACGGCACGGCGTTCCGCGCGTCGCTGGGCGTCGACGTCCGCTACGGCAAGGATCGGCACGGCACGGCACTCGCCGACCGTTCTTTCCCGCTCGGGCGAGCCCGCGAGAACGGATGGGTCGAGAAGCTGCGCCGGATCGGGTCGCCGCTCGCCACGCGCCTCGAAGAACTGTCCGGCTTCAGCTTCCTCGAGGTGGCGTCGGTCGAACCGGTCGCGCCGGACACGACCTATGACATCCAGGTCGCCACCGATGAGCACGCGTTTGTCGTCGACGGCCAGATCGTGCACAACTGCATGGGCAAGTACCACCCTCACGGTGACACGGCGATCTACGACGCGTTGGTCCGCCTCGCGCAGGACTTCAGTCTCAACGAGCCGTTGATCGACGGGCACGGCAACTTCGGAAGCCCAGATGACGGACCGGCCGCATCGCGCTACACCGAGTGCCGCATGTCGCCGACCGCCATGCAGCTGGTCGGCGAGCTCAACGAGGACACGGTCGACTTCCGGCCGAACTACGACGGCTCGCTCGAAGAGCCGACCGTGCTCCCGGCCGCGTTCCCGAACCTGCTGGTCAACGGCACGTCCGGCATCGCGGTCGGCATGGCCACGAACATGATCCCGCACAACCTCCGCGAGATCGTGGGCGCGGCGAGGTGGCTCATCACGCACCCGACCGCCGACCTCGACAGGCTCATGGAGTTCGTGCCGGGGCCCGACCTGCCGACCGGCGGCATCCTGCTGGGCCTCGACGAGGTTCGGAAGGCCTACGAGACCGGTCGCGGTGTCGTGCGCATGCGCGCCAAGGTCGAGATCGGGCCGCTGGAGGGTTCCCGCGGCCGGCAGGCCATCACCGTCACCGAACTGCCGTACGGGGTGGGGTCCGAGCGGATCGTCGAGAAGATCACCGACGAGGTCAACAAGTCCAAGCGGCTCACGGGCATCGCGGACGTCAAGGACCTGACCGACCGCGAGAACGGCATCCGGCTCGTCATCGAGTGCAAGGTCGGGGTGAACCCGCAGGCGTTGCTGGCGGACCTCTACCGGCTCACGCCGATGGAGCAGTCGTTCGGCATCAACAACCTGGTGCTGGTCGACGGCCAGCCGCAGACGCTCGGCCTCAAGCAGCTGCTGGAGGTCTTCCTGCGGCACCGGTACGAGGTCGTCACGCGGCGCACGAAGTTCCGGCGCCGCAAGCGCGAGGAGCGGTTGCACCTGGTCGAGGGTCTGCTCAGGGCCCTGCTCGACATCGACAAGGTCATCAAGCTGATCCGGGGCAGCGAGAACGCCGCTGCCGCCAAGGACGGCCTGATGAAGCAGTTCACGCTGTCGGAGATCCAGTCGTCCTACATCCTCGACACGCCGCTGCGCCGTCTCACCCGGTACGACAAGCTCGAACTCGAGGGCGAGCAGGACAAGCTGACGAAGGAGATCGCCGAGCTGTCGGCGATCCTGGACGACGAGAGCGTGCTCAAGAAGCTCGTGTCGTCCGAGCTGGCCGCCGTCGCGAAGGAGCTCGGTGGTGAGCGCCGGACCAGCCTGATCGACGGCGACCTCAAGGAGGTGCTGGCGGCGTCGAAGCCCGCGGGCCCGCTGGAGGTCGCGGACGACCCGTGCCAGGTCATCCTCAGCGCCACCGGTCTCGTCGCGCGCACCGCGGCCGAGTCGGAGGAGGCGTCGGAGGGCAAGCGCCGGGCGGGGCGGGTGAAGCACGACGCGGTGTCCGCGGTGGTGCACTCCACCGCGCGCGGTCAGGTCGTGCTGATCACGAACAAGGGGCGCGCGTTCAAGACGGACGTGCTGCCGTTGCCCGTGCTGCCCGAACAGAGCGGGACCGTCAGCCTCAGGGGCGGTATGGCGGCCAGTGAGCTGGTGCCGCTGGAGAAGGGTGAGAAGGTCGTCGGCATCGCGCCGCTCGACCCGAAGGACTCACCCGGCCTCGCCCTGGGCACGAAGCTGGGCACCGTGAAGGTCTGCGTGCCCGAGTGGCCGGTGCGCTCGGACGAGTTCGAGGTCATCTCGCTCAAGGACGGCGACGAGGTCGTCGGCTGCACCTGGCTCACCGACGGCAGCGAGACGCTGGCGTTCATCAGCTCCGACTCGTCGTTGCTGCGCTACGACGCGAAGCTCGTCCGCCCGCAGGGCCTCAAGGGCGGCGGCATGGCCGGCATCAACCTGAGCGGTGACGCGCACGTGGTGTTCTTCGGGGCGATCCGCACGGACGACGACGAGCACGGCGAGCCGATGGTCGTCACGTCGTCCGGCCAGAGCGTGAAGGTGACGCCGTTCAGCGAGTACCCGGCGAAGGGCCGTGCCACGGGTGGCGTGCGGTCGCAGCGGTTCCTGAAGGGCGAGACGCACCTGGTGGTGGCGTGGATCGGGTCGCGCCCGGCCGGTGCGGACGACAAGGGCTCGCCGGTCGAGCTGCCGGAGATCGACCCGCGCCGCGACGGCTCCGGTCACGCCCACCCCGGCCCGAACGTGATCGGGCACCTGGTCGAGAGGAACTGAGGAACGCCGGGCCGATGAGGAGACCTCGCCGGCCCGGCGTCGTCGGCAGGGGGTGACATGACCGATCGCGCGGACGTGCCCGCCGAGGTGCTCGGCGAGCTGCGCGAGATCTGCGCCGGGCTTCCGGAAAGCCGTGAGGAAGCGGCGTGGGTGGGGACGCGGTGGCGCGTCCGCGACCGCACCTTCGTGCACGTCTTCACGGCGCACCCCGGCCAGGACGGTGCGTACAGCCGGGCGGCGGAGCTCACCGAGCCGACGGTGATCATGACCTTCCGCGCTCAGCCCGAGGAGTTCGACGCCCTGGTCGACGGCGGCGAGCCGTTCTTCCGCGCGGCGTGGGGACACGACGTCGTCGGGATGAGGGTGGGGCCTGACGTGGACTGGGCGGAGGTGGGGGAGCTGCTGGCCGAGAGCTACCGCAAGCTCGCCCCGGCGAAGCTGGCCAAGCTCGTCGGCAACCTCTGAGTTCCCTCAGGGAACTCAGGAGTGCTACGGTGCTCTCCGTAGAGCTGGGGAGGGGACCCGTGACGTTCGTCAAGCGCTTCGACCACGTCGGCATCACCGTCGCCGACCTCGACGGCGTGACGGCGTTCTTCGTCGCTCTCGGCCTCGAGGCCGGCGAGAAGATGGCCGTCGAAGGGGAGTTCCTGGACACCGTGATCGGCATGACCGGTGCCCGCACCGAGATCGTCATGCTGCACGCGCCCGGTGGCGGCACGACGCTGGAGCTGTCGAGCTTCACGCGGCCGGACCACCTGCCCGGTTCGCCCGCCGCGCCCGCCACCGAGCTCGGCCTGCGCAACGTCGCCTTCGAGGTGCGCGACCTGCAGGCCGCGGTCGGCCACGCCGCTGCCGCCGGCTACGGCCTGGTGGGCGGCATCGGCGAGTACGAGGGCGTGTGGCGGATGGCCTACGTTCGCGGGCCCGAGGGGATCATCGTCTCGCTGGCCGAACGCGTTGAGAACCAGGGGACCCCATGACCACGCTGGTCGAGGAGGCCGCTGAGATCATGGCGGCGGACCCGTGCGTGCGGGCCGGGACGATGCGCTGCGAGACGCTCCCGTGCCTCGGCTTCCCGGGAGACTTCCAGCCCGCCTGACCGAACCCACCAGGTCAGCCCGGTCGCACCTGCGGCCGGGCTGACCTCTTCGTGCCCTCATGAGCCTCCGACCCGGCTTGTCGGCCGACTGTCGACGGACTGTCGACGGCCCCTGGCAGCGTCATCGGTGTTGTCGAACCCGATGGAGGAGGACCCATGCAGAAGATGTCGATCCGCAAGGCCGGGACGATCCGCCTGACCAGCCCGAGCTACTACTGCCCGTGCTCGGCCAGCTGATCCCGTGACGGGGCCGGGGCCGGTCTGCGGATGGCGCGGCCGGCCCCGGCCCACCAGGAGAGGGGGTGCCACATGTCCGTTCGCCTGCACCGGCTCACGATGGTGGCGGAACGCGACGGTGTCATGGTCGGCCGCCCGGACACCGGTTCCTACGCGATGTTCCCGGAAGAGGGAGCGGAGACGCTGCGGTTGCTGGGGGCCGGGAGACCGGTGGACGAGGTCGCGGCCTGGTACGAGCGGACGTGCGGTACGCCGCTCGACTTCGACGACTTCTTCGAGGTCCTCGACGAGCTCGGGTTCCTCGTCGCCCAGGACGCGGAGGCGCCGGTCGGGGAACCGGTGCGGTGGCAGCGTGCGGGACGGTGGGCTTTTTCTTGGCCCGCTTGGGTTCTGTACGTCTCGCTGGTGGTGGCGGCGGTCGTCGCGATGGTGCGCGAACCGGCGCTTCGGCCTTCGTACGAGGCTTTTTTCTTCACCGACCACATCTCGTTGATCCCGATCGTGCTGACGTTCACGCAGATTCCTCTCGTGTTGCTGCACGAGTGGTTCCACGTGCTGGCCGGACGCCGACTCGGGTTGCCGTCCACGCTGGGCATCGGGCGCCGGTTGTACTACCTGGTCGCGGAGACGCGGCTGGACGCGTTGCTCAGCGTGCCGCGCCGGCAGCGTTATCTGCCGTTCCTGGCGGGGATGGTGCTCGACGCGGTTCTGGTGGCCGTGTTCACGCTGGCCGCCGCCCTGCTCAGCGGTGACGCGGTGCCGACGTGGGTGCCGGGGATGGCGCTCGCGATCGCGTTCAGCACGTTGCTGCGGCTGGTGTGGCAGTTCATGTTCTACCTGGAAACCGATCTCTACCACGTGATCGCGACGGCGTTGCGCTGCGCGGACCTCCAGAACGCCACGCGGTTCCTCGTCCGGTCGCGGGTGCGCCGGCTGCTGCGGCGGCCCGCCCCGGTGCCGGATGCCGAGTGGACGGACCGGGATCTCGTGGTGGCCCGCTGGTACGCGCCGCTGCTGGTGCTGGGGTACGGGTTCTCGCTGGGCAGTCTCGCCTGGGCCGGAATCCCCACCGTGTGGCGGTTCTGGTCGACGGTGTTCGAACGGCTCGCCGCCGCGGGCACGCCGGCCTCCGAAGTGGTCGACACGCTGATCTTCCTCGGCATGGCCCTCGCCCAGCTGGGCCTGCTGATCCACGTCACCGTGCGGGACCGGCGTGCCCGGGGTCGCACCAGGGCTACGCAAGGAGAGCTCTCATGACTTCATCGCAGGCCCGGCACGTCTGGGCGGTCACCTCGGACTCGGTGCCCCCGGCGCCCTCGCCGCACGTCACGACGACGTGTCATCGGCGGTTGCGCGGGCCGTACACCGGAGCGGGGGCGTTGCTGCGGCAGATCGTGCCGGAACTGCTGGCGCACAACGCCGATCTGGTGCTCCCGCGGGCCACGAACATCGTGGCGATCGCGCCGGAGCTCGCCGCCGCGCTGCCGTTGCCGGAGAAGACGCTGACCGAGGCGGCCGAGCCGGGGGAACGCACGCGGTTCTACTCGGCAGGACGGACCGAGCGTCTGGTGCACGGCGTCGCGGAGCTGCTGATGGACTGGGCGCGCGTGCGGCACCCGGACGGTGTCGTCGTCGCCTTCACGGACGTGGGCGAGGCCGACGAGACGGACCGCGAGCTGCTGCGGGTTCTGTTGCGGCGCTGCGATCCCCGTCAACTGACGGTCGTGGTCGAGCTCGACGATCCCGGTGACGACGAGGCGCTCGCGGACGCGCTGGCCGCGTACTCCCGCAGCGGTGCGCGGCGGGTCCGCGAGCCGGTGCTGGAGGGCGACCTGGCGCAGCTGCACATCGACTCGGACGGCGTTCTCGACGACGAAGCCGTTCTCCTGGCGTACGGGGAGCTGCCGGCGGACGAGCGAGCGCGCCGGCACGACGCACGGGCGCAAGTGCTTGCGGCGTCGGGAGAACCCAGCTTCGAGCTCGGAGCCGTGCCGTACCACCTCGAACGCGGCACGGACCCCGTCGCCGCGGGCGAGGCGTTGCTGGCGGCCACGACGCGGTGCCTGGAGCTGGGGTACTACCACGCCTCGATGGACCTGGCGCTGCGCGGACGGGAGCTGGTCTCCGCCGACGAACATCCCCACCTGTACTGGAACCTGACCACGAAGGTCGCCGCGTGCCTGTCCTACCTCGGGCCGGGGGAGGAGGCGGCGCGCTACCTCGCCGAGCTGCGGCACACTACCGATGCCGAGATGCACATGCGGTCGAGCTACATGACCGCGATGCTGCACACCCGCTACCTCCCGAAGGACGTCCAGGACCACGACCACGCGCTGGAGTGGTCGAACATCTCGATCGTCCTCGCCGACAACTACCCCAAGCCGGAACGGCGCACGTTCAACGGGGCGTTCATGCGCAACGGCCGGGCGTTGGTGGAACTGCACCGGGGCAACCTGCGGGGTGCGCTCGACCTGGTGAACGAGGCCATCGGGATGACCGACTCGCACCTCGGGCACGAGGAACAGCTCCTGCACCGCTCGGTGCTCACGCACAACCGGGCCCAGGTGCTGGCCGCGATGGGCGAGCACGCCGAGGCGTTGCTCGACTACGACGACGTGATCCGGCGGGACCCGAACTACGGCGAGTACTACTTCGACCGTGCCTCGGTCCGGCGCGCCGCGGGCCGTGAGGCGGAGGCGCTGGAGGACTACGCGGCGGCGATCCGGCTGAGTCCGCCGTTCCACGAGGCGCACTACAACCGCGCGGACCTGCTGCGCGAGCTCGGTGACGACGAGGGCGCGTTGCGGGATCTGGACTACGCGCTGGAGCTCGAACCGGACCACGTCGACTCGCTCGTCAACCGCGTGGACCTGGTGCTGGCGAACGGGGACGCGGAACGGGCGGCCGCCGAGGTCGAGCGCGGGCTCGCGCTCGACCCGCGCAACGCCCGGCTGCTCGCGGCACGTGGGAGCCTGCTCGCCGAGGCGGGGGAGAACGACGCGGCCTGGGCGGACTACTCCGCCGCGCTGGCGGAGGACCCGGCCCTGGTGGCGGCGTGGGCGAACCGCGCGGTGCTGGCGTTCACGACCGGCAGGCCCGACCAGGCGGTGGAGGACCTCACCGAGGCGATCCGGATCTCCGGCGACGGGCTGCTGCGCGCGAACCGGGCGATCGCCCTGCAGGAGCTGGGAAACCACCGCCAGGCCGTCAGGGACCTCGACGCCGCGCTCGCCGCCGGAGCCGACGACCCGGACCTGCTGTACCTGCGGGGAGTGAGCCGTCAGGCGGTCGGTGACGACGCCGGCGCCCGCGCGGACTGGGAGGCGCACCTCGCGGCCTACGGCGACGAGACCTCGCCTCACGCGGACCGGATCGCGGAGCGTGTCGCGTGACGGCCACCGCCCCGGAAGGGCTCTCGGTGGCACTGCACCAGCACGCCAAGGGCGTCGCCGTCATCACCGCGGGGCTGGAGACACCGGTGGGTTTCTGCGCCACGTCGATCGCGCCGGTGTCCCTCGTCCCGCCCGTCCTGTCGTTCGCCATCAGCACGGGATCGGCGTCGTGGGCGGTCATCGAGACCGCCGAGCACGTCGCGGTGAACCTGCTGGCGGACGACCAGGAGGACGTCGCCCGCGCGTTCAGCTGGCCGGGTGCGGAGAAGTTCGGCCCGCACACGCGGTGGTACCGCGACAGCGTGGGGTTGCCCGCTCTGCACGGGGTCCTCTCGCGGTGGCGGATCGCCCCGGTGGAACGGGTCCGGCTGGGCCGCCACGCCCTCGTCGTCGGTCTCGTGGTGGACGTGGAGCTCGGGGCCGCGGGCAAACGGCCGCTCGTCCACTACGACGGCGGATATGGTCGTCTCTCCCGTTCTTGAACCGCTTCCTGCCGATAGAGCGGGTCGTCGTACTGAGACAGCCGGGGGAGTCCCGCCGTATCCCGGTCACCGCACCCGGCTCTTCGACTTACGTGGAAGCCTTCGCCGCGCCACAGCCGCAGTTCCAGGTGCTGGGGCCGTTCGAGGTGCGCGTGCACGACGAGGTGCTCGACCTGGGCGGGCCGCGGATCAGGACGTTGCTCGCGGTGCTGACGGCGAACGCGGGCAGGGTGACGACCGTCGGCACGATGGTGGAGTCGTTGTGGGGCCCGCAGTTCCCGCCCGACGCGCACCGCACCGTGCGCAGCTACATCTCACGGCTGCGGCGCGCGCTCGCCGTCGACCGGCTGATCGTCACGCAGCCGGCGGGGTACGTGCTGCGGCTCGACCCGCACGTCGTCGACGCCCGGCGGTTCGAACGGCTCGTCGAGGCGGGACGGGACGCCCTGGCCGCGGGCAGGGCCGCGAACGCCGCCGAACAGCTGTCGCTCGCGCTGACGCTGTGGCGCGGCGAGGCATATGGCGAGTTTTCCGCGACGCCGGTGCTGCGGGCGGAGGCGGCACGGCTGGAGGGCCTGCGGCTCGGCGCCGTCGAGGACCGCGTCGACGCCGAGCTCGCGAACGGCGCGGGGGCGGCGCTGGTGGAGGAGCTCACCGCGCTGACCGACCGGCATCCCGGCAGGGAACGCCTGTGGGGCCAGCTGATGACCGCGTTGTACCGGGCGGGCAGGCAGGCCGAGGCGCTCGACGCGTTCCTGCGCGCCCGCGCGGTGCTCGTCGAGCGGTTCGGGCTCGACCCGTCACCGCGGCTGTCCGCGCTGCACCAGCAGGTGCTCGACAACGACGCCCGGCTGTTCGGCGTGCCCGTCGCCGCGACGGACGACCCCGCCCGCGACGATCTCCCCGGTGACATCCCGGACTTCGCCGGCCGCGGCACCGAGCTGGCCCTGCTGGCGACCGCGCGCGACACGGGACGGCACGCCGTAGTGATCGAGGCGATCGACGGCATGGCCGGTGTCGGCAAGACGACGCTGGCGGTCCACGCCGCGCACCGGTTCGCGGAGCACTACCACGACCGGCTGTTCATCGACCTGCACGGCCACGCGCCGAGCCAGCGGCCGGTGTCCCCGATGGCGGCGCTGGACGCGCTGCTGCGGGCACTGGGCGTGCCGGAGGAGAGGATCCCGCTGGAGCCGGACGCGCGAGCGGCGTTGTGGCGGGCGGAACTGGCCACGCGCTCGGTGCTCGTGGTGCTGGACAACGCCGCCGACGCGGCCCAGGTGCGCCCGCTGCTGCCCGGCACGTCGCGCAGCCTGACGTTGATCACGAGCCGGCGCCGCCTGGTCGACCTCGACGCCACGCAGGTCGTGTCGCTGGACGTGTTGCCGGAGACCGATGCGGTCGCCCTGTTCACGAGCGTCGCGGGCGGGGACGGCGAGGAGTGCTCGGTGCACGAGGTGGTCGCGCTGTGCGGGCACCTGCCGCTGGCGATCCGCATCGCCGCCGCACGGCTGCGCGCACGTCCCGCGTGGACGGTCGGGCACCTGGCGGACCGGTTGCGCCAGGCGCATTCCCCGATCACCGAGCTGGAGGCGGGTGACCGGAGCGTCGCGGCGGCGTTCGCCCTGTCCTACGAGCACCTCGACGAGCAGCGGCAACGGGTGTTCCGCCTGCTCGGCCTCCACCCCGGCCCCGACTTCGGCGCCCACGCCGCCGCGGCGCTCGCGGCCGTGGACCTCCCCGAGGCCGGACGGCTGCTGGAGAGCCTCGTCGACGACCACCTGCTGCAGGAACCCGCTCCCGGCCGGTACCGCTTCCACGACCTCGTCCGCCAGCACGCCCACGCCGTCGCGCTGGCGGACGAGCCGGAACCGCTGCGGCACAAGGCACTGCGGCGGGTCGTCGACTACTACCTGCACACCGCGCACAACGGCAGCAGGCTGCTCGACCAGCAGCACCCGCCGATCGCCCTCGAACCGGCGGACTGCGTCCCGCACCCGCTGCCCGACGGCGCCGCTGCGATGGCGTGGTTCGACGCCAACCACCACTGCGTCCTGGCGGCGCGCATCGCGGCCGAGGACGCGGGCTGGGACACGGTGGTCTGGCAGCTGGCTTGGTCGCTGGACAACTTCCACTACCGGCGCGGGCACCTGCACGACAACATCGCCTCCTGGCGGGTGGGACTGGTCGCCGCGGAACGGCTGGGCGACCTCGCCGTGCAGGCCCGCGCCCACCGGCGGCTCGGCCTGGTCTACGCGCCGCTGGGCCGCGACGCCGAGGCGTTGCTCCACCTGAGGCGGTCGCTGTCGTTGTCCGAGCAGGTCGGCGACACGCTCGGCCAGGCGGGCGCGCACATCGTGCTGGCGCTGGCGCTGACGTGGCGCAAGGACGACCACGGCGTGCTGGCGCACCTCACCGAGGCCAGGAACCTGTACCGGCGGACCGGGACGACGCGGTGGGAGATCCGGGCGCTGAGCATGATGGGCGCCTCGTACACGCGGCTCGGCCACCACACGCGCGCCCGTCGCTTCTGTGAGTCCGCGCTGGCGTTGTGCCTGCGGCACGACGACGTGTACGGCCAGGCGGACAGCATGGACGGACTCGGCGCGATAGCGGGCAACACCGGCGACCACGACCAGGCGCTGCGGCACTACACGCGCGCGTTGGGACTTTGGCGCGACCTCGACAACACCTACCGGCAGGCGGGGACCTTGGCCGCGCTCGGCGACACGCGCCGCGATCTCGGCGAGCTCGACACCGCCCGGCAGTGCTGGCAGGAGGCCATCGACCTCTACCGCGGGCAGAACCTCCACCAGGCCGCCGACCGCATCGCCCGCCGTTCGGGGTGAGCGCTCACTCGAACCTCGACGACCGCCCGGTAGCTCAGGCTAGCGGCGCACCGCGCGGCTCAGCAGGCCGGTCAGCTGGCGCAGCTCGTCCTCGCTCAGACCGCCCAGCGGGGTCTTCTCGAGGACCGCCCGGACGACCTCGTCGCGGACCTCGCGTCCCTTGGCGGTCAGGACCAGGA
>NZ_DATLEC010000108.1:0-40995 GCF_035525475.1 Lentzea sp. | reverse complement strand
GTACACGCTGCAGGGCACCCAGCTGGGCGCCGAGGCAGTGATCGACACGCTCCCCGGCTACGCGGGCTCGCGCCCGGTACGCGTCGGCAACCTCGCCAACCAGCAGGTGCAGCTCGACGTGTTCGGCCCCGTCGTCGACCTCGTGGTCCAGCTGGCCACCGCACGCGGGTCGCTCTCGGACGCCGACTGGGCGATGGTCCAGGCGATGGCCGAGGCCGTCTCGCGGCGCTGGCACGAACCCGACCACGGCATCTGGGAGGAGCGGCACGCGCCGCGCCACCACGTGTACTCCAAGGTCATGTGCTGGCTGACCATCGACCGCGCGATCAAGCTCGGCGAGCAGTTCGGCCGGGAGCTCGACCCGTCCTGGGTGCCGCTGCGCGACACCATCGCCACCGATGTGCTGGAGAAGGGCTGGAGCGATGTGGCGCAGTCGTTCACCACGGCCTACGACGGCGACGACCTGGACGCCGCCTCCCTGTTCGTCGGCCTGTCCGGACTCATCGACCCGGCCGACGAGCGCTTCCAGTCCACCGTCACCGCGATCGAGGCCGAGCTCAGGTCGGGCAGCACCGTCTACCGCTACCGGCGTGATGACGGCCTTCCCGGCGGCGAGGGCGGCTTCCACCTGTGCGCGGCGTGGATGATCGAGGCCTACCTGCTCACCGGCCGCCGCACCGAGGCCGAGGAGCTCTTCGGCCAGATCGTCGCCGCAGCCGGCCCCACCGGCCTGCTGCCCGAGGAGTACGACCCGGTCGCCGAGCGCTCGCTGGGCAACCACCCGCAGGCGTACTCGCACCTGGGCCTGATCCGCTGCGCCCAGCTGCTCTCGCGGTGACCCCCGGCTGTCGCGCTCCTGCCGGGAGCGCGGCAGCCGGCCGAGAAGATCAGAGAAGTCCGACCTGCGCGGCACGGGCGATCGCCTCACATCGGTTGCGCGCACCGCATTTCCTGAGCACCCGGTCCACGCGCGCGACCACCGTTCGAGGTGACAGCGAGGTCCGGCGCGCGATCTCCTCGGAGTTCCACCCCAGCGAGAGCAGCCGCAGCAGCTCACCGTCCCGGTCGTCCAGGAGGGGCAGAGGGCGGTCGGGAGCGGCCGACCGCGCGAGGCACAACGCGTCCGCCAGCATCTCCCCGGTCGTGCGTTCACCGCGTTCGCGAGCATCCGCCGCCATGACGACCTCGTCGACCAGGCGATCGCGGCTCATCGCCGCACGAGGCACGAGGCCCACCACCCCCGCTCGCACCGCTTTCGCGACCGCGGCGTCGGGCATGTTGTCGAGAACGAGCACCACGACCGCGCCATCACGTCGCGCACCGGCTCCGAGCTCGGCCAGCAGGGCCTGGTCCACCAGGCTCGCGACGGCGACGTGCACGTCCGCGGGAAAACCTTCGGCATCGGAGATGGCGATGCGGGGATCGGAGCCCAGCCAGCTCGTCACCCCCGCGCTCACCACCGGATCTGCTTGTGCCAGTCGCACACGAATCACTTCGGGACCATCTTCCGCTCACGCGTCTTCCCCCTGCGGACACCGATTTCTTCACCTTGTTGCACAGGTTCGCCACCAGGGCGGTCTTCCGCCTTCACCCCGGGCACTATCACGCCACGCACTGTTCGCACCGGATGCCGATCGGCATCGACCACGGCATGTGAGGCCGCTATGCACTCCGTTCTGCTCGTTGAAGACGACGAGGCCATCAGAGCTGCCTTGCACAGGGCGCTGACCGAGCGGCAGTACTCCGTTGTGGCCGTGGGCACCGCGGCGGAGGCTTTGAGGGAGACCGCTGCTCGTCCGGTCGACATCGTGCTGCTCGACCTGGGGCTGCCCGATCTGGACGGCGCCGCCGCCTTGCGCATGATTCGCGGCGTCAGCGAGGTTCCGGTGATCGTCGTGACAGCTCGTCGCGGCGAGGCCTCCATGGTGCAGCTGCTCAACGCCGGCGCTGATGACTACGTCGTCAAACCCTTCTCCGCGGAAAACCTGGTGGCGCGCATGAACGCGTTGCTGCGGCGGACGTCCACATCGGTCATGACCGGGAACGGTGTCATCAACGCGGGAGCGTTGCGAATCGACTCGCTCGAACGGAGCGCGTGGTTCCGCGGCGAACGACTCGAACTCACCCGCCGCGAGTTCGACCTGCTGGTCTACCTCGCGGAGCGGCCGAACCGCGTTGTGAGCAGGCGTGAGCTCAGTGAGAGCGTGTGGGGCAACAACGCAAGCGATCAGACGATCGACGTGCACATGTCGTGGCTGCGCCGCAAACTCGGCGAGACTGCCGCGGACCCGCGTCACCTGCACACCGTTCGTGGCATCGGGGTGAAGCTCGTGGTGCCGGCGTGATCATGGGTCAGATCACGCCCATCTGCGTCGCGTAGGCGACGGCGTGCGCCCGGTTGCGGAGCTCCAGCCGGATGAGCATGCCCTGGACGATGTTCTTCACCGTGCGTTGGGAGAACCACAGCGCGTCGGCTATGTCGGCGGTCTCCCTGCCTTCCGCGATCATCACCAGCACGTCGATCTCGCGCTGCGTCAGGCCGGAACTGGTGAGACCGCGAGGGCGCAGCACCTTCTCCTCCAGCCGCCTCACCTCAGCCAGCAGGGGAGAGAGGAGGTCCTGGGGGATGACGACCGATCCCGAGGCCACAGAACGAATCGCCTCGGCGAGTTCGTCCACGATGGACTCGGTCATCGGCACGATCGCCCTCACACCGCGCTCAACGGCGCTCAGCAACTGCGGCTCGCGCATTTCGCGGACCACGAGGACGATCGGTGTCGTCGAGCCGGGCTCGTCCTGCAGGGTGCGCAGGTAACCGGTGGACATGCGTTCCTGCGCCACCACCAGCACCTCGGCGTCGTGGAGCAGCTCGTCCGGAACCGTCTCGATCGTCTGGCAGTCGCGGAGCAGGGCCGTCACGCCGGCGTGAAGGAGGGGATCGGGGGAGAGCACTCCCACGACGGTCCGCTTCACGAGTCTTCCTCCTCTTCGGCCGGCGTCGATCGCCATGATGGAGCAGGAACTCTTAACGCTTCCTTATGGGAAGTTCACGACTGGCCGCTGAACCGGGTGTTCAGCGGGTGTCATCGCCGCTCCAGGACTTCCCGTGCTGGGCAGGCTTCGTCCGTCCGGGAAGCGCCATTGACGCCGCAGAACCTCGTGGATCGCCCTGAGCACGCTCGTGGAGGTGGGAAGCCAACGCTGGTTTGCCAAGGGCGGGTTCGCCCACCGGACTCGGCCGAACCCGGTTTCGCTCGGCGGCAGCAGCACCTCGTGCGGAGGACGCAACAAGCCCACGCCGGGCGGTGCGAGCGACACCGCCAGCGGGTCCGAGCCCGCCTCGGCCAGGAAGACCCAGTGAACCGGATCGCCGGGAACCACGAGAACAGGTCCGCACGAACCACTCAGCACGGGGTGTGCGCGGGCGGCACGGCCGACCTCCGCCGACGTGGTGATCCCGATCCACCCGGTGGGCAGCGGAAGGACGATGGACGCGCCGCTCTGGCGTGCGGGCCACGCCATCAGGAGTTGGTAGTCCACCGCGTACATCTTGGAGTTCTGACGAGGTCCATGACCGAGTTCGTCCACGGCGATTTCCTCTGGGCGTTCTGATCGGTGCACGACGTGTTCACAGCTCAGCGGAGATCGCGCCCGGGTGCGTTCCCGCGAAGTGCTCCGGCTCGGGCACGACGCCGGCGGCGAGGCAGGCGACCTCCAGGGGAGGAGGCAGGAACTCGCTCTCTTCCTCGTCCTCGTCGCGGTACACGCCCAGTCCGACTTGCGCCATGAAGGGCACGAAGGCGCTCGGGTCCAGGCCCTCGGGAGCAGGTTTGCCGTCTGCCAGTTCGAAGTAGTCGTCCTCGGAGTACACCGCGAGCCGCTCGCCGTTGCGGTGCCACGCGAGGTGAGTGCCGTCCATGCCTTGGTGGTAGACGATGACCTGCGTTCCCGCCGACATCTCGGACGCCCGGTACACGCCCTGGAACCCGTGCGGCTCGATCACCGCGACCCAGCCGCCCACTGGCACCGCGAGAGCGCGGCTCACCATCCCGTCGTGGTCGGAGGAGTCGGTGGAGACGGCTTCGTCGTAGGTCATCGGTGTGATCGCCTCCGCCTCGACGCCCAGGCGCGACAACGCCTCCCGCCCGTCGATCCCCTGCACCCACGTGATCGTGAAGAAGACGGAGAGATCCAGGGAGTCGAACCAGTCCGTCGTCATTCCGCTGCCCGCGGGCCGCGGCGGCCTGGTGCTCTGCTCGGCCTCCCTGAGGTCGAACTCGTCGTCGTTCTCGGCCAGCCGGGCCTCCTCGGCGGCCGTCCCGGTGACGTCGATCTCGCTGCCGTCCTCGCCCACCAGCACCACGTCGCCGACGTCCCGCACGACCACTTCGGACACCACGACCGACGACGGGTCCAACCGCATCCTGCCCGTCCACCTCTGCAGGACGGTGGAGTCGGTACCGGCGCGCAGCACGCCGTCCTGCGCGAGTGAGAGCACGGCTCCAGGTGCCCCGATCCAGCACGACCACACACCGCGTGCCCCGCCGGGCGATTCGGGGGTGCTGCGCAGCACACACCTTCCGTTGGGAGTCTGGGACAGCTCGTACCACCCGTTGGGTGACACGATCGAACCCACCAACACCTCGCCCCTGCTCAAGCGGTCACCGCGCGCGGGCGGCGAGCACGCCAAGACCGCCGCGTCCGCCGGATCCCGGCTCCAGCGCTGGTTGCCGTCGGCGTCGACGAGGACGAGGCGGCCGTCGTCCCGCACCAGCGCGGCGGACGCCCGGCGGTCGATCCGCCCCGACGACCACAGGGGAATTCCCGAGAAGGTCCGGAGCACCAGGAGTCCTTCGGTCAGCAGGTCGAGCAACACCCGTTCCGAACCGCCCTCACCGATCTGCCAGAGATCCCGGGAGGCGAGGTTGTCCCGCAGCACCAGTGCTCCGTCGGCGCGGTTTTCGAGGGCGTAGGCCCCGTTGGGCGAGACCAGGGACTGGCCGAACAGGTACTCCCCGGCGTTGAGCACGGTCTTGGGGGTGTTCATCTCTTTCCTCATCTGTCGCGTCACGACGGTTCGCTGCGGCTGCATCGCCGCCTTCGGTCACGGCACCTGGCACGGCGCCGGATGGTTGAGAAGCACGATGCGTGCGATCGCTGCCGTGCGACGGGGGCTGATCAGATGGCGCCCACGCGGAGGGCGTAGGAGACGGCGTGCGCCCGGTTGCGGAGCTTCAGGCGGCTCATGACCTCCTGCATGATCTTCTTGATGGTGCGCTCGGAGTAGTTGAGCTGCTGGGCGATCTGGGCGGTGTCGTCGCCCTGCGCGATCAGCTTGAGCACTTCGACCTCCCGGGTGGTGAGCCCGCCGGCGGCGAGGCCCTGGGTCACGAGGAGGTTGGTCTGCAGGAAGCGGATCTCGTCCGCGAGCCACCGGGTGAGCTTCTCCGGGAGGACCGCGCGGCCGTGCGACGTCGCGATGAGCGCGTGAGCGACCTGACGCGGGGTGATGTCCTTCCTCGGAAGGATCGCCACGACACCCGCGGCGAAGATCTGGGCGAGATGGCGCTCGCGCAGGGGCCCGGCGACCAGCACGGTGCGCTGCGACGGGTTGAGTGCCCGGTGGGACACCATCGCGAGCTCGTCGATCAGCGAGTCGGTGACGTTCTCGGCGAACACGAGTGCGACGTCCGCCATCTCGCTGTCCGTGCCTGCCGCGATCTTGAGTTCCGGCGACAGGGCGAGTTGCGGCACCAGTTCGCTCGCGACCACGTGGTCGTGGACGTGCACCGCGACCTGGACGCGATCGGACGCCCGGGACACGGGGTTTTCGGTGACGGTGCAGATGCTCACGATGGAGGCCTTTCGTCCAACTGCGGCGCTTCACCGCGTTGCCAGACAAACAAGTGCCTGTCGACATCGTGTCAACGACGCGTCAACGTTGCCGTCGACGCGCCGAAGGCGCAGGTCAGAACCTCTCGCCAAGTGAGACCGTAGCCCGCGGACCGGTGGCCTGGAGCGCTCAGTCCGGTTCCCTTTCGGTGCACGTCGTGTCCTGGTGCTCGCGGACGTGGAACCGCAGTGCGTGTGCGCCGCGGACGTGGTGTTCGAGAAGTCCCGCGTGGAATTCGGCAGCTGTGGTGTCGCCGCGTTCCGTCGCGGCCATGAGCTCGTGGGCCGTGGCAGCCGCCATTCTGAGCTCGAACAGCTCCGGCAGGGGAATTGTGTGACCGGATCTCGTCAGATTCCGCTCGAGATCGAGCAGGAGGTCTTCGAACTCGTTCACGTCAGCGTCCTCGTCATCGATCGCGTGATTCCTCGCGGCGGCTGGTGGTCATGCTGATCTCGACGTTCCCCGACTTCAACGGCCGGGTGCTGTTTCGTTGTGGGTCGGACCTCTTCGCGCCTTTTTTCATGTCCGCCCGGGCTGGTCGCCGCAGAGCGAGGTGATGGCCTTCGGTGGGGTGGATGGGCATGGCGATCCCTTGATCTTGCCCCTTCGTGCCGTCCGCAGAAGAGGTCCTTGATCTCCGGCCGTCGCACTCCAATACTGCCGAGGCCCGGTGTCGTGCCAGGTCGTGGACGTCGCCGCAGCGGGGACGTCGCCAGGAAGGAGAGGGCTGAACGTGATCAGGTCCGTGCGCCGTGTCCGCCTTTTCAGCTTCGCGGCTGACGCTTTCGCGCCGTCACCTGCACCGTGAGAAAACACTTCCTCGCAATCGCGTTGACAGCCCTCTGCGGGTGCTCCACCGGGGGAACCCCTCTTCCCGTGCGAGCGGAAACGACCATGAAGGTCGAGGTGCTCGCAGAATTTCCCCGTGATCCGGACGCTTTCACGCAAGGGCTCGAAATGCACGACGGCGTCCTCTTCGAGAGCGCTGGATCGAGGGGCGGCTCATCCGTGCGCACGGTGGACTACCGAACCGGAGAAGTGCTGCGGAAAGCGGGGCTGGTGGCCCCGTTGCGCGGAAGCGGCATCACGGTCGTCGACGACCGGATCTGGCAGCTGACCTGGCAGGACGGCGCGGCGATCCGTCGTGATCTGACCACTCTGGCGGAGATCAACCGAGTCGCTTACACCGGCGAAGGCTGGGGTCTTTGCCACGACGGCACGCGGCTGGTCATGAGTGACGGCACCGCGAAGCTGACGTTCCGGGATCCGGTCACCTTCGCCGTCATCGGAACCGTGGACGTCACTCGGGGCGGGGAACCGGTGGAGGACGTCGAGGAGCTCGAGTGCGTCGATGGTGCTGTGTGGGCGAACCTGTGGGAATCCGCGGAGATCGTCCGGATCGATCCGGCCAGTGGCGAGGTGACGGCTGGTGCGGACCTCGGTTCGTTGCGACCGCGTGGGTCCGGGGACGAGATCCTGAACGGCATCGCCGCCGTCCCCGGCACCGGCGAGTTCCTGGTCACGGGCAAGAACTGGCACAGGACGTACCGCATCCGGCTCACGGGCTGAGGACTGTCCCGGCACGCTGTCAGGCGGAGCGGTGCGCGATCACACCACCTGAGTCACGTCGAGCGCCGCGGCGACGATGCTGTCGGTGTCCAGGCCGTGAGCGCGGTGCACGCTCTCGAGGTCACCGGACTGCCCGAACTCCGTGACGCCGAGGTGGACCGCGCCCCGCCTGGTCAGCCCGGCGAGGAAGGCGAGGGTGTGCGGGTGCCCGTCCAGCACGGTGACGAGGGGTGCCGCGCGGTCGGCGGGGAAGAGGACGTCCAGGATCCACGTCGGCGCGTCACCCCGCCCGCTGCGCGCCAGGACGGCCCGGAACAGCAGGTCGGGACTCGTGAGGCAGAGGACGTCCGCGGTGACGCCGAGATCGCCGAGGCGGGCAGCCGACCGCAGCGCTTCCGGGACGAGCGCGCCCATGGCCGCGATGACCACGTCCGGCGCACCTGACGCGCGACGCAGCGCATACCCGCCCGCGACCACCTGGCGCCGACGTCGTTCTCGTGCCGCCCCGTCCGCCGGGACCGCCGCCAGGGACTGGTCGACGGGACGCGTTGACAGGCGCAGGTAGGCCGATGTCCCACCGGGACGGCCGAGCTGTCCGAGAGCGGCGAGCAGGCACCACTCGGTGTCGAGGGCGAAGGCGGGTTCCCACGTGGTGCAGCCCGGCTGCTCGACGCCGATGGACGGCGTGATGACGGACTGGTGCGCCCCGCCCTCGGGAGCGAGCGTGACCCCGGAGGGCGTTCCCACCAGGATCGACTGCCCACCCGCGTAGACGCCGAACGACCACGGTTCGAGCGCGCGTGTGACGAACGGGTCGTACAGCACGCCGATGGGCAGGAGCGGCTGTCCCCACCGGCTCCACGTGGCGCCCAGTTCGCCGAGCAGCCCGACCAGGTTCGTCTCGGCGATCCCGAGTTCGATGTGACGCCCGGACGGGCGTTCGCGCCAGTGCAGGATCGTCTCGTCATCGTCGTGGAACCAGTTGACGCGCTCGCTCGTCGCCCAGATGCCGGCCTTGTTGACCCAGCCGCCGAGGTTCGTGCTGGAGCTGACGTCGGGGGAGACCGTGACGACGCGGGCACCTGCCTCGGGCGAGGCGCGGTTCAGGTCCAGCAGCGTCCGGCCGAGCGCGGACTGCGTCGTGGCGGTTCCGGCCGGGGTGCGGCCGAGGTCGGCCGGCACGGCGGGCGGAGGGATGAGGTGAACGGGATCGCGGAGCAACCGCTGCGCGGCGCGGACGCACAGGTCGCCGGCCGCGGTGCCGGCGGTGAACCGCTGCCACGGCTGATCGGTGGACACCCCGCAGCGGGCAGCGAGTTCCTCGATCTGCGCACCGCTCAACAGCGCCGAGTGGTTCTGCGGGTGGCCCGCGGTGGGCAGGCCGTTGCCCTTGACGGTGTAGGCGATGATCACCGTGGGCCGCGAGTCGTCGATCGCCTGGAACGCGGCGCGCAGCGCGGCGTGGTCGTGACCGCCCAGGCCGCGGACCGCCTCGGCGAGGCGGGCGTCGTCGATCCCGCCCAGGAGCGACGTGATCAGGCTCGCGTCCGGCCCGGTGCCGGGGAGCACGGCCCGCAGCCTGTCCGGTGCGTGGCGCAGCAGGCGCTGGTACTCCGGGTTGGTCATCGTGTCGAGGCGGTCCCGCAGAGCGGCTCCGCCGGGGCGGGTGAACAGCTCCTCCAGCGCGGCGCCGTACTTGACGGTGATGACCTGCCAACCGGCGGCGGTGAAGAGCGCCTGCATGCGGTCGGCACCCACCACCGGCAGGACCCGGTCGAGCGACTGGCGGTTGAAGTCGACGATCCACACGATCTCGCCGAGTTCGGAGACCATCGGGTCGAGGACCGCCTCCCAGCACGCGCCCTCGTCCAGTTCGGCGTCGCCGACCAGCGAGTACTGGCGTCCCCTCGGCTGCTCGGCGAAGTGGCTGCCGACGTAGCGCCGCGACAGCGCGCCCCAGATCGGCGCGGTCGCCCCGATGCCGACCGATCCGGTGGAGTAGTCGGCGGGAACCGGGTCCTTGGTGCGCGACGGGTAGCTCTGCAAGCCTCCGAAGGAGCGCAGCGTCGTGAGGTGCTCCTCGTCGAGCTGTCCGAGCAGGTACTCGATGGCGTGCAGCACCGGGGAGGCGTGGGGTTTGACCGAGACCCGGTCCTGCGGCCGCAGGTGCTCGAACCACAGAGCGGTCATGATGGCGGCGATGGACGCGCTGGACGCCTGGTGCCCGCCGACCTTCATGCCGGAGGAGTTGGGGCGGACCCGGTTGGCGTGGTCCACGATCGCGGTCGACAGCCACAGCACCCGCTGCTCCACGACGCGGAGCACTTCCAGGTCGATCGTCGTGTCGTCACCGATGTGCGGGGCGGGGCTGAACGTGGTCATCTGCCGTCCTGGTGATGATGTCGGGATTGCCGGGAGGAAGTGGAACAACGGAGTTCGGCGGCTGCAAGGATCACGCGTGCTTCTGCGCGGACGACGCCTTTTTCGTTCCCCTCCCACCCTTTGCGCTGCTGGAAAACTGCGCGGCTGGCTACCATTCCCGCGTGGCTGACTCCGGCGCACTCGACGATCTCGACCGTGCCATCCTCGCGCTGCTGGTCGAGGACGGACGTCGATCCGTTGTGGACATCGCCGATCGCGTCAGCCTGTCGGCGGCTCCGGTGAAGAGGCGCATCGACCGGCTGGAGAGACTCGGTGTGATCGCCGGCTACACGGCACTCGTCGACCACGGCAAGCTCGGCGCGGGACTGGAGGCCTTCGTGGAGCTCCGGTTCGCCGGCGACGTCATCGTCGAGGAAGCGACGGACGCGTTGATGCAGATCCCCGAGATCCAGGAGATCCTGACCGTCGCGGGTGATCCCGATGCCCTGGCGCGGGTGCGGCTGAACGGCATCGCCCACCTGCGGGACGTGATCGACAGGATGCGGCACGGCGGCCGGGTGATCGGCACGAAGACCCTGATCGTCGTGGGCAGGAAGCGCCGCGGGAGCGGCTGAATCCGCCATTCGTGTACATCCGGCCCGGAGGGCGGGATTGGCGGTGAAATCCTCGGCCGAGCATTGTCTGGCCCCTTTCGTTGCACCGAGGGACCCCAATATCGCTGCTCGTAGGTGCAGTGCGCCTGCGGTTCCCGCATTTGCCCTCGGGCATGTGCTTGTCTTCGGGAGAAGGTCTTTCAAGGGCTCTTGGCAGGATCGGTCCTGCGTGGCCGACGGCAGCGCTCGGCATTCGTGGTCCACACAGGACGACGTAGTTGAACAGCGAGGAAAGCGTGAGAGGTGTTGGGCGGACCGGGCTCCACGGAGCGTTCGACGCCGCGGCCGCGGACTTCACGGCCTTGGGACGCCATCTGTGGGATCCGATCGGGGCCGTGGCGGTCTCGGTGGCCGATCTCCGGCCGGGTGAGCGCGTTCTCGACGCCTGCTGCGGAACCGGTGCCTCGGCGATCCCGGCTGCCCGGCTCGTCGGCCGCCGCGGTCTCGTCGACGCCGTCGACCTCTCCGAGCCGATGATCGGCGAGCTGTGGTGGCTGTCCAAGGACCTGCCTCAGCTCCGTGCCCACCGCGCTGACGTGACCTCCTGGACCGCCGGCGGTTACGACGTGGTGCAGTCGGCACTCGGCATCTCCTACTTCCCCGACATGGCGGCCGGAACCGAGCACCTGATCAGCCTGGCGCGCCCCGGTGGCCGGGTGGTCTTCACGATCTGGCGTGACGGAGCGATGCTGGCAGCCGACCGGCACCTGCGCCGCGCGATCGCCGAGGCCATGGGCGCCCCGCCGCCGCAGCCCCGCGCGCCCCATCCGGTCGAGCAGATCAACCAGGTGGACAGGTACGCGGCCTGGCTGCGGGAACGGGGCCTCACCGACGTCGAGGTCGTGGTGAACCGGCTGGCGCTGACGATGACTCCCGAGGTGGCGTGGCTGGTCATCGCCGGGTCCGGGTTCCGCGGTGCGCTGGCGAAGGTGCCCGCGCCCGCGTTGGACACCGTGCGCGAGCTCTACCTCGCCTCGTTGCGCGACGAAGGCCTGGCACAACTCGACGCCACGACCTTGATCGGCAGTGGCTGTCGTTCTTGAACCGGTGAACTGGAAGGGGTTGCGGCGAACTACGCCGAGCTACCACATGCGTGAGTTCCGTTGCGGAGCGGCCGTTCGCGGCCTACTCTCCCGATATGCAATATATTGGATATGGGTCGCTCAGGGAGCGTGCCGTCGCAGAGATTCGGGCTGCGATCGTGCGCGGTGAACTGGAGCCGGGCGCCGCCATCAAGGACGCGGAGCTGGCGGGCAAGCTCGGCCTGTCCCGTACTCCGGTCAGAGAGGCGCTGGCCAAGCTGGCCGACGAAGGCCTCGTCGAGAGCAAGCCCCACAGCTACACCAGGGTGACCGCGCTGACCGCGCAGCCGGTTCGCGACGCCCTGATCGTCGTGCAGGCGATGCACTCACTCGCCGCGGGCCTGGCCGCGCAGGAGACGACGCCCGACGACCTGGCCGCGATGCGGGCGGCGAACGACGCGTTCGCCCAGGCGCTCGACGCGAACGACGCCGTCGCGGCACTGGCGGCGGACGACCAGTTCCACGCCGTGGCAGTGCTTCGCTGCGGCAACTCGGCGATCGAGGCGACGATCGACCGCTTCACCCCCATCGTGCGCCGGGTGGAACACCAGCGTTTCTCCTCGCCTGCCGCGCGCCACTCCGTGGTGCAGCACCAGCAGATCATCGAGGCCTGTGAACAGCGTGACGGCCAGCTGGCGGCCCGCCTGGTGGACGAGAACTGGAGCACCTTGCTGGAGGAGCTGTGAAGAAGTTCCCGTTGTTGTTCGGCCCCTCGCCGGTTCACCGCCTGGACCGCCTGACGACCCACCTCGGTGGCGCCGCGGTGTGGGCGAAGCGCGAGGACTGCAACTCCGGCCTCGCCTACGGCGGCAACAAGACCCGCAAGCTCGAGTACCTGGTCGCCGACGCGCTGGAGCAGGGGTGCGACACGCTGGTGTCGATCGGTGGTGTCCAGTCCAACCACACCCGTCAGGTGGCGGCCGCCGCGGCCAGGGCGGGCCTGAAGGCCGTGCTGGTGCAGGAGAGCTGGGTCGACTGGTCCGACGTGGGCAGCGACCGCGTGGGCAACATCCTGCTGAGCCGCATGATGGGAGCCGACGTCCGCCTCGTGACCGCCGAGTTCGGCATCGGCGCCAAACCGGCGTGGGAACAGGCGATCGAGGAGGTCCGGGCCGCCGGTGGCAAGCCCTACCCGATCCCGGCCGGGGCGTCGGACCACCCGCTGGGCGGCATGGGCTTCGCCTCGTGGGCCGACGAGGTCCGGGAACAGGAGGCGGCCCTCGGGGTCTTCTTCGACACGATCGTCGTCTGCTCGGTCACCGGCAGCACTCAGGCGGGCATGGTCGCGGGTTTCGCGGGAGACCCGCGTCGCCGCGTGCTCGGCATCGACGCCTCCGCGAAGCCGGCCGAGACCCTGGCGCAGGTCACCCGCATCGCCCGCAACACGGCTGCCCTGCGCGGTGTGAGCGTGGCCGACGAGGACGTCCTGCTGGACGACCGCTTCCACGCGGGCGTGTACGGACTCGCGGACGAGTCCACAGTGGACGCCATGCGTCTCGGTGCGAGCCTCGAAGGCATGATCACCGACCCGGTCTACGAGGGCAAGTCGCTCGCCGGCCTGATCCACCTGGTGTCCTCCGGCGAGATCGACCGCGACTCCACTGTTCTCTACGCCCACCTGGGCGGCCAGCCCGCACTGAACGCGTACAGCTCGCTCGTCGGTGTCTGATGCTTTCCTGCAAGTGATCGGGCCGTAGGGCGAGGGCAGCGGTGCTGCCGCCGATCAGGTTCGTGCGCGACGAACTGACGGGCGCGTGGATTCACTCCGGTGCGCGAATCCACGCGCCCGCCAGGCGGGATGGCTGGTCCGGTCGTGCTCAGGCCCTGCGGCGGCGTGCCACGAACAAGGCCGCGCCACCCGCGCCGAGCAGTGCTGCACCGCCCACCAGCAACCACAGCGGCGAGGCGCCCGTCGCGGCAAGAGGTTCCGCCGGAGTCTCATCGCCGACCAGCTGGGACACCGGCTCCGACGACGTCGGCGAAGTGACCACCTGGCTCGGTGTCGGGGAAGACGGGGTCGGCGCCGGCGTGGTCGTCTGCACCGGCGGCGCGGTCGTGGTGACCTTGACGCACTGCGGCACGTCCAACGTCTTCGTGAAGGACCACCCCTGCTCGGAATCAGGGTCGTCCCACGCCTTCACCTCCACGACCAGCCGGTGGCCCGCCGCACCGTCGAGCTCTCGCTGGAACCGGTGACTGGAACCGAAGTTCGCGGACACGAGCTCGGCGCCGTTGTCCGTGACGATCAATTCGTTGTCCTTCCCGGCGTTGTAGTCCGTGAGTTGCACGGCGATCACCGCCTTGTCCGCGACGCAGGACGCGGAGAGCACCGGGGTGTGTGCGCTCGCGACCGTGGCGGAGCCCAGCACCGCCAGTGCGCTGATGCCCAACGCGGCGATCGAGCCGGAAGCCCTGTTGATCATTTACCTTCTCACTGTTCTTCTGGATGTGACGGCGTCGTGACGCCGAAGACGCGGCAGCTCGGTGGGACTCCTGGCCGGGGGCCGAGTCACACCGTGACGGTGCGTGCGACGGCCAGGCGCAACGTGCTGGACACCTCGGACAGCCAGGTGACGGTCGGAATCACGTTCTTTCCCTTCACCCTGCCCTCCAGGTCGGCCGCGCCGGTGATCGACGACAGGAAGTACTGGACGCACTGCAGCCAGGCGTCTGCCTCGTCCCTGGACCGGAGGTGCACCACGCTGTCGCCGCCGGGCATCGTGGACCGCATGAGGGCGAGCAGGTCCCGCGCCCGGAAGAGGCACGGTCCTTCGCTGATCGTGAGCACCCAGTCCGGCTCGTCCACGCCCACCTCGTCCTCGAGGATCGCGATGATCCTCGGGTCTTCGGCCGCCGCAGTCGGCACGTGCACTTCGCGACCCGCTCCGACAGCGATAGCGGCGTACGAGGCGGTGCGGTGCTCGATCAGGTCGAGCAACCCGGTGACGTAGCTGTCGAGCACGGTGATCTCGTGCCTGCTGAAGACGCCGACATAACCGGATTGACCGCATCGGTCCCAGCAGATCATCGAACGGCCTTCCGGAAGAGCGAACGGAGTTGTCCCAGGCCAAGTAGAACGCCGAGGAGCGGGGCCGCGGACATTTCGCGGGGAAGAGGCGCGAAGTTGTGCCCGCGCGGGCACCGGGGCCACGCGGGGAAGTTGCACCATGCTGTCTGAAAAGGACAGTCCGGGGTCTTCTCGATGCTGACCGTGCACGAGTGCACCTTGGTGCCAGATGTCGGGTCGCCAGGGGAAGATGCGTTGACACCGCGGAGGGATCCGGCTCGTATGGGCGGTGTGGGTGACACCGTAACCGAAGCTCGCACGTCCGCGGTCGACCACGAGCCGGCGTCTGAGGACGCCCTGCCGCAGTGCGGCGTACGGGGATGTGCTTGGCGTGGTCCGTGTCCCGAGCACGACTACTCGCAGGAAGTCGACCCGCTCTTCGCCCATCTCGTTCGGCAGCGCCCGCTGAACGGTGGCCGCAAGTTCCACCGGCAAGCCGCGCACTACCAGCAGTCGAGCTACCACCGTCCCAAGGTGACTGTCCGCGCGGTGGGAGAGGTATTGGCAGCCTCCGCGACGGCGTTGCCCGAACGGAGGACGAAGAGGCCGGCCACCGTGGTGGAGGGCCCGCGAAACGCGGAGAGCACCGCCGCAGCCGGTTCTCAGACGTCCGAACCGTCGTCCGCGACCGTTGTCGCCGAGACTGCTGGACAGGATGCATCGGCGCGACCAGTGCGGGCGGCGCCTCGTCCGGTTCCGAAGCCGCCGCCGACGCGGCCTGTCCCCACTCCACCCCCGGCGCGACCCCTGCCCGCTTCCTCCCCGGATTCTCCGGCGAGGGAGCGGGCCGTAGAACGGGAGGGCGGTGACGTTCCCGCAGCGGGGACGAGCCGTCCCGTCCGCCGCCGTGCGCGACGACGGCCTGATGCGGCACAGGCTGTCGTCGCGCACGGCACCACGCCGGACTGGCCGGCTCAGGACGGTGCCAAGCGCGCTTACCGGCGCGTTGCCCGCAGGCGCGCGACCTGACGCGTGCCGGAGCCGGAGCTCAGCCCGTCCGGCGTCCTGACAGGACTCAGTCGATCACCCAGTCGTGCGACTTGGCGAGTGTCAGCAGCGCGGCGCGGACGTCGACGATCTGCGCGCCGGTCAACGAAGGTGCCTCGGCCAGCAGGAGCTCCGTCAGTTCCGCGGTGAGCTCGGCGCGGGTGAGGACGTCGCACATGTCCCCTTCCGGCAGGTCCGGAACGGGGCGCTGCTCGCTCGCGTGGTCCGTCGGGGGCGCCTCGTCGTCACCGATGACCCTGACGTCATATGCCTTCGGGCCGCGCTGGCCCTGCATCACCTGGAAGGCGACACGCGCGCCGGTGGCGACGGAGCTGGACCCGTCGACGAGACCGTTCACGTGGAGGAAGACGTCCTGCTGCCCGCTTGCGTTCTCCTGTGCGATGAAACCGAATCCCCGAGTGTCGTCGAACCTGATGACCCGGCCTGTGAGCACCTGACCGCTACCTCCAACACCAAGAAGACCTGTGAACACGACAGCTTGTCCCGAGCGTCCGCAGTGCGGTTCGACGCAGGCTGGACGCGCCAAGGTAGCAAGTTCACCGCTGGTCGACTGTTCTGCGGCCCGGCTTGCTCGAAGAGTGACCCCGAAGACAGGACGTCTGGCACTTCCGGGCATTGCACCGACCGTTTCGGCCGACCGTCGAACCGGCCGGTGCGGGGGGAGCGTGTATCGGCGAAACGCACTGTACGGGGAGAATCCGATGGAATTCATGAACGCCGTGATGCAAGACAGCACGACTCTCACCGTGCCGGTGGAAAAAGTTCCGGAACTGACCATCCACGACGTGTTGAAGGGTGTGGTCACCTTTGACGAGTACCGCTCCTCGAAAGAGGAATGAGACTGCGGGAGCGGCACTTGCCGTGGACCGGGGTGCACACTATCCGGCCGAAAGGTGTCGACAGCTCGTGAAGCCGTGGTGCATCCCAGTTGCTGAACGGTAGTTGTCCTTCGTGACGAACGAACAAGGAATCGGCCGCAGGCGCATGCTCAAGATGTTCGGCCTGGGCGCGACCGCCACCACGGCGCAGGTGCTGGCGGCGGACCCGGTGCTGGCGGCGACTTTGGGCCATGACGAACGCACCGGCGTCTCGGCCTCGTCCTACGAGCCGCCGCGCGGTCTGGCCAAGACCAGTCCGGCCAAGGACACGGCGCTGGCCTGGATCAACGCCAACCGCTCCGTGATCACCGGTCTGAACGACGAGATCTGGCAGCTCGCGGAGCTGTCGCTGCGCGAGTGGAACTCCGCCCTGGCCACCGCGGACCTCCTGCGGGCCAACGGGTTCACCGTCGAATGGGGATCCGCCAAGTTCCCCGCGGCCTTCGTGGCCACCTACGGATCAGGCGGCCCGGTGATCGGGTTCAACGCCGAGTACGACGCTTTGCCCAACCTGTCCCAGAAGGCGGGCGTCGCCAATCACGATCCACTGGTCTACAACTACGACGCCTACGGCCCGACCTACGGCCCGGGGCACGGCGACGCCCACAACGCTCTGGGAGCCGGGTCCACCGCGGCGGCTATCGCTGTGGCGCAGGCGATCCGGACGCACCGTTTGAAGGCGACCGTCAAGCTGTTCGGGTCGACGGGGGAAGAGCAGCTCGTCGGCAAGGCGTACGCGGTGAAGGCCGGCGTCTACAACGGCTTGGACGCTTTCCTCGACTGGCACCCCTTCAACACGACCGTGCCCTTCTGGAACACGACCAGTGCGCTCATGTCGGCCACCTTCACGTTCCTCGGCGCTTCAGGGCACGGTGGTGTGCCGTTGGGCAACCGCAGCGGACTCGACGGCGCGTTGCTGATGGCGACCATGTCGGAGTACCTGCGGGAGAAGAACGTCGCTCCTTCCGGTCGGTTCCACTACTCCGTCATCAACGGGGGAGGCGCGCCCAACGTCACGCCGGACATGTGCTCCATCTGGTACTTCGTCCGGGAAGGCAGCCCGGAGCGCGCGAAGGTGCTGTACGACAAGATCGTGGAGTGCGCGAAGGCCGCCGCACAGGCCAGCCAGACCCGCCTGGTGCACAAGTTCCACTCCGGCACGTGGAACCTCCTCGCCAACAAGAGGGGTGCCGAACTGCTGTACGACAACATGCTCACGATCGGCCCGCCCGCGTTCACCGCCGAGGACCAGGCGCTGGCCAAGGCGTTGCAGAAGTCCCTGGGCAAGCCGGAAACCGGACTGCCGACGACGATCGCGCCGCTGACGCCGCCGGCCGCCGGTTACACGGGTGGTCTCGCCACCGACACCGCCGACGTCAGCTGGCAGGCACCGACCGCGGTGCTGCTCGCGACCACGTTCCCGCCGAACCTTCCCAACCACAACTGGAACGTCACGGCGACCGCGGCGACGAACATCGCGCATCAAGGGCTGCTTTCCGCGGCCCGCTACCTGGCGGCGGCAGCGGTCGACCTGATCACCCAGCCGGCGCTGCTCGACGGGATGAAGCAGGAGTTCCAGGAGCGCAAGGCGGGCGTGAACTGGACGAGCCTGATCCCGGACGGTCTCCAGCCGCCCCTGTACCAGCCGCCGGCCGACTTCCTCGCCAGGACGGGACAGCAGTGGCCGCCGGCCGGAGTCACCTGGCCCGTTCCCCAGATCGTGTCCTCGGAGCAGCTCGGCACCACCGGTCCGCCGATGCCGCCGGTGACGTGATCCGCGTGCGGCGAGAACCGGTCGGAGATGGAGGACGACCGGTTCGGCCGCGGCAGCGCCGGCCTGTTGTGCGACCGGCTCCACACGTGGATGACATGAAAAGGCACCTTGGCGTCCTGGTGATCCATCAGGCCGCGGCCTGTGCCGAAGCGATTGCTGTTGATCACGAAGCAGGTTCCGCCATTTCTGGCTGGCCTCGGTGGTTTCCGCGGAACTTCGACGGCGTCCATCGCGGGGTCGAGCCTGGGCGGCGGCGGAGCCCTGCCGGCTTCGGGAGCACTCTTGAGGACATCAGCATCGGAACGATGTTCAGCAGCCTGGTGCCGAACGCCGTGCGGGCGCGGTTCGGGGCCACCTTCACGTCCGCATCCGGGCGTTCACAGCGAGGCGACGATCTCCGCCACCTCTTCGGCGTGCACCAGCTGCGGGAAGTGTCCTCCGCCGTCCAGCACTGTGATGTCGACCTGCGGCAGGACGGTCTCCAGCCAGTTGCGGTAGGCCGGCGCCAGTTCGGACGCGGCGACGTGGTGGTAGGCCACCCCGCGCGAGCGGATGGCCTCGATCTCGGCCGTCCGCGAGCGCGCGTGCTCCTCCGCGGGGACGGTCATCAGCTCCTCCCAGTATCCGAGCAGCTGGTCCTGGCGAGCCGACTCCATCGGGCTGATCAGCTCGCGCGCCGCGGCAGGGAGCCGGTACACCCCCATGCTCTCGAGGAGCCTGGCCCAGACCTCCCCGTACGCGGGGCCGCGCAGTGTCGCCTCCTCCCGCAGCAGCAAGTCCCTGAACGGCCCGGCCAGGAGCGGTTGGTCGAGGTTGACGACGGCGGCTGCCGGGTGCCTCGCCGCGTACGCGGTGGCGATCACGCCACCGATCGAATGTCCCACCAGGACGGGCGCGTCGAGCCCGGCCGCCGTCACCGCCTCGTGGATCTGGTTCACCACGTCGTCCAGGCGGTAGGACGGACGGCGTGCCGAGCCGCCGTGTCCTGGCAGGTCGATGACCAGGACGTGCCGTTCGGGATCCACGGCTTCCAACGCGCCCAGAAGCGGCTCCCACTGACGCCGGTCCGAGGCGAGTCCGTGGATCAGCACCAAGGGGTGTCGTTCGCCCGGTGCGCCGCGGACCTCCGCGGCCAGTCCGGCGAGGACGACTTCCTGGGTCTTGCTCATCATGACATCCGTTCTCTCGGGGTCATATGTGTGGCGTAACCCTTCACCGCACATGTTGTGCGTTGCCCACATCACGTCGTGCATCCGAAGGTCCGAATAGGACTGCCGAGTCGTATGTACCCTGACCCCATGGTTTTGAGCGGGCGCCTGAGCGAAGTGGCCGCGGTGGACCAGTTGCTCGACCTCGCCGCTGCCGGGCGCGGCGGCCATCTCGTCATCAGCGGCCCGCCCGGTTCCGGCAGGACGGCGATCGCGGACGCCGCCGCGGACCGCGCACGAGCCAGAGGACTTCGGGTCGTGCGTACCGCCAGGGCCGTTGAGGTGATGGCGTCCGGCGCACCGGATGGTGGCGAACCCGGGTTGCTGATCGTCGAGGACCTCGAACTCGCCCGTCAGGACACGGCGGAGGTCGCTCGTCGGCTCGCATCTCAGGCCCAGGCCGGGGTGGCCGTGCTCGTCACCGCGTCGGATCCCGTCGGCGTGCCCCCGGAGATCAGGCTCGGTGGGCTGGCCGAGCACGAGCTGGGCGCTCTCGTGCCGACGCTGCCCGAAAACGCCGTGCACGCCCTCTGGCTCGCGTCAGGAGGTCTTCCCGGCCGCGTCCTCGAACTGGCACGCCATCTCGCCGGTCTCGGCGCTGACGCTGATCCGGTTGCGCACCTGGCGTTGACGGCCCGGTCGCGAGCCGGATTCCTCGAAGCCGACCTGGGCCTGATCCGGTTGCTGGAGGCCGCGGCCGCGAAGCCTGCCGTGCCCACGGTCCGCGCGCGGGTTCTCGCCCGGCTGGCGCGGGAGCTGCTGGGCGACGCCTCCGCCGCCGCGCGCCGGTGCGAGCTCTCCGACGAGGCGCTCTCCCTGGCACGGGAGGTCGGCGATGCCGGCACGATCGCGGACGTCCTCGATTCGAGGCTGCACGCTCTGTGGGATCCGGCCGCGGCCGATGAGCGCCTCGAGATCGCTTCGGAGATCGTGGACCAGGCGCGTCTGGCCGGCGACGGCGAAACCGAGCTGCGCGGCCTGTTCTGGCGGTTCGTCGCGCTGATGGAGCTGGGCAGGACCGACGGGGCCGAGGCCGCGTTGACGACGTACGCACGCGCTGCGGAGCAAGCGGGCAACGCCGAAGCAGCCGTCGTCGTGCTCGCGCGTCAGGCGGTGCTCGCGACGATGCGCGGGCGGTTCGCTGAAGCGGAGGTGCTCGTTCAGGAGGCCTCGACGCGCGGGCAACGCATCGGCCTCTCCGACACCGAACGGCTGGTCGGCAGCCTGCGCAGCGCGATCGCCCTGCTGCGGGGTGACCTCGCAGGACTCGTCGCTCCGTGGCAGACGGTGGCCAGGCGGCTGCCGGGACACTTCTACGAAGCGATGACGGCACGGCTGCTCGTGCTGACGGGTTCGCCCGTCGAAGCGGGCCTCGAACTGGAGCGGATGCTGCCCACCGTGCTGGCGGGGTCGGGTCCTCGCTGGCTCGGCGCCGTCGCGGACCTGTCCGTGGTGGCCGCCCGGGTCGGCGATCCGGAAGCCGCCCAGGCCCTGTACACGGCTTTGAAGCCGTACACCGGCCGGCTGGTGGTCAGGGGCGGCGCCAGCATCGTCACCGGCCCGGTCGACGACTACCTGGCACTGCTGGCGCTGCGCTTGGGGCTTTCGAACGAGGCCGTGACGCTGCTCGACAGCGCTGTGGAACTGGAGCAGAGGATCGGTGCGCTGCCGTGGCTCGCGCACACGTTGGCCGCTCGTGCGGACGCGTTGACCGCTCGCGGTGCCGACGAGGACGCGCGGTCAGCCGCGGACGACCGCGCGATGGCCCGGTCGATCGCGGAACGCCTCGGACTCGACGGCTTCGTGGCATCGCTCGCCCCGCCCGCCGGCACCTGGCACTTCCTCCGCGACGGGGACGACTGGCGGCTGGAAGCCGGCGCCGAGCGAGCCCGGCTGCGTCACACCCGCGGTATGTCGTACCTCCGGGCGCTCCTCACGTCGCCTGGTCATGAGATCGAGGCGCTGGACCTCGTCTCGGGAGGCCCGGTGCCTCCCGCGCCGGTGCGCGACACCGTGCTCGACGCCATCGGCCGCACCTCGTACCGGCAACACCTCACCACGCTCGACGAGCAGTTGGACGCGGCCGACCGGGCCGGGGACACGGACCGCTCGGCGGCACTCACGGCCGAACGCACCGCGCTTCTCGCCGAGCTGCGGCGAAACACGGGGCTGGGAGGCCGTTCCCGCGCGCGTACGGATGAGATGGAACGTGCGCGCGTCAACGCGACGCGGGCGCTGCAGACCGCGCTCGTGAGGATCGAGGCCGTGGCTCCGCTCGCGGGTGCGCACCTCCGCGCATCGCTGCGCACCGGGACCCGCCTCGTCTACCGCCCTGTCCCCGGTAGCGGCATCAGGTGGACCACCTGAACGAGTGGCCGCGGCCACGTACGTGCTGTTCGTGCCGTGTCAGGCCGAACAGGCGGAGATGGGTTCGAGAAGGCGCAGGATCGTCATCGGTCACACCGGCGGTCGCGCCGAAGACGGCCGACCGGGGCACGAACGCGTCGTAGCACCCAGTCATCTACAGCGGACGGGCTGTGTCGGTAGCCGCGCCGACAGGGCCGATCTGTGCCCTCGCAGTGCTCGAAGTCGGGCACTTAGGTGCCTTGGGGCCCAAGCCGATATTCGGCCGTTCCTGCGCGTGTTCTGCTGCATCCACTGCTGAAGGCCTGGTCAAAGGGTGTCTTCGAACTCCTGGTGGAAGTTCGCCCAGGGGCGAGGTGAGAGGTCGACCGACGTCGATCCGATATGTAATATCCAATATATTAGTGACCATCCGGCACCGCGGTGCGGCTGACGGTCCGTCACGGCCGCTGCTCCACTCGATCCGCTCCGGCGACGCCGGTGCGGCCTACGGAAGGACAAGCTCATGACCAGCACCGGTCAAGAGATCAAGAACGTCGTGCTGGTGCACGGCGCCTTCGCTGACGGCTCGGGGTGGCGGGGTGTGTACGACCAGCTGACCGGTCAGGGCTACCGGGTCACGATCGTGCAGAACCCGCTCACCTCGCTGGAGGACGACGTCGCGGCGACCACTCGCGCGCTCGACCTGCAGGACGGCCCGGCGATTCTCGTCGGCCACTCCTGGGGTGGCACGGTCATCACCGAGGCCGGAGTTCACCCGAAGGTCGCCGGGCTGGTCTACGTGTCGGCGCTGGCGCCCGACGCGGGCGAGACGACCGCCCAGCAGTACGAAGGATTCGCTCCGACACCGGACTTCGTCATCGACATCGGCGAGGACGGGTACGGCTTCATCAACCGCGACAAGTTCAAGGCCGGCTTCGCGGCGGACACCAGCGACGCCGAAGCCGCCTTCCTCCGCGACTCGCAGGTGCCCATCAACATGTCGGTCTTCTCGGAGCCGGTGAAGAACGCCGCCTGGCGCGACAAGCCGAGCTGGGCCGTCATCGCGACCGAGGACAGGGCGTTCGACCAGGCGATGTTGCAGCACATGGCCAAGCGCATCGGTGCGGAGATCACCAACGTCTCGGCGAGCCACGCCCTGTACGCGACGCAGTCCGGCACCGTCGCCGATGTCATCGTCACCGCCGCGCGGAACGCCATCGGCAACGGCTGACACGCGGCTGTCTCGTCCTGGGCCGGCTCGCACCACGCGCGAGCCGGTCCCGAACTCCGGAGTGTGAGCAGCATGGCCGTCATGCCGTTCCAGGTGGCGCTGTGGATCGAGCTTCTGGCCGCGGGACTGGGCGGCCTCCAGGGCGCCCTGTTCGCCGCGGGGGAGCGGCATCGTCGCATCGACGTGCTGGGCGTTGTCGTCATAGGACTCGCCGTCTCGCTCGGAGGCAGCCTGCTGCGCGACATCGTGCTCAACCAGCCGCCCGTCGTGCTCTGGAAGAACTGGTACCTGCTGGTGGCCGGCGCGTCGGCGATCCTCGGCATGGCGCTGCAACCAGTCCTCGCCCGGGTCGACTGGCTGATCACCGGACTCGACGCGGTCGTCATGGGACTGTTCGGCGCCATCGGGGCCTCGAAGGCGCTGTCGCTCGGCACCGGTGAGGCCGGCGCGCTCGTCGCGGGCGTCATCGGTGCCATCGGTGGCGGGATGCTGCGCGACGTCATCCTGAGTCTGCCGATCTCCTTCCTCCAGGTCGGCACCCTCTACGCGGTCGCGGCCGGAGGCGGGGCCGGCATGCTCGTCGTGCTGGCCGAGCTCGGCACGCCGGTCCCGATCGCGGGTCTTGTCTGCGTGGTCGTGACCACGCTGCTGCGTCTGGTCGCGATCCGCTTCGGCTGGACCTTCCCCGAGCAACGTGCGCTGAAGTCCCGGTAACCCTTCGTGGTCTCGACCGTCTCCGCGATGGTGAAATTTCAGCGGGCGAGCTGTCGCGAGCCCGAACGTGAACGTCCGCCCGGACAATCGAATGCGAAGCCGTCGGCGTGCTTACCGGCAAGGCGCGCAAAAGACACCTCGGGTCAGGTGAACACACCCCGGCTCCCGCACGCTGAACCTCCTTTGCGGACATATGATCGTGCGCATGTGGCCCCTTGCTCGACGCCCCGCTGACGAGGTCGCTGCTCGCCGGCCGGGTCTGGCGTTCACCGTGTTCGGCATGGTGCGGGCTTCGCGGGACGAAACCGAGATCGATCTCGGGTCACCGCAGCAACGGCTCACTCTGTCGGTTCTTCTCCTGGCGGGAGGACGGCTGGTCCAGGTACCTGAGATCATCCGCGCGATCTGGGGCGATGACGCGCCTCTCTCGGCCAGGGGAACCGTGCGCACCTACGTCTACCGGCTGCGCAAACTCCTGGATGACGACACCCGTCCGGATCAGGCGGTACTGCGATCGGACGAAAACGGCTACCAGCTGGTGCTCGCGACCGACCAACTCGACCTGAGCCGGTTTCTGAGTTCGGTCCGGGCGGCGGAGGCGGCCGCGTCCGCGCACGACCCCCGGCGGGCGGTCACGTTGTTGCAGGCGGCTGTCGGCGAGCTGGGAGACGAGCCGCTGCGGGGAGTTCCCGGTGAATGGGCCGACGCGGAGCGTCGTCGCCTTGGTCAGCTCGCTGTGCGCACTGTCGAGTTGCTGTCCGAGCAACAGCTGGTCCTTGGTGGGCGGGTCGACGTCCTGAACCAGTTGACCGCGGTCGCGGAGGCGGAGCCCTTGCGCGAGCGCGTGCACGAGCTGCTCATGCGCGTGTTGTGCCATGAGGGGCGATCCGCCGAAGCTCTCACCGTGTACGAGAGGCTCCGCGTCGCACTGCGCGACGAGCTCGGCACCGATCCGAGTCCCGCTTTGCGCGAGTTGCACGCCAGGGTGCTGCGCGCGGATCCGGCGCTGTCGTCAAAGGCCGAGCGCTCTTCGCCGGCACCGGTTCGTTCAGCGCCGATGCCGGCGTCGCTGGCGGTGTTCGCCGGCCGGGACGCCGAGCTGGCCGAGCTCAACTCGTTTCTGAGCGACTCGACAGCCTCGAAGACGGTCGTGGTGCACGGAACCGCGGGGGTCGGCAAGACCACGTTCGTGGTGCAGTGGGCCAACCGGGTCGCATCGTCCTTCCCGGACGGTCGGTTCTTCGTGAACCTGCGCGGATTCGAGAGCGAAGGCGCTGCCCGGGAGCCGGTCGAAGTGCTGCGGGAGCTGCTGGACGCGCTGGACCCGTCCCCTGCGAACACGTCCACCGACATGAACGGCCTGATCGCGCGATACCGCAGCGTTCTCGCCGAGCGCCGGGTGCTCCTGGTGCTGGACAACGCGAGGGACAGCAAGCAGGTGACACCCCTGCTGTCAGCGGCGCCCGGCTGCATGGTGGTGATCACCAGCAGGAGGGAGCTGACCTCGCTGGTCGCGTCAACGGGCGCGTACTCGATCAGGATGGGGTTGCTCGACATGGAGGAGTCGGTGGCGTTGATGACGCATAGGCTCGGTGAGCAGCGCGTGCAACGAGAACTCCCCGCGGTCCGGGCGATCGCCGGCGCGTGTGCCCACCTCCCGCTGGCACTCGCCGTCGCCAGTGCCCGGATCGCGAGCAATCCCAGGCTGGAGCTGTCCGGCATCGCGTCGCAGCTCGTCAACGACGTCGAACCCGGACTGGACTTCCTGACCACCGACGACCCGCACAGCGACGTGCGCTCGGTGCTGTCGTGGTCCTACCGCGCTCTGAGCCCGGAAGCCGCGCGGACGTTCACACTGCTCGCCCTGCTGCCGCTGAGCCGGACCACCACACCGGTGATGGCGAGCCTCGCCGCGATCTCGGTGACCCGCGCCAGGGCGGTGCTGCGCGAACTGAGCACTCTGTGCCTGATCAACGAGGACCAGCCCAACCACTTCAGCTGGCACGACCTGCTCGGGGACTACGCCGCCGAGCTCCTGGCGGAGACCGTAGGCGCCGACGAACAGCGAGCAGCGTGCCGGCGCCTGCTGGACCACTACCTCATCCTGACCAGAAGCGCGTCGCTGCAGCTGGTGCCCACCGACGACCTGCCGGAACTTCCCCAGATCACTCCCGGAGTGACCGCGCACACCGTCGACGACCTCCAGTCGGCCTTCAGCATGTTCGCGTCCGAGCACAGCACACTGCTCTCCCTGTTCGACTTCGCCGCCGCGCACGGTGTCCCAGCGAGCTACTGGCAACTTGCCTGGTACATGCGCTACTACATCGACGAAGCGCTCCTGTGGAAGGAAATGATCTCGATCAACGAGATCGCCCTGGCCCGCGCGACGACGGCCGGCGACGACCGGGGGATGGGCTACGCGCACCGATGCCTGGCTCGCGCTGCCGCGATGCTCAGGAACACGGGGACAGCGGAAGCGCATTTGCAGACCGCGATCGAGTCGTTCAGCAGATGCGGTGATCGCCAAGCCGAAGGCTACACACGCGTACAGGCAGCCAAATGGCTGATCCACACCGATCAGGTCGACGCAGCGCTCGAACAGGTCGAGCAGGCGCGCACCTTGTTCCAGGCCACCGGCTCCCACACGCAGAAGGGCGAGTTGCGGGACCTCATCGCGTACGCGTACAGCAAGACCGGACGTTACGCCGAGGTTGTCGAAACCCTCCGTGGAGCCTTGGAATCGGACTACGAGACCGGCTCGATGATGAGGATGTTCAACACCATCGACCATCTGGCGGTGGCTCATGAAGGTCTGGCCGAGTACCACAAGGCAGCCGAGATGCGCGAGCTCTCGCTGAAGCTGGCCCTGGAGAAGACCGGTGCCGACTGGGCGAACTTCCCCTACTACTTCGAGGAACAGTTCGTGCAGGACAGCTTCCTGCTGGCTCGCATGCTGTACATGGCCGGCGAGATCGACAGGGCCCTGACAGTGCACCGGGAAGCATTGAGCGGGTTCTACTCGATGCTTCTCAGGCACCATGCTTCCGCTTTGTTCCAGCACTCGGAGGAAACCCCGGAGAGAACCGCGTTCGCAAGGCTGGAGCGCGTTCTCGCGCAGGACAGGATCGACCACCAGTGGTTCGCGGACAGTCTTCGAGCAGTCGACGACCTGGCTGCCGCGTTGGCACATCGAGGAAGTCTCCGGTTGATCGTCGAGCTGCGCGCTGGAAACCTCCTCCTTCTGGACGCGATCAGCGCTCGCGCCGCTGAGACGGGCGCTGCCGGCGGATGACGCTGTCCCGACGTCCTGTCTTCGCCGCCGCATGAAGGCGCCGACCGCTTTCCTCTCGCGATCGGTCTCGGGCGGGTTGTGAGTGCGCCGGGCTTCTCAGCTGTCGCGGGTGGTGATCGACCGGGCCGGCCGGACACCTTCGACGACGTTGCCGACCTCCTCCCGCCGGAACTGAGGAAGCGCGGCCTGCTCAGGGAGGAGAACAGTCGGGGCACGTTGTGCGAGAAACTGTTCGGTGTGGACGCTCATCTGCCGGCATCTCATCCGGCAACCCGGCATCGACGTTGACCACGGCCGAGCCGATAGCAGCGTACGGCCGGGGCTTCCTCCTCGTCGCGGCCGTGCTGGTTCGAGCGCATCCGCCCACGAGTCAATGCCCTGATTCCCTTGTGTGGCAGAAGGTGCTCCGAACATGGCGCGTCCGCACATCGTGGTCCCTCTCGAATTCGAAGGGCCCGCAGAATGATCAGGCGCCGAATCCCCGGATCCACCACGGGGACGGCTTGAACGAAGGAGCTGCTCGGTGTTCCCCAATGCGAGGCTTCGCGTCCTGGTCACCGACCCGTGGTTCACCAAGGTGATCACCACGTTGATCGTGGCCAACGCACTCGTGCTGGGAGCGGAGACGTCACCGGAGCTGGTTGCCTCGTTCGGTCATGTGCTGCACGTGGTCGATCGCATGGCGCTGGTGGTATTCGTCGTGGAGCTCGTACTCCGGTTCTGGGCGTACGGCACGGACTTCTTCCGCGATCCGTGGAACTGGTTCGACACCGTGGTCGTCGCCGTCACCCTGCTGCCGGCGGCGTCGGGCGCGTTCTCGGTGCTGCGAGCGCTGAGGGTCATCCGGGTGTTGCGACTGGTGTCCGTGGTGCCCAGCATGAGGCGGGTCGTGGCCGCCTTGCTGAGCGCGTTGCCGGGCATGGCGTCCATCACCGCTCTGCTGTCACTGGTGTTGTACGTGTCGGCGATCATCGCGACGAAGCTCTTCAGCGATGTGGCGCCGGAGCACTTCGGGGACCTCGGCGACTCGCTGTTCACCCTGTTCCAGGTCATGACCGGCGATGCCTGGTCTGACGTCTCGCGCGCGGTCATGGAGCAGCAGCCGCTCGCGTGGGTGTTCTTCGTCGGATTTGTCGTCGTCACGTCCTTCACCGTGCTGAACCTCTTCATCGCAGTCGCGGTGAGCGCCATGGAGAGCCAGATGAGCGAAGAACGCGCGGAGCAGGGCCGTGACGAGTTCGAAGTGACGATGGACGTCCTCGCCGAGATCCGCGGTCTTCGGTCTGAGCTGCAGGCGTTGCGCAACGCGACGTCCAACTGATGCCGCGCCACCCCGGTGGTCGTGTCTTCGTCTCAACGGGAGTGGCGCGAGCGGATCCGCTCCGGTCGATAGCATCGCCGCATGGCACATCTCCCGCCCGCCGGCGCCGAGGAGCTCATTCCTGACTTTCCCGGTTTGACGTTCACCCTCCTGAGCGCGGTAGGAGCTCGGCGGGACGGTGCCGACCTCGATCTCGGCTCTCCTCAACAAAAACTCGCGCTGGCGGTTCTGCTGCTGGCCGAAGGGCGGGTGGTGCCCGTCGCCGACATGATCGCGGCGCTGTGGGGTGAGGAGCCTCCGCCGGCGGCGCGCGGGACGGTGCGCACGTACGTTCACCGACTGCGGCGGATTCTCGGCGCCGACGAGTCCGGTGAGGCCGTCCTGGGATCGGCAGGAGGTGGCTACCGGCTGAGGCTCGCCACCGGGCAGGTGGACATCGGTCGCTTCCGGAGCGCTGTGCGGGCCGCGGACGCCGCGGACGATCCCGGCCGTCGCCTGGAGTTGTTGCGCGCGGCGTTGGGCGAGTGGCGCGACGAGCCTCTCGCGGGAATGGAAGGCGCGTGGGCTGAGGGACAACGACGTCGTGTGGTGCAGTTGCGTGTTCAGGCGGTGGAGTCGCTGGCGGAGCTGGAGCTCGACCGTGGTGGTCACGCAGAGGTGGCGGAGCGTCTTCGTGCGATCGTGGAGGCGGAGCCGTTTCGTGAGCGGTCACACGGGTTGTTGATGCGTGCGTTGTACCAGTCTGGTCGTCCTGCTGAGGCGGTGGTGGCGTATGAGCGATTGCGTGTGACGTTGCGAGATGAGCTGGGGGTCGACCCCGGGCCGGCCCTGCAGGAGCTGCACCAGCGGATCCTGCGGGCTGATCCGGCTCTGCTACCGGACAGCGCTTCCGAGCCCGCAGCGGTGCCGAGATGGGCGCATCCGGCGCAGTTGCCGTTGCCGTTGGGGGTTTTCACCGGTCGTGAACTCGAGCTGCGCGAACTCGACTCGTGGTTGGACGAGGACCCCCTGCCGCCGGCGATCGTGGTGCACGGTACGGCAGGGGTGGGAAAGACGACGTTCGCTGTCCGGTGGGCGAACCAGGTCGCTTCGCGGTTCCCCGACGGGCAGCTGTACGTGAACTTGCGGGGCTTCGACGCGGATGGCTCGACCCGGCAGCCCGTGGACGTTCTGAGTGAGTTGCTGGACGGTCTGGGGGTGCCGAGAGCAGGACGGCCGGACGGGGTGGACGGACTCGCCGCGCTGTACCGCGGTGTGCTGGCCGATCGCCGTGTGCTGGTGGTCCTCGACAACGCCAGGGACAGCCGGCAGGCGCTGCCCGTGCTGCCGGGATCACCGCAGTGCCTGGTGATGGTGACCAGCAGGTCCGAGCTGACCGGACTGGTGGCGTCGACCGGTGCGCGCACGATGAAGATGCACCTGCTGACCACGTCGGAGTCGGTGGCGCTGATGGCAGCCCGGCTCGGGGAACGCCGGGTCGCGGCAGAACCTGCGGCTGTGCGGTCGATCGCGCAGGCATGCGCACATCTGCCGCTGGCTCTCGCCGTGGCGAGCGCGAGGATCGCGACGAACCCGGCACTGAGCTTGTCCGACCTGTCCCGCGAGCTGACCGATCACGCGGAGCGCGGCTTGGACTTCCTCGCCGCCGACGAACCTCGCAGTGACGTCCGTTCGGTGTTGTCGTGGTCCTACCACGCGTTGAGCCGGGAGGCGGCGAGGTTGTTCCGGCTTCTCGCCGTGCTGCCCCTGAGCCACACCAGCACCGCCGCCGCTGCGAGTCTGATCGGACTGCCACTGCCTCGCGTGCAGGTCTTGGTGCGTGAGCTGATCGCGGTCGGCCTGGTCGTGGAAGACCGCCCTGGCCGGTTCGGCTGGCACGACCTCCTGCGCGACTACAGCGCCGAACTGCTCGCCGACACCGACAACGCCCAGGAACACCAGGCCGCGCGCCGCAGGCTGCTCGACCACCACCTCGTGGTGACTCGCGGCGCGACCGCGTTGCTGTCGTCCGTTCAGGACTTGCCGGACTTGCCGCGACTGGCGCCGGGGGTGTCACCCAGGCTCGTTTCCGACTGCCGGTCGGCTCTCGAGATGTTCGCGGCGGAGCAGAGCACCCTGATGGCCCTGGTAGATCTCGCTGAGAAGTCCGGGTTCGAGGGGCACTGCTGGCGGATCGCCTGGAACCTCCGCTTCTACCTCGACTGGAACGGCCTGTGGACCTCCATGCTCAGGATCAACGAGGTCGCGCTGCGCGGGGCGGAGCGAGCCGGTGACGACCTCGGTGCCGGTCACGCCCGGCGCTGTCTGGCTCGCGTGGCATCCCGGACCGGGCAGACGGAGCTCGCGGTGAGGCACCTGGACGCGGCCGTGGACGCGTTGAGGTCGAGCCGGGACCGCCGCGCTCAGGCCTACGCGCATCTGCAGCTGTCAGGTGATCTCGTCTCCACTGGCCAGGTCGAGCTCGGACTCGCGCATGCCGCGCAGGCGAGCGCGCTGTTCCGGGAAGCCGGGCCACGTTCCGCGGAATGCACCGTCTTGATGATCATCGCCGCCGCGAAGATGAGGTCGGGAGAATACAGAGAGGCGATCGACGTCCTCGAAAAGATCCCCGACTTCGACGACGGCACCACCTCCGTCGTCCGGCTCTCCTTCAGCCTGGACCTCCTGGCTGACGCACAGGCCTGCCTGGGCGAGTACGAGAAGGCTGCCGAGACCACGGAGCGGGAGATCGAGCTCCTCCGCGAGATCGAGATCTCCGGTGGTCTCCACGCCACCTTCCTGAGCGAGACGATCAGCTTGTCGATGTTCGTGCTCGCCCGGTCTCTCTTCCTGGCAGGCCGCCACGATCGTGCCGTTTCGGCTCAGCGAGAAGCGTTCACGCGGATGCGCTCGTTCCTCGCGGCGAACTTCAGGAACGACAAGAAGTTGTGGACGCTGTACGGCGATCGCCTCCAGTCGCTGCTGGATGCCATTGACGCGATGCTGGGCGGTGGCCTGCCGGAATCGGCCTGGTTCATGGAGAGCGTCAGGATCTTCGACGTGATCATCACGGAGCTGGAGGACGCCGGCGTCGTGACCGACCTGGTCAACGTGCGGGACAGGAACCGGGTCCTGTTGGCCGAGGAGTTCACCGGGGTGGAGTCGCGGGCTCGGGGGTGACCGTCCGGTGGCCGGGTGCCGGCGAATGACCGTTCCCGGGGCCCATGCAGGCCAACAACTGCGCCTCTTGATGCACGTTGCGGTCATCCACGAGGTGATGCGCCGAACGAAGATCCATAGTGTGCGGGGAGGCTGTCGCGGGGGCTGTTGCGGCAGACGCCACGACCACGGGCAAGCCTCGCAGCGTCTCAGACGATCACTTCGTTCAAGAAGGTTCAATGCAGATTCGACGTCGTCTTGCCGCGGAAGAGTCGATCGTGGTCGAAACCAGGGAGCGACCCGGTGACGAGTGGAAGGCCGGTGACGCGGCAGCGGTGTTCGGGTTCCGGTCCGCCTTCTCGCCGTCGTGGGAGGCGGAGCGAGCGCTCGCCCACGGCGCCGTCGAAGGAGATCTCGTGCTGCCGTTCCAGCCGTTGTCCTTCCGGGACTTCATGCTCTACGAGCAGCACAACATCGGCGCGGCCCGTGGTTACGTCAGGCGTTATCGGCGCGGTGTGTCGAGGCTGGCTCAGGTGTACGAGACCATCACCCGCTCGGTCTTCCCGGCGTTCCGCCCCAAACCGTTGTGGTACAAGCAGCCTGTCTACTACATGAGCAACGCCGCCACCATCGTGCCGAGCGGGACCGCCGTGCGGACGCCTCAGTACACGAAGGCGCTGGACTACGAGCTGGAGCTCGCCTTCGTGTTGCGCAGCCCGTTGTTCAACGCGTCGCCCGCCGAGGCCGAGCAGGCGATCTCCGCGTTCGTCGTCCTGTGCGACTTCAGCGCCAGGGATGTCCAGATCCCGGAGATGAACAGCGGCTTCGGCCCGCAGAAGGCGAAACACTTCGTCACGTCGTTGTCCGGTACGGCGGTGACCGCCGCGGAGGTGGTTCCACACTGGACTGATCTGCGGGCGAGAGTGTCGATCAACGGCGAAATAGTTGCGAGTCCAGACGCGACCCGGCCGCGTTGGTCTCTCGGTGAAATGCTCGCCCACGCGTCAGCGGACGAGCAGCTCCTCCCCGGTGAGCTGTTCGCCACGGGCACCTTCGTCGGCGGCTCCGGCATGGAGATCGGCCGATGGCTGGAAACAGGGGACTCGCTGCGTCTCGACATCGACGGCGTGGGCGTGATCGAGCACGACATCGTCTGAGGTGGCTTCGCGCTTGCAAGGAGCTACCGCAGCTTCTCGGAGCTCGACGTGCGGCCATGTGCGGGCATTCTGACCGGTCGTCAGTGAGGAAAAAGCGGTGAATGAGGAGAACGAGGCACCAGGCGTCCCGCAGTCGGATTGGACCAGTGCTTTCGAAACGCGGTCGTCCACCGCGTTCGGCGCCGCCTTCGCGGAGGACGTCGTCCTGGAGGCGAGCGTCCTGCGGCGCCCGGTCGAGGGACGCGATCGGGTCGCACGTGTGCTGGAGGTGGCCAGCGGCATCTACGAGTCGCTGACCTTCACCAGCCAGGTCTCCGTCGGCGACCGCACGTATCTCGAGTGGGACGCGGCGGGGTTGGGCGGGGTCGCGATGCGGGGTGTCACCGTCCTCACCAGGAACAGCGACGGCCTGATCACCGGAGCCGCGATCCACCACCGCCCGCTGGACGCCGCTCTCGCCTTCTCTGCCGAGATGGCGCGTCGGACGAGCGGCGTCATCGAGGCGGACTTCTTCGCATCGGCATGACCGGCCGGCCTGGATTCGCACGAATTTCTCACCGCACAGCACCGCTCGGTGCCGAAGTGAGATGTGAAGGCGTTGTCTCGACAACTCATGAGGACAGATCGTGAAAATAGTGATGTCCGCACTCGCGGGCCTGCTGCTGATCGGCGGTGCGCCGGCTGCTCACGCAGCGGAGGTGCCGTCGTTGACCTGGTCGGACTGCGGTGACGGATTCGAGTGTGCGACGGCAGAGGTGCCGCTCGACCACCGGAAGCCGTCCGGCGAGACGATTGAGCTGGGCATGACGCGCAAGCCCGCCACCGACCCCTCCCGGCGCATCGGGTCGCTGTTCGTCAATCCCGGTGGCCCTGGTGGCACCGTTGACGGCCTCGTGCGCTTCGTCGGCACCGACGGGCCCGCGGAGTTGCGCGAACGGTTCGACATCGTCGGCTTCGACCCGCGAGGGGTCGGGCGCAGTCAGCCGCTCGCCTGCCAGACCCAGGACGAGTACGCGGCGGAGTGGGCGAAGGCAGCTGCCAGGCCGCGCGGCGGCTCGTTCGACAACGCGCTGCGAACCGGCAAGGCGTTCGTGGACGCGTGCGCGCGGCAGAGCTCAAAGCTGTTGCCGTTCGTGGGTACCGAGTACGTCGCGCGGGACATGGACCTGTTGCGGCAGGCCGTCGGTGACCGGAAGCTCAACTACCTCGGTCTGTCGTACGGCACCTTCATCGGCACGGTGTACGCCAACCTGTTCCCGAAAAACATCCGCGTGCTCGCGTTGGACGGCGCGTATGACCCGCACACCTATGCGAATCGGCCTTACGAGTACGACCTCGCCCAGTACCGGGCTGTGGAGTCGGCGCTCGGCCGGTTCTTCGACTGGTGCGTGGCCACCAAGTGCGAGTTCGGCGGCGGTGATCCGCGCTCCGCGTTCGTGAGACTGCAGAACGCGCTGGACGCGGATCCTGTTGTCGAGAACGGCAGGTTCGTCGGCAACGGCGCCACGTTGACCTACAACGTGCAGGCTTCGCTGGGTTCGGGCGTGCAGGGGTGGCCCCTCCTGGCCACGGACCTGGTCGATGCCCAGAACCGCACGGGGTTCCTCCTCTCCGTGCCGGAGGTGGCGTTCCTCTCCGCGAACACGGCGGTGGAATGCGCGGACCGGGTGTTCCCACGCGGACAGCTCGAGGCGCGACTTGCCATCGCGTCACGCGTGGCGCCGTTGACAGGGCCTGCGCTCGCGTACGCGGTGCCGAACTACGACCACGCGCACGCCACCGCCTGCACCCAGTGGCCGGTCAAGTCGCAGTCCCGCTACGCCGGTCCGTTCTCCGCGGCGGGCGCACCGCCGATCCTCGTCGTCGGCAACACCGGCGACCCGGACACTCCTTACCAGGACTCCGTCGCGCTGGCTTCGACGTTGCGCAGCGGTCACCTGCTGACGTACCGGGGCGAGGGCCACACCGGTCTCGGCCAGAGCCAGAACTGCGTCGCCGAGAAGATCACGGCTTACCTCACCGAGGGTGTACTGCCTCCACGAGGCGCCTTCTGCGACGACTAGCTCGAATTCGGCTTACCCGGTCGGGTCAGTGATCTGCTCGACCGCGGATTGTTGTCGTGCTGGGTTTTCAATCATGTCGTGCTGGTGGTCGGCCGTCCCAGGCTGGACCGGTCCGGTTCTGGGACGCGGGCCGGGCTGAGCCGTTGGGCCGGGCAATTCTCAGCCCGGCCCAACGGACTCCGTCGCACTCGTCCGCTGTGCACAGAGAGAACCGGCTCCACCCCAATGTCCGAGGCCCCCGGTGGCGCCTGGCCGATGTGGATGCCGCGGGTTCAGCTCACGATCATCGCGATGGACTCGGCGACCGCTGCCGCCGGCATGCCCGCGATGTCCCCGGCCACCTCGGCCGCGGCCTCGCGATAGCGGGACTCGGCCAAGACGGTGGCGATCGCCTGTCGAAGCCTGTCCGGGGTCGTCTCTCGTGGCAGCAGCCGCACCGCGGCCCGACTGCCACGGCTCGGTCGGCGACGGAGAACTGGTCCGCGCCCTGCGGTAGCAGGACGAGGGGGATGCCCGCGGACAAAGCCGCGTACGTGGTACCGGCCCCGGCATGGCAGACGACTACGTCTACTCCGGACAGCAGCTCCGAGATCGGTGTGAACGGCTCGAAGGCGACCCGAGTCCGGTCGACGTCGAAGTCCTCCGCGACAGCCGAGATTCCGACGGTCACGCGCAGGTCGACGTCGAGTGCCACGCTCTCCTCGATCAGTGGTGACAGCGCCTCGGGGCCGCCGTACAGCGTGCCGAAGGTCAGCAGAACCCGTGGGCGTTCCGGTTCGCTCCGATCGGTCTGGGAGGGCGTCGGTGCCGCCCTTTCGGGCGCATGATGCGCCTCCGGTCGCATCGGCAGCCATCCCTCGGGCTTCTGCCACTCGTCGAGCTGCATCGCTGGCGGGCAGAGGTGTCGTCGAAAGCCATGTCCACCCGAACCCCGGCGAAGAGCTCCGCCTCCGTGCCCGGCGGCATGTCACCGTTCACGTGGGAGAGGTCGACTCTTCCGTGCCGCGGAAGGCGGGCGAGCGGCAGAGTCGGGTACAGGTGCCCGACAGCGGGCACGACCGTGAACAGAACACGCATTGATGGCTCCGGGTTTCGGTGATGCCGGAATCAAGCCGCCTGGCGTGAACCCGCTCCGGAACAAGTTGATGGGATCGCGGGCGCTGCCTGTGGACTGTTCGGTGAGGGGGCAGTCTTGTGGATCTTCATTTCTCCGTCACCAGCGTCGCCACCGCCGATCCCAACACTGCCTGAGCAGGCGGAAGTGACCCAGCTCTCCGCTTGAACGGGAACGGAAACGGGGGCCCAGGTGTCTTCTCGAAGCCAGCGGTGGATTTGCGGCCGGAGAAGGGAGTAGTCAGGAGATACCGAGCCAGGTCGGCTGCGGGAAAAGTGTGGAAGTAGAGGCGATGAACCGCGGACGGGACTTGGTCGACGAGGCGCTCATCCGTTGGCTCTTCGCGGAACACGGCCGAGCGGCGCTGGCTTACGCGACCCGGCTGTGCGGTAGTCGCGCGGCGGCGGAGGAGATCGTCCAAGAGGTGTTCATCAGGGCGTGGCGCAGTCCGGACGTGCTGAACGGCAGCAAGGGATCGGTTCGCGGCTGGTTGCTCATCGCGGTGCACGGCATTGTGCTCGACCAGCGCGGCGCTGACGAATCTCGCGGTTCGGCGTTGAAGCCCTCTGTCGTGGTGCCCTGCACGCAGTGAGCCAGTGGCGGCCCCACCTGCCGAGCGCTGGTGCCTGGATCGGACTGCCGGCCACAACCCTCGTCCGTCGCCGAGGCGGTTGCTTCACCCCATCAGGAGAAGCAACCGCCTCGGCGGCTAGATCCGGACGAGCGAGGACAGTGCCGTCTGTCCTCGCTGGTTCGGGTGGAAGACGGCCTCCTGCCCTTCCTGACCCGGCGCCAGCGCGTCGAACCCGCGCAGGAACGGGGTGTCGGCTTCGCACAGGGCGTGACCGTCGAACGTGCCGGGCCGGGAGAACGGGCTGGCGTACTCGGCGTTGACGCCCCGGAAGCGCGCCTTGGCCACGGCATGACGCAAGGCGGCATCGATGCCGTCGGTCACCTGGTTGCCCTCGCGGCGTTCCGCTGCGGAGAGGACGGCTTCACCGCAGATGGGATCGAGCGGGATGGCCGGCAGTTCGTCCGAAGAGGACACCTGACGGCCGTAGCCCACGACGACGACCCGCGCGTGCGGACTGCGCTTGTGGATCTCGGTGAGCAGACCCGTGACGTTGCCGGCCATCTGCGGCAGCTTCGCGAGGATCGCCTCGGTCGGAGCGCCCGTGCAGTCGGCCTGAACGCAGGTGCCGCCGTACGCCGCGTAGTCGATGTCGTTGGTGCCGACGGTGAGCAGCACCAGGTTCGTGCTCCGCTTGAGAGCGTCCAATTGGGCCGGACGCTCCTTGAACCGCCGTGTGAGATCCGCGGTGGCCGCGCCACTGCAGCTCACATTGGTGAACGAGCTGAGCCTGCCGGCAGCGCGCAGGCGAGCGGCCACCTGTTCACCGTAGGAGTTGTCGCTGCGCCAGCAGTTGCCGGCGGTCCCGTCCTGGTAGGACCCCGCTCCGGTGCCCGAGGCATATGAATCGCCGAGCACCACCAGAGAGGTCGAGCTGGTCGCTTCGGCCGCCGGAGCTGCCCCCAGCGTCACCAAGGCGGTCAGCAGGACAGCGATCGATCTTTTCATCGGACCCCCCGATGTCGACGTCATTTCGCGGCAATGGTGCCCCAGCCGTGATCTTGGGCCAGCCAAACGAGACGCGATGAGACGCGTTCATCCCGGGCGACCTGCATGTCCTTTGTGGAGGGGTACGAAAATCAGCACGGCGAGCCATCTCGCCCGACATCCGGGCGAGAGTCCATCGCTGTTCAATTCTGTGTTCAGGCTGGCGAAGCATTCCCGGACGGTCACCTTGATGCTTGCACCTCGCTGTGCCGCATTCCTGCTTCTCGATCGACCGATGCGGCCTGGTTCGTGTCTCCCGGCGGTCGGACTTCAGGCAGCGAGTCTGACTCTCGGTGGTGAGCGTCACGGCGGCTGCGACGACGAACGTCGCTCATCCGGCCCGCTTTCCGCGCCTCAGCCCGCGTCGTGCGCCCAGCGGGTAATGGCGTCCACCGCGCTGAGCAGCCTCCGGCCCCGATCGGTCAGGTGGTACAGCACCTGCACCGGCATGCTCGGCACCACCTCGCGGCGCACCAGACCGTGCTGTTCGAGCTCGCTCAGGCGGACCGACAGCATGCGTTCGGAGATGCCGTCGACCATGCGCCGGTACTCGCTGAACCGCCGCGCGCCCCTGCCGCCGGCCAGCATGATCGCCGAGGTCCAGCGTCGTGAGACGAAGCTCATGATCTCGCCGGCGACCTCGCAGCCGGACGAGTCGATCACCTGGGGGTTTGCTGCGGTTGACCTGGTCACTTACCCACAGTAAGTCCGTTACCGGCCAGTTGGCAAGCGAGCGCCTCCGGCTGAAGCTGGGGACATGAGTGATACCAATGCTTTCTCGCCCCTCCGGGTCGGTGCCACGACCGTCCGCAACCGCCTCGCCATGGCCCCGATGACCCGCAGCCGGGCCACCGAGGAGGGGCTGGCCACCGCTTCGATCGCCGAGTACTACCGGCAGCGCGCCGGTGCCGGCCTGATCGTCACCGAGGCCACCCAGATCAGCCTGCGCGGCAAGGCATACCCGACCACACCGGGCATCGCGACGCCCGAGCAGGCCGAGAGCTGGCGGCAGGTCACCGACGCCGTGCACGAGGCCGGCGGCACCATCCACCTGCAGCTCTTCCACGGTGGACGCACCGGGCACCCGAGCATGCGGGGCGGGCTGGACGGCCACGCACCCTCGGCGGTGGCGGCACCCGGCCAGACCTTCACGCTCGACGGCATGAAGGACCACCCGGTGCCCGCGGCCATGACCGGTGACGACATCCGGGCTACGCTCCAGGACTTCGCGACGGCCTCCTCGCTGGCGGTCTCCGCAGGCTTCGACGGCGTGCAGCTGCACGCGGCGAACGGCTACCTGCCGCAGCAGTTCCTGTGCCAGGACTCGAACCTGCGCTCCGACGAGTGGGGCGGGAGCACGGAGAACCGGATCCGGTTCGTCGTCGAGGCCGCCCGTGCGATGGCCGGTGCGGCCGGTGCGGACCGGACGTCGGTGCGGATCTCGCCCGCCAGCACGATCCAGGGCATCAACGAGGGGAACCCCGAGGAGCTCTACGAAGCTCTGCTGGGGGAACTGGCCGGCGACGGGCTGGCCTTCCTGGACGTCTCGGAGTCACCTGGCCACCGTGACCTGACCGCGCTGGTGCGCAAGTACTGGCCGGGAGTGCTGCTGTTGAACCCGCATCGGACCGCCGAACCGGAGGCTCCGCACGACCGGGTCGCCGACGGCCTCGCCGCCGGGGCCGACATGGTCGGACTAGGTGCCCCTTGGCTCGCCAACCCGGACCTCGGCGAGCGCATCGCACGGCGCGGCCCGTACAACGAGCCGGACAACTCGACCTTCTACGGTGGCACCGACCAGGGGTTCCTCGACTACCCGCCGCTGGCTGTCTGAGGTGGGCAGGCTCGAGGGCCGCACCGCGGTGATCACCGGTGGCACGGCCGGAATCGGCTTGGCCACGGCCCGCCGGTTCGTCACCGAGGGAGCCCACGTGCTGATTACCGGACGTCGTGCCGGTGCGCTGGACGAGGCCGTGGCCGAGCTCGGTCCGTCGGCCACCGGTGTGCGCGGCGACGCGACCGATCCCGCCCACCTCGCTGCGCTGCTGGCGGCGGTGCGCGAGCGGGGAGAGGGCTGGACGTGCTCTTCACCAACGCGGGAGGCGGCGCCCACACCCCGTTCGGCCGGGTCAGCCCGGACGAGGTGGACGACGTGCTGGCCCGGAACCTGAGCGCGCCCTACCTGACGGTGCAGACGCTGGCGCCGGCGCTGAACGAGCACGCGTCGATCGTGCTGATGTCCTCCATCGCCGCCACAGCCGGCCTGCCGGGCCTCGGCGTGTACTCCGCTGCGAAGGCGGGCGCCCGCGCGCTGGCTCGCACCCTCGCTGTGGAACTGGCCGGGCGGGGTGTGCGGGTGAACGCGGTGAGCCCCGGCTACATCGACACCAGCAGCGACCCGGAAGTCCGCGAGTTCCTGCGGGCCGGTGCGGCGACCATCCCGCTGGCGCGCGTGGGCCGGCCGGAGGAGGTCGCCGCCGCGGTGCTGTTCCTGGCTTCCGACGACGCCGGCTACATCACCGGATCAGACCTGTTCGTCGACGGAGGACGAAACCAGGTCCAGACCCAATACCGGTGACCCAAGGGTTGTTTCGGTGGGTTGAGCGTCCAGGAGGTGCCTGGATGCCGCGGCCTGGACAGGTCAAGCCCGAGACGGATGCCCGGTTGTCGGATCGGATCGCGATCGACCTGTTGACCAAGTCGTTTCCGCTGGAGTTGGTGGATCGGGTGATCGCGGAGACTGGCCGGGAGGGGCAGCGTGATCGGTTGTTGCCGCCGCGGGTGGTGGTCTGCTTCGTGCTGGCGATGTGCCTGTTCTCCGGGCAGGGCTACGAAGAGGTCGCGCGGTTGTCGACCGAGGGGCTGGGCGGTGGTCCAAGCCGTGGCGGGTGCCGACCACCGCGGCGGTCTCGCGGGCTCGGGTCAAGCTGGGTGCGGTGCCGTTGAAGGCGTTGTCCGAGCAGGTCGCGAAGCCGTTGGCGGAGCCGGCGACACGGGGGTCGTGGTATCGGACCTGGCGGGTGCCGGCGGTCGACGGCACGCCCTTCGACGTGCCGGACACGCCGGAGAACGCCGGGCGGTTCGGGCGTCCGGGCAACGCCCGTTCCGCGGCCAGCGGTGGCCGGGCGGCGTCAGCGAACGGGACGGATCTGTTGTGGCGGGTGCGCGCCAACGTCGTGCTGCCGGTGCGTCATGAGTTGCCCGACGGGTCGTACCTGTCGGAAATCGTGGCCACCGGCGACCAGTGTCGGCGCGCCGATCCGGTGACGGTGCGGGTGGTCGAGTACACATTGGACGATCCCGGCCGCAACGGACACGGCGCGCCCTACCGGCTGATCACCACGATCCTCGACCACCGCAGGGCCCCGGCACGCGAGCTGGCGGCGTTGTACTGCCAGCGCTGGGAGATCGAGACCGTGCTGGATGAGCTCAAGACCCACCAGCGCGGTCCCGGACAGGTTCTGCGTTCTCGTTCGCCCGACGGTGT
>NZ_DATLEC010000107.1:0-17207 GCF_035525475.1 Lentzea sp. | reverse complement strand
GTACACGCTGCAGGGCACCCAGCTGGGCGCCGAGGCAGTGATCGACACGCTCCCCGGCTACGCGGGCTCGCGCCCGGTACGCGTCGGCAACCTCGCCAACCAGCAGGTGCAGCTCGACGTGTTCGGCCCCGTCGTCGACCTGGTCGTCCAGCTGGCCACCGCACGCGGGTCACTCTCGGACGCCGACTGGACGATGGTCCAGGCGATGGCCGAGGCCGTCTCGCGGCGCTGGCACGAACCCGACCACGGCATCTGGGAGGAGCGGCACGCGCCGCGCCACCACGTGTACTCCAAGGTCATGTGCTGGCTCACCATCGACCGCGCGATCAAGCTCGGCGAGCGGTTCGGCCGGGAGCTCGACCCGTCGTGGGTGCCGCTGCGCGACACGATCTCCACGGACGTGCTGAAGAACGGCTGGAACGACGAGGTCCAGTCCTTCACCACCGCCTACGACGGCGACGACCTGGACGCCGCGTCGCTGTTCGTCGGCCTGTCGGGCCTGATCGACCCGGCCGACGAGCGCTTCCAGTCGACGGTGACGGCCATCGAGGCCGAGCTGCGGTCCGGCTCGACCGTGTACCGCTACCACCGCGACGACGGCCTGCCGGGCGATGAGGGCGGCTTCCACCTGTGCGCGGCGTGGATGATCGAGGCCTACCTGCTCACCGGCCGTCGCACCGAGGCCGAGGAGCTGTTCACCCAGATGGTGGACGCGGCAGGCCCGACCGGCCTACTGCCCGAGGAGTACGACCCGGTCGCCGAGCGCTCGCTGGGCAACCACCCGCAGGCGTACTCGCACCTGGGCCTGATCCGCTGCGCCCAGCTGCTCTCGCAGTGATCTGGACGCAGTGATCTGATGCAGTGATCTGTTGCCGCCGCGGTCCTACCAGGGCCGCGGCGGCACCTTTTCGATGATCTTCGCCGTGCCCGGCGAGCTGCCCTGCAGGGTGATCACGTCGCCCTTGCCGAGGTGCGCCCACGCCGGCGGCACGAACGGCCGGAGCCTCGCCGTCGCGCGTTCTCCCGGACCGAGCGTCGGCTTGGACTCGATCCACAGCGCGGCCAGCCGCCGGTCGTTGCCCGTGAGGTCCCAGGTCGGCCGTTCTCCCCTGGCCTGCAACGGCTCGGCGTCCACAGCCAGCGTCAGCTCCACGCGCCACAGGCCTTGGATCGACTCCACGCACCGCCACTGGAACCAGGCCTCGTCGGCGTCCATCTGGATCGCGGCCTCGGCGAGCAGGGCCCAGTAGCGCGGTGTCTGCCAGGTGTTGCCGCCGTACTCGCCCAGCAGGTCGAGCACGAGCTCCCACTCCTCGTGGTCGAGGTGGTCGAGCACGTCGTCGCTCTGCACGTCCGCCGGCACCAGGGCCGCGGCGAAGCGCAAGAGCTCACCGATCTCGGCGTCGTGTCTCCCCAACACCCGCGTATTCGATCACGGCAGCCGGACGGCTCACGGGCCGCCCGGCAGGTTCCGCCTCACTCCTCGTCGTCCCCGCTGTCGCCCTTGCCCTCGCTCTTGCCGCCGCTGCGCCGCCGGTTCAGCCCCAGCACCTCCAGCGCCGACACGAGGTCGTTCGCCACCAGCGCCCGCACGCCCTCGGGCAGCGGCCCGTGGTCCGGTGGCACCAGGGCCTTCTTGAACCCGAGCCGCGCGGCCTCCTGCAACCGCTTGCCCACGCCGTTGACCCGCCGGATCTCACCGGCGAGCCCCACCTCGCCCAGCACCACCAGGTCGGCCGGCAGCGCGATCTCGCGTTCGGCGGACGCCACCGCCAGCACCACGGCGAGGTCGGCGGCGGGCTCCACGAGCCGCATGCCTCCCACGGTCGCGGTGAAGACGTCCTTCTGGAACAGGTTGACCTTGCCGCGCTTCTCCAGCACCGCCAGCGCCATCGAGATGCGCGCGGAGTCGAGGCCGCTCACGGCACGGCGCGGCGCCGGGAGGTTCGTCTTGGCCACCAGGGCCTGCACCTCGCCGAGCATCGGGCGCTTGCCCTCGACGATCACCGTCACGCAGGTGCCCTCGACGGCCTTCTCGCGGCGCGTCAGGAACAACCCGGACGGGTCGGGAACGCCCACGATGCCGTCGTCGCGCAGCTCGAAGCAGCCCACCTCGTCCGCGGCGCCGTAGCGGTTCTTGATGCCCCGCAACAGCCTCAGGCTCGAGTGGCGGTCGCCCTCGAACTGCAGCACGACGTCGACCAGGTGCTCCAGGACCCGCGGTCCCGCAACGGACCCGTCCTTCGTGACGTGACCGACGAGCACGACCGGCAGGCCGCGTTCCTTGGCCATCGCGATCAACCCGGACGCGACGGTCCGCACCTGCGTCACGCCGCCGGGCACGCCGTCGACGCTCACCGTCGACATGGTCTGCACGGAGTCGACGATCAGCATCGACGGCTTCACCTGGTCGACCTGGCCGAGCAACGCGCTGAGCTCGCTCTCGGCCGCCAGGTACATCTCGGGGTGGAGGTTGCCGGTGCGCTCGGCGCGCAGCCGCACCTGCCCAGCGGACTCCTCACCCGTGACGTACAGACAACGGCCGTGCGCCTCCGCCCAGCGGTGCGCCGTCTCCAGCAGCAACGTCGACTTGCCGACACCGGGCTCACCCGCCAGCAGCACGACGGCGCCCGGCACGAGCCCGCCGCCCAGCACCCGGTCGAACTCGCTGACACCCGTCGTCAACGCCCGCGCCGACTCGATGTCGACCTCGCCGATGGGCCGCGCCGCCGACGTGGGCGCGCCCGCCACGACACGGGTCACCGACGCGGTGCCGCGTTCCTCGATGCTGCCCCACGCCTGGCACTCGGGGCAGCGGCCGAACCACTTGGCCACCTCGTGCCCGCACTCGGCACAACGGAAGATCGGCCGCGCTGTTTTCGCCACGACCGGAACGGTAGAGCAAGGGTCTGACACAACCTCGCGGCGCAGGTCAGACCCCATCTCGAAAACCTCCGAGATTTTCTGCACGGGTTGTCGATCCGGCGGGGGGCCCGTTCGACGCATCAGTGGAAGGACACGACAGCCTGGAGGACACAGTGACCACCGCAACCGCGACCCAGACCCGCAAGTTCGCCATCGGCCGCTACGCCACCGTCGTCACCCGCGTGCTGACCGGCCTGCTGTTCGCCACGACCGGACTCAACGGCTTCCTGATGTTCATGCCCGCCCCGGACCCCAGCACGATGGCGCCGGAGGGCCTGGCGTTCAACGCCGCCCTCTACGCCACCGGCTACATGCTGCAGCTCACCTCGGGCGTCCAGCTCGTCGCCGGCGTCCTGCTGGTGGCCGGCCGGTTCGTGCCGCTGGCACTCGCGCTGCTGGCCCCGGTGGTCGTGAACATCTTCCTGTTCCACGTCTTCCTGGAGCCCAGCGGCCTGGTCATGGGGCTACTCGTCGTCGCAGCCGAGATCGGCCTCGCCTGGGCCTACCGCGACAAGTTCCGCCCGATGTTGCAGGCCTCCTGACCCAGCACGCGAAAAACGCCGCCCCCGGTGAGGGAGCGGCGTCTCGTGCGTTCAGCGGCCGAAAGCTCAGTGGCCGCCGGACTCGTGGTTCTCGCTCACGCGCTCGTGGTCGGAAGGCGCCACCGGCACCTCGAGCGTCACGGAGCCGGCCTTCTCGAACAGGAACGTGACCTTGACCGTCTGCGCGGCCACCACTTCGCGGTTCAGCTTCTTGAGCGTGCAGCGGATCTGCAGCACCTCGAGGTCCTGGTCGTGCGCGGCCGACGGCGACACCGACGCGGACGGACGGCCCGAGGACGACGGCGAGACGGACGACGACGGCGCACCCGAGGTCACCGAGACCGACGACGAGGGCGCGACCGAAGACGACGGCGACACGGACGACGAGGGCGACACCGACGAGGAAGGCGCACCGGACGACGACGGGGCACCCGAAGAGGTCGGCACGACGGAGGAGGACGAAGGCGCGGAGCTCTTCGTCGGCGCGTGCGAGGCGTCGTACTCGGCCCGCAGCGCGTACTGCGGCGGGATGTCCTTCGCGCCGGCGACCTCGGCCTCGCCCTCCGCGGCGTCCGACTTGATCGACAGCAGCTTGTCCGGCGTCGAGCCCGAGTTCGCGATGACGAACGTCAGCGGCACGTCCTCGCCGTCTTTGTAGCGGTTGCCGTCCGGCGGGAACGCCAGCAGGGCGTTGCGCACCGCGATGGGACCGGCGTTTCCGCTCGCACCGTCGACAGCGGCGACCTGGTTGCCGGTCTGGGTGACCTGACCGGCGCTGCAGCCGACCGCCGCCAGGCCCAGGCCGGCGGCCAGCGCCGCCGTCACGATCAACCGGCGAGACACTCCTGAGTTCACGGCTCCAGCGTCCTTCCTAGGGAACAACCACCAGGCAAAGAGCCTAACCGGGACCCGGAACGAGGACGCGACGTGGTGCCACTCGATCTTGACAACCCCGTACGTTGCACGCGAACGGGTGTTTTGTCAACCCCCCGCATGGCCCTGACCAGCACTAACGGATCATCGAGGGGCGTTAGAGGCCTTGCCGGACGTGTTAGTATGGAGGAAGCGAAAGGGGCAGAGGACACATGGTTTTCAAGGTCGGAGAGACCGTCGTCTACCCGCACCACGGTGCCGCTCTCATCGAAGCAATCGAGACCCGCGTTATCAAGGGCGAGGAGAAGAAGTACCTCGTTCTCAAGGTGGCGCAGGGCGACCTCACCGTTCGGGTTCCCGCTGACAACGCCGAGATCGTGGGCGTGCGTGACGTTGTCGGCCAGGAAGGGCTCGACCGGGTTTTCGAGGTCTTGCGCGCTCCCCACACCGAGGAGCCGACCAACTGGTCTCGGCGGTACAAGGCCAACCTTGAGAAGCTCGCCTCCGGCGACGTGAACAAGGTTGCGGAAGTGGTGCGCGACCTCTGGCGGCGCGAGAAGGATCGCGGGCTGTCCGCAGGTGAGAAGCGGATGCTGGCGAAGGCGCGGCAGATACTGGTCAGCGAGCTTGCGCTGGCCGAGGGCACCGACGAGGACAAGGCCGAGGTCCTCCTCGACGAAGTTCTCGCCACTGCGTCGTAGTTTTCTCACAAGATCACATTCAGAGCATCGGATAGCGCCGCGAGATGAGTGTTGTCGCGCTCGTTCCCGCGGCAGGGCGGGGTGAACGCCTGGGCTACGGAATGCCCAAGGCGCTCGTGCCGGTCAACGGAGTACCGCTGCTGACCCGTGCCGTTCGAGGCCTGTTCGCGTCAGGCCACGTCCAGCACGTCGTCATCGCCGCTCCACCGTCCGATGTGGACTCAGTGCACACCGCTACCGCCTCGCTGGCCCCGGCCGGCGGGGCGGTGCACGTGCTTTCGGGGGGAGCGCAGCGCTCCGATTCGGTGCGCCTCGCCCTCGACCACGCTCTCCGCGTGATTCCGGACACCTCGATCGTGCTGGTGCACGACGCCGCCCGTGCCTTCACACCTCCTCAGGTGATCGCCGACGTCGTGGCCGCTGTGCGCGGCGGGCACGACGCCGTCATCCCGGTGCTCCCCGTGGCCGACACGATCAAGCAGGTGAACGAGGTCGGAGTGGTCGTCTCCACACCTGACCGAGCCGGTCTGCGGGTCGTCCAGACCCCGCAGGGTTTCCGAGCCGAGACCCTCAGAGCCGCCTACCGTTCCGGTGTTGCCGCGACCGACGACGCCGGTCTCGTGGAGAAGAACGGTGTCGAGGTCCACACGGTTCCCGGGCACGCGCACGCCATGAAGATCACCACCCCGTTCGACCTCGCGGTCGCGGAAGCACTGTTCAGCGGAGGCCACGAGTGAGGATCGGCCAGGGCGTCGACGTCCACCCGATCGAGTCAGGACGTGAGTGCTGGGTCGCCGGCCTGCTGTGGGAGGGCGTCGACGGGTGCGCTGGTCACTCCGACGGCGACGTCGCCTCCCATGCGCTGTGCGACGCGCTGCTGTCCGCGGCGGGCCTCGGTGACCTGGGCGCGGTCTTCGGCACGTCGGACCCGCGGTGGTCCGGTGCGCACGGAGTGGTCCTCCTCGCGGAGGTGCGCCGGCTGGTCGAAGAGGCCGGATACCGTGTGGCGAACGCCACAGTCCAGGTGATCGGCAATGAGCCGCGCATCGGCAAGCGCCGCGACGAAGCCCAGAAAACGCTTTCCGAAGCCGTCGGCGGCCCCGTGTCGGTCGCGGGCACCACGACCGACGGTCTCGGCCTCACCGGCAGGGGCGAGGGCATCGCCGCGATCGCGACGGCCCTGCTGGTCAGCGCGACCGACTAGCGCGAACGGCTGGTCCGCTGGGTCGGCACGTTCAGCACGGCGGTCCCGCCGTCGAGGTCCACCCGGCTCCGCGGTGGCGCGCCGTCGCCCTCCTCGTCGCGCCGCTGCCGTTCCTCCTTGCGGAACTCGAGCTCGTCGCGCTTGCCCGCCTCGAACGTCGCGCCCAGCTCACCGATGCCGGCCGACGACAGCGGCGTGCCCCTCTTCTTCCTGCGCACGAACCTCTCGACCACCGCGAGGACGAACAGCGCCACCACCAACGCGGGCAGCGACATCGCGAACAGGAACCCCAGGCTCATACCTGGACAACTCCGGCGCCGGCACTGTGGTTCCCGCCACTACCATCCGTGTGGTGCCCAAGTACGACGTTTGCCTTTCCTTCGCCGGCGAGAACCGCGACTACGTCGAGGAGGTCGCGCGGCACCTCAGGGACATGGGCCTGCGCTACTTCTACGACAACGACATGCAGCACGAACTCTGGGGTGAGGAGCTCACCGAGTACCTGGACGTGGTCTACCGCGTCGACTCGCGCTTCTGCGTGATGTTCGTGTCCGAGGACTACGTGCGGAAGATCTGGACCATCCACGAACGCCGGTCCGCGCTCTCCCGCGGCCTGACGGACCCGCACAGCCCGTACATCCTGCCCGCGCGGTTCGACGACACCGAGGTGCCCGGCATCCGCCCCAGCCTCGGCTTCCTCGACCTGCGCCGTTTCACGCCGTTCCAGCTCGCCGAGATGATCGCGAAGAAGGTCGGGATCGAACCGGGGCCCGCGCCGCAGGGCTGGGAGTACCGGACGTTCGTGGACGCCGTGGGTCAGGGCATGCGCGCTCTCGGCGACAAGAAGCTCAGCCACGAGATGGGCTTCGCGGAGACCGCCCGCACGTTCAGCACGGACACCGAGTCGCTCGACTACTACACCGCGCGCTCCCGCAAGTTCGACGACATCGTCAACTCGGTCACGGACCTGCTCTCGCCGCAGAAGCAGCAGTGGGCGTTCGGTCCCTCCGGCCAGGCGGGCAACGCGGAGAAGATCCGCCTCCTCGCGACCCGTTTCGCGAAGAGCTACGAGGACCTCCTCGACTGGGCGGCCGACCTGCGCGGCACGGTGACGCCGGCGCGCCACCGCCCGCTCTACGAGGCCACCGCCCGGCTCGCCGACCAGCCGTTGAAGCAGATCGACGAGTTCCTCGAGCACTTCGCCGCCGCTGCCGAGCGCGGTGCCGGTGAACTGGTGCTCGTCATCGACTACGACTCGTCCGAGGTCGAGGCCGAACTCAAAAAGGTCCAGACCACCTAGCCGCTCGCCCCGTAGAGTCGGAGGCGTGACGACCCGCGCTGCGCTCTTCGACTTCTCCGGCACGCTCTTCCGGCTCGAGCACCCCGACCTCGAGTCCAACGGCGACCTGATGCGTGCGCTCACCGCGCCCGTGGGCATCGCCGACGGCCTGGACCCCGCCCTCGCCGACGGGTGGCTCCAGCGCGACCTCGACCCCGAGGTCCATCGCTGGGTGCACGTCAAGCTGCTCACCGACTCCCTCGTGCCGGACGCCGAGGCGCTCTACGACCAGCTCGTGCACCCCGACTCGTGGCAGCCCTACCCGGACACCAGGGCGGCGCTGGAGCACCTCAGGAACGTCCCCGTCGCGGTCGTCAGCAACATCGCCTGGGACATCCGGGCCGTGTTCGAGAAGTACGACCTCCTGCACCTCGTCGACGAGTTCGTGCTGTCGTACGAGGAGGGCGTGATCAAGCCAGACCCGAAGATCTTCACCACCGCCTGCGAACGGCTGGGCGTCGATCCCCGCGACGCGGTGATGGTCGGCGACAGCGAGGAGGCGGACGGCGGAGCGGAGGCCGTCGGCTGCTCCTTCCGGCTCGTCAATCCGGTTCCGACGAGTGACCGGCCGGACGCGTTGCTGGATGTGGCCCGTACCATCCCCGTGTGAGCCTCCACATCTACGACACCGCGAGCCGGTCCATGCGGGAGTTCCACCCGCAGGTCAACGGAACGGCGTCGATCTACGTGTGTGGGGCGACCGTGCAGGGTGTGCCGCACATCGGGCACGTCCGCAGCGGCCTGAACTTCGACGTGCTCCGCCGCTGGCTCGCCCGCGACGGAGCCGACGTCGCGCTGGTCCGCAACGTCACCGACATCGACGACAAGATCCTCACCAAGGCCGCGGAGCACGACCGCCCGTGGTGGGAGTGGGCGTACACGCACGAGCGCGCCTTCGAGGACGCGTACGACGCGCTGGGCTGCCTGCCGCCGTCGTACGCGCCGCGCGCCACCGGCCACGTCACGCAGATGGTCGCGCTGATGCAGCGCCTGATCGACAAGGGTCACGCCTACGACGTCGACGGTGACGTCTACTTCGACGTGCGCTCGTTCCCCGAGTACGGCGCGCTGTCCGGGCAGAAGCTCGACTCCGTCGAACAGGGCGAGACCGCGGTGCGCGGCAAGCGCGACGCGCGCGACTTCACGCTGTGGAAGGCCGCGAAACCCGGTGAGCCGTCCTGGCCGACGCCGTGGGGCCACGGCAGGCCCGGCTGGCACCTCGAGTGCTCCGCGATGGCCACGGCGTACCTGGGCAGCACGTTCGACATCCACGGCGGCGGGCTCGACCTGATCTTCCCGCACCACGAGAACGAGCAGGCGCAGTCGCGCGCGGCCGGTGACGGCTTCGCGAACTACTGGATGCACAACTACTGGGTGACGCTGTCCGGCGAGAAGATGGCCAAGTCGCTCGGCAACACCGTGTCCATCCCGGCGATGCTGAACAGGGTCCGCGCGCAGGAGCTGCGGTACTACCTGGTGGCGCCGCACTACCGGTCGCACATCGAGTACTCCGAGGGCGCGCTGGCCGAGGCGGTGACGTCGTACGGGCGCATCGAGTCGTTCCTGCGCCGGGTCGTCGACCGCGCCGGCACGGTGGAGCTGCGCGGCGACATGTGCCCCGACTTCGTCGTCGCGATGGACAACGACCTGAACACCCCCCAGGCCGTGGCCGCACTGCACAACAAGGTGCGCCAGGGCAACACCGCACTCGCCGACGGCGACCACGACGCGGCGCGTGACGCCGCCGAGTGCGTGCGCCGGATGGCCGACATCCTCGGCGTCGACCCGTTGTCGCCGAAGTGGAACGACCAGTCGTCTGCCGACCTCGGCATGCGGCAGGCGTTGACCACCCTGGTCGATCGACTGCTCGTCGAACGCCAGGAAGCCCGCAAGAGCAGGGATTTCGCGCGCTCTGACGCGTTGCGCGACCAGTTGCTGGAGGCGGGCATCGCCGTCGAGGACACCCCCGACGGTCCGCAGTGGACCTTGAAGGACGACTGACTTCCGTGGCTGGCAACTCCAAGCGCAAGGGCGCGATGCGCAATCCGGGCTCCAAGAAGGGCGCGGTCGTCGGTTCCGGCGGGCAGAAGTCCAAGGGACTGCAGGGCAAGGGCCCGACCCCGAAGGCGTCGGAACGCCCGAACCACCCGGCGTACAAGCGGGCCAAGGTGGCCGCGAAGACCGACGCCGTGAAGACCCAGCGGCGCCAGAAGACGGAGAAGGCCCAGGCCGAGACCGTCGCGGGCCGCAACCCCGTCGTGGAGTGCCTGCGCGCGGGCACGCCGGCGACGGCGCTGTACGTGGCGCTGGGCATCGACGCGGACGACCGCGTGGCCGAGGCCGTGCGCCTCGCCGCCGACCGGGGCATCTCCGTGCTGGAGGTGGCCCGCGGTGAGCTCGACCGGATCACCGGTGGCGCGATGCACCAGGGCCTCGGCCTGCAGGTGCCGCCCTACGAGTACTCGACCCCGAACGAGCTGCTGGAGATCGCCCAGCGCTCTGGCCGGCGCCCGTTGCTGGTGGCGCTGGACGGCGTGACGGACCCGCGCAACCTGGGTGCCGTCGTGCGTTCCGCCGCGGCGTTCGGTGCGCACGGCGTGGTGCTGCCGCAGCGGCGCAGTGCGTCGATGACGGCGGTGGCGTGGCGGACCAGCGCGGGCACGGCGGCCAAGATGCCGATCGCGATGGCCACGAACCTCACCCGCACGCTGCGCGACTGGGCGGAGGCGGGCCTGATGATCGTGGGCCTGGACGCCGACGGTGACGTGGACGTCGACGGTCTCGACCTGGCGACGGGCCCGCTGGTCGTCGTCGTGGGCTCCGAGGGCCGCGGTCTCGGGCGCCTGGTCAAGGAGACCTGCGACCAGACCGTGTCGATCCCCATGGCTCCTGGCGTCGAGTCGCTCAACGCGTCCGTCGCGGCCGGTGTCGTGCTGGCCGAGGTCGCCCGTCGCCGCAGGCTCGACGCCAAGGGCTGAACCGGCCTGACGTTATGGGCTAGTTCGCCACGCTAAGCGAGTGGTTTCACCGACGTTAGTGATCGTTTTCCTGCCTGCTGAACCGGTTTCGTTCCGCAGGCGGGGAAACACCACTTCCGCCTCTTGCAAGACGCTTGCGGGAGACTCCGGCGACAAACGCCGAGGCCTATTCAGCGCCACTCCCGAGCCGCGGGTACCTTCGTGCTGATGGCAATTTGCAGATCTCGACCTGCAGGAGTCGGAGCGGGTTGCACCGCTTGGCGGAGCAGACGACACCCGTTCGGAACCGATTGACACGCCGAGTGACCATTTGGGGTCCAATCAGGCGAGGTCGAGGTCAACTGTGAAGAAGATCAGGTCCGCGTTTCGCTATTGTAACTACTTTAGGTAACTGGCCTGCTCCGTTTAGGTACACACTGTGGTAGGACAGACGTTGAACGGTCAGACAGCTTCTACCGTGATTGTCGATAGAAATTGATTACCACCGGCGGGGGCGACGTGACTCGGCGTAGGACGAATCAGGACCTGCTGATTCGCCACGCCCGGGGTGCGGCTCGCCGAGGTCGCGCATGACGTCCCGCGGCACTCTCCGCGAGCTCGTGGGTTTGCGCGAGTTCCGCGCCATGTGGATCGGTTCGACCGTCTCGACCGCCGGCGACCAGCTCGCAGCCGTCGCATTGTCACTGCTCGTATTCGAGCGGACACAATCCGCTGCCTGGACCGCGCTCACGTGGTCGTTGACGCTCTTCCCGCCGCTGATTTCGGGCCCGTTGCTCGGCTGGGTGGCCGACCGGTTCCCCCGGCGCACGGTAATGGTGACGACCGCCTGGTTGCAGGCGGTGCTCATGGCCGTGATGGCCATTCCCGGCATGCCGCTGTGGGCCATGATCGTGCTGCTCGTAGTCGTGCTGGCGATCTCTTCGCCCTACCTGGCGGCACAAGAAGCGAGCCTCCCTCACGTACTTCCGCCGAAACGCTATGACGACGGCGTGGCTTTGTTCGGCACGTCCGTCGACATCGCTCAGATGGCGGGCCTGGCCGCGGCCGGCTTCCTCGTCGCCCAGACCAACCCGGCCGTGGCGCTCGGCATCAACGCCGCCACGTTCGCCGCCATGGCGATCCTGGTGCAGGTGTCCGTGAAGCACCGCCCGGCAGCGGATCCGCTGGGCCGCAAGAAGAAGGACGACGAACCGCGCGGCGTGCTGACGCTGATGGTGTCCGAGCCGCGGCTGAGGACGCTGCTGGGCGTCCGCCTGCTCGCGGGCCTCGCGATGGTCCCGGAAGGCCTCGCGGTGCCCCTCGCGGCGAGCCTGGACGCGGTGTGGGCGGTGGGCCTGATCCTCGCCATCGAACCCGCGGCCAACGTGCTGGGCGTGGCGTTGCTCTTCCGCCTCGTGCGCGACCCGGCGAAGCGCGAACGGTTGATCGGCCCGCTGGCGATCCTGTCATTGGCTCCGCTGATCCTGTTCGCGTTCAACCCGAACCTGACCTGGACGATCGTTTTGCTGGTGTTCGCCGGTATAGGCGGGGCTTATCACACACCCGCTCGTTCGGCGTGGATGAGGCTGCTTCCGGACCAGTACCGCGGAAGGGCTTATGGCATCGGTCGTGCCGCGTTGCGCTCGAGCCAGGGCGGGGGAATGGCGCTGGCCGGTGTCGTCGCCCATTCGATCGGATCGGTGACGGCCACGATCGCGGGAGCGGGCGGTATCGGACTGCTGCTGGCGACCCAGGCCACCTTCGCCTGGAGACGTGCTCGAGGTCGCAGTGACACGAAGGCGGTGGCAATCTGAAACAGAACGGTCACCAAAAGCGATATCCGTTGCAGAGGCACCAGGATGATTGCAGTCAGGTCGGCGAGAGGCGGCGTTCAGAAGTCACGGTTGCACATGGAAGGACACCTCCTCGTTGCGACGAGCTGCAGCGCAGGTAGGTCTACGACCTGGTCAGCGGCGGCTTGCTCATGATGTGCCATGAGCGTAGGGGGTCGTGGTGAAGAACAGTTTGACTGATCGCAGACGATCGCGGGCACTCGGCTTGACTCCGATTCGCAACTGGGACCTTTGGACCGTTGCGCCCAGCGCGATCGCATACTTTTTCGTGCTCGAAGCAGCGGTGGCCGGAGCCTCCGTCTGGCTGCTGACGAAGCTGACTTCGGTCTCGATCTCCGACTGGCTGCGCTTCGGCGCGCTCATCGCCGCGATCACGATCCACCTGACCATCGTCCGCAGAGCGGAAGAAGCCCGCCGCAACGAGGCCTCGGGCCCCCACATCGACCTGACGTCGGTCTGGACGTTCGCGGCAGCCGTGGCCCTACCGGGCGGCCTGGCGGTGATAGCGACGATCTGGATGCGCATCCTGATCCAGCCCATCGCCCGCCGCCAGCCCTACCGCTTCGTCTTCGGCACGGCCTCGATGCTCGCCTCGACGCTCCTGTCCTGGGCCCTGGTCCACCTGACGGGCGTCTCCCTGTCCGCGACGGGAAACGTCCCGACAGACCTGGGCCTGGTCCTGGTACTGGCCATCGCCGCCGTCCTCTACTGGTTCGTGCAGGTGATGACAGTCGCGGTGGCGTTCAAAATCGTCACCCCGAACTCGAAAGTCCTGGACTTCCTGGGTTCCAAAGTCGACAACATGCTCGAAATGAGCACCCTCGGCGCCGGCGCCATGCTCGGCATGCTCATGACAAGCCACTGGGTGGGCCCCCTACTCCTAACCGTCCCGGTGATCCTGGTGAACGCCCTCCTCTCCAGGGCAGGCGAACGAAGGACCCACCTGGAACGCCTGCTGCGAGAACAGGAACAACTGCACCAACGCCTGGCAGCAGACGCCCACACCGACTACAGAACGGGCTTGCTGAACACCAACGGCCTGACCGAGTACGCGGGCCGCCTGGCAGAACGCTGCCGCATGGACGGCGAACCGATGACGGTCCTGGTGATCGACCTGGACCACTTCAAGCGCATCAACGACACCTGGGGCCACCCAGCAGGCAACGCGGTCCTGGCAGAAGTGGGCAGAATCCTCCGAGAAAAACTCCGCCCAGGCGACGTAGCGGGCAGAGACGGCGGCGAGGAGTTCGTAGTAGCCCTCAAGGACACCCCCGTGGCCCAAGGCGTGACAATCGCAGAACGAATCCGCGAGGCCATCGGCTCACTGGCGGTCCCCACAACGGACAAGCACCGCAACGTGGTGACCCTCTACGGCCGGGAAATCCAACCGCCAGAACCAGAAGGCGCGTCGCTACAGGCGATCAGCGCCTCAATAGGCGTGGCAGTGATCCCGGACAACGGCCCGGACATGGCGACAGCCCAACACTCAGCAGACGCAGCGCTGTACAAGGCGAAAGAAAGCGGCAGGAACCAGGTGAGGGTAGCGGGCCTGGACATCCCGCCACGCCTGATGCCGATGCCCACCCCGAGGCAAGACGACGTGGACATCACCAAGCCGATAACCTCACGCTCGGCGTGACGAAGCGCGAAAGCGAAGCCGGTCACCCCACTAAGCAGAGCGACGCTGAACAGCCCCGACCCCGCGACAAACCAGATAAATCACGAAACTGACCGAGGTGACCAGGGCAGAAACCGGCAAACCGGGCTGCAAGGACAACAAAATGCCACCAACAGCAGCAACCTCAGCAAAAACCACGGACAAAACAGTAGCCCGAACAGGCGAAGCAGTAACCCGCATGGCGGCAGCAGCCGGAGTGATCATCAACGCCAGCACCAGCAAAGCCCCGACAACCTGCACGGACAAAGCGGTGGCGACCCCGACGAGAACAGCAAAAACAACAGACAAAGCCCGAACAGGAACCCCGCGAGACACAGCGACATCAGGGTCGACAGAAGCAAAGAACAAGGGCCGATAAATAAAGGCCAACACGACCAGCACAGCAACAGAAGAAACAACCAGCAAAGTCAAATCGGTGGAGTCGACACCAACGATCTGACCGGTCAACAGCCCGAACTTGTTAGCAGCCCGCCCTTTGTACAAAGCGAGCATGAGAATCCCCATCCCAAGCCCGAAAGCCAGGATGGCCCCGATAACAGAGTCCCGATCGCTCTCCCGCCGAGAAAGAACGCCGAGCAACACGGCGGCAAGGATCGACCCAGCCAGAGCTCCATAGCCGACACCGACACCGAGAAGCAAAGCCGCAGCCCCACCGGTGAAAGCCAACTCGCTGGTCCCATGCACAGCAAAAGCCATCTTGCGAGTGACAACGAGCGGCCCGAGCACCCCGGCGACAAGCCCCAGAACAGCAGCCGCGACCAAAGCGGTCTGCACGAAGTCCAGCTCGAGCAGGTCGAAGAAGGTCACGACGCCGCCTCAGCGGTCAGGTGGTGCGTCTGCTCCTCGCAGGCACCGGCACCGACGACGAGAATCTGATCGCGCACCCGGACCACCTCGACAGGCGTCCGGTAGAGCTCGGACAACGTCCGCGAGTTCATGACCTCTTCCGGCGTACCGACCCGGAACCGCCCGCCCACCAGGTACAACACCCGGTCGACGAGCGGCAGCACAGGGTTCAGCTCGTGCGTCACGAACAAGACAGCCGTATCGGACTCGCGGCGACGCTTGTCGATCAACTCGGACACCACCCGCTGGTTGGCGAGGTCCAACGACAGCAACGGCTCGTCGCACAGCAGCACGTGGGGGTCGCCGACGAGCGCCTGCGCGACCCGCAGCCGTTGCTGCTCCCCGCCGGACAACACCCCGATGGGTGAATCCGCGTACCGGGTGGCGCCGACGGACTCGATGGCCGCGTCGACCCGGATCCGGCGCTCACGCCGGGCGCGCAGGCCCAGACCCCACCGGTGGCCGTCGAGGCCGAGGCCGACGAGGTCGCGCCCGCGCAACGTCATCGACTGGTCGAGCGCTCGCTGCTGCGGGACGTACCCGACGGACCGGTTGCCCCCGGACACGGCGACCGACCCCGCGGACAACGGCTGCAACCCGAGCAGCACCCGCATCAGGCTGGTCTTGCCGGATCCGTTCGGCCCGAGGACCGCGAGGAACTCCCCCGGCGACACCTCGAGGTCGAGCGAGTCCCACAGCACTCGATCCCCGTAGGACAGCCGGGCCCCGCGCAGCGAGATCGCGCTCATGCCTTGAGCGCCTGCGAGAGCGCATCCACCTGCTTGGTCATCCAGTCAAGGTAGCCGGTCACGCCCTCGGGCAACGTCTCGGTGACGGCAACGACCCGCACGCCGGCCGCACGGGCCTTGTCCACCACGCCCTTGGTGACCTGGTTCTCGGTCTGCGTGTTGTTGACCAGCACGTTCACCTGCTTGCCCTCGACCAGCTGGTTCATCGACGCGAGTGCGGCGGCCGGCACGTCCGACTCCTCCTCGATCGCCTTGCTGAACTCCTCCGGCGTGACGTCCTCGGCACCGGTCTCGTCGAGCAGGTAGTGCGCGATGGGCTCGGTCGAGGCGACCTTCTTGCCGGCGCCGACGCCGTCGACCTTCTTCTCCAGGTCCTCCAGCGCGGCGGTGAACTTCTGGGTGTTGCTCTCGAACGCCGTCTTCTTGTCCGGCGCGATGGTGCCGAGCTCGTTCGCGGCCGCCTCGGCCACTGCCCGCACCGTGTGCAGGTCGTACCAGACGTGCTCGTTCACGCTGTGGTCGTGTCCGTCGGCGTCCGGCGCCTCGCTGGTGGACGGCTCCGCGTGGTCGTGCTCGCGCAGGGGGAACGCCTCGATCTTCCTGGTCGCGTCGCTGGTGATCAGCTTGGCGAAGAAGTCGTCGTAGCCGCCGCCGTTGAAGACGACGAGCTTGGCGTCCTTGACCAGCGCGGCGTCCGCGGGCTTGCTCTCGTAGGAGTGCGGGTCGGCGCTCGGGTCGTCGAGCAGCGCCTTGACCTCGACCTCGTCGCCGCCGACGGCTTTGAGGACGCTGCCCCACACGTTCGTGGAGGCTACGACCTGGATCTTGCCGTTGTCCGCTGACGGCGCGGTCGTGCCGCAGGCGGCCAGGCTGGCGACGGCGAGAGTGCCGACCAGAGCGTTGCGGAGAGTCATCACGCCGTCCCTCGATCAGGTAATGGAAACCGTTGTCGAGTTCATATTACGACACGAAAAAGCCCCCGGCGGTCACACCGGGGGCTTGGACGTGTGACTCACGCCTCCAGGCGCTCGCCCGTTTCGGGGTGGAACAGGTGGATCTCGGTGGTGTCGCGGACGGCCACCTTGACGTGCTGGCCCAGGGTCGGCGGCGTGCGACCGTCGACGCGGACGACGAAGCGCTGCGAGGCGTCACCGATCTTCACCGCACCGTGCACGAGCGCGTCGGCGCCGAGCTCCTCGACCAGCTCGACCGTCATGTCCATGCCCTCTTCGGTCGACGGCACGATGCCGAGCGCCTCGGGCCGGATGCCGAAGGTGACCTCGTCCAGACCGCCGGCGGCGTCGAGCGCGGACCGGGTCAGCGGCACGATGATGCCGTCGAGCTTCGCGCCCTCGGCCGAGATCGGCACGGTCTTGAGGTTCATGGCCGGCGAGCCGATGAAGCCCGCGACGAACGCGTTGGCCGGGCGGTCGTACAGCGCGCGAGGCGTGTCGCACTGCTGCAGCAGGCCGTCCTTGAGCACCGCGACGCGGTGACCCATCGTCATGGCCTCGACCTGGTCGTGCGTGACGTAGATCGT
>NZ_DATLEC010000099.1:0-38112 GCF_035525475.1 Lentzea sp. | reverse complement strand
AGGATCGTTGTGATCGCTCCAGACGGAATATGTCTGGCAATCTGTCTATCTACTCAAAGGAATACTCCTGACGAGGAGTATTCATATTACTGGCTGTTTTTCGGCACGCTGTTGAGTTCTCAAAGAACACGCGCTCACCGCAGCTCATCTCCGAGGAGAGTCACTTCCGGGGCTGTGTCAGGCTTAGAAGTCTTTCGCCGCGCTCCGTTCCGGTGTTTCCCGGCCCGTTCCGCGCTGGCAGAGAGAAATTTACACGGCGGCCCACCGGGATCCAAATCGGGGGTCACGCGACATGTAACCGCAGGTCAGACGCCACGCGGATGGCTCAAACCCGCCAAGATCGACGCACAGTGTGACCGGAGCCACGCAAACAATCTTGTACTCGGTCCTAACGAGGGGCCACGGGCAGGTGCACAGTGACCGACAAACCGCCTGTCGGCACGGCCACTGCCTGCGCAAACCCGCCGTGCGCTGCCACCGCGGCACGCACGATGGAGAGGCCCAGGCCCGTCCCGGACTGGCTGGTGCGGTCCTTGACCCCGCGGCGGAACGGCTCGAACAGCTCCTCGACGCGGTCCGGCGGGATCAGCTGGCCCGACGACGACACCCGCAGCACGGACCACTGCGGGCCCGTCTCCACCACGGTCTCGACCCAGCCGCCGACGTGGTTGTGCCGGACGGCGTTCTCCAGCAGGTTCCCGGCGATGCGCTCCAGCAGTGCGGGATCCCCGACCGCGAGCGCCGGCACGCACCGGAACACCGTGCGCAGGTTGCGGGCCTCTGCTTCCGAACGGACGGCCCTCCACGCGGACTCCACGACAGCGGACAGGTCGACCGGTTCCCGCACCGCGAGGCCCAGACCGTCCGTGCGCGCGAGCAGCAGCAGCGCCGACACCAGCTGCTCGGCGCGCTCCCCCGCGGCACGAACGACACCGGCCATGCGCCGCAGCTCTTCGACGTCCGCGTCCGGATCCGACAGCGTGACGTCTAGTTCCGTGCGCACCACCGAGAGAGGAGTGCGCAGTTCGTGCGACGCGTTCGCCACGAACCGGCGTTGCGAGTCGAAGGCCGCTTCGAGCCGGTCGAGCATCGAGTCGAACGTGTCCGCGAGCTCGGCGACCTCGTCGCGCGGCCCTTCCAGCCGCAACCGCGAGGAGCCCAGGGACTCGGCCGACAACTGACGCGCGGCGCCCGTGACGTCGTGCAGAGGTTTCAACACACGGCCGGTGAACGTCCACGCCAGCACGGCTGCGGCCACCACCATGCACGCGAACGCGATCAAGCCCGCACGCAGCAAATCTTCGCGGGCAGCGACAGTCAGCGCGTCGGTCAGCGTCTTCACCGTGACGGTGACACCGTCCACCGTGACCTGGGTGTCGGAGGGGAACGACGGCGACGAGTCGAAGACCCGGCCGACCAGCGTCCACGCGAGGAAGAGCAGCACAGCGCTCACCGCCGCGACGAGCGCGGTGGTGAGGAGCGTAATCCGGAGACGAAGTCCCGGTCCGCGCCTTCGCATAGATCAGTCCCTGGGGGATCAGGCTTCGGCGGATCCGTTCGACGCGCTCGGGACCCGGTAACCGGAGCCCACGACGGTGTCGATGATGCCCGGTTCGCCGAGCTTCTTGCGCAACGTCATCACGGTGACGCGCACGGTCGTGGTGAACGGGTCGGCGTTCTCGTCCCACACGCGCTCGAGCAGTTCCTCGCTGCTGACGACCGACCCCTTGGCCGCGAGCAGCACTTCGAGGACTCCGAACTCCTTGCGCGTCAGCTCGATCGGTTGCCCGCCGCGCGACACGGTGCGCCGCGCCGGGTCCAGCTCGACGTCCTGCGCGGACAGCAGGGGCGGCGTCGCCGGCGTCGCGCGCCTGGCCAGCGCCCGCACGCGCGCGACCAGTTCGGGGAACGCGAACGGCTTCGCGAGGTAGTCGTCGGCGCCCAGGGACAACCCGGACACGCGGTCCTCGATCGACCCGCTGGCCGTCAGCATCATGACCCTGGTGAGCGCGCCGGAGCTGAGGATCTCCTTGCACAGCTCGTCGCCGGACATCCCCGGCAGGTCGCGGTCGAGCACGACCACGTCGTACCGAGTGACGGTCGACTTCTCGTGCCCGGTCTCGCCGTCGTAGGCGACGTCCACGGCCATGCCTTCACGCCTCAGACCGCGAGCGATCGCGTCGGCCAGAGGTGCCTCGTCCTCGACAACCAGAATCCGCACGCCACCAAGGTGCCACACCCACCTGAGACCACGCTTAACGACACCTTCACGCGAGCTGTCAGCGCTGGTGGTGTGCGAGCAGCGTGCCGAGCAGCCCGGTCAGGGTCCGGCGGTCCGGTTCGGGAAGCGGCGCGAGCAGGGCGTCCTGGGCGTGGTCGAGCGCCTTGTCGAGACGGCGGAGCTGCGTCCTGCCCGTCCCGGTGAGCGTGACGGTGTTGCGCCGCCGGTCCCGCGGGTCCTGCGCCCGGTCGACGAACCCCCGCTCCTGCAGCTCGGTCACGGCCGCGACCACGTCGCTGCGGTCCATGTTGCAGCGACGGCCGAGCTCGGCCTGGCTGGCCACTCCGAACTCGTCCAGCGCGGCCAGCAGCCGGTAGTGGTAGCCGCGTGCCCCTGCCTCGGCGAAGGCCTCGGTGGCGAGCCGGTGCGCGTGCACCGACAGCTGGGTCAGCAGCCAGCTCGGTTTCCCGGCCAGACGTTCGGGGGTTTCCTCCACGGCCTCATCGTAATCGTTGGTGGAACCAACGCAGATGTGTACTGTTGGTTGCGCCAACGTTGGCGCAACCAACAATCAGGAGTGCTCATGTCCACGATCGACCACATCGAGATCAACGACCTGGTCAGCCGCCTCGGCCGTCTGCTCGACGACAAGCGGTGGGACGACGGGCTCACGGTGTTCCACCCCGACGTGTCGATCCACTCGCCCCGCTACGGCGAGATCAGCGGGTTCGACGAGTTCGTCGAGGTCGTGCGGGGAACCGAGCAGCCGGACGTGCTCACCCAGCACCTCACCACGGGTCTGCTGGTCGACCTGGACGGCGACCGGGCCACTGTCTCGGCGAACACGCTGAACTACTTCTTCCGTGCCGGCGAGACGCCGTTCCGGACCGCGAGCCTGCGCATGGACTGGGTCGTCGTCAGGACGCCCGCCGGCTGGCGGGTGCGCGAGACGCGAACCACCGTGCTGTGGATCCGCGAGGACTGACCAGGACCTGCGGGCCGGCCGGTCCACCACGACGGTCGAGGCGGCCTGCAACGCGCGGAGCTCCAGCAACGCCGGGTGCTCCTCCGCCAGCCGTGCCGCGTTGAGCAACGACCGCAACGCGGCCGTCTCACCGCGCGCCCGTTCCAGCGCGGCACGTCCCTCGGACGCCGCGACGAGCTCGGCCAGGGCGGCACGCCGCAGCTCACCGGGCATCACGACGTCGCGCACGGCCACCTCGGACACCACGATGCCGAGCTCGGCCGCCCTCGCCGCGACCCCGGCCAGCACCTCAGCGGCGATCGCGTCACGTTCGGCATCAACGGCGGTGTGCGCGCGCGTCAACACAGCACCGCGCAGTGCGAGCTGCACGGCCGTGTAGAGCTCAGCCTCGGGTCCGGCAGACGCGATGACGAACGTCGTCGGCGCGGACACGGCCCAACGCACCACAACGGTCACGCGGACCAGCACGCCGTCAGACGTCGGAACGTCCTGCGCGGCGGGGGTCATCGTGCGCGGACGGATGTCGACGCGCTGAACCACGACGTGCCGCGGGAACTTGTGCTGGCCGGGCTCCACTTCGCCCATCAGCACGCCGCGGTCGAACCGGACGCCCCGCTCCCACGGGAACAACGTGTGCTTCATCGTCTCCACCTCCGTCCGGGTGCACCACGACCCCGGCCGGCGGAGCGGCGAACGGGAGTCCGGAAGGGACTCGCAGAGCTCGTCGCCCCCGTATGCGGCCGGGGTCGCGGCATTCAGGATCAGAACCCGGTGCCTTACAGCGCCAAGCGCCGCACTGACAGCGGAACCCGGCGAGGAAGGCCTGCCGGACCGCAAGAGCGGGCGCGAGGGGGAGGTTAGCCGATCTACTTCTCCGCGGGCGCGTCCATTTCGACGGGCAGGCACTCCAGCCGCGCGGCCCACTCCGTCACGCGGCGGGCGACGTCCTGCGCCGTGATCCCGCACAACGCCAGCACCTCGCCACGCGAGCCGTGGTCGTGGAACTGCTGCGGCAGAGCGATGTCGCGCAACGGCACCTCGATGTCGGCATCGCGCAACGCGGCCGCGAACGACGACCCGAAGCCACCGTGCCGCCCACCGTCCTCGACGGTCACGACGAGCTTGTGGGACGCGGCCATCTCCACGAGGTCCGAAGACATCGGGTAGATCCACCGCGGGTCGACGACCGTCACGCCGATGCCCTGGTCCTCCAGCCGTTGCGCGGCCTCGATCCCGAGCTCGCCCAACGCGCCGACGGTCACCAGCAGCACGTCGTTGCCCGACCGGCGCAGCACGTCGACGGAACCGACGCGCTCCAACGCGGGCAGGTCGCCGCCGACGGAGGCCTTGGGATAGCGGATCACCGACGGCGCGTCCGAGATCTCCACGGCCTCGCGCAGCTCCTCGGCGAGCGTGCCGGCGTCACGCGGCGCCGCCACGTGGACGCCGGGGATCACGCCGAGGATCGACATGTCCCACATGCCGTGGTGCGACGCGCCGTCCGGACCGGTGACACCGGCTCGGTCCAGCACGACCGTGACCCCCTGCCCGTGCAGGGCCACGTCCATCAGCAGCTGGTCGAACGCCCGGTTGAGGAAGGTCGCGTAGACGGCCACGACGGGGTGCAGGCCTCCCATCGCCAGACCGGCGGCGGAGGTCAGCGCGTGCTGCTCGGCGATGCCGACGTCGTAGAAGCGCTCCGGGAAGGCCTTCGCGAACGCGTCCAGGCCGGTCGGGCCCTGCATCGCGGCGGTGATCGCCACGACGTCGGAGCGCTCGCGGCCGATCTCGACCAGCGAGTCGGAGAACACGTGCGTCCAGGTCCGCTGGGACGGCTTCAGGTCCTCACCGGTGATCGGGTCGATGACGCCGGTGGCGTGCATCTGGTCGGCCTCGTGGTTCTCGGCCGGCGCGAACCCCATGCCCTTGCGGGTCACCGCGTGCACTATCACCGGACCGCCGAACGACTTCGCGCGCTGCAGTGCGGACTCCAGCGTCGCCATGTCGTGGCCGTCGACCGGGCCGATGTACTTCAGCCCGAGGTCCTCGAACATGGCCTGCGGCGCCAGCGCGTCCTTGATGCCGCGCTTGGCGGCGTGCAGGGCGGCGTAGAGGGGCTTGCCGAAGAACGGCGTCTGCTGCAGCGCGCTCTTGCCCTTCTCCAGCACGCGCTCGTAGCCAGGACGCAGCCGCAGCGACGACAGGTGGTCCGCGAGACCACCGATCGTCGGCGAGTACGAGCGGCCGTTGTCGTTGACGACGATCACGACCGGACGCGTCTTGTCCGCCGCGATGTTGTTCAACGCCTCCCAGCACATGCCGCCGGTCAGCGCGCCGTCGCCCACGACGGCGATCACGTGGCCGTTGGTGCCGTTGATCTGCTTCGCCTTCGCCAGGCCGTCCGCGTAGGACAGCGCCGTCGACGCGTGGCTGTTGCCCTGCACGTCGTGCGCGGACTCCGCGCGCGACGGGTAGCCGGACATCCCGCCCTGCTGCCGCAGCTCGTCGAAGCCGTCACGGCGGCCCGTGACGATCTTGTGCACATAAGACTGGTGCCCGGTGTCGAAGACGATCGGGTCCTGCGGCGAGTCGAACACCCGGTGCAGGGCCACGGTCAGCTCGACCACACCGAGGTTCGGACCCAGGTGCCCGCCCGTCTTGGACACCTTGTCGACCAGAAAACGACGGATCTCCTCGCACAGCCGCGACAGCTGCGCATCGTCCATCCGTTTCAGATCAGCTGGTCCGTGCACGGACTCCAGCAGGGTCACCACGCCCACCTCACTCCTGAAGACTGCGGCTCAGTCTACGGAGACCCGACTGAGACGCATGGTCAGCCGGTCTCAGGAACGAGCAGCGCGACGCACTCCACGTGATGGGTCATCGGGAACGCGTCGAAGGCGCGAAGATCAGCGAGCCGGTACCCCTGAGCAGTGAATTCGGCCAGGTCACGCGCCAAAGCGGCGGGGTCGCAGGCGACGTAGACGACCCGCTGCGGGCGGCGTCGTGCGACTTCAGCCACAACGACCTTGCCCGCACCCTTGCGAGGGGGGTCGAGCACCACGACGTGGGGGTCCTCGACGGGCAGCCTGCGCGTCACGGCGTGCTCCACCTTGTCGGCCACCCACTCGACCTGGGACATGCGGCGGAGGTTGCGCCGGCCGTCCTCCACGGCACCGGGGAAGGACTCCACGACCAGCACGGACCCGGTCTCGCCGACCTGCCGCCCGAGCACCGACGCGAAGAGCCCGGCACCGCCGTAGAGGTCCCACGCGCGTTGCCCCGGACCGGCCGCGGCCCACTCCCCCACGACGGACGCGAACGTGTCCGCGGCCGCGGGGTGGATCTGCCAGAACCCGTCGGCGGAAACTCGCCACTTTCGTTGGGCGGCGGTCTCGACGGCGGTACCCGTTCCGGCGCGTCGCACGGTGTGTCGGCCGCGGACCTCACCCAGATGCCGGTTGCCGTCACCGTCCTGGACGATCGTCAGCTCCTGCGCCCGCCACGTCCTGTCGGCGACCGACTCGACCATGCCCGGCCGGGAGATCACGCAGTGGTCGACCGGGATCACATCGTGGGAACGGGTGCCGCGGAAACCGGGCCTCCCGTCGCGGCCGACGGCCATCCGGATCCTCGTCCGCCACTCCAGCGGACCGCCCGGCAACGCCTCCACGACGACGTCGCGCTCGATCTTGGCCAGCCGCGAGAGCTGCTCGCGGACGACCTGGGCCTTGAGCTCGCGCTGGGCGTCCCACGACACGTGCTGGAAGTCGCAGCCACCGCACATCCCCGGCCCGCTGAACGGGCACGGCCGCGCGACGCGGTCCGGCGACGGCGTCAGGATCTCCACGGCGTCCGCACGGCAGAACGACCCGCCGTTGTCCTCATACACCGACACCACGACGCGCTCGCCCGGCAGCGCGTGGCGCACGAACAGAACGCGCCCCTCGTGCCGTGCGACGAAGTGGCCGCCGTGTGCGACGGGTCCCACCTCTACCTCGAACTTGCGTCCGGTCCAGTCTTCCTTGGTCGAGCTCATCGGTCGTCAAGTCCCCTTCGGACAGCGCCGGGCGCGATGACGTCCTTGTCCTTGACCTTCACCGAGGACTCCAGCTGCCACGGCACGCTGGTCACCATCACTCCCGGCTGGAAAAGCAGCCTTCCCTTGAGCCGCAACGCGCTCTGGTTGTGCAGCAACTGCTCCCACCAGTGGCCGACGACGTACTCGGGGATGAACACCGTAACAACGTCGCGGGGATTGTCCGACCTGACGCGCTTGACGTAGTCGAGAACGGGCTTGGTGATCTCGCGGTAGGGCGACTCGATCACCTTGAGCGGGATCTTGAAGTTCTCCTTCTCCCACTCGAGCACGAGCTTGCGGGTGTCACCGTCGTCGACGTTGACGGTGACGGCCTCCAGCACGTCCGGCCGTGTGGCCTTGGCGTAGGACAACGCGCGCAACGTCGGCATGTGCAGTTTGGACACGAGCACCATCGCGTGGTTGCGCGCCGGCATCGTCCGTACGCGCTCCTGCTTGCGCAGTTCCTCGGCGACGGTGTCGTAGTGCTTACGGATCGCCGTCATCAACGCGTAGATGGCGGCCATCGCGGCGATGGCGATCCACGCGCCCTTGGTGAACTTGGTGATCAGCACGATGATCAGCACGGTCGCCGTCAGCGCGAGGCCGAACGTGTTGATCGCCTGCGAGCGGCGCATCCGGGTGCGGGCCTGGGCGTCGGTCTCGGTCTTGAGCAGCCGCTGCCAGTGCTTGATCATGCCGAGCTGGCTCAGCGTGAACGACACGAACACGCCCACGATGTAGAGCTGGATCAGCCGGGTGACCTCGGCGTCGAACGCGATCACCAGCACGACCGCGAACCCGGCGAGGAACAGGATGCCGTTGGAGAACGCGAGCCGGTCGCCGCGGGTGTGCAGCTGGCGCGGCAGGTACCGGTCCTGGGCGAGGATCGAGCCGAGCACCGGGAAGCCGTTGAACGCGGTGTTCGCGGCGAGCACCAGGATCAGTGCGGTGACGCCGGCGATGAAGTAGAAGCCGGGCGGGAAGTTGTCGAAGACCGCGTGGGCGATCTGGGCGACCATCGTCTTCTGCTCGTAGCCCGCCGGGGCGTTCGTGATCTGCTGCGCCGGCAGCTCGGCCATCCGGACGTCGGTGAGCTGGGCGAGGATGATCAGGCCCATCAGCATGACCACCGAGATGGTGCCCATCAGCAGCAACGTCGTCGCGGCGTTGCGGGACTTCGGCTTGCGGAACGCGGGCACGCCGTTGCTGATCGCCTCGACGCCCGTCAGAGCGGCGCAGCCGGACGAGAACGCCCGCAGCACCAGGAACACGAACGCGAGTCCCATCAGGTGGTCGGACTCGGCGTGGATCTCGAGGCCGGAGCTCTCGGCGCGCATCTCGTCGCCGAGCACGAAACCGCGGAACAGGCCGTACCCGATCAACGCGAAGACGCCGAACATGAAGGCGTAGACGGGGACGGCGAACGCGCTGCCGGACTCGCGGATGCCGCGGAGGTTGACCGCCGTGAGCAGGACGATGGCGGCGACCGCGAACTCCGCCTTGTGCGTCGCGACGAACGGGATGGCCGACCCGATGTTGGCCGCGGCGGCCGAGATCGACACCGCGACGGTGAGGATGTAGTCGACGAGCAGGGCGCTCGCCACCGTGAGCCCCGACCTGCGCCCCAGGTTGACCGTCGCGACCTCGTAGTCACCGCCGCCGGACGGGTAGGCGTGCACGTTCTGCCGGTAGCTGGCGACCACCGTGAGCATGACCACGACCACGGCGACGCCCACCCACGGCGCCATCGTGTAGGCGCTCAGACCCGCCACCGACAGCATCAGGAAGATCTCCTCCGGCGCGTACGCGACCGACGACATGGCGTCGGAGGCGAACACGGGGAGTGCGATGCGTTTGGGGAGCAGGGTGTGAGCGAGGCGGTCGCTGCGGAACGGCTGTCCGACCAGGAGGCGTTTGGCAGCGGTGGCGAGCTTGGACACGGCCAGAGCGTAAGGGGTCCGCTCACCGGTACGGGCTAATGCTCGGTAGGTTCTGCCCAGAGTTCGCCTGAGGAGGCATGTCGTGCACGTGGTGATCATGGGGTGTGGCCGGGTGGGAGCCTCCCTGGCCAGGGCCTTGGAGCGACTCGACCACCAGGTCGCCGTGATCGACAAGGATTCGCAGTCGTTCCGCAGGCTGGGCAGCGACTTCCACGGACAACAGGTCGTCGGCAACGGTTTCGACCGCAATGTCCTGATCGAGGCGGGTGTCGAGCGCGCGGGCGCGTTCGCGGCGGTCTCCAGCGGTGACAACTCGAACATCATCTCGGCGCGGGTCGCGCGGGAGACGTTCGGCGTCGAGCACGTCGTCGCCCGCATCTACGACCACAAGCGCGCCGCCGTGTACGAGCGCCTGGGCATCCCGACGGTGGCGACCGTGCCGTGGTCGACCGACCGGTTCCTGCGCATGCTGCTGCCCGAGGGCGCGGCGACCGCGTGGCGCGACCCGTCCGGAACCGTGGCCGTGCTGCCGATCGAGGTCGCCGAGACGTGGGTCGGGCGGCCGGTGCGCGAGCTCGAGGAGGCGATCGGCGCGCGCGTGGCGTTCGTGATGCGCTTCGGCACGGGCGTGCTGCCGGAGAACTCGACCGTCGTGCAGGCCGACGACACCATCTACGTGGCGGCGCTGTCCGGCACGATCACCGACGTCGCGGCCGCGGCGCAGCAGGCACCGGAGGAGAGCTGATGCGGGTCGCGATCGCTGGCGCGGGCGCGGTGGGGCGGTCCATCGCGCAGGAGCTCGTGTCCGACGGGCACCAGGTGATGCTGATCGAACGGGACAGGGCGCACTTCGACCCGAACTCCGTCGACCAGGCCGAGTGGGTGCAGGCCGACGCGTGCGAGCTGTCCTCTTTGGAGGACGCGGGCATGCAGCTGTGCGACGTGGTGATCGCCGCGACCGGTGACGACAAGGTCAACCTCGTGGTGTCGCTCCTGGCCAAGACCGAGTTCGCGGTCCGCCGCGTCGTCGCGCGGGTGAACGACCCCGCGAACGAATGGCTGTTCACCGAGTCGTGGGGCGTCGACGTCGCCGTGTCGACGCCGCGGTTGCTGGCGGCGATGGTCGAGGAGTCCGTGACGATCGGCGACGTCGTGCGGCTGCTGACGTTGCGGCAGGGCCAGGCGAACCTCGTGGAGATCACACTCGACGAGTCGACGCCGTTCGCCGGGCGTGCCGTGTCGGAGCTGACGCTGCCCCGCGACGCCGCGCTGGTGACGATCCTGCGCGGCGGGCGGGTCATCGTGCCGCAGCCGGACGACACGCTCGAGGCCGAGGACGAGCTGCTGTTCGTGACGACCGCGGCCGTCGAGCAGGACATCAAGACCGCGCTGGGGTACTAGACCGCCGCATCTTCGTTGGTACTGCGGCACATTCCGCGTCACCGCCTGATGCGCGGCAGCGAAGCGCAGAAGCAGGTGAACACGGTCTGACCGCTCGAACGGAGCAAGGCCGGTGTCCCCGTCGTGGAGGCACCGGCCCTGTGCGTTCGGAACGTCAGTCGCGGGACCTGTCGCGTGCCTTCGTCCGCGCGTCCTCGTCGACGGTGCGCTGGAGCTCGTCCATGTCCGGCGTCAGCAGGTCGTCGGCCGTGCGGGCGAGCACGTCGTCCACCTCGGCCTGGGCTGAGGCCTCTGCCGCGGTGGCCTCCTCGGCCGCCTTCAGGCGCTTGTCCGCGCGGCGGACCGCCCAGACCGTGGCGAGCAGGGCGATGGCCATCAGCGGGTAGCCCATCGCGAGACGGGCCACCGCGAGCCAGCCGACCTGGTCCTCGTCGTAGAGCCAGCGCTGCACCGCGAAGCGGGCGAAGAACACCAGCGCCCACACGAAGGTCGCGATGTCGTAGTCGCGGACCGACGCCTTGTCCGCGCGCCAGGAGCGGTCTCTGCCGTTGAGGAACGTCCAGATCACGCCCGCGAGCGGCCAGCGCACGATGATCGACAGCAGGAACGCGCTGCCGTAGACGACGCTCTGCCAGATGCCGAAGAGGAAGAAGCCCTTGGCCTCACCCGTCTTGTAGGCGATGAACGCCGCGACACCCACGCCGAAGACGGCGGAGATCGCGGGCTGGATCGTTCCCTTGCGCACGGCCAGGACCACGCCGATGACGACGGCGGCGGCGAGGGAGCTGATGATCGCCGCCATCAGGTTCTTGGCGGCGAAGTTGACGATCACGAAGACCAGGACGGGCAGCGACGAGTAGAGCATTCCGCTCACGCCGCCCATCTGCTCGAGGACGGTGGGCTGCTTTTCTTCGGTCTCAGCTGAAGTCATGAAGCGTTCTGCAACTCGTAATAGGGGTTGTAGAGCACCTTGCGCCCGTCGCGCACGGCGATGCGGCCACGAGCCTTGATCGTCCGACCAGGCTCGATTCCCGCGATGCGACGGCGGCCGAGCCAGACGAGGGTGACGCCCTCGGTGCCGTCGTAGAGCTCCGCTTCCAGGGTGGCGGCCGCGTCACGGGGACAGAGCTCCACGCTGCGGAGCCGGCCGAGGACGGTGACCTCCTCGCCGGACTTGCAGTCGCAGGCCTTCACCGCGCCGACGGCCTCCGCTTTTCGCGACAGGTCGTCCGCGTCCAGCTCGGCCACGTCGCTGGTCAAGCGACGCACCAAGCGGTGCCAATAGCCGCCCATCCCCGACTCCTGCAGTGCTCTGGTGGCCCAGTGGTGTGGACCGTCTGACATGAGGGTACGCACGAGGGCCGACAATCTCGGGCGTGCCTGCCGAGACCGTCGTCCTCCTGCCCGGAACCGCCTCTGACGAGGTGTTTGTCCGAACCGTGTTCGCCGAGCCGTTGTCGCAGGTCGGCGCCGTTCTGGTCGCTCCACGGGTCCGCACACTGTGTGAACGGTTGACGGCCCTCGAAAATGCCTGGGCAGGCCACCCGATCGTGGTAGGCGGAGTCTCGCTCGGCGCGCACGTCGCCGCGCGGTGGGCGGCGGCGAACCCGGACAAGTGCGCAGGTCTGGTCCTCGCGCTGCCCGCGTGGACCGGTGCCGCCAACGGTGCTCCCGCGGCCCTCGCGGCCAAGGCCAGCGCTCGGATCGTCACGGACCACGGCCTGGAAACGGCGCTCGCGGGCACGACCGGCTGGCTGCACGACGAACTGACGAGGGCGTGGCACGGCTACGGCGACGAGCTCGTGCCCCACTTCGAAGAAGCGTCCGAGTCGCCCGCGCCGACGCTCGACGAGCTGAGGTCGCTGACCGTGCCGACGGGAATCGTCGGGTGCACCGACGACCCGGTGCATCCGATCGAGGTCGCACGGCAGTGGGCGAACGCGATCCCTCGCGCCGTGCTCACGACAACGACGTTGGACGCCTACCCGCGCGCATTGGGGCGCGCGGTGCAGGCGTGGCAACGAGCGAGGAACTAGCCCTGCTGCTGGATGTGCTTGGCGATCGCCTCGGGCAGCTCGACCGGCAGCGGGGTGCGGGGCGGCATCGGCTGCTCGCCGCGCACGACCACGGTGCCGCGCAGCATCTCGCGCAACGCCTCGGAGTTCTGCGCGAAGTGCTCCTCGGGACCGGCGGCGACACCGCGCAGCATCCAGCGAGGGCCGTCGACGCCGACGAAGAGGATCTGCACGCCCTGGTTGCGCGCGGTGATCTCCTCGCCCCACTCGCCGTTCTCGCGGTTGATGCGCGCGCCGTCCTCCTTGAGGCCCTGGATCAGCTCGGCGCCGACCTCCTTCCAGAGGCCGCCCGACTTCGGCGCGGCGAACGCGCTGACCGTCAGCTGGCCGACGGACGTGAGGACGTGCACCGCGCGCACGGAACCGTTCTGCTGGTCCATCTCGACCTGCAGCTGGGCCTCGTCCGGCATCGGCAGCTGCACCGATCCCAGGTCGAGCCGCTGCACATCGTCACGGGGCGCCACGGTCGAGTCCCACGGGCCTTCGACGTCGTCGAAGTCCTCGTCGTGCTCCGGACCGGTCTCGACCGCCCCCGAGGAGTGACGACCGCGCTTGCGGCGCCTTCCGAACATGCCCTACCCCTCTGCATTCGTACGGGCGAGCACGTCGTGCCCGCCGGTCGAGCCATAGCCTCCCGCACCGCGCTCCGTCTCCGGCAGCTCGGTGACCTCCCGGAACACCGCGTGCTCGACGCGCTGCACGACGAGCTGGGCGATCCGGTCACCGCGCACCAGCGCGATCGGCTCACGGAGATCATGGTTCACGAGGCAAACGCGGATCTCACCGCGGTAGCCGGAGTCGATCGTGCCGGGCGTGTTGACCACGCTCAGCCCCGCCCGCGCGGCCAGCCCGGACCGGGGGTGCACGAACCCCGCGAACCCCTCGGGCAGCGCGATCGCGACACCGGTTCCGACCACGGCGCGCTCGCCTGGTGGAATGACCACGTCCGACGTGGTGACCAGATCGGCGCCCGCGTCGCCGGAACGGGCGTAGGCGGGCACGGGAACCCCCGGATCGAGCCGGGTCAGCAACACCTCGACGCTGGACACGGCGGCCGAGATTACCCTGAGGGCGTGAGTGAGACTGCCGTGACCGCCTCTACGACCTACCGCGAGCGCCTGTACGTGACGTGGTGGTTCTGGCCGCTGCCGCTGCTCGCGGCCGCGTTGCTGGCCGCCGAGATCCACATGGGCTTCCCCGGCGTCCGGTCGTGGCTGCCGTACGTGATCCTGCTGCCGCTCACGACCCTGCTGATCGTGCGGATGGGGTCGACGAAGGTCGAGGTGGCCGGCGGTGAGCTGCGCGCGGGCGAGGCGCACATCCCCCTGGAGCTGCTCGGCGAGGCCGAGATCGTCGCCCCTGAGCACAAGCGCAGGACGATGGGACCGGAGCTCGACCCGGCGGCGTTCGTCGTGCACCGCGGCTGGGTCAAGCCGCTCGTGCGGGTGCGCGTGGACGACCCGGAGGACCCGACCCCCTACTGGGTGATCAGCACGCGGCACCCGGAAGAGCTCGTCGCCGCGATCAAGGCCTGAAGAGGAACACCCGGAAAGAACACAACTGGGCGCCACCCGTGAGGGTGAGCGCCCAGTGGTTTCCCGGAGGACTGATCAGGCGCAGTCGCGGCAGATGTACACGCCGCCGTTGTCCTCGGCGAGCCTGCTGCGGTGGTGCACCAGGAAGCACTTCGAGCACGTGAACTCGTCGGCCTGCTTGGGCAGCACCTTGAAGGTGAGCTCCTCGCCGGACAGGTCGGCGCCGGGCAGCTCGAAGTTCTCCGCGGTCGCGTCCTCGTCGACGTCGACGACGCCGGACTGCGTCTCGTTCCGCCGGGCCTTCAACTCCTCGAGGGAGTCCTCAGCGAGTTCGTCCGCCTCGCTGCGACGCGGCGCGTCGTAGTCGGTCGCCATCTTCTTCACCCCTGCGGTCTACGGAGACTGTTCGTGTCGCTGGTTAACGCTCCAGCGCCCTCTTTTGTGCCCCACGTCAAGGTGACGTAGGTCTCTCGCGCCCAGGCCCAAGGCGACCCCCTCGACGTGACCGTCGGCTTGATCCACTTGTGGGCGGAGCGCGCAGAGGGTAGCTCATTGTCAGAGTGCCCCGGCATCGGGTTACCCCTTACCGACCGGACGGGTGACACAACCTTTCTACGCTGGACCGATACCCTGTGCGGGAGCACGTTCGCGCCGGCATGCAACCCGGCGGCGAGCCGGTACCGTCCTGACTGTGAGCAATCGGGCCGGTGCAGCGGGTCACGCACGCCGGGGCGCGCGCGCCAGCCGGGCAGGGCCTAGGCTGATCACAGAGGACGGATCACGGGAGGGCTTCGGACGTGGGATCCGCATCGGGGAGCATGACGCCTTACAAGAGGCGCCGGCCCGTGCCCGCGCTCGTCCTGTTCACGGTGCTGTTGGTCAGCTCCGTGTTCGTCTGGGTGAAGGTGCTCGGCAGCGCGGGCGACGTGGACGCGGCCATCAGGTGCAACGCGCCCGGTGGCGCGACGACCTCCGCCACCGCCGAGGCCGACCTGGCGGCCCCCGCGACGGCGCCGCCACCGCCCCTGGGCACGGTCCTGGAGCACGACGCGCTGGACCGCACGAACCCGGTGCCGGTCGGTGAGGTCAACTTCAAGGTCGTCAACGCCTCGACGCAGCGCAACCACGCGAAGACCGTGGCGACCCAGCTCACCGAGCTCGGCCTGAAGCAGGCGGCCGACCCCGGCAACGACCCGATCTACCCCGCCGGCGACATGACGTGCCGCGGCCAGATCCGCTTCGGCGCCCCCGGCGCGCAGGCCGCGCGGACGCTGTCGCTGCTGGAGCCGTGCCTGGAGCTCGTGCGCGACGACCGCCAGGACGCCACCGTCGACATCTCGGTCGGCAAGAAGTTCGACGAGGTCAAGCCGAACGGCGACGCCCGCAAGGTGCTCGACCAGCTCACCGAGTGGGCGGCGCAGCAGCCGGAGCAGCAGGGCGGTCAGGTCGCGGCGGTCGCCCCGCCGACGCTGAACCCGGACAACCTGGCCCGCGCGCGCGACGTCACCTGCTGACCACCCGCCCCGCCTTCGCCCCTCGCACCCGCGGGGGGCTTTTTCGTGGCACGCATGCAAAGGACGTTTGCGGTCGTCCGCAAACGTCCTTTGCACAACCAATATATTAGCGCCCTGACCTGCGGTGACTCAGACCTGGCCGAAGCCGCACTCCACCAACGCGCCGTGCATCGCTTCGGCGATCCCGGGCGCCGCGGCGAACGTCGCGTCCTCCCCCAGCTCCGGCGACGACCCCGGCAGCCGCACGACGGCACCGGCCTCGGCGGCGATCAACCCGCCGGCCGCCCAGTCCCACCGCCCCAGCCCGTGCTCCGCGTAGGCGTCGAGGCGTCCGGCCGCCACCGAGCACAGGTCGAGCGATGCCGCACCGGCCCGTCGCATGTCGCGCACCCGCGTGGCCATCCCGGCCCACGCGTCGGCCTGGCGCCGGCGCCGCTCCGGCCGGTACGCGAACCCGTACCCGAGCAGGGACAGCGACAGGTCGGTCGTCGCGGAGACGCGCAGCGGCTGGCCGTCGAGGAACGCGCCGTGCCCGCGGGCCGCGGTCCACACCCGTCCCGTCGCCGGTTCCACCACGGCGCCCGCGATCGACTCCCCGTCGAGCTGCGCCGCGATCGACACCGAGTACCAGGGGATCCCGTAGAGGTAGTTGACGGTGCCGTCGATGGGGTCGACGACCCAGGTCAGCCCCTCGACGACGGTGCCTCCCTCCTCCTCGCCGAGCACCGGTTCGCCGGGACGCGACTCGGACAGACGCGTCCGGACGAGTTGTTCCGAGGCACGGTCTGCCTCGGTGACCACGTCGGTGGAAGTGCTCTTGGTGTCGAACGAGACGACGGCGGAAGCGCGCATGCGCTGAACAAGAGCTCCCGCCTCCAGTCCGATGGCTGTGGCGATGTCGACGAGCGGCCGGGGATCGAGCACGACCGGTTCCCTCCTGCGTCACTAGCACGGGACTATCGGACAACGTCAGGCTAATGTCTGCGCACCACGGTTACTGAATCGAAGCCAGCAGGATCGAGTAGGAAGGACCACGGGGAATGGGCATCACCCGCGGGTTCGGTGTGGACATCGGCGGCTCCGGCGTGAAGGGCGGCCTGGTCGACCTCGAGGCAGGAGCACTGGACGGCGAGCGCATGCGGATCCCCACGCCTCAGCCCTCGACGCCGGAGGCGGTCGCGGAGGTCGTCGCCGAGATCGTCGAGAAGTTCCAGTGGGACGGTCCTGTCGGCATCACGCTGCCGTGCGTGGTCAAGCACGGTGTCGCCCTCAGCGCCGCGAACGTCGACAAGGGCTGGATCAACTGCGACGCGCAGCACCTCTTCGCCGAGCGCCTCAAGCGCAAGCCCGAGGACATCGTCGTGATGAACGACGCCGACGCGGCCGGCATCGCGGAGATGTCGTTCGGCGCGGGCGTCGGCAAGGCCGGGTCCGTGGTGCTGCTGACGTTCGGCACGGGCATCGGCAGCGCGGTGTTCCTGGACGGCAAGCTCGTTCCCAACACCGAGTTCGGCCACCTCCAGGTCGACGGCCACGACGCCGAGAAGCGCGCGGCGGCCTCGGTGAAGGAGGAGAAGGACCTGTCCTGGGAGGAGTGGACGCCCAGGGTCACGCGGTACATCAACGTGCTCGAGGACCTCATCTGGCCGGACCTGATCATCGCGGGCGGCGGCGTGAGCAAGAAGGCGCACAAGTGGTTGCCGTTGCTCAACGTGCGCACGGAGGTCGTCGCCGCGGCGCTGAAGAACGACGCGGGCATCGTCGGCGCCGCCTGGGCCGCCGCGCACGGCGTCCGGCCGTGATGATCATTCGACACCGAAACGTGTCCGACTCGCCTTACTCGATCTAGCTGCGAGAACGCAGGTGAGAGCGCCTCGAAGCACCTCGGGGCGCAACACCGCGTCACCGACGTCGTTACAATGGAACGCACACCCGCCAAGCAAGATCGGCGGGGAGATCCCCTGAACTCTGGCGACCGAGGTTTCGCGCCCTCTGGTCCGCCTTGAACGACCGTCGCGAAAGGGCGTACGTGGCAGCCGCAGAAACCGCAACCCGACGCTCCAGCTCCGCCGCGAGCGCCGCCAAGACGACCAAGGCGACCGCGGCCGGCGAGGCCGAGGAGAAGCCGAAGCGCAAGACGACCGCTGCGGCAGCGAAGAAGCCCGCAGCCAAGGCCGCCGGCGCCAAGACCGCGCGCAAGCCGGCCGGCAAGGCCGACCCCGCCGCGAAGGGCGCGACCAAGAAGGCCGACGGCGACGAGCCGGAGGACATGGAAGGCGCTCCCGGCGTCGAGGACCTGGTCGACGAGGTCGAGATCGTCGACGAACCGGTCGTGGACGAGCCGGAGGAGGCGGAGGACCCCAAGACCGAGGGCGACTTCGTCTGGGACGAGGAGGAGTCCGAGGCCCTGCGCCAGGCGCGCAAGGACGCGGAGCTCACCGCCTCGGCCGACTCCGTCCGCGCCTACCTCAAGCAGATCGGCAAGGTCGCCCTCCTCAACGCCGAGGAGGAGGTCGAGCTCGCCAAGCGCATCGAGGCCGGTCTGTACGCGGCCGAGCGCGTGCGCCGCTCCGAGGAGGAAGCGGAGAAGCTCACGCCGCAGCTGCGCCGCGACCTGCGCTGGATCGTCCGTGACGGCGAGCGCGCCAAGAACCACCTGCTCGAGGCGAACCTCCGCCTCGTCGTGTCGCTGGCCAAGCGCTACACCGGCCGCGGCATGGCGTTCCTGGACCTGATCCAGGAGGGCAACCTGGGTCTGATCCGCGCCGTCGAGAAGTTCGACTACACCAAGGGCTACAAGTTCTCCACGTACGCCACCTGGTGGATCCGTCAGGCGATCACCCGCGCGATGGCCGACCAGGCCCGCACCATCCGCATCCCGGTGCACATGGTCGAGGTCATCAACAAGCTCGGTCGCATCCAGCGCGAACTGCTCCAGGACCTGGGCCGCGAGCCCACCCCGGAGGAGCTCGCCAAGGAAATGGACATCACGCCCGAGAAGGTGCTGGAGATCCAGCAGTACGCGCGTGAGCCCATCTCGCTGGACCAGACGATCGGTGACGAGGGCGACAGCCAGCTCGGTGACTTCATCGAGGACTCCGAGGCCGTCGTCGCTGTCGACGCCGTCTCGTTCACGCTGCTGCAGGACCAGCTCCAGTCCGTGCTCGCGACGCTGTCCGAGCGCGAGGCGGGCGTCGTCCGGCTGCGCTTCGGCCTCACCGACGGCCAGCCGCGCACGCTGGACGAGATCGGTCAGGTCTACGGCGTCACGCGTGAGCGCATCCGCCAGATCGAGTCCAAGACCATGTCGAAGCTCCGCCACCCGTCGCGCTCGCAGGTTCTGCGCGACTACCTCGACTAGGTCTTACCCGGACATACGCACGAAGCCCCGCACCGGTTCGGTGCGGGGCTTCCGCGTTTTCGCGACGACGGGACGGTGGCGGGTGGACGAGGACGCGCTCCGCGAGGTGCTGACGCGCAACGAGGTGCTGCTGGAGGTCCTGCGCCGTGCTGAGCGACTCGGCCTGCCGGACTGGTACCTGACCGCCGGGTGCGTGTTCCAGACCGTGTGGAACGTGGTGACGGGCCGGCCGCCGGCCGAGGGCATCAGGGACTACGACCTGTTCTACTTCGACGGCTCCGACCTCGGCTGGGATGCCGAGGACGAGGTCATCCGGAACGGGGCGCGCGTCTTCGGCGATCTGCCCGCGGTCGTCGAGATCCGCAACGAGGCGCGTGTGCACCTCTGGTACGAGGACCGCTTCGGGGTTCCCTGTCCGCCCCACACGTCGACCGAGGCCGCCATCGACTCGTTCGCGGCGACCACCTGCTGTGTGGGTGTCCGTCTCGAAGGCGAACGGTGGCACGTCTACGCGCCGCACGGCCTCGACGACGTGTTCACCCTGGTCGTCCGGCCCAACCCGGTGCTCGCTCCGCGCGAGGTCTACGAGACCAAAACGCGGCGTTGGAGCGAGCAGTGGCCCGCGCTGACGGTGCTGCCGTGGTCCACATGATCACGGTTCGCGTCCGAATCGTGGGACGTTCGTGACCTGTTCGCTGCGGGCGGACAAGGGCAACCGATATCACACTCCCGGTGGCACGCAACCGACCGGACGGCCTCATCATGCTGCTCCACCAGCGGGTTTGTGGTCGCTGAGCGTGCGTGTCAAGACGATGAACCGGTGGCAAACGCAGGTGTGGGCCTGCTGCAGGCGGGTAGATCGCATAGTGACGCGAGTCGCCACGTGCACGGGAACACTGACTATCGCCAGAACGTCTGTCAGAGTGGAGCCAGCGAGCACCGCGCAGCCATCCAGGGGCGCTGTGGTCGCAGCTTGGTAAGAGGGCACCGGAACACAACGTTTCGTTGCCGGGACGGAGGGAGATTCATCATGACTGCAGCACTCACCCGCCCCGAGTTGACCGCTGCCGACCGCTGCGACCGCTGCGGGGCTGCTGCCCAGGTTCGCGCTTTGCTCCCGTCCGGGGGCGAGTTGCTGTTCTGCGGGCACCACGCCCGGGCGCACAGTGAGAAATTGCGCGAACTCGCTGCTGAGATTCAGCAGGGCTGACTTCCACCCCACCTAGCCGCTCGGGGCGGGGATCCGCGAGGATCTCCGCCCCCTTCGCTTTCCAGGGGTTCCTACAGGGCGTCCAGGACCGGCTCGAAGGCCAGTTCCGCGGCGCCGACCAGCTTCGCGTCGCGGCCCAGCGGCGAGGTGACGACCTGGGTACCGCCGACGGCGCGGGAGACGAGGCTGCGCCGTTGCACGGCGGCGCTCACCGAGTCCACCACCGACGCGGGCAGCGCCGTGTAGAGGTCGCCGAGCACGACCAGCTCAGGCCCCAGGACGTTCACGATGTTCGCGAGGCCCAGCGAGAGCCAGCCGGCGAACTCGTCCAGCACGGACGGGTCTTCGAGCGCTCGCAACGCCGCCACGACGGTGCCGCGCGGGGCGTCGTCGGGCAGGCCCAGCGCCCGGCAGAGCGCCGGTTCGCCGACCTCGGTCTCCCAGCAGCCGTCACAGCCGCAGTAGCAGCGGAGGCCGCGCGGGTTGACCACCATGTGCCCCAGTTCGCCGACGTAGCCGCCGGACCCGCGCAACGGTTGCCCCGACAGGATCACGCCGCCGCCGACACCGACGTCCGCGGAGATGTAGACCATGTCCGAGGACTCCTGGGCCGCACCGCGCACGTGCTCCGCGAGGGCGCCGAGCTCCGCGTCGTTGCCGACCTGGACCGGCAGCTTCAGCACCGCCTCCAGGCGTCTGCCGAGCGCCACGCCCGTCCAGTGCAGGTTCGGAGCCTCGTGCACGTGCCCGTCGGAATGCCGCACGACGCCGGGCACCGAGACCCCCACCCCGACGGCGGTGACGTCGAGGTCGTCGGCCATGAGGCGCGCCGACTCGACGATGTGCGTGATGACCTCCCCCGGATCACGCGTCCGGTGCAGGTTCCAGCTGTCCCGCCCGAGGATCTCCCCTCCGAGGCCCACGAACGCCATCGCCACGTGCTCCACCCGGACGTCGATCGCGATGACGACCGCGGCGTGCGGCTGGGGAAGGACGAGGAGGGACGGGCGGCCCGCTCCGCTGCGCAGAGCGGGCACGCGTTCGGCGACCACGCCGGCTTCGGCGAGGCCGTCCACCAGGGCCTTGATCGTGCTGCGGTTGAGCCCGAGCTCAGCCGCGAGCGACGCCCTGGTGGACGGACCGTCGACGTGCAGGCGGCGCAGCAGCGCCGTCCTGTTGTGCCTGCGGATCTCGTCGGGTCGGGTGCCGGACGTAGGTCCAGTCACCGCGTCATCGAGCCGCGGTGGCCGCCCGGCGGCGGGACAACGCGTCGACGCTCGCGGCGAGGAGCAGGACCAGACCGGTCACGATGAACACGATGGCGGCGGGCTGCCGGAGCAGGCCCATGCCGTTCTGGATGATCGCGAGCACCGCGCCACCGATCACCGCGTCGCGCAGGCGGCCCTTGCCACCGAACAGCGACGTGCCACCGATGACGGCCGCACCGACCGACAGCAGCAGCGTGTTGCCGCCACCGGCGTTCGGGTCGACCGAGCCGACCTTCGACGAGTACACGATGGCGCCGATCGCGGCCGCCGAGGAGGCGATCACGAAGACGCTCATGCGGATGCGCTCGACGTTGATACCGGCGCGGCGCGCGGCTTCCTTGTTGCCGCCGACGGCGTAGACGTGGCGCCCGTAGGTCGTGCGGTCGAGCACGAACGTGCCGATCACGAGCAGCACCAGGACCAGCGGCACCACGTAGGGCACACCCTCGATGATCACGAGGTTGCTGGGCGCGCGGTTCTGGGACAGCGCGTAGGTGATGACGGCGGCCAGCAACGCGAGAGCGCCGATCTTGGTCAGCACGAGCGCCGTCGGCTGCGCGACGAGACCCTTGCGGAGCCGGGAGAAGTGCCGGGAAAGCACGATGGCCGCGTAACCGCCGACCGCGATGACGAACAGCGCCCACGAGCCCACGACGTTCAGGTTGCCGTTGGCGACGTTGAAGAGCGTGTCGTCGCGCAGACCGAGCGTGCCGCCGTCTCCGATGAACTGGAGCACGACGCCGCCCCAGACGAGGAACAGCGCCAGGGTCACGACGAACGACGGGATGCCGACCCTCGCGACCAGGAAGCCCGTGATGCTGCCGATGGCCGCGCCGACGCAGACCGCGAGCAGCATCTCGAGCCAGGCGTTCGCGGGAATGCCGACCGCGGCGATCACCAGGGCGATGGCGGACAGCGCCGCGCCCGCCCAGATCTTCATGATCACGGCGAGCACGATCGCGAGCACCAGCAAGCCGCAGAACACGTAGAACACCGTGTCGCCCATGCCGCCGAGCAGGTTGCCGTTGTTGATCAGGTGCAGTGCCATGACCGCGGCCGTCACACCCGAGGCCGTACCGGCGGACAGGTCGATCTCGCCGAGCAGCAGCACGAACACCAGGCCCATCGCGATGATGGTGATGCTGGCGCCCTGCTGGAGCAGGTTGGCGAGGTTGCCGAGGGTGAAGAACGTGTCGGACAACGAGCTGAAGACGATCAGCAGCACGATGATGCCGAGCAGCGCGGGCAGCGAGCCGAGCTCGCCGCCGCGAACCCTCGCCCAGTAGTCGCGGACGGCCTCGCCCGTGGACTGCGAGGTCGTGTCGATGCCGAAGTCGGAGATGGCGCCCTGAGGGGTTTCCTGTGCGGGCGTCTCGGTGGTGTTGGTCATGCTGGCCTCTTCGGAACTCATCAGATCGTCGCCGCCTCGGGGCGGGCGATGCCCAGGTCGCCGGAACGACCGGCGGTGATCAACTCGACGACCTGGCCGTGCGTGACGTCCTTGGACCCCACGACGGCGGCCATGCGGCCGAGGTAGAGGCACGCGATCTTGTCGGCGACCTCGAACACGTCGTTCATGTTGTGGCTGATCAGGACGACGCCGAGGCCCTGCTCCGCGAGCCGGCGGACGAGGTCGAGGACCTGCCGCGTCTGCGCGACGCCGAGTGCCGCGGTGGGCTCGTCGAGGAGCACGACCTTGCTGTTCCACAGCACGGCCTTGGCGATCGCCACGGTCTGGCGCTGACCGCCGGACAGCGACGACACCTGGGTGCGCACCGACTTGACCGTGCGCACGGACAGCGACGCCAGCGTCTTGCGAGCCGCCTGCTCCATGTCGGTCTCGTCGAGCAGGCCGCCCTTGGTGCGCTCACGACCGAGGAACATGTTCTGGACGATGTCGAGGTTGTCGGCCAGCGCCAGGTCCTGGTAGACGACCTCGATCCCGAGATCCGAGGCGTCGCGCGGGCCCTTGATGTGCACCGGCTCGCCGTTGAACAGAACCTCACCGGAGTCGGTGGGGTGGATGCCCGCGATGCACTTGACCAGCGTCGACTTGCCCGCGCCGTTGTCACCGACGAGGGCGGTGACCTCACCGGGGTTGACGGTGAGGTCGATGTCGTGCAGGACGTGCACGGGACCGAAGCTCTTGTTGATGCCGCGCAGCTCGAGAATCGGCTCGCTCACTGGGATTCCTCCGTGTTACCACGCGTGTAGGGCGGGGTGCGCAGGTTCCGCACCCCGCCCTACGCGCAAGCGGTCCTACTTGATGCCGAGCTCGGTGCAGGCGGCCTGGGTGTCGGCCACGCAGATCTCCGAGGCCTTGACGAAGCCCGCGTCGATGACGGACTTGACCTTGTCCTTGGTGATCAGCTGCGGCGTCAGCAGCACGGACTTGACGTCGCGGTTGCCCTTGGGGTCCTTCTCCTTGCCGGACGCGAGGGCGTCGGCGGCGGCGGTGTCACCCTTGGCGAGCGCGGCGGCCAGCTTGGCCGCGGCCTGGGCCTCTTCGTTGATCGGCTTGAAAACGGTCATGTACTGCTCACCGCGGAGCACGGCCTGCAGGCCGTCCGGGGTGGCGTCCTGACCGGTGACCGGAACCTTGCCGTTCAGGCTGTACTTCTTGAGGATCGTGATCACAGCGCCGGCGAGGCCGTCGTTCGCGGCGACGACTCCGTCCACCTTGCCGCCGTTGGAGGTCAGGATCTGCTCGAAGGTCTGGCCACCCTGCTGGTTGTCCCAGTCGGGGATCGGCTGGGACTGGACCAGCTTGAGCTTGCTGGAGTCGTACAGCGGCTTGAGGACCTTCTGCTGGCCCTGGTGGAACAGGGTCGCGTTGTTGTCCGTCGGCGAACCCTCGATCTCGATCACGTTCGCGCCCTGCGGAGCGTTCTTGAGGGCGTCCGCGAGACCCTGGCCCTGCAGCTCGCCGACCTTCACGTTGTCGAACGACACGTAGTAGGGCGAGGTGCCGCCGAGGTTCAGGCGGTCGTAGTCGATGACGTGGATGCCCTGGGCCTGTGCCTTCTTGGCGACCGAGGCACCGACCTCGCTGTTGGGGGTCGCGATGATCAGGACCTTCACGCCGGCGTTGATCATGCCGTCGGCGAGGGTGCTGAACTTCTGGGCGTCACCCTGAGCGTTCTGAATGTCGGGGTCGAGCCCCTCCTTCTTCAGAGCCGCCTCGAGGAGCGGCTTGTCGAAGCCCTCCCAGCGGGCGGAGGACTTCGTCTCAGGAAGGATCACGCCGACCTTTGCGCCCCCGCCGCTGCCAGAGTTCGTTTCGGAGCTTCCTCCCGTGCCGGAGGACGTGTTGGCGCCACACGCCGAGACCGCCAGGGCGAGGCCCACGGTCACGGCGATGGAAGCGAGGCTCTTGCTGCGCATCCGCCATCCCTTTCACTGCGCTGTGTCACAGAGAATGTTGTGGCGCACAACGTATGCCTGACATATGCGTGACCGGAACCACACTGGATCGATTAAGTCGCAACGATGCGGTAACCGTGGCGAAATTTAGTCACCGAGAGTTATGAGAGCGTTACCACAGCACTACTGCATCCGGCTGCAATATATTGGATATCGCTTGCAGCGAACACCCGCCCGTCATCTCCCGGCCATCTCTAGGTTGGTCGCATGACGGTCGACAAGGACACCGCCGAGAGGCTGGCTCTCTCGTTCGGCGCGGACGCGGCGCGCTACGACCGCACCCGCCCCACCTACCCGGACGCGCTGGTCCGGAAGATCGTTTCAGCGAGCCCGGGACCGCGCGTCCTCGACGTCGGCTGCGGCACCGGGGTGCTGTCGCGGCCGTTGCTCGACGCCGGATGCGAGGTACTCGGCGTCGAGCCCGACGAGCGCATGGCGGAGTTCGCCCGCGGTGGCGGCGTGGACGTGGAGATCGCGAAGTTCGAGGCCTGGGACCCGGCCGGCCGCGAGTTCGACGCCGTCGTCGCCGGGCAGTCGTGGCACTGGGTCGACGCCGAGGCGGGCCCTCGTCAGGTGGCGCGGGTGTTGCGGCCGGGCGGGGTGTTCGTGGCGCTGTGGCACGTGTTCGCGCCGCCGGAGCCGATCGAGCAGGCCTTCGCGGACGCGTTCCGGAAGGTGGCGCCCGACATCCCGTTCCGCGTGGGCCAGAGCCGTGCGGAGGCGTTGAAGGCCTACCAGGAGGGCTGCGTGCGCACGGGTGAGGCGTTCGTCAGCACCGGCGAGTTCACGTCGTCGGAGCAGTGGGCGGCCGGCTGGGCCCACACCTACACGACCGCCGAGTACCTCGACCTCCTGCGCACGACGGGCTCGGTCGCCCTGCTCGGCGCCGAGCAGCTCACCGGGCTGCTGGACGACGTCGGCAGGGCGATCGACGCGATCGGCGGCCGGTTCGAGACCCACTACGACACGGTGGCCGTCGCCGTCACCCGCGGCTGACCGGCTACCAGGAGCGCAGGGTCGCGATCCGCTCCTCGAGCTGCTCGATGGTGGCCATCGCCGTCGGCGGGCCACCGCAGTACTCGCGCAGCTGGGTGTGGATCTTGCCGTGCGGCTTCTTCGTGCGGTGGTGGTGCATCGCGACGAGGGTGTTGAGCTCCTTGCGCAGCGACGTGAGGCGTTCCTGCACGCCCACGGGCCGTGCCTCGCGCACCGCGACCTCGGGCTTGGGGCGTTTGGCGGCGGTCGCCATCTGCTCCTCCTGCCGCTGCAGCAGCAGGGTCCGCACCTGGTCGGGTTCGAGCAGGCCGGGCAGGCCGAGGTACTCCTGCTCCTCCTCCGAGCCCGCGATGGTCGGGGCGCCGAACGACGAGCCGTCGAAGATCACCTGGTCGAGCTCGGCCGTGGTGCCCAGGGCGGTGAAAGCCCGTTCGTCCTCACCGGGTTCGTCCTTGGCCTGGTTGGCCGCGGCCATCAGCTCGTCGTCCCAGCCGTCCTTCTCGCGGTGCGGCTTGCCCAGGACGTGGTCGCGCTCGGCCTCCAGCTCGGACGCGAGCTGCAGCAGCACCGGCACCGACGGCAGGAACACCGAGGCGGTCTCGCCGGGCTTGCGGTTGCGCACGAAGCGGCCGACGGCCTGCGCGAAGAACAGCGGGGTCGACGACGACGTCGCGTACACGCCCACGGCCAGGCGCGGCACGTCGACGCCCTCGGACACCATGCGGACGGCGATCATCCAGCGTTCGTTCGTCGCGGCGAACTCGGCGATCTTGCCCGATGCCTTCGGGTCGTCCGAGAGGACGAGCGTGGGGATGTGGCCCGTGACGCGCTCCAGCACCTGCGCGTAGGCCTTCGCGACGGTCTGGTCGGTGGCGATCACGAGGCCGCCGGCGTCGGGGATGCCGTTCTCGCGCTTCTGCGTGAGCCGCTGGTCGGCCGCGCGCAGCACGGACGCCACCCAGTCGCCCGCCGGGTCCAGGGCCGTGCGCCACGCCCGTGCGGTCTGCTCCTGCGTCAGCGGCTCGCCCAGGCGTGCGGTGAACTCCTCGCCCGCGCTGGTCCGCCACGACGCCTCACCCGAGTACGCGAGGAACAGCACGGGCCGGACGACGCCGTCGCGCAGCGCGTCGGAGTAGCCGTAGGTGTGGTCCGCCTTGGACGTCTTGAAGCCGCCGTTGCTCTCCTCGTACTGCACGAACGGGATCGGCGAGTCGTCGGAGCGGAACGGCGTACCGGTCAGGCAGAGACGGCGGACAGCGGGCGTGAACGCCTCACGGATCGCGTCACCCCACGACTTCGCGTCACCGCCGTGGTGCACCTCGTCGAGCAGCACGAGCGTCTTGCGGTTCTCCGTGCGCACCCGGTGCAACGTCGGATGAGCGGCCACCTGCGCGTACGTCACGGCCACGCCGTGGTAGTCGCGAGAGGTCATCGCGTTGGTGTTGCGGAAGTTCGAGTCGATGTGGATGCCCTGCTCGGCGGCGGCCTTCGCCCACTGGTGCTTGAGGTGCTCCGTGGGCGTGACGATCGTGACGGTCTCGATCGTCCGGTCGGCCAGCAGCTCGGCGGCGACGCGGAGCCCGAACGTCGTCTTGCCGGCGCCGGGCGTGGCGACGGCGAGGAAGTCCTGGGGCTTCGCGGCGAGGTACTTGGTCAGCGCCCTGCGCTGCCATGCCCGCAGCGGTCGCATTGCTGCTGTCGCTGTCACAGACGTGTTTCTCCTCATTTGCGCTGGTCAGACATGGCTTTGACATGCAACAGCCCTCAGGCGGACCGTGGCCGAGGGCTCTGCGAGCCTACCCGTTCCGAGCGCCGATGCCGCGAAACGTGGCCCCATGCACCATGCTTGTCCTTGCGATGGGTTCGCCTACGGACAACGACGCGCGCAGGTCCGGCCGCAAGGGGCCGCTGCGTCTACTAGCGCGCACTCTGTCGAAGGCGTGGGAAGGCAACATCTTCTCAGAAGCGGCCGAAGCGGCGTTCTGGCAGACCCTGTCGTTTCCGCCACTGCTGCTCGGCGTGCTGGGCTCGATGGGCTGGATCGGCACCTGGTTCGGCCCCGAGGTCGTCGTGGGCGTGCAGGAGAAGATCATCGGTTTCACCCGCACGATCTTCAGCGGGGACGTCGTCAACGACGTGATCCAGCCGACGGTCGCGGAGATCCTCTCGACGGGCAAGGGCGAGATCGTCTCCATCGGCTTCCTGATCTCGCTGTGGGCGGGGTCGTCGGCCATGTCGTCGTTCGTCGACGCGATCACCGTCGCCCACGGCCAGTACGGCGTGCGCAACGAGGTGTGGCAGCGCTTCTTCGCCCTGCTGCTGTACTTGGTGTCGTTGGTGGCGCTCGTGGTCGGCCTGCCGGTGCTGGCGCTGGGCCCGGACGTCCTGCCGCAGTTCTTCCCGGCTTCCTGGCAGCCTTACATCACCACGTGGGTCGGCCGCTTCTACTACCCCGGCGTCGCACTGCTGCTCGTGTTGTCGCTTTCGGCGCTCTACAAGGTCGCGCTGCCGCGGAGACTGCCGTACCACCGCGTGCTGCCCGGAGCGATCCTCGCGATGGCCGTGTTCATCCTGTCGTCCATCGGACTGCGCCTGTACATCCAGTGGATCACGACCACCGGCTACACCTACGGCGCGCTGGCGACGCCGATCGCGTTCCTGCTGTTCGTGTTCTTCATCGGCCTGGCGATCACGATCGGCGCGTACTTCAACAGCGCCGTCCAGGAGATGTGGCCCGCCCGCATGACTCGGCGCCAACGCCGCCGCTGGCGCCGGCTGGAACTCGAACGCGCCGCCTCGCGGATCCGCGAGGAGAGCGCGAAGCCCCGGGAGGACTCACAGCAGGAGCCCACCGGCAACAGCTCCCCGGCGCCGTCCCCCGCCGACACGCAACGCACGAGCCCGTTGCAGATCCAGAAGCCCCGGTCCTCACCGGAAGAGGAAAAGCAGCGCGGATGACGGCAGCCGCGTCCGGTGCCCCTGCTGCGAGGCACTGAACGCGGCCGTGTGACGTTCCGAGCGTGCTGCCTACTCGCCGCCGGCGGGCAGGTTCTCGTAGATCTTCTTGCAGTCAGGGCACACCGGGGAACCGGGCTTCGGCGACCGCGTGACCGGGAAGACCTCGCCGCACAGGGCGACCACGTGCGTTCCCATCACGGCGCTCTCGGCGATCTTCGCCTTGCGCACGTAGTGGAACATCTTCGGGGTGTCGTCCCCGGTCTGGTCGGTGCCTTCCGGCCGTACGTCGACCTCGGGGAGAGTCTGGGTGCTCACGCGCCCAGGGTACCTGGGATGATGTCCCCTCGTGACCCCGCTGCACATCGCCGAGGAAGTAGCCGCCGCACTGGCCGGGAACCGGCCCGTCGTCGCTCTCGAAAGCACCATCCTGTCCCACGGCCTGCCCGCGCCGCGCAACCTCGCGGTCGCCGCACGCCTGGAGAAAGTAGTACGGGAGGCAGGCGCCGTCCCCGCCACGATCGCCGTCCTCGACGGCGTGCCCCACATCGGCCTGTCCGCTTCCGAGCTGGACCGCGTGTGCACCGCGGGCGACCTGGTGAAGCTGTCGCTGCGCGACCTCGGCGCCGCCTACGCCCTGGGCCGCAGCGGCGCGACGACCGTGGCCTCGACCGCGGCCCTGGCCCACCAGGCCGGCATCCGCGTCTTCGCGACCGGCGGCCTCGGCGGCGTGCACCGCGGCGCGCGCGAGACGTGGGACGTGTCCGCCGATCTCGACGTGGTCGCCACCACGCCCGTGCTCATCGTCTGCTCGGGCGTGAAGTCGATCCTGGACATGGGCGCGACCCTGGAGGTGCTGGAGACCCGCTCCGTGCCGGTCGTCGGCTACCAGACCTCGCGCTTCCCGGCGTTCTACCGCCGCGAGTCGGAGTACGACGTGCCGTGGCGCGTCGAGAACCCTTCCGAAGCCGCCGCCGTGTTCGCGGCCGGCGAGCGCGGCATGCTGCTGGTGAACCCGATCCCCGCCGCGTTCGAGATGGACTCCGCCCTGCACGACCGCCTGCTGGCCGAGGGTCTGCGGAAGCTCACCGACCAGGACGTGCGCGGCAAGGACGTCACCCCCGTCCTGCTGGAGCACTTCCACACCGCCAGCGAGGGCGTGAGCCTCGACGCCAACGAGGAACTGGTCGTCAACAACGCCTCGGTCGCTTCCCAGGTCGCCGTCTCGCTCTTCGGGGAGCACTCCCGGTGAGGCCCGTGGTCGTGGTCGGTGACGCGGGCCTCGACGTCGTGGCCCGCCACGCCGGCCCCATCGCCCACGGCGGCGACGTGCGCGCCAAGGTGACGATCGAGCCCGGCGGCGCCGGCGCGAACACCGCCGTGTGGCTGGCCGCGTGCGGCGCCTCGCCGGTGCTGGTGGCCCGCGTGGGCGCCGACTCGGCCGGCCGTCAGGTCCACGCCGAGCTGACCTCCGCGGGCGTGCGGTGCGCCTTCGCCGTGGACCCCGACCTGGCGACGTGCTGCGTGGTCGTCCTCGTCGACGACCAGGGCCAGCGCTCGATGCTGCCCGACCGCGGCGCGAACGCCCGCTTCTCCCCCGCCGACCTCGACCCTGGCCTGCTCGCCGGCACCGACGGCCACCTGCACCTGTCCGGCTACGTGCTGCTCGACGCCACGTCCCGCCCTGCCGGTCTCGCAGTGCTCGCGGCGGCGCGCGACGCGGGCTGGACGACATCAGTCGACCCGCAGGCAGCCGTACTGATCCACTCCGCCGAGGCGTTCCTCGACGACGTGCGCGGCGTCGACTTCCTGCTTCCGAACGCCGACGAGCTCTTCGCCCTCACCGGCTCCTCGGAGCCGTCCGCGGCCAAGTCGTTGCTCTCCCACGTCGGTGCCGTCGTGGTGACCTCAGGACCCGACGGTGCGACGTGGGTCGACGCCGACGAGTTGATCTCGGTCCCTGCTGAAACCACTGAGTGCGTCGACTCGACGGGCGCCGGTGACGCGTTCGACGCCGGTTTCCTGGCGGCCTGGCTCGCCGGCGCGTCGAAGCAGGACGCCCTTCTCGGCGGCGTTCGCGCGGGGTCGCGCGCCGTTGGCGTCGTGGGCGCTCAGCCGCCCCGCTAACCGCCTCATCCTCACTGATATATCGGCTCTCGGGCCGATATATCGCTGTCTGCTGCCGCTTCACCGGATGCAAAAGACGTTTGCGGACGAAGTCAAAAGACTCGTTGCAAAGGCCGACCACGCCCGCCGGCCCTTGCAACGAGTTTTTGCGGACGAAGTCAAAAGAGTCGTTGCCAAGGTCGGGGCATGCGGCGACGGCGCGGGTGCTGCGGTTCGGTGGCGGACTAGCCGTCGATGACGGTGGTGCTCTTGCGCTCGATGGCGCGGCGCTCGACCTGGTAGCGGTTGGCCTTCTCGGTCTTGCGCGGCGGCCTGTCGTTGGCGATCAGCACGGCCATCCACGGCAGCGGCACCGACAGCACGATGAAGAACAGGGCGAGCCACCAGACGTGGGCGAACAGGGCCGCGAGGATGAGGCACGGGAAGCGCAGGCTCATCATGATCGCGTACTTCCGGCGCCGGGCGGCGTGCTGCTCTTCGTAGGACGGGGCCGCCTCGGTGATCAACACCGGGGTGTCGTTCCGGTCGGGACTGCTCACGACACCACCTCCACAACACTCATCGTCCCACGTCCGAGTGACGCCTGGGACATCCGGTCGGCGGTTAACATCCGCGGGTGGTCGCCCTTGATCGCCTCGTGGACGTGCTCGGCAGTCTGGGCACGCATCTGGCGTGCGCGCCGGGTGGCCGTGACGTCGAGCTCCGCGGGGTCGCCCTGCACGACCCGGCCGAGAACACGCCGGCCGCGGCGGGCGACGTCCTCCTCGGACTGGGCACGCCTTCTGTCGCCGCCGCCGCGCGGCTCGTGTCGTCGACGGCGGCCTCCGCGGTGGTGTTGCATGGCAGGCCGCCGTTGGACGAGCGCGTGCTCGCCGCCGCCCGCAAATCCGGGGCGGCCGTGTTGCTGGTGGACCCGTCGGTGCCGTGGAGCCAGCTCGCGAACGTCACACAGACGCTGGTCAACGGCGGCACGCGCACCGGGGACCTGTTCGGGCTGGCCGACGTGATCGCGGGCGTCGTGGGCGGGCCGGTGACGATCGAGGACCAGCAGTCGCGCGTGCTCGCCTACTCCTACCGGCAGGAGGACGTCGATCCCGTCCGCGTCCAGACCATCCTCGGCCGGCGGGTCCCGGAGCAGGCGCGGCGGGCGCTCGACGAGTTCGGGGTGTTCACGCACCTCGCGTCGTCCGACGAGCCGATCTTCGTACCCAAGCTGACCCCTCAGCTGGGCAACCGGCTCGTCGCCGCGGTGCGCGCGGGTCGTGAGCTGCTCGGGTCCGTGTGGGTCGAGGTGACGGGGCCGGTCGACGCCGCCCGGAGCGCCGCGTTGGTCGACGGCGCGCGCACGGCGGCGTTGCACCTGTTGCGGTCGCGTGCGTCGACGGATCTCGAACGGCAGGCCGAGGCGGATCTCGTGATCAGGCTGCTCGAACACCCGGAGTCCGCGGACGTCGCGCGACTGGGGTTGCCGTCGGCCGATCTGCGCGTGATCGCGGTGCAGGCTCACGCGGGCGAGGGTGAGCACGGTGCGGCGGTCCTCGCGTTCCAGCGGGCCACCGCGGGCTTCGGCTGGTCGAGGCCTGGGCGGAGCGCACTGTTCGGCAACGTCCTCTACACCGTCATCCCCGCCGCCGACGACGCCGTCGCGTGGGTGCGGTCGCTGGTCCGCGAGCTGCCGTCCGAGGCGACGGTGCTGGCGGGGATCGGCGGACCGGCGGAGGCGACCCAGCTACCGACGTCACGGCAGGAAGCCGACGAATGTCTAGCGCTCTCCACCGGCACACCGGTGGTGTACGACGACGCCTGGGCGCAGGTCCTGTTGCACCGGCTCAGCGCGGTCGCCGAGGCCGGACGGGTTCCGACCCGAGGTCCGATATCCAATATATTGCGATATGACGCCGAGTACGGGACGCAGTACGCGGCGACGCTGAGGGCGTGGCTCGCGGCCCAGGGCGACGTCCGGGCGGCGGCGCGGGAGCTCAACGTGCACCCGAACACGATGCGGTACCGGATGCAGAAGATGGCCGAGGTGACACCGCTCCCCCTCGACGACCCGGACCAGCGGCTCGCGATGGCGATCGCCCTCCGGATCACGCGGTGAACCGGGCGGCGTGAAAGCATCTGCACCCGTGCACCCCGATCTTTCTGCCGACCTGTGCGCCCGTCTGCGCGAGGCCTTCCTGAACGCCGGCTACACCGCGGACGGCGTCGTCGACGCGCTCGGCCCGCAGGCCCACGCCGCTCTCGGCCGCGGTGAGCCCGAGCCCGCCCGCCGCGCCAGCAAGGACGCCGGGACGCTCGGCACGCTGATCCGCCTGTTCCTGCTGGGCGACCACGAGCCGGAGCAGGACGTCCGCAAGGCGATCGCCGGGGTCGACATCGACGACGCCGTCAAGAACGAGATCCTGACCGAGGACCTGAGGGCCGGGCTCGACGTGCGGCCGTACGAGGACAACTGGTGGGTCATCGCCGACCTCGACTCCGACGTGCGCGGCGGAGCGGTCCCCGAGGACCACGTGCTCGGCGTCGGCCACGCGTCCATCAGCCTCGCCCGCGCGACCAAGCGCACGCCAGTCGGCACGCTGCTCGACCTCGGCACCGGCTGCGGAGTGCAGGCCCTGCACGCCAGCAAGCACGCGGAGCGCATCACGGCGACCGATCTGTCCGAGCGCGCGCTGAGGCTCGCCCAGGGCACGTTCCGCATCAACGAACTCGACGTCGAGACGTTGCAGGGTGAATGGTTCGGCCCGGTGCGCAACCGGCGGTTCGACCAGGTCGTGTGCAACCCGCCGTTCGTCGTCGGCCCGCCGCGCGTGGACTACGTGTACCGCGACTCCGGTCTCGGCGGTGACGACGCCTCGGCGCTGGTCATCCGGCAGCTGCCCGCGTTCCTCAACGAAGGCGGCGTCGGCCAGCTGCTCGCGTCGTGGGTGCACCGCAAGGGCGAGGACTGGGAGGAGCGCGTCTCCAGTTGGCTGCCGCGCGGTGGGATCGACGCGTGGTTCGTGCAGCGCGACATCGCCGAGCCCGCCCTGTACGTCGGCACGTGGCTCAAGGACGCGGGAGTCGACCCGCGCAGCCCCGAGGGGCGGGCCAAGGCGAGCGCGTGGCTCGACTGGTTCGAGGAGAACCAGGTCCAGGGCGTCGGCTTCGGCTACGTGACGCTGCGGCGCACCGACGAGATGCACTCCCAGGTCGTGTGCGAAGACCTGCGCCACGCTTACGACGACCCACTGGGTCCGGAGGCGGCACGCTGGCTCGACAACGTCGCGTGGCTGCGCGCGAACCCCGACCTGCTGGGGCAGCGGTTCCGGGTCGCGGACACCGTGTTGCTCGAGGAGGTGTCCGAGCCGGGCGACGAGGGCTGGCGCAAGGTCGTCGCGCGCCTGCACCGCACCGACGGGCCCGGCTGGCAGCACGAGGTCGACGAGGCGACCGCCAAGCTCGTCGCCGGCTGCACCGGCGCACTGCCCCTCGAAGACCTGCTGTCACTGCTCGAGTTCGCATACGGAGAAATCGATGCAGAAGCGGCCTTGCCGATCGTTCGTGATCTCATCCGGCACGGAATGTTGATTCCCGCGTGAAAGCAGTTGTGGCGCGCGTCACAGAAGCGAGTGTCGAAGTCGCGGGCGACATCGTCGGCGCGATCGACGAGCCCGGATTGCTGGTGCTACTCGGCGTCCACCACGACGACACGGACGCGCACGCTCGCAAGATGGCGCAGAAGCTGCACGGTCTGCGCATCCTCGAGGACGAGCAGTCATGTGAGTCGACCGGTGCTCCACTGCTGGTAGTCAGCCAGTTCACCCTCTACGGGGACACCCGCAAGGGCCGCCGTCCGTCCTGGACGGCGGCCGCCCGGCCCGAGCACGCGGAACCCTTGGTGAACGCCGTCGTGCAGGAACTACGCCAAAAGGGTGCTCGCGTCGAAACGGGACGATTCAGAGCCGATATGAAGGTGCGGAGCGTGAACGACGGACCGTTCACCGTGCTCGTAGAGGTCTGACTAAAGGGTTCTCAGCCAATCCTCAGATTAGTCGCGCAACCGCTGTGACAGCGGTGACGTCTTCAGGTCATGGAAGTCGGGAACGAATTCGGAATCGGGTTCGTTACCCAGGTATCAGCCAGCTAGCGATGGGATCCCGAGCGGGCCCGCCGCAAGGGGCAACCAGGGCGCAGCGCCGCGCCGCCTTGACCGCCAGCGCGACTTGTCGCCGCCCGCAGCAGGGGGAGGGAGATCCATGACCGTCACGAGGATCTCCGACCGTGAAGTCGGAGAGAACACCACCGTCGTCGCCGAGCACGAGCTCGACGCGCAAGGTCCGGCAGCCGATCTCGTTCGAGTCTACCTGAACGGCATCGGCAAGACCGCACTCCTCACCGCTGAAGAGGAGGTGGAGCTCGCCAAGCGCATCGAAGCCGGTGTCTTCGCGCAGCACGTCATGGAGACGGCCAAGCGCCTCACGCCCGCCCGTCGCGGAGAACTGGGGGAGCTCGTCCGCGACGGCCGCCGCGCCAAGGACCACCTGCTCAAGGCCAACCTGCGCCTCGTCGTGTCGCTGGCCAAGCGCTACACCGGCCGCGGCATGCCGCTGCTGGACCTGATCCAGGAGGGCAACCTGGGCCTGATCCGCGCCGTCGAGAAGTTCGACTACACCAAGGGCTTCAAGTTCTCGACGTACGCGACGTGGTGGATCCGTCAGGCGATCACCCGCGGCATGGCTGACCAGGGCCGCACCATCCGCCTCCCCGTCCACCTCGTCGAGCAGGTGAACAAGCTCGCGCGGATCAAGCGCGACCTGCACCAGACGCTCGGCCGCGAGGCGACGACCGAGGAGCTCGCGAAGGAGTCCGGCCTGTCGGTCGACAAGGTCGCCGACCTGCTCGACCACGCCCGTGACCCGGTATCGCTCGACATGCCGGTCGGCACGGAGGAGGACGCGCCCCTCGGTGACTTCATCGAGGACTCGGACGCGACCGACGCCGAGAGCGCCGTCATCTCCGGCCTGCTGCAGGACGACCTGCGCCGCGTGCTCGCGACGCTGGAGCCGCGCGAGCAGGCGGTGATCCGGCTGCGCTACGGCCTCGAGGACGGCCAGCCGCGCACGCTGGACCAGATCGGCAAGCGGTTCGGGCTGTCCCGCGAGCGGGTGCGGCAGATCGAGCGCGAGGTCATGTCCAAGCTCCGCCAGGGCGAACGCGCCGCGAAGCTGCGGGCCTACGCCTCGTAACCCGGTAGGCGTCACGGTCGGATCTCACCCGTCCGGCAGTATTGACTTGTGACTCAACTCACGGCACGGTCGGGCGTTACCAGAGCCACGCGACGCCCCTCGTGAGTCGGGTTTCGCACGCGAAGGAAGGTCGGGGCAGCCGGGGGCTGCCCCGGCCTTCCGCGTTCGGCGGGTCGTTGCGAAGAACACGGTGGACGGGCAGCGATACGTCCCTTTGGTGGCGGTACGGTTTTCCGATCCGAACTGCACACCGTTGGAGTTGTGTACGACGTGCCCACCACTTTCGAGTACACCGACGTCCTGCCGCTCGCGAAGGACACCGAGACCGAGTACCGCCTCGTCACCTCCGACGGGGTGAAGCTGATCGAGGCCGGTGACCGCAAGTTCCTCGAGGTCGCCCCCGAGACGCTGACGCTGCTGGCGAAGGAAGCCATCCGCGACATCCAGCACCTGCTGCGCCCGTCGCACCTCGCCCAGCTGCGCAAGATCATCGACGACCCCGAGGCGTCGGGCAACGACCGCTTCGTCGCGATGGACCTGCTGCGCAACGCCGCCATCTCATCAGGCGGTGTCCTGCCCATGTGCCAGGACACCGGCACGGCGATCATCATGGGCAAGCGCTCCGAGACCGTCCTGACCGGCGGCGACGACGAGCAGGCCCTGGCCCGCGGCGTCTTCGAGGCCTACCAGGAGCTCAACCTGCGCTACTCGCAGATGGCCCCGGTGACGTTCTGGGACGAGAAGAACACCGGCACGAACCTGCCCGCGCAGATCGAGGTGTTCCACAAGCCCGGCCAGGAGCCCGTCTACGAGTTCCTGTTCATGGCCAAGGGCGGCGGCAGCGCGAACAAGACGTTCCTCTACCAGGAGACCAAGGCGGTCCTGAACCCGAAGCGACTCGCCTCGTTCCTGGACGAGAAGCTCCGCTCGCTCGGCACCGCGGCCTGCCCGCCGTACCACCTGGCGGTCGTCGTCGGCGGCCTGTCCGCCGAGCAGAACCTCAAGGTCGCGAAGCTGGCCTCGGCCCGCTACCTCGACAACCTTCCCACCGAGGGCTCACCGCTGGGCCACGCGTTCCGCGACAAGGACCTCGAGCAGCAGGTCCTGGAGCTGACCCGCAACTTCGGCATCGGCGCCCAGTTCGGCGGCAAGTACTTCTGCCACGACGTGCGCGTCATCCGCCTCCCCCGCCACGGCGCCTCGTGCCCGGTCGGCGTCGCGGTGTCGTGCTCGGCCGACCGCCAGGCCAAGGCCCGCATCACGGCGGAGGGCGTGTTCCTCGAGCAGATGGAACGCGACCCGGCCCGGTTCCTGCCCGAGATCGAGGGCGAGGACCTGTCCGACGAGGTCGTCCGCATCGACCTCACCCGCCCGATGGCGGAGATCCGCGAGGTCCTCACCAAGCTGCCGGTGAAGACCCGCGTCTCGCTGACCGGTCCGCTGGTCGTGGCTCGCGACATCGCCCACGCCAAGATCAAGGAACGCCTCGACGCCGGCGAGGAGATGCCGCAGTACCTCAAGGACCACCCGGTCTACTACGCCGGTCCGGCCAAGACGCCCGAGGGCTACGCCTCCGGTTCGTTCGGCCCGACCACGGCCGGCCGCATGGACTCCTATGTCGAGCAGTTCCAGGCCGCAGGCGGCTCGCTGGTGATGCTCGCCAAGGGCAACCGCTCCAAGCAGGTCACGAACGCGTGCAACACGCACGGCGGCTTCTACCTCGGCTCCATCGGCGGCCCCGCGGCGCGCCTGGCCCAGGACTGCATCCGCAAGGTCGAGGTCCTCGAGT
>NZ_DATLEC010000098.1:0-5470 GCF_035525475.1 Lentzea sp. | reverse complement strand
CAACGCCCGGGTGTGGCTGGCCGACCTGGACCGCGTGCCGGACAAGTAGTCCGCGGACCCGTCACGCAGCAGTGACCCGTAACCCCTATCGTTGCCCCCATGGGCAAGCAGGAAGACTTCGTACTCCGCGCGCTTGAAGAGCGCGACGTCCGGTTCGTGCGGTTGTGGTTCACCGACGTGCTCGGGTACCTCAAGTCGGTGGCGATCGCCCCGGCGGAGCTGGAGGGCGCGTTCTCCGAGGGCATCGGCTTCGACGGCTCCGCGATCGAGGGCTTCGCCCGCGTCTACGAGTCGGACATGGTCGCGAAGCCGGACCCCGCCACGTTCCAGGTGCTGCCCTGGCAGACACCCGAGGGCACGAACTACTCGGCGCGCATGTTCTGCGACATCACCATGCCGGACGGCTCCCCGTCGTGGGCCGACCCGCGCCACGTGCTGCGCCGCACGCTGTCGAAGGCCAGCGAGGCCGGGTTCACCTGCTACGTCCACCCCGAGATCGAGTTCTTCCTGCTCAAGAGCTTGTCCGCCGACGGGAGCGAGCCCGAGCCCGCGGACAACGGCGGCTTCTTCGACCAGACCTCGCACGAGACCGCCACGCACTTCCGCCGCCACGCCATCGAGTCGCTCGAGGCGATGGGCATCTCCGTCGAGTTCAGCCACCACGAGGGCGCACCCGGCCAGCAGGAGATCGACCTGCGCTACGCCGACGCGCTGACCATGGCGGACAACGTCATGACCTTCCGGTACCTGGTCAAGGAGGTCGCGATCACGCAGGGCGTGCGCGCCTCGTTCATGCCCAAGCCGTTCTCCGACCAGCCGGGCTCGGGCATGCACACCCACTTCTCCCTGTTCGAGGGCGACCGGAACGCCTTCTACGACGAGGAGGACCCGTACCAGCTCTCCGACATCGGCAAGCAGTTCGTCGCGGGCATCCTCAAGCACGCGCGAGAGATCTCCGGCGTCACGAACCAGTGGGTCAACTCGTACAAGAGGCTGATCGTCGGCGGTGAGGCACCCACGGCCGTGTGCTGGGGTCACGCCAACCGCTCCGCGCTGGTCCGTGTGCCGATGTACTCGCCGGGCAAGTCGTCGTCGCGCCGTGTCGAAGTCCGCACGCTGGACTCCGCGTGCAACCCCTACCTGGCCTACTCGGTCGTTCTGGCCGCCGGGCTCAAGGGCATCGAGAAGGGCTACGAGCTGCCGCCGCCCGCCGAGGACGACGTGTGGTCGCTGACAGACCGCGAGAGGCGCGCCGCCGGCTACGCCAACCTGCCGCAGAACCTCGGCGAGGCCCTCACCGAGATGGAGAACTCGGAGCTGCTCCCCGAAGCCCTGGGCGAGCACGTCTACGACTTCTTCCTGCGCAACAAGAGGACGGAGTGGGACGCGTACCGTCGAAGCGTCACCCCGTACGAGTTGCGCACACTTCTTCCGGTGCTGTGAGGCCGATACGTTGCTCTCCGTGACAGAGGTACCCCAGTTCCAGCCGACGATCTGCGCGTGCACGGTCGCCACGGCGGCGGAGCTGCCCGCGGTCAAGGTCCTGTCCAGCTCGTTCCTCGACGAGCACCCGGAGGGGCGGTTCGTCGCGCTCGTCGTCGACGCGCAGCCCGAGCACGCCGGACCGGGCCTGATGACGCCGCAGGACATCGACGTGTCCGAGGACGAGCTGCACGTGCTCGCGACCTCGATGGACGCTTCCGAGCTGAAGGCCGCCATGGTGCCGAGGCTGCTGGAGGCGCTGCTGTCACAGGGTATGCCCGTGCTGTACCTCGACCCGTGGGTGCAGGTGTTCGGGTCGTTGACGAAGCTCGTGCTGGAGGCGTTGCGCAACGCGCCGGTCGTGCTGCTGCCGCGCACGTTGCGGCCGTTGCCGTCCGACGGGCTGCAGCCCGGCCCCGCCGAGCTGCACGAGCTGGGCGCGTTCGACCCCGGCTTCATCGCGGTCAGCAAAGGCGCCGAGCCCTACCTGACCTCGTTGGACATGCCGGCGATCGTGCCGCATCACGTCGTGCGTGACGCACGGGTCGGGGTGTCCGTCTGGAACGTGGCCGACAGGCCGCTGCACCGCACCGAGACCGGCGCGTTGGCCGTTGTCGGTCAAGACCTGCTGACCGTGCACTTCCGCGGATTCGACCCACGCCGCCCGTGGCTGCTGTCCGCCGACTTCGCCGAACGCCCCCGTGTACTTCTCTCCGAACACCCCGAGGTCGCCGAACTCTGCACCGCCTACCGCGCCGAACTGGTGAGGTGCGGCTGGACCGTCGCACCGGTGCCCTACCGGTTCGGCACCCTGATCGACGGGACCCAGATCCCGCCAGGACTGCGCGCCGACTACCGGGTGTCGGAGCCGACGCCACCACCGGCGTTCGGTGAGGACGGCGGCGGCGGGTTCCTCATGTGGGCGTGCGAGGCCACCGAGCACGGCGGCACGCGCTGGGCCGACGCCGTGTGGCGTGCCGACACGTCGCTGCAGCAGCAGTTCCCCGCGCCGTTCGGCGCGGACGCCGACGCGTGGCGCGAGTGGTGCGCCAGCGTGGGCGTGGCGACCGGCCGGTTGCCGGCGCCCGCCGTGCCGCAGCCACGGTCCGAGGGGCCGGCATTGCTGGACCAGCTCGGTGTCTCCGTCGTGGGCTCAGGGCCGTTGGCGGAACGGATGCTCGCCGCCGCGCGCGCGTCCGGTCTGCCGGTGTCGACGTCCGCCGGCTACCCCGTCGTCCTGCGCACTTCTCCTGCTGACGAGGTGCCCTCGGGGCGGTTCGTCGTCGACGTCGCGTTGGACGCCACCGCCGCGGACGACCGCACGGGCGTGAACGAGCTGTGGCTGTCGTCCGACGTGTCGCGCGCCGCCGCCGAACGCATCGGCGGCCCCATCGTGCGTGTGGTGCCTGTGCCCGTACACGACGTTGGTGCGCGTGAGCACGAGTCGGGCGAAGTGGTGGTGTTCGCGGCGATCGCAGACCATGCGCTGGATCGCTCAGGCAACGTGCTCGGTGCCGTGTCCGCCTTCTTGACCGCGTTCCCCGACCGGACGGACGTCGAGCTGCGGATCGCGGTCTCCAATGCGTTCGACCACCCGGAAGCCGCCGAGCGGCTGCGCCTGGCCACCGCCGCCGACCAGCGGATCTCCCTGGTCGAGGACGAGGACGTCTGCTCGACGGCAGACGCCGTCGTGTCGTTGCACCGCGGCGGGGCCGACGACCGGATCGCGTTGAGGCTGGCCGAACTGGCCGTGCGAAGCGTTCCGATCGTGGCATCGGACCACGGCGCCGTCGCGGAGCTGTTCGGCAAGACGGCGGTTCTCGTACCGTGTCACCAGGGCGCCGAACCCGACGTGCAGGCTGCCTCGCGACTGCTGCGTTCGTTGGCCGATGACCTGCCCACGGCAGCTGCGCTGGGTGCGGCCGGACGTGACCACGTGCTGTCCGTGCGCTCCGTTGCGCGCGTCAGCGAAGTCGTTCGTGAACGCGTCGAACACGCGTACCGGGGATGGCGGGCACGCCGGCCGAAGCCGAAGGCCGAAGTCGACCCGATGCTCGCACTGCAGTCGGCCAAGCACGCGTTACTGCGCCAACCCACCGTGGACGGCCCTCATCGGACGCCGATGGCACCCGCGCTGCGCAAGGTCGTCCTGCGCGCGTTGGACCACTACGACAACCACATGCGCCAGGTGCTGCACACCCTGATCGACGGGGTCGAACGCACGGTGTCCGAGCTGGTCAACCGGCAGGACGCGCTGAAGGCCGGCGTCGGCGCCGGCGAGCTGGAGCTGCTGCGCGCCGAGGTCGAACAGGTCGCGGAACGCCAGTCGCACTTCGGCGACCAGCTGATCGGCATCGACGACGGCGTCGTGCGCGCCCGCGCCGACATGGCCGGTCAGGGCCGCCGGATGCGCGACATCGAGGACGCCGTCGTCGCCGAGGCCGCCAAGCGGGCCAAGGCCACCGACGTCCTGGCCGAACGCATCGACAAGCTGACCGTCGCGCTGGACCGGACGCTCGACCGGATCGACGGCCTGGAGTCCAAGGTCGTCGAGGTGTTCCGCGAACGCGACTCGCGGCTCGACGTCGCGATCCGTGCGGCCAACCACGCACAACAGACCGCGGACGCGTTGCGACGCGTGGTCGTCCGCCAGCACGAGACCTCCGGTGACGCGCCCGAAGTGCGTTCGTCGTTGGTGCTGTGCGACGCGGGCATGCTCCGGCTGCCCGCCGACGACGCGTTCATGCTCCCGCTGCTGTCGTCCAACGGCGTGTGGGAACCCGAGCTCGCTGACCTGCTCGACTCCGTGCTCGAGCCGGACGGGATCTTCCTCGACGTCGGCGCGTACGTCGGCTACCACTCCGTCAGGGTGTTGTCGCGCCTCGGCCTGATGGGCGCGGTCGTCGCCGTCGAGCCCGACGCCTCGGCAGCGGCTCTGCTGAGGCACAACGCCTCGGCGAACCTGCCCGCCGCCGTCGCCTCCCGTCTGACCGTGATCGAGGGTGCGGCCTGGGAGAGCGCGGGCGAGCTCGCCGCCTCACCGACGTTGACCGGCGGTGTGGCCGTGTCACCGTTGGCGGAGGACGCCGCGGAAGACGCGCCGAAGGTCCGGTCGGTGCGCCTGGACAAGGAACTCGAAGACATCCCCCTGGTCCAGGGCATGAAGCTCTCCGTCGTACGGGTCGACACCCCTGGCCGCGGGCATCGCGCGTTGGCCGGCCTCGTCCGGTTGCTGCGCCGCGACCGGCCGCACGTGTTCCTCGAGTTCTCCGCGACCTCGACGGCCGACTTCGGTGACGATCCGGTGACGGTCCTCAAGGAGTTCGGCGTCTGGGGCTACGACCTGGTCCCGCTGGCCACCCGCCAGGCAGCCGCCCCGGACCAGATCGTGAGGGCGATGGAGGGACTCCGTTCCATCTCCCTGTGGCTCCGGCCGCGTCCGGTCGGGGCCAAGCCGGCTGCTCCCTCCCCGTCCGTGCCGATCAAACAGCCCGCTGACCAGGCGATTTGACTTTGACCGTCCCCGTCAGTAACTTTCTCCAGGTCGCAAGCGAGACCCCGAAACGAGCGGTTGACACTGCGGATCGGGTCGGGTAAAGTTTGTCGGCGTCAAACCCCCAGAAGTAAATGAACGGCCTATCGTGCTGTCCGGGATCCGAAAAGACCCCGATTTGACACCGGAAAAGCCACTCAGATAACTTCTGAACCAAGCGAAAAACTGAATGCGAAGCGAGTTTGCGCCGAGCCTGAATCGCCCGAGAGGCCGATTTGACAAAGCGAAAACGAACTGGCTAAGCTTTCAACACAAGCCCCGAGAGAAACTCTCCGGAAACGGAGAATGGAACCGGTGAGCGCGTGTTCTTTGAGAACTCAACAGCGTGCCGAAAAACAGCCAGTAATATGAATACTCCTCGTCAGGAGTATTCCTTTGAGTAGATAGACAGATTGCCAGACATATTCCGTCTGGAGCGATCACAACGATCCTTAT
>NZ_DATLEC010000140.1:0-11950 GCF_035525475.1 Lentzea sp. | reverse complement strand
CGCGTGGCCTAGGCGCCGGCCACCCGGACCTCCGACACCACCTGGCGCACCAGTACGCGCAGCGCCTCGCGGTCCACCGTCGCCGGGTCGTCGGCCAGCCACTCGCCGATCTCCCGCACGAACTGCTCCGGCGTCATCGGCGGCACGTCGAAGTCCAGGTCGTCGTCGCAGGTGACCTCGCCGGCGCGGGACGGGTACACGATCAGGGCGCCGCGGATCTCCAGCCAGGGGAGGAGTTCTGCGAAGCGTTCCACGCCGTCGAGGAGTTGGGTGCCGCCGCCTCGGAACGGGTGGCCGTTGCGCCAGAGTTCGCCGTCCTCGTCGCAGTAGTAGTGGCCGGGTAGCCACGACTTCGACTCGATCAGGACCAGGCGGCGGCCGCAGAGCAGGGCGTGGTCGATGTCGGTGAAGACCGAGCCCGGCCAGGCCAGGCCGTGGAAGATGCGCACTCCCGGTAGCTGCGTCAGGTACTCGGTGAGCAGGCCGGCGGTCAGCCTTTCGCGTCTGTTTTCACCCGGACGGCCGAAGATGGTGTTCCCGTCGTACTCGCCGGCGAACGCCCGTTCGGCTCTTGCCAGGGCTGTGTAGCGGCGGACCAGTCGGAACGCTCCGTAACCGGCGCCCGCCACCAGGGGGAGCCAGACGGCGAGCAGCAGCGGGGACAGGGGCATGGCCAGCGGGAGGAGCAGGACGAACCAGCCGCCGATCGCCGCCGCTGCCGGGGCGTGGCCCAGGCCCGTCGCGGGGACGTAGCGGACTCGGGCGCCCAGGTCGATCCTGTTCCACCAGTCCATCGAGCCGAGGTCGACTCGGGGGCGCGGTGCCGTGTAGTTCGGGTCGTCGCCGAAGTCGCGCAGCTTGCCCGTGTGGCCTGTTCGGCGAGGTCGCGGGCGTGCTGCCGGACGTGCGGCAGGGGGTGCCACGCGCACCGGGCGGTCGTAGTCGGCCCGGCGGACCGGGTCCTTCAGCGTCTCGTAGGCCTCCTGGAGCAGGCGGAAGCCGCCAGACGTCCCACCCGCGTCGGGGTGCATGACCTTGGCGAGAGAGCGGTAGGCCGACTTGATCTCCGAGGCACTGGCGCCCCGGCTGACACCGAGCAACTCGTAGTAGTCGATCCCTGGCACGACACCGTCCAGTCCGAGGTTGATGGACGAACCTTATTGGGTCCAACACTTTCGCAGGGCATACGGCCCGCGATTCGCCGACTAGTGTGAGTGGTGCGGTGGCGATGGGGCCTGTAGCGCAGTGGTCGACGCGCCCTCCGGAGCGGAGGGAGAACGCCGGTTCGAATCCGGCCGGTCCCGCTCAGCATCCTTCCCGCACTCCCTCGTACGGACGGGGTCTGTCCGCGGTTCAACTCGGTCCTTTGTGGACTGGACGACCCGTGTGGAAAGCGCTCTTCACTGGCGCCGTCTGCCCCAGAAGTCCCGGTCGCGCAACTCGGCGGCCGAGTTGCCGGGACGGCCGGCTTGTCGGAGCCTTCCGCACATGGCTACCTGTGACGTCTGTGGCAACGAGTACTGGATGGCCTTCGAGGTGCGCACCGTCGGCGGTGGCGTGCACACGTTCGACAGCTTCGAGTGCGCGATCCAACGGCTCGCGCCGCGCTGCGAGCACTGCGACTGCCGGGTGATCGGGCACGGTGTGGAGGTGGAGGGCCAGTTCTTCTGCTGTGCGCACTGCGCGCGGATCGGCTCGTCCGATCTGGGCTCCCAGATCCGCGACACCGTCGGCGCCCATCCCGGTTAACGCAGCACGAGGTCGAGGCTCAGGGGCACGGGCGGCGGAAGCACGTCCGTGCCCGCACGGAACGATTCCAGCAGGTAGGCGACGAGCCGCCGTGACGCGGCCATCGCCATCTCGACCGGTACGCCCGTGAGTCCGGCGTTGGCCATGAGAACGAGCGTCAGGTCGTGCGGTGAGAAGTCGGCGCGCAGTTCGCCGCTGTCCTTGGCCCGTTGCACCAACGCCGCGAAGTTTCGCCACGTCCGTTCTCGCGCCTCGGACTGCATGTCGGGGAACGACGCGATGAACGCGGCGGTGAACCCGCGGTCGCACGTCTGCAGCAGGCACACCTTCTCGATCACCGTGCTGAAGCCGCGCCACGGGTCGGGGTCCGCGAGCGCCTCCTCGATGACGGACTGGCACACCGCGAACTGCTCGGTGAAAGCCTCCAGCACCAGTGCTTCCTTGGTGGGGAAGCGGCGGTACAGCGTGGCGACGCCGACATCCGCACGACGGGCGATCGCGGCCATCGGCACTTCCAGCCCGCGCTCGGCGAACAGTTCCCGTGCGACGGCCAGCACCCGTGCGCGGTTCTCGCGCGCGTCGGCGCGCATCTGAGACGGTTCCGCAGTCACTTCTTCTCACTTCGCGCCAAGTGGAGGGGGTTCTCCACTTACCAGACTACGGTCGGACGCATGAACTTCAGGGCGCCACTCGTCGGCCGCGTCAACAGGTGGATCGTCGGACTGCGCGACGTTCCGCTCGTCGGGAAGCTCGTGCGCAAGGGCATCACCGTCGTGACCTACACAGGGCGCAAATCGGGCCGTACGTTCTCCACGCCCGTTGGCTACCAACGCAAAGGTGACGTCGTCGACATCAAGGTGATGATGCCGGACGCCAAGACCTGGTGGCGCAACTTCAACGGCGAGGGCGGCCTTCTCACGCTTGAGCTCGATGGCACCGAACGCACCGGACACGCGACATCGCACCGTGACGACAAAGGTCGTGTCACGGTGCGAGTGCAGCTGTAGAACGTCAGGCGGCCAACGAAGCCAGGCGTCGGCGCTCCAGGAACGCGGCCACCAGGTAGGCACCGCCGCCCAGCGCGGCCAGCACGCCGAAGATCCCTGGTGAGGGCACGAACAACGCCGCCGCCGCGATCAGCGCGAGCCACGTGCCGAGGTTGTAGTGCAGGGCGTTGCGGCGGACGGCGCCCTCGGCGATGTAGATCAGGCCGACCACGATGCTCGACCCCGCAGGCCACAGCACGGTCTGCAGCTGGGGTTGCTCGAACACCGTGCTCAGGCCCGTGATCGCCAACGCCAGCGCGGCGAAACCGGTGATCCAGGCCGTGCCGACGAGCCTTTCCGCTCGTCGCCGGGCCTCGGGTGCGCCGCGCTGGGCCCGCAGCGACGAGGTCATGGCGAAGACCGTGCCGGCGGCGAGGCCGGCGCCGAGCAACGCGACCGGCAGCCAGCCCGGCATCAGGACCGCGCCGGAGCGGGAGAGCAGGGAGGCGCCGTGCCCGAGGACGTAGGCGAACGCGAACCCCAGGTAGGCGGCGCGGTTGTCGACCTCGTCGGCGGGGACGGCGATCGCGGTGCGGATGGCGGTGGCGTTCACGGCGGGGACCTCCATGTCGGATGAGCCGGGTGTCGGATGAGCGAGGTGATCAGGCGTGGTGCGAGAACGGAGAGCTGCGAGGAGCGGCGGATCGCCGCGCGCTGGTCGGCCAGGCCGTGCAGGCCCAGCCACAACGTCAGGGCGTCCGCTGCGGGCTCGGCGCGGACCGAGTCGGTGAGAACCGTCGTGAACAGCCTCAACGCCGGTCCGGAGAAGTCGGCCGCACCGAACAGGACGCGGTAGCGACGCGGGTGCGCGAGGGCGAAGTCCAGGTAGGCGACACCCGCGGCGTAGGCGTCGGCCGCACCGAGAACGGCGGCTTCGAGCTCCTGGAACGCCTGGTCGCACACGGCCTGCAAGATCGCCGCGGGATCGGGGAAGTGCTGGTAGATCGACGAGGTCGGCACACCCGCCTCGCGGGACACGGCTCGCAGCGTCACGGCGAGGGCGGAGTCGACCAGGGCGGTCGCCGCCGCCACGACGGCCTGGCGGCAGCCGGGCCTGCTCACGGCTCCGGGACGATGACGACCTTGCCGAGAACGGTGCGCGACTCCGCCAGCGCCAGCGCGGAGGCGGCCTGCGACAACGGGATGCGCGCGGCGATCTGCGGCGTCAGCGCGCCGGTGCCGACCAGGCGCAGCACCTGCGTGAGGTCGTCGCGCAGCCGGGCGCGGAACGCGGTGAGGCGGAAGCGCTTGCCGGCCCAGAAGTTGTAGAAGCCCGCGCCCTTGCCGTTGGGCAGGTGGTTCCACAGCGCCAGGCGTGCGAACAGCAGCAGCACCGGCAGCATCGCGTTGCCGGGCTCGTCCTTCGTCGCGGCGGTGCCGTAGTTGACCAGCGTGCCGCCGCGGCGCAGCAGCTTCCAGGACTCCTTCAGGCCGGCGCCACCGACGTGGTCGAACACCGCGTCGACGCCGTCGGGCGCGATCTCGCGGATCTTGGCGTACATGTCCGGGTCGCGGTAGTCGACGGGGATCGCGCCGAGCGCGCGCACCGCGTCGTGGTGGCGGGCGGAGGCCGTGCCGATCACCTTGATCCCGGCGTGCCTGGCCAGCTGCACCAGGGTCGAGCCGACGCCGCCGTTGGCACCCAGCACGACGATCGTGTCGCCGCGCTTCACCTTCGCCGTGCGGTACATCATCTGCCAGGCCGTGACGCCGTTGACCACGACCGTTTCCGCGGCGGCGGCGTCGACACCGTCCGGCACCGGCACCAGGTCGGCCGCCTCGACGACCAGGTGGCTGGCCCACGCGCCGACCTTGGTGACGACGGCGAACCGGTGCAGCTCCAGCGCCCGGTCCACACCGGGTCCGACGGCGACGACCGTGCCTACCAGGTCGTAGCCGGGCACGAACGGGAACGCGGGCTGGTCGTAGTACTTGCCCAGGCGCATCTGCTGCTCGGCGAACGAGACGCCGGTGGCCTCCATGCGCAGGACGACCTGGCCTTCTCCCGGCGCGGGCAGGTCCCTGACCTGCACCTGGAGGCCCTCGGGCTCGACCAGGCCCGGCAGGACGACCTCGGTGGCGCGGGTGGTGGCGGTGGTGGCGTTCATGGTCTGGCTCCTCGGGTTCCGGTTGTGCTTACGACCATAAGCTAACGCTCGTAAGTATAAGTACGCAAGGCCTAACACCCATAAACTTTCAGGTGTATGGTTACGACCGTGACGAACACGGAGCCGCGCAGGCGCAACCGCAGGGGTGAAGGCGGGAAACTGCGAGAAGAGATCATCGCCGCGGCCGTCGCGCTGCTGGACGAGGGCGGCGACGAACGCGCGGTCACGCTGCGCTCGGTCGCGCGCAAGGCGGGGATCGCGGCGCCGTCGATCTACGCGCACTTCGCGGACCAGCCGTCGATCATGCTGGCCGTGGTGCGGCAGGAGATGGACGCGCTCGCGGCCGCACTGCGCGAGGCCGACGAGGCCGCGGGCCGGGACTCGCGCGCACGGCTCTTCGCGGTGTGCAACGCCTACCTGGACTTCGCCAGGCTGCACCCGCAGCGCTACCGGATCATGTTCGGCGGCCTGTGGACGCCGTCGGCCGAGGACACCTCGATCACCGACGCCGACCTCGAGTCACTGGGCCTGGAGGCGTTCACGCTGCTCGCCGACGTGCTCGGCGCGTGCGTCGAAGAAGGGATCGCGCACGCCAGCGAAGACCTCTACGGCGACGCGGTGGCGTTGTGGCTGGGGCTGCACGGCCTCGCCCACCAGCGGGCGGTGGTGCGCAAGATGCCAGGACCAGACGACGTGGGGAACCGGCTGATCAGGGCACTTGCGCACCTCAAGTGACGGCTACGGGGCCTCGAAGAGGGTCGACACCGACTCGCCGACGTTGATCCGCCGCATCGCCTCGGCCATCGCCGGCGCGATCGACAGCACCTCCAGCTTCGGTACGGACTTCTCCGGCGGGATCGGCACGGTGTTCGTCGCGACGATCTCCAGCACGTCGTCGAACGCCTGCAGGCGGTCCAGCGCCCCGGACGAGAACAGGCCGTGCGTGCAGGCGACGCGGATCGAGCACGCGCCCCGTTCCCGCAGCTTGTCCAGCAGCTCGATCACCGTCGAACCCTTGGCGATCTCGTCGTCCAGGACGATCACGTCCCGGCCGGCCACGTCGCCGATCACGGTCGAGATCTGCACCTTGTCGTCGGCGAACCGCTGCTTGGCCCCGGCCGCGACCGGCAGGCCGAGGATCCGCGCGAAGTGCGCGGCCTCCTTGGCGTTGCCCAGGTCCGGCGACACCACGACGGTGTTCGACAGGTCGTACCGCGAGAAGTGCGCGGCCAGTTCGCGCAGTGCGTGGAGGTGGTCGACGGGCACCGAGAAGAACCCGTGCACCTGCGGTGAGTGCAACGTCATCGCCAGCACGCGTGACGCGCCGGCGGCGACCATCAGGTCGGCGACCAGCCGTCCGCCGATGGAGATCCGCGGCGCGTCCTTCTTGTCCGACCGGGCGTAGGCGTAGTGCGGCAGCACGACCGTCGTGCGCGCCGCGGAGGCGCCACGGGCGGCGTCGAGCATCAGCAGGAGTTCGACGAGGTGTTCCTGCACCGGCGGTACCAGCGGCTGGATCAGGAACACGTCCCGCTCACGGCAGTTCGCCTGCAGCTGCACCTCGAGGCAGTCGTTGGCGAACCGGGTCAGGCGGCTCGGGGACAGGTCGACCCCGAGATGGCCGCAGATCTCGGCAGCGAGTGTGGGATGGGCAGAACCACTGAAGACAGCGATGTCACGCACATCGACGAACTTAGTCGACGGTCAGCACCAGCTTGCCGTCCTGGAAGAACGGCGTCAGGTTTCCGCGCGTGTCGACCGTGTGCGTGCCGCGCGGCAGAACGACCTCGATGGCCGTGAACGCGATGATGTCCGAGACGCCGTGACGGCCGCGCAACGACCGTTGGCCCTGGAACCGCAGAGCGCGACCCTCGCGGCGGTACTGGTGGGCTTCAGCGGCAGTGGAGGCGCCTGCACGCAGCGCCTCCGGGCCTACCAGGCGTCCCGAGGACGCACTGCGCACGGCGACTCCGAAACCCTGCCCGACCAACGAGCTCACCACCGCGTCGGACGGGGCCACCGGTACGAGGAAGGACATCGCGTAGTGGCCGTCGACCTCGTGCACCGCGACCGTCCTCGCCGTGGTCAGCACGGTGTCGTGCAGCTCCAGTGCGATCTTCTCCGCTTCCCAGCGGTTTTCATGGCCGGCGTCGATGCCGACGAAGGTGCTGGTCACCTGACCTCCACTTGCGCGGCTCCTGGTGTGGCCGCCCGCGGTTCGAACCCCGCATGGTGCCAGCGCGGCTCGTAGGATCGCTCGACCTTCGCATGTGGCGTCGGCAACGTCGTGCGCGGCAGATTTGTTGTGTCGACAACGATGTCTGCTTCGGGCACGGTTGATCCTCCACACGGCAGGTCCGGGTCCGTGGAGGCTAGACCGATCGGGTGAGGCTCAGGTAGCCGCTGAATGGCTGGAAGTGGAACGGTTCAGATCGGGAGCAGGTCGAGCCAGTCCAGGAACGGCAGCGCGCCGGTTCCCTGCAGCGCCGCGAGCCCCAGCCACACCGACAGGATCGTCACGATCGGCCCGACGATCGCCATCTCGACCACGCCACCGGTCTTCATCCGCATGATCTTCGGCGGCGCCACCGGGAACCAGGTCTTGCCCATGATCGGGACGGGCCACAGGATCGGGCAGCCCTGCTCGGTGATCGCGTCGCCGAGGTAGTGCGCGAAGCAGCCGACACCGACCGCGATCCCGCACGCCGCGGCGGACGCGTTGGTCTGCGCCGTCCACGCGATCATCGCCCAGGTGATCCCCGCGGAGACCGCGGTGATCAGCAACGCGTCCTGCTTGGGGCACCAGTCGTTCATGATGCCGCGCACCGCGAGACCGGCGAACACGAACATCAGGACCGGCAGCGCCCACTTCTGGCTGTTCTGCACGACCGCGGTGGTGAAGATGGCGGCGAACAGCGCGAAGACGAGCGTGTGCGTGAGACCGCGGTGCCCGCCGTCCCGCTTGGAGTCCTTCTTCGTCCTCGTCGTCCGGTAGACGAAGCCGCTCAGCGCGTTGATGCCCGCGGACAGGCCGCTGCTCAGCGCTCCGAACGTGCGCGAGATGGTCGAACCGGGGTGGTCGAGGTCCGGCAGGAGTGCCGCTCCGGTGGCCAGAACCGCGCCGACGGCCCAGCTCTGCGGTGTGAGCTGGCCGATCGGATGACTCGACGCGAAGGCGGTGACGGCGCTCCAGGCGAGCAGCCCGCTCATCGCATGTGTTGGCCCAGTTGACACTTACTCCCCTTCTGGTGATCACCCGATCGGTGAGAACAGTAGTCGTTCGGTATCAAGCAGCGGCGGAGCAACTCCATATCCCCGGACAACTGATTTCCGATGAATGGAGCACGGACATGGCGAAGGTGTGGCTGATCACCGGCAGTTCCCGCGGCCTCGGCCGCAGGACCGCCGAGGCGGTGCTCGCCGCAGGGCACCGGCTCGTCGCGACCGCCCGCGACCCGCGCGATCTCGACGACCTCGTCTCCCGACACGGCGACCGGGTCAGATCTGTTGCACTCGACGTGCGTGACTTCGAGCATGCGAAGGCGGCCGTCGCGACCGCCGTGCGCGAGTTCGGCCGGCTCGACGTCGTCGTGAACAACGCGGGCGCGGGCCGCGTCACGTCGATCGAGGAGTGCTCGGAGGCCGACTTCCGCGACCAGCTGGAGATCAACCTCATGGGCGTCGTCAACGTCACCAAGGCCGCGCTGCCGGTGCTGCGCAAACAGCGGTCCGGTCACTTCCTGCAGATCGGCTCCACCGCCGGTCACACGGCGTTCGGCGGCGGGCTCGCGCCGTACGTGATGGCCAAGTTCGCGCTGCGCGGCTTCACCGAGTCGCTGGCCGCCGAGTGCGCGCCGTTCGGCGTCAAGGCGACGATCGTCGAGCTCGGCGGCTTCCAGACGGACTGGACCGGCCCTTCCCTGGTGGTGACCGAGCCGGGGCAGGACTACGTTCCGTCTGTCGGGGTACTGCTCGACATGATGCGCGGCGCGCACGGCCACATGCCCGGTGATCCGGCGAAGGCCGCGCGTGTCCTGCTCGACCTGGTAGCCATGGACGAGCCGCCGTTGTCCCTTCTGCTGGGCAGTGACGCGGTGGATATGGTGCGTCTGGCAGACCAGGCACGGAATGCGGAAATCGACAAGTGGGAACACGTGAGCCGGTCGACCGACCGCGAGCCTGAATCGGTGTAACCAGGGTCGCAGGCACGGGTGGACGGTTTACCAGTACGCTTGTCTTGCTTGCATCGTCGCGAGAGGAGCGCCCGGAGTTATGGGCAAGATCAAGGTTCAGGGCACCGTCGTCGAGCTCGACGGCGACGAGATGACCCGGATCATCTGGCAGTTCATCAAGGACAAGCTGATCCACCCGTACCTGGACGTCACTCTGGAGTACTACGACCTGGGCATCGAGCACCGGGACGCCACGGACGACCAGGTCACGATCGACGCCGCCAACGCCATCAAGAAGCACGGCGTCGGCGTCAAGTGCGCCACGATCACGCCGGACGAGGCGCGCGTCGAGGAGTTCGGCCTCAAGAAGATGTGGGTCTCGCCGAACGGCACGATCCGCAACATCCTCGGCGGTGTCGTCTTCCGCGAGCCGATCATCATCTCGAACGTGCCGCGTCTCGTGCCCGGCTGGACCAAGCCGATCATCATCGGCCGTCACGCGCACGGTGACCAGTACAAGGCCACCAACTTCAAGGTGCCCGGCGCTGGCAAGCTCACGATCACGTTCCAGCCGGAGGACGGCTCGGACCCGATCGAGCACGTCGTCACCGAGTTCCCGGCGGAGGGCGGTGTGGCGATGGGCATGTACAACTACAACAAGTCCATTGAGGACTTCGCCCGCGCCTCGTTCTCCTACGGCCTGCAGCGGGGCTACCCCGTCTACATGTCGACGAAGAACACGATCCTGAAGGCCTACGACGGCCAGTTCAAGGACATCTTCCAGCGCGTGTTCGAGGAGGAGTTCAAGGCGGAGTTCGACGCCAAGGGCCTCACCTACGAGCACCGCCTGATCGACGACATGGTCGCCGCCGCGATGAAGTGGGAGGGCGGCTACGTCTGGGCGTGCAAGAACTACGACGGTGACGTCCAGTCCGACACGGTCGCGCAGGGCTTCGGCTCGCTCGGCCTGATGACGTCGGTCCTGATGACGCCGGACGGCAAGACGGTCGAGGCCGAGGCCGCGCACGGCACCGTGACGCGCCACTTCCGCCAGCACCAGGCCGGCAAGCCGACGTCGACGAACCCGATCGCGTCCATCTTCGCGTGGACCCGCGGCCTCATGCACCGCGGCAAGCTGGACAACACCCCCGAGGTGATCCGCTTCGCCGAGGCGCTCGAGTCCGTCGTCATCGAGACGGTCGAGGCCGGTCAGATGACCAAGGACCTGGCCCTGCTGATCAGCAAGGACCAGGCCTGGCTGACCACCGAGGACTTCCTCGCCGCGCTCGACGAGAACCTCAAGAAGAAGATGGCGTCCTTCTGACGTCCGTCCTCTGAGAAAGGCCATCCCGGTCACACCGGGGTGGCCTTTTCTCTTGCGCGTCACCCGGTCGGTTCCTCTTGCGGGTGGTTGCCGCGCCTCGCCGTCCGCGCACGTCTTCCAACCGCTATATCTGCTGGTTGAAGCGGTTCGCGGTACGGGGAGGCGTCATGTTCGGTGTGCCGGTCAGGGGACTGATCGTGATCGCGGTGCTGGGCGTCGCGGGGGTGATGTACGCGGCGACCGGCGGCAACCCGATGGACAGCGCCAAGGCCGACGAGATCTGCAAGATCACGGTGACCGCGGACGTCCTCAACGTCCGCTCGGGCCCCGGCGACATGCAGCCGATCGTCGCCACGATGCCGCGCGACGCCGTGACCGAGGCACTGCCCCGCGTCGAGGACGGCTACCGCATGCTGGGCGAGCGCCGGTGGGTGAGCCGGCAGTTCACGGCGCTGACCAGCGACTCGACCTGCAAGTAAACTCGGGCGCATGCTGCGCAACATGTTCCGGTGGGGCAGGGCCAAGGGCGTCACCCAGTGCTCCTGCGACCCCGAGTGGCAGGGTCTCTACACGGAGATCGACGGCCGGCGCCAGCTCGCCCTGCCCCGCGACGAGATGGCGACCCTCGTCGGCTACCTGGACCTGACCGCGCACTGCGCCGGCTGCGGCGCCGAGTACCCGAAGCCCTGGGGCCTGGCCTCCCAGTAGGCTCCCCGGTCGTGCTCACGATCTCCACGGTCAACGTCAACGGTCTGCGCGCTGCCGCGAAGAAGGGCTACCTCTCGTGGCTCGCCTCGTCCTCGGCGGACGTCGTGTGCCTGCAGGAGGTCCGCGCCGAGCCTTCCGAACTGGCCGCGGACGTGCACTCGCCTTCTGGTTGGCACGGCGTGTACGCGCCTTCGTCGTTGAAGGGCCGTGCGGGCGTGGGCGTGCTCTCGCGCGTTGAGCCTTCGTCGGTGCGCATCGGCTTCGGTGCCGCGGAGTTCGAGGCGAGCGGCCGGTACGTGGAGATCGAGCTGCCCGGCGTCGTGGTGGCGTCGTTGTACCTGCCGTCCGGCGATGTCGGGACTCCCCGGCAGGACGAGAAGGACCGGTTCATGGCGGCCTTCCTGCCCTACCTCGTGTCGTTGCGGGAGAAGGCGGCCGTGTCCGGCCGTGAGGTCGTCGTGTGCGGTGACTGGAACATCGCGCACCAGCAGGCCGACCTGAAGAACTGGCGCACCAACCAGAAGGAGTCCGGGTTCCTGCCCTATGAGCGGGAGTGGATGACCTCGGTGTTCTCGTCCGGGTACCACGACGTGGTGCGGTCTCTGCACCCTGATGTGGCTGGGCCTTACTCGTGGTGGTCGTACCGGGGGAAGGCTTTCGACAACGACTCCGGGTGGAGGATCGACTACCAGGTCGCCACCAGCGGGTTGGCTGAGCGGGCTCAGTCGGCCGTGGTGGAGCGGGCGGCGACGTATGCCGAGCGCTGGTCGGACCACGCCCCTGTGACGGTCGTGTACTCGGACTGACCGATAGCCCGGGATCAGGCACAATCATGCCCGAGGA
>NZ_DATLEC010000069.1:0-11712 GCF_035525475.1 Lentzea sp. | reverse complement strand
ACCGGGCACCGCTCACCGCGCTCGTTCACCACCGCGAAGCGCTGATTCCGCAACGGTTTCCCGTACGGGATCGACACCCAGTCGGGGTCCACCTCCTCGACGGGGTGGAAGATCGACCACACCGCGGCCTCCGTGGCACCGCCCAGGCTCATCACGGCTACGCCGGGCGCCACCGCGCGCAGCCGGTCCGGCAGGTCCACCGGGATCCAGTCGCCGGACAGCATCACGACCTTCAGCCCGACCTCGCCCCGCTCGCCCTCGGCGTGCGCGCAGAACATCTCCGCCAGCGCGGGCACCGAGTTCCACACCGTCACGCCGTGTTCGACGACCAGCTCGCGCCATCGGCGGGGGTCGCGCGCGGCGTCCGGCTCCGGCAGCACGAGCGCGCCGCCGACGCCCAGCACCCCGAACACGTCGAACACCGACAGGTCGAAGCTCAGCGACGACAGACCCAGCACCCGGTCCCCCACACCGACCCCGAACCGCTCGCAGACGTCCGCCAGCGTGTTCAGCGCCGACCGGTGCGTGACCGCCACACCCTTCGGTGTGCCCGTCGACCCGGACGTGTAGATCACGTACGCCACGTCACCCGGCTCGGCGAAGCACTCCCAGCCCGCGACGTCCGCCTCCCGCCAGCCGTCCGCGCCGACGTCGATCGTGGCGACGCCGGACCAGGCTTCCAGGTACGCCTCCTCGGTGACCACGCAGCACACACCCGAATGCTTCTGCAGCCAGCGCCTGCGTTCCCTCGGCAGGTCCGGCGCCATCGGCACGTAGATGCCGCCGGCGGCCGCGACCGCGAGCACCGCGACGGTCTGCCGCCAGCCCTTCTGCACACCGACACCGACCGCCGCGCCACGCCGGATCCCGATGGCACGCAACCGTTCCGCCACGACGACCGCACGACCGCACAGCTCGCCGAACGTCAGCCACCTGCCGGACCAGACGGCCGGTTCGTCCGGAGTGGACACCGCGCGGGCGAACACCGCCTCGTGCAGGAGCTTCTCCGGCTGCTCCCCCTCGGTCGCGTTGACGTCGTCGAACAACGCCTCCTGCCACCGGGGCAGCGCCACGCTGGACGACTGCCACGACTCCTCGTCGGCGAGCCGCTCCACCAGCTCGCAGTACGAGGCGAACATGTCGTCCAGCACGCCCGCCGGGAACAGCTCGTCCACCGAGTCCCACGAGAGTGTGAGCGCACCGGTGTCCTCGGTGGCCTGGTGGTCCAGGTAGACCTGGGGTGTCTGGGACACCGTGAACCCGTGGCGCCCCAGCACGACGGGGAACAGCGACTCGCCCTCACCCTGGGAGCCGACACCGCTGGTGAACACGACAGGCGTGAGCGCACCGGTTGACGTGCCGCGAACCTGCGCGAGCTCACGCAACACCCGCACGCCGCTCACCGCGTCGTGTGCGAGGTCGTCCCAGAGCCGGGTCTGCACGGCCTGCACGAAGCCCGCGAACGACAGCGACTCACGCAGGTCGATCTCGAGCGGATCGATCGAGGTGAAGTCGCCGACCACCTCGGCGATGTCCGGGTGCACCGCGGGCCGGTTGAACAGCGTGACGTTCAACGTGAAGTGCTGCGACCGGCTCCACCGCCCGATCACCGCGGCGTACGCGGCGAGCAACGTCGTGGAGGCCGTGACGCCGTGGCTGGAGGCCAGCTTCTTGACCCGGCTCCACGTCGACACCGAGATCCGCCTCGACCGGCGCACGAACACGGGCCGCTTGATGTCGCGTGGGCTGACCGCGAGCGGCAGATCCGGCGCGCCCGGCAGCGTGTCCATCCGGCCACGCCAGTACTCCATCGCGGCGCTCGCCCGCGCGGAGTCCTGCGCGCGAGTCTGCGCGAGCACGCAGTCGCGGAACGACAGTTCGACCTCCGGCAGCTCCAGGCCGGGCTCGGTGTAGTAGCGCGCCCAGTCCGCCATGATCAGCCGCAGGCTCCACAGGTCGGCGACGAGCAGGTCGAAGCTGAGGTGCACCCGGACCCGCCCGTCACCGAAGCGGCTCGCGCGCACCTCCCACAACGGCCACTCGCCGACCGGGCGCATCTGCGCCGACATCCGCGCGCGCACCGCGAGCACGGACTTCTCGTCGGCGGACTCATCCACGACGATCCGGTACGGCTCGACGGTCTCCAGCACCTGCTGCGTGCCGTCCGGCAGCACCACCGCACGCAGCATCTCGTGCCGGTCGACGACCTTGCGCCACGCCGCCTGTAGCTGTTCCAGGTCGAGCGAGACGGCGTCGAGCTCGACGTAGCCGTGCGTGGCGACACCGCTCAGCTCGAACGTCTCGCTGCGGCCCACGAGGTAGGCGTACTGGATGTCGGTCAGCGGGAAGGGGTCGAAGCGGTGCGCCGGGTCGGGGACGATTCCCTCGGCCGGTGCGGTCGCCTGCTCGTCGAGCTTGGCGAGCACCTCGTCCACGATGGCGTCCAGCACGGCGGTGGTGCTCGTCAGCGAGACGCCGAGCTCGCGCTCGATCGTCCCGCGGAATTCCAGCAACCGCAACGAGTCCACCCCGAGCGCGGTCAGCGGCGCGCCACCGTCGATCTGCCAGGGCGATACCCGCGCGGCGATCGCGATCTGCTGCCTCAGCCACGCCTCCAGCGCTCCACGCCGTGCCGCGGGCGCCATCGCGGCCAGCGTGCCGCGACCGAACCCGCCCGGCTCGGTGCGGGTGTCCCTGCTGCTCGCCAGTGCCCGCAGGGAACCATCCAGATAGGACTGCCGGCAGGCGACGTTCTGGATCTTTCCGCTCGTGGTGCGGGGCACACCGGCAGGCCGGACGAGCACGACGTCGTAGGGCTCGATCTCGAACTCGGCCACGACCGCCCGGTGGATGGCGTCGGCGACGGCGGCCAGGTCGGTCTCCCTGGTGGCGCGCACCGCCTGCACAACGACGAGCCGCTCCTCGTCCTCGACGGGCACTGCGAACGCGGCCGCCACACCGGACATCGTCTCCGTGGCCGCCGCTCCCGCCGTCTCCTCCACGTCGTGAGGGAAGATGTTGCGGCCCCGGATGATCACGAGGCTCTTGCTCCTGCCGGTGAGGTACAGCGACCCGCCGTGCCGGAACCCGAGGTCGCCGGTCCGCAGGTATGGCCCGCTACCGTCCTCCAGCCGTGCCGCGAAGGTCGTCTCGCTCGCGATCTCCCAGTAGCCGCCGGCGACGGAGTCACCCGCGAGCCACACCTCGCCGACGAGGTCGTCGGGCAGCCGTGCGCCGGTGTCCGGATCGACGATCTCCACCGAGCAGCCGGGCATCGGCACGCCGCAAGTGGTCAGCTCCCTGGTCCGCTCACCCCTGGGGGCGGTGATCCGGCCCTGCTCCAGCTCGGAGGCGTCCACCTCGATGAAATCCAGTTCGCCCTCCACGGAGTTCGTGGCTGTGAGCGTCATCTCGGCCAGTCCGTAGGCCGTTGTCAGCGTCTCCGGCCGCAACCCGCTGACCCGGAACGCGTCACGGAACTCACGCACCACACGGGGGATGACCGGTTCGGAACCGATGATCAGCCGGCGCCACCGGGACAGGTCGAGCGCGGCCCGCTCGGCCTCGGACGTGCGGTCGACGCACAACCTCAACGCGAAGTTCGGGGCGAAGTTGACCACCGAACCCTGCTGCTCGGAGATCTCGCGCAGCCAGCGAATCGGCTTCTCCGCGAACGCCTGTGGCTGCATCATCACACACCGCGACCCCGTGAACTGCGAACTGAGCAGCACACCGACAAGACCCATGTCGTGGAACAGCGGGATCCAGTTCACGAACGTGTCGTCCGGCGTGAGCCCGAACCCACGTTGCTGCGTCGTCAGGTTCGCCATCAGGTTGGCGTGACTCACCATCACGCCCTTGGGGTCGCTCGTCGAACCCGAGGTGTACTGCAGGAACGCCAGCGCGTCCGGCGTGATCGGCTCGCCGGGGAACTCTCTCTCGACGATGTTCTCGCTGTGCAGCCAGACGGGCGGTGCGGTGCCCTCCGGCCATGCCGACCTCAGCACGTCCATGTCGTCGGCCGCGGCCAGCACGGCGGACGGCCTGGCGTCACCGACGATCCGCTGGAACCGCCGACGCCGGTTCGAGTTCGCCGTCGTCGCGGGCATGAGGCACGGCACCGCGCACACACCGGAGTAGAGGGCACCGAAGAAGTTCTCGACGAACCCTGTCGTCGTGGCACACACGAGCGCGACCCGCTCACCCGGTTCGGCGTGCTCCCGCAACGCCGCCGCGACCGCCCCCGCCCTCGCGTCGAGCTGCCCCCTGGTCACCGTGACCCGACCCCCGTCGGAGTCGACGAGTTCGAGCGCCACCTCGTTGGGCGCTCGCTTCGCGTGCCCCCGCACCACATCGACGAACGTGGCCGTGGACGACACCAACGCAGGACCAGTCATGCGGCAGCTCCTCGGTACACAAGGCAGATGTCGTCCAGCTTGGGAAACCTCGGCCCCCGAGTCATCGCGGCCATGCCGAAGACTTCTCCGTAGCAACACCGGGGAGAACTCCGGCAAGCACTTCGGCCGATCCCCCGGTAGGACCGTGACGTGTCGTGTCGTCATCACCACCGCCGGCAGCCGCGGATCGTGGATCAGACAGCGCTCAATCACCTGCCACCGGTACAGATGATCGCCGGATCCCGGGTGACCAAGACACCACAGGCGGCGGCCGATCCCGGCCTGTACACCACACTGTCCACAATGGATGGTGTTACCGCCGCCGACATCGCGGGCGCACTCGGCGAGTGGTGGCGGAGATCGCGACCGAGCAGATCGCGGAGCGCGGCCTCACCGACCGGATCGCCGTCCAGTCGGACGACCTCCTCACCGAGGACCTGCCGGCCGGGCACGACGCCATCCTGCTGTCCGGGGTGCTGCACGACTGGGACCCGCAGACCGGTCGGACCATGCTGCGCAAGTCCGAGGAGGCGTGGTCATGATCTGCGAGCCGTTCGTGGAGGACGACCTCCCCGGCCCGCTGCCCTGATGAGCCCGAACATGCTCACGAAGACGGCGGCGGGCAGAACTGCACGGTGGCCGAGAACAGCGAATGGCTGGAGGAAACAGGGTTCACCGACGTCAAGCTGGTCCCGTTCACCGGGGCTGCCCGTGCGACCGGTGTCCTGGCCGGACGCAAGATCTGGTCGGCCTTCACCCGCATTCGACGGTCAGGCGGGTGCGTCGCGGTGCCGAGAAGATCTTGATGTGCGAACGCCGCCCTCGTCGTACGGGACGAGGGCGGCGTCCCACCGGGAGGGAGGTGTCCCGGAGTCGGCGGGTCAACCGCGCGGCGAGCGTGCCGCCGTCCGCAGCGGCTCCTGCGTCCACTCGGAACGCTGCTCGCCCTCCCGCGGCATCAACTGGGCGAGCAGGGCCACCGAGGTGTCCTGGGTGCGTTCGGTTTCCTGCCGCTCATGGGCTTCCCACGACGTCAGCGCCGCCGGGACGTCGTCGGCCTCGGCGACGGCGACCGCGAGGTTCAGCGCGTTCATCATCGCGGTGCCCGCGCCCTGGCCCAGCGTCGGCGGCATGGCATGTGCCGCGTCACCGACAACGGCCACCGCGCCCACCGACCACCTGCGCAGCCGCAGCACCTCGTACCGGTCGAACCTGGGCGCCGCGGGCAGGCCGGTCAGCAACTCCGCGAGCACCGGGAACGAAGCGCGCCACACCTCCTCGTTCAGCGGCTCGCCGATCGCGTCCTCGTCACCGTCGGGGGCACCGAGGTTGAGGTACAGGTCCGTGGAGTTGCACGGCACGTACAGCACCCGTCGCCGGTGCTCCACGTTCCAGTAGTTCACGTAGTTGCGCCATTGGCCGGAGTCGCCGGGCGCGCGGTCGAGTGGCACCAGGAACCGGTACATCCCGAAGCCGAACACGTCGTGGCCGTCGAGTAGCCCCAGTTGGTCACGCACCGTCGAGCGGATGCCGTCGGCGGCCACGACGAGGTCGGCCGGCCACCGCTCTCCGCCTGACGCGACGAGGAACCCGTCGGGGTCCGCCTCCACCACGTGCGACCCGGTGCGGAACTCGACGCCGAGCGACCGCGCCTCGGCCAGCAGGGTGGCGTAGAGGTCCTGGCGGGTCAGGGTGATCATGCGTAGGCCGCCGGGCAGCGGCAATGGCCGCGTGCTCAGCAGGTTGCCCTGCGAGTCGCGTTCCTCCCACTGGCTCGCCTCGTGCGACCGGCGCAGCACGCGGTCCGCGCAGCCGATCGACTCGAGCACGCGCAGGCCGTTCTCCCACAGGAAGATTCCCGCGCCGAAGTCGCGCAGCTCGGTGCCTCGCTCGTGCACTCGGGCGGACCAGCCGCGCCGCGCGAGTCCGATGGCCGTCGTCAGTCCGGCGAACCCCGCTCCCGCGATCTCGACGTGTCGTCTCACGACCGCGCCTCCGTTTCCTGTGGCCGCCGGGGGTGCCCGGTGTCCGACGAGAAGCCGTAGACCCAGTCCATGAACTCGCCGTTGAGGACCTTCTCCAGGTAGCCGCGGAAGATCTCGGCGGTGTCCCGGCTCCACTCACCGCTGGCCAGCGCCGCCGAACTCTGCACAATCCTCGTGGTGCGCCCGATCCGTTCCAGCTCGTAGCCGGTGAGCGCGTCGGCGACGTCGTCGGACTCCACGCGATCAAGGCATCTGGCCAACACGACCGCGTCCTCCAGCGTGGTGTTCGCGCCCTGGCCGAGGAAGTTGGTCATCGCGTGTGCCGCGTCCCCGAGCAGCGTGATCCGCCCCTTGCTCCACACCGCGAGCGGCGAACGGTCGGCGAGGTCCGTCGCGACGAGGTACTCGCGGTCGACCGCGCGCACCAGCTCGGACACGATCGATGGCCAGCGCTCCAGGCGCTCCAGCAGACGCTCCATCGACTCCGCCGGGTCGCGGGGCCAGCCCTCCGAGGAGATGATCGTGGCGGTCCAGTACATCTCGGCCGGTCCGAGCGGCGCGAAGAACAGGCCGAGGCCAGGACCGACCACGGTGAACCCGTCGGTCCTGTCCGGGGGCAGCTCCCGCCGGGTGATGCCGCGCAGCGTCGTGGCCACGTGGCGAGGCGGCTCCATGCCGAACAGCTGGGCACGCACCGCCGAACGCAGCCCGTCCGCGCCGACCACCGCGTCGGCCGACATGTGCGAGCCATCGGCGAAGTAGGCCGTCGCCGCGTGGTCACCGTCGCGGACCTCCAGCAACGCCGCCCCCATCCGCAGCCCGACCTGGCCGTGCGCGTCGAGCAGGATCTGTTGCAGGTCCGCGCGCCGAATGACGACGAACGGGGTGCCGTGGCGCTGGTAGAACTCGCCGTACCTGATCGCGCCGAGGCTCTCGCCGTCCAGCGTGCTCACCTGGTGCGCGGCCTCACGGGACAGGCAGTGGCCGCGTTCGCGCACCTGGTCGCCGACGCCCAGCACGTCCAGCGCGCGCACCCCGTTCGGCGTCAGCACGATGCCGACGGCGACACGGGGGAACCGGTGCTGTCGCTCGAACACCGTCGTGTGCACCCCCACCTGGCGCAGTGCAAGCGACGCGGCGAGCCCGCCCACACCGCCACCGATCACCGCAACCTTCATCAACGCCCTCCCCCGTGCCGGCAATGTCAACACGGACGAGCATCTCGGTCGTCCCGTGACCAGTCGTCGCGGGACCACCGAAACATCTACCGAGATATGAAGCTGCGGCATCCTCGCGGCAGACCGTCAGTCATAGTGAAGTTGCCATAGGTTCATATGACTGTGTGACGATCAGGGAAGGTCATCATGCTCGGCGAAACTCGGTCGACAGCAACCTGCGCCGGGGCAGGCCGAAGGTCGCGCTCGCGGAACAGCACGGTGGACCGGTGATCCCGCTCGAGGAGGAGCTCGGCCTGAACGTGCTGTAGCTCGGTTTCGCGGTGACCGGGTCACGGTCCAACGGCGAAATCCACCTGATCGAGACCGATGTGGACGGTCCGGCTGCGGGATCTGGTGCGGCTGACCAAGATCCGCTGGCGCATCGAGCACGACTACCGCGAACTCAAAGACGGCCTCGGCCTGGACCACTTCGAAGGCCGCTCCTGGCTCGGCTGGCACCACCACGTCACCCCCGCCGCCGTCGCCCAAGCCATCTGCACCCAGCTCCGCCGCACCCCAGAGCCCCTGCGCAGGCCTGACGCTCTACGCGGTCCTGCGCGAACTCCAGGCCTTGCTCGCGGTCTGGACAGGCGTCTGCCACACCTGCCGACAGCCCCATCCAGACCCGAACACCCACAACATCACCCCAGGTCAGCAGCACCTAACAAAGCACTACCAGGTCCCTGCGGCCCGATGAGGGCTGCCGGTGACCTACTGACAGTCCTCATCAGCTGCCCATGACCACGGTGTCGGCGACCGCGGGACCGATCGCGCCAACGCCGGTGATTCCGTCGGCAGACCTGGGTCACGTCCGGTTTTCATCGAATGCGGATGTTGTACGTGCGCAGCCACTCGGCGATCTGCAACAGCAACGACAGTGTGTCCGCGGAGCGCCACATGCCCTGTGCGCCGAGCGGCCCCTCCAGCAGGTCGAGCACGGCCTGCCTGCGCACCAGCGGCAGCAGCGGCGAGTTGGAGTCGGCCAGTTCGGCCCGCATCTGCTGGCGCAGTGTCTGCTCGTAGGCCGGGTGCTGACTGACCGGGAACGAGGTCTTCTTCCGGTCCAGGACCGCCGTCGGCAACAGGTCGGCGACCGCGTTCCGCAACAGGCTCTTGACCCGCCCCTCGGTTGTCTTGAACGCCCACGGCGTGTTCCACAGGTACTCCACCAGCCGGTGATCGCAGAACGGCACCCGGACCTCGAGCCCGACTCGCATGCTCATCCTGTCGATGAAGTCCAGCAGCAGGGGCAGCCACCGAGTCAGGTTGGCGTAGAACATCTGCCGGATCCGCGCGTCGGCCGGTGCCTCGCCGTCCAGCGCCCGCGCTTCGGCCATGGTCTGCGCGTACTGATCGGCGATGTGCTCGCGCAGCCGCAGCTTCTGCCACAGCTCGGGATCGAGCACCGGCTCGAACCCTGCCACCGAGACGGCCCAGGGAAATGTCGCGGCGTTGAGCATCCGCTGATCGAAGAACCACAGATAGCCGCCGAACACCTCGTCCGCGCCGTCGCCGGACAGCGCCACCGTCGAGCGCATCTTGACCTCGCGGAACAGCAGGTACTGGGCGGCATTGGTATCGGCCAGACCAGGTATGTCGCGGGCACGCAGCACCTCGGACCGGGCCTTGACCACCTCGTCGGTACCCAGCAGCAACTCGGTGTGGTCGCTGCCGACATGCTCTGCCACCATCCGCGCGAACGGGTTGTCCTGTTCCGGGCGGATCGCGATGGGCTGGAAGTTCTCCTGATTGCCCTCGAAGTCGATCGAATACGTAGCGAGCCGGCCACGCCCCTCCCGGTTCCGCGCGGCAGTGGCCAGTGCGGTCACCGCACTGGAGTCCAGTCCACCGGAGAGCAGGGTGCCCACCGGCACGTCAGCGATCAACTGTCGCTGCACGATGTCCTCCAGCAGCTCCCGCACCGCTTCGGTGGTGGCGGGCAGGTCGTCGGCATGACCGCCGTTTTCCAGGCCCCAGTACCGCAGCTCCCGGCAGCCTCGCCGGTCGATCCACGCGTAGTGGCCTGGCCGGAGCGCGCGGATGCCGCGGAACACCGCGTGACCGGGGGTCTGGTTGATGCACAGCACCTCGGCCAGTCCCTCGACGTCCACCTCGGCCGAGGCGATCGGGTGGGCCAGGATCGCCTTCAGCTCGGAGCCGAACAGCGCCCCGGCGGCGTAGGGCAGGTAGAACAACGGCTTGACGCCCAGTCGGTCGCGCACCAGCAGCAGGCCCTGCCGGTTGGGGTCCCAGATGGCGAACGCGAACATGCCGTTCAGCTTTGACAGGCACTGCTCGCCCCATTCGAGGTAGCTGCGCAGCAACACCTCGGTGTCCGAGCGGGTACGGAACTGATGGCCCCGTCCCTGCAGCTCGCTGCGCAGTTCACGGTAGTTGTAGATCTCTCCGTTGAAGGTCAACACGCACGGTTGCTCGCCATCCCGGCGCGCCTGCATCGGCTGCACGCCGCCCTCGATGTCGATCACCACCAATCGCCGGTGACCGAACGCGGCCCGCGGCGAGAGCCACACACCGCCCGCATCAGGACCGCGCGGGACAAGGGTGTCGGTCATCGCCTCCAGCAGAGGGCGCTCCTCGGTGAGATCGCGCTCCCAATCGACCCAGCCCGCGATACCGCACATCGCCGGTTCCTCCCCGTCATGGAATCGTCACGACGAGGCTCTCACTTGAAGTCGACTTCAAGTCAAGCGTCCGCGCCACCGTGGTTGCGCGTGCGGCACCGGATGCGCTTGTCTTGTCCGGTGGAGACGATGACGATCGGTGCGGTCGCCGAACAGCTGGGCGTGGCGACGTCGACGTTGCGCTGGTGGGAGAAGCGGGGCTTGATCTCACCACGAGACCGCAGGGTCGGTCGGCGGTACTACAACCACACCGAGGTACGCAGATTGGCGATAATACAGCTGTTGCAGGAAACCGGGCTGATGAGCCTGGACGACATCGCCGCACTGCTGGCCGACCACAACGACAACCAGGACTGGCACGACGTGGTGCATACCCGGATCGATTCGATCAGCATCCAGATCGAGCAGCTCACTGCGGCCAAGGCGTACCTGGAGCACACGTTGCGCTGTCACCGCGACAACTTCGCCACCGAGTGCCCGTACCTGCGCGACGACATCGACGCCCGGCTGGCGCGCAAGCGCGGCAAGAAGCAATCACGAACGGCCGAAACACGACGGCGCTCGCCGGGGCCGGCTGGTCATGAACGGGCATGACAGCGATCTCCTGACGGGTCGCTGACAGAACCGGGAGCAGGCAAACGTCACCGCGGCGAGCGCGAACCCGGCCGTCGCGACCGCCAGCTCGATCAAGGGGCCGGTCGGCAGGCCTCGCCGCCGTCCGCGCAAGCCGCACGCCGACAAGGGCTACGCCCCCCGTCCTGCCGGAAAGCGTTGCGACAGCGGGGCATCATCGCCCACATCGCCCACATTGCCCGCAGGGGCATCGAGTCGCCCAAGAAACTGGGCCACCACCGCTACGTCATCGAACGGACCTGCCCTTCTTCAAAATCCGTCTCGTCCACGATCAGCACACCGTTCTCGGCATCGCCTATCGCTCGACCACCGCGGCACGCACATCGTCACGCAACCCATCGGTGTCCCAGGCGTAGAAGTTCAGCACCGCTGCATGCCCTCCGGACCGGCGTCACCCGCGGTCTCCGCCGATGTCCAGCCGTTCTTCCGCTCCACCTCGGCGAGCAAACCGCTGACATACCAACGCATGCGCGCCGCGACTCAACACGCGGGAACCGGCCCGCGAACCGCCCCAGGAACGCATCGAAGCCCGCCGACCAACCCGCCGCCAACTCCACCGACACACAGATCAACCACCAGATCACGACCCCGCATAACAACCTGTCGTTGTCGTACTAAGTGCCCGACGCTATGACAACCTATGGCGCCGGATCGGCGAGTACGTGCCCACCGTGCGGGCGCAGGGCGTCACCACGCGCTGGCTGCGCCACACCACCTTGACATGGGTGGAGCGCGCCTTCGGCTATGGAGTCGCCAGCGCGTGTGCAGGACATGGCCCGTAGCCAGCCGGAGCCACGGCGTGACTTCCATCTATGTCAAGGCGAATGTTCATGATGTC
>NZ_DATLEC010000066.1:0-55246 GCF_035525475.1 Lentzea sp. | reverse complement strand
GAGCCACGAGTCGACCTGGTCGATCTGGGCCTGGAACTGCTTGCGGAGCTCCTCGCCCGCGGCCGGGTCCAGCTGCACCTGACCCGAGGTGACGGTGTCCTTGAGCGGGACAGCGTCGTTGTCACCGACGATGTACATACGAACCGTCGCCTCCCACGTAGTCGTTGCGGCACAACACGGAGCGGCTGCCACCACCTACACGGACGTGGGCTCGGATCGGTTCAGAACGTGATGCGCGTCGCTCGGTCAGCCGCTGAAATGGGCGTGGCTCAACGCGAGGAGCTTCTCCTGGACGGCGTGGTCGTGGGACACCGGCGGCGTGGGCGACTCCTCGTCGCGGTTGAAGTACCGGCCGGTGACACCGGCGATGCCGGGATCGGTGGCAAGGCGGAGTGCGCTCCTCGCTCCTTCGGCGGGAGTGAGCAGGCTGCGGCGGATCAGCGCGCCCACGGGACGCAGCAGCGCGGGCACGAGGTCGTCGATGATGTCCGTGGCAACGATTCCCGGGTGCAGCGCGTTGACGGTCACCGCGTCGCCGGCGAGGTCGCGGGCGAGGGCGTAGCCGGCGGTGACGGTCATGAGCTTGGCGCGCGCGTAGGCCCCGAACGCCACGAAACCCTTGGCAGGGTTCAGTTCCGCGAGGTTCTCGACGCCGGTCAGGTCCAGAGTGGCCGGACGTGCGCGGCCGGCCAGCTTGATCTGCCGGGTGTCGTTCAGCGTGTCGCTGGCGACGTTCACCACGCGGGCCCTGCCGCGTCGCAGCGGCGTGTCCAGCAGGGTCGTGAGGCCGTAGGCGGCGAGGTAGTCGAGGGCGATGTGCATCTCGACGCCGTCGGCCGAGACGCGGTGCTCGGAGAAGTGCGCGCCGGCGTTGTTGATCAGGACGTGGATCTCGTCGTGGCGGTCCCGGATGGTCTTCGCGGCGGTCAGCACGTCCGCACGCCGCGAGAGGTCTCCGGGGATGACGTCGAGCCGGCCAACCGCCTGCGGACCGATCAGCGCACGGAGAGCGTCCGCACGAGCGGGGTCGCGGGCGATGGTGACCACATGGGCACCCGCGCGGACGAGGTCGGCGGCGATGACCTGGCCCATGCCGCCGGTCGCGCCGGTGACGACAGCGACCTTGTGCGTCAGGTCGGCGGCGCTCATCGGGTGATCCGCGGGTGGGCGTGGAGGTAGCGCGGGGTCTCGGCCTCGTCGAGCAGGAACGCGGCGAGGTCGGCGCGTCCGATGGAGCTCCACAACCGGATGCGCAGGTCGGTGCCGGTCCGGTACTTGCCGATCGCGTCGTGGTCCGACAGCTTCGGCGGCCGCACGATCGTCCAGTCCAGGCCGGAGCCGGTGATGAGCTGCTCCATCGTCTCCTTGTCGCGCATCCGCTCGGCCACGTTCGCCCACACCGCCATGGAGTACAGCGACTTGTCGTGCGTCTCCAGCACGCCGTGCGCGCTGACGGCGATCAGCCGGGCCACCCCGGTCGCCTTCATCGCGGTGACGGCGGAGCGGATGCCGTCGGTGCAGACCGTCGTCGGTCCCTCGTCCGCACCGCCCAGCGCGCTGATCACCACGTTCGCGCCGGACAGGACCTGGGTGAGAGTCGAGGCGTCCGTGACGTCGGGCCAGGTCGCTTCCTGGAGGCCCCCCACCCGCACGAACGAACCCTGCCGACGGACCAGCGCGATCACACGGTGCCCGCGCCGCAGTGCGGACGACACCACGTGACGCCCGGTGGCACCCGTGGCCCCGAGAACGGCCACGGTCTTCTCTGATACATCTTGTCTCATAGTGCGCAGCATGCCCGGCCGCCGTGCTACGAGTCAAGTTGTCTCATAGAATCGGTTCGTGACCAGTGAGACGGACCCCCGGTTCCTGCGCAGCCGGGAAGCGATCCTGAACGCCGCCCGCGAGCTGCTGCTCGAGAGCGGCCCGACCGCGGTGACCCACGCGCAGGTCGCCGAACGGGCGAAAGTGGGGCGCGCGACGGTCTACCGCCACTGGCCGCAGGCCGAACCGATGCTCGTCGAGGCCATGGCCACCGTCCCGATGCCGTTCCTCGACAAGCCCACCGTCCCCACCCGCGAGTGGCTGCGCCGAGAACTCACCGCGATAGCGCGGCAACTCGAACTCGACGACGTGCGCGCCGTGTCCACCACTCTCGCGAACACCGCGCTGTGGGACCAGGCCATGGACGCCCGTCGCGCGCAGTTCGCCGGCATCCTCTCCGAGCGACTGGAAGCCGCTCTCGACGACGCCCAGGCGCGGGGAGAGATCGCTCTCACGCTCACCAGCCGGGACGCCGCCGCCATGACCATCGGGCCGATCTACTACCGCAGCACCATCGAACACGCCCCGATCGACTCCGCGCTCATCGACGCCACCATCGACGCCTTGGGCACCTGGCTCACCGCCTAGCGTGGCCGGTCAGGCGTTCGGCGCTTCGGAGTCCCGGGTTGCCCACAGTGGACTGGAACCTGTTCTCCGCCAGGAAAGCCTTCGGGTATTCGGCGGCGAGGCTGCCGAGCAGGGCCTCGAATTCCTCTGTGGACAGTCCGAAAAGGTTCGGCGTCCCGGATTCGGAGTAAGGGCTTCGCCAGGAACGACGGGAGCACCGGTTCGATGAGCACTTCGCCAGGCGCCACGATGAAGTCCGCGGTCACAGCCGTTCTCGACATCGCCTACGTCGAGTCAGGTGCACCAGACGGCACACCGGTCGTCCTGCTGTACGGCTTTCCGTACGACGTCCGCAGCTATGACCGTGTCGCGCAGGTGCTCGCTCGCACCGGTGCGCGAGAAGGCGAAGTGGTACCAGCACTACTTCCAGAGCGAGTCCGGCAGGGCGGCGCTGGAACGGGACCGCGAGGAGCTCCGCGGCCTGCTCTGGCGGGACTGGTCCCTTACCTGGGCGGAGGCCGCGAGCGAGCTCCGGAAATCGGCGCCCGTGCTCGCGCCGACCGACGACGGTTTCGGCATCAACGACCCGTTCGCCGACCAGGACCACTTCACCGGCCCGTTCGAAGGCCGGTACGTGCCTGGCGCCGGCCACAACCCGCCGCTGGAGGACCCGGCCGCCTTCGCGGATGCCGTTCTCCGGTGCCGCACACGCCGGAGCCCTGACGAGCGGTGCTCGTCAGGGCTCCGGTCAGCGACTCGACGTCAGTCTTCGTCGATGTGCGTGACGTGCGTCTCGACGTCCGGGTTCGCGCACAGGCCGCTGTCGTTGTTGGACAGGATCGGCACCGCGATGACGTTCACGTCGACGTGGCACACGTTGATGTCGCTGAGGATCTCGGAGTCGCTCAGGTTGACGAGACCGACCTGGTGGGTGTGGTCGTACTCGGCGACGTAATTGTGCACGTCGCTCATCTCGTAACCCTGCGACGCGAACGCGGGCGTGCCGACCATCAGGAAAGCCGCACCGACGGCAGCCGCGGCGGCAATCTTCTTGATTTCCACAGTCATCCTCCTAAAAGGAAATTCGATCGAGCTTCTTGGTGGAACGAAAGACCGAAACAGGGCGGCCTGTCCCAGCTCCGCCCAGTTCCGTCACGACGGCGCGATCACGGAAAGCGCCGCCTCACGTCACTTGTCGTCGGGGTTCGCGCAGAGGCCACTGTCGTTGTCCGACAGCACCGGAACCGCGATGACGTTGACGTCGATGAAGCAGGCGTTGACGTCGCTGAGCACCTCGGAGTCCTCGAGGTGGACCAGACCGGACTGACCGGTGATGTCCAGCTCAGGGGCGTCGGCCAGCGCCGTGGAGCCGATACCGATGAAGGTGCCCGCGATAGCGAGGGCCGCCCCTGCCTTCTTCAGCACAAAAATCTCCTCGATGAACGATGACGAATCGCAGCACACCGGAATCCAGATGCGGTAGCGATCTCGGCAGCACCATAACCAGATCGCTTCACCGGCCACAATTTCCACGTCACGCGAAGGCGTGAACAATGGCCGATTTTCACACCTTCGAGTGGCGGGCAGGTTTCATCCGTCTTCGCAACTGAATTCGCCGGCGCGCCGGGAGCGGAGCGGCACCGGCGAACTCCAGGCCCGGGAGGCGGTTCGCCACCCCGGCCAGCGGGCACCCAGGATCGACAGGATGCGAAGGAGGACCAGGTGACCAGCGGCAAGACCTCTTCCGATGCAGTCCACGTCTGGGAACTGGAGCCGGACGTCTCCGACATCGGCAGAGTCCGCCGGTGGACCGAGGCGACGCTCGCGAACCTCCACAAGGACGAGCTCGTCGACGTGTTGCTGGTCGTGACCGAGCTCGTGACCAACGTCTACGACCACGCGCGGTTTCCCGCCCGCGTCCAGCTGCGGCACTCGACCGAGCCGTGCGTGGTGACGGTCGCGGTCGAGGACGCCTCACCGTCCACGCCGGTACTGCGGCCGTTCTCGCCGGACTCGGTGCGGAGCCGCGGACTGGTGCTCGTGGACCGGCTGACCAAGCGGTGGGGCATCGCCAAGCGCGCGGTCGGGAAGTCCGTGTGGGCACTGATCCCCTGCCCCCTCACCCGGTGAGTTCCCACCGGCAGCGCGACCCGTCGCCCGGGTAGCCGGAGAACCCGTGCTCGCGGGCGATGTCGACGAGGCTCGCGATGAACCCGCCGTCGCCCTCTCCGTGGACGGTCGGCGACAGCCGCACGACCGACGACCGCAACCCGCGCCCGGCGAGGGCGAGAGCGGCGTCGCTCGGAGGCCGCCGGGCCTCGCCCACTCCGCCGGGGGTGGCCCCGTCGCGTTCGGTGATGGTCGCCCCGGCCCGCCCGTGCCCGAGCACGCCCGCTGCCACGGCGATCGCGCCGCCTGGCCGCAGTCCCGAGCCCATGGCCTCGATCGCGGCGGCGTCCGACGCGACGGCGTCGGCGAAGCGCCCGGCGAAGGCGATGTCGTGCCGGAAGGCGAGGTGGACGACGGCGTCCGCCGACACGGCCGCCTCGCGCAGCACGTCGAGGTCCTCGACCGACCCGCGGACGACGGCGGAGCCGACCCACCCCGACGCACCGGTGACGAACACGCGCTTGGATGAACCTCCAGTGTTACCGGCGATCGGACACCTCGACGCTAATGACCATTTCGTCCACCAGCCAAATACCGATTCGGCATGCCGAACATTCCCGGGAGGAATACGCCGGGCCAGCAAGTGACATCAGAAAAGGGCGTCGCACGCTTGCGACGTAAACGCGACATCGCCCGGACAGGTTCCGCACACGGGCTCGCCACAGTCGTCGGCATGACCGAAGTCCACTCGACCGCCACCGCCCCGAAGCGATATCTGTCCAGTTTGGACGGTCTGCGGGGTGCCGCGGTCCTCGGGGTGCTGCTCTTCCACACGGGCCGGCTGGTGCCGGGCGGGTTCCTGGGGGTGGACCTGTTCTTCGCCCTGTCCGGGTACCTCATCACCGACCTGCTGCTGCGGGAGGCCGACAGGACCGGCACCGTGTCGTTGACCGCGTTCTGGGGCAGGCGGATCCGCAGGTTGGTGCCCGCTCTCACGATGATGCTGGTGGTCGTCACGGTCGTCGTGTGGGCGGTGGCACCGGACGACGTGGTGCGCACGACGCTCGCCGACGGTCCGTGGGTTCAGCTCGACCTGGTCAACTGGCACCTGCTCGCGGAGTCGGCGAGCTACTGGGACCGGTTCGCCTCGGACCGGGTCTTCGAGCACCTGTGGAGCATCGCGGTCGAGGAGCAGTTCTACGCGGTGTGGCCGGTGCTCGTGCTGGTCCTCGCGAGGTGGGGGCACCGGCAGGTCGCGCTGACGGCGGCGTTGGTCTGCGCCGGGTCGCTCGTGCTGATGATCGCGTTGCTCGACCCCGCCGATCCCACCAGGGTCTACACCGGCACCGACACCAGGGCGTTCTCGCTGTTGCTGGGCGCCGTGGTCGCCACCCGGCCGGTGCGGGACGTGCTGGCACGCGCTGTGGACCGGTGGGCCGGCGTCCTGATGTCCTTGCTGCTGGCCGGAATCGGCACGACCTGGCTGCTCGTGGACGGCGTGAGCTCGACGTGGCTGTTCACCGGCGGCCTCTTCGCGCACTCGCTGTGCTCCGCGCTGCTGATCGGGCTGTGCGCGCTGGCTCCGCACACCCGTGCGGCCAGAATCCTTTCGTGGCAACCGTTGCGGTGGTTCGGCCAGATCTCCTACAGCCTGTACCTGTGGCACTGGCCCGTTTTCGTCCTGTTCTCCCCGGACGCGGGCTGGGGCCGCACCGCGCTGGCGTGCGCGGTGTCGGTCGGCATCGCCGCGCTGTCGAAGTACCTCGTGGAGGACCCGGTCCGGTTCCGCGCCACGTGGGCCCGCGGACGCAGCGGGGTTCTCGCCTTCGGCGCGGTCATGATCTGTCTCGCGCTGGTGTGGTCGCTGCTCCCCGCACCCGCGCCCGCCACGATCGACCTCACGACCCTGGGCTGATCAGCGGGCAGGTCCGCACCACGTCCGACTCCGGGGACGGCTGGACGAAGCGGACCTGCGCCTTCATGGTCCTCGCACCACCGCTCTGCACGTGGACGCCCAGCGCCGTGCACACGATCTGGTCGATGCCCAACGGCGTGACGTCCCGGTCCGTGAGCGGAACCGCGAGCTGGATGACCTCCGGGGTCGTCGTCACCACGACCCGCGTCACGGCGCTGGGTGCGATCTCCGTGTGCAGCGCTGAGCCGCCCGCCCCGGTGAGCAGCAAGCCCAGCGCGTCGAAGATCGTGCCGAGCCGGCCGGTCCTGCGCAGCTGGGGTCGCAGGACGCCCTCTCCGTCGACGAAGTACAGCGTCGGCCCCGCAGCCACGCCGGTCGGCGCCTCGCTCCTGTCCGTCACCGCCGAGGGCTCGACTCCGCAGCCCGCGAGCAGCAGGAGCACCACCGGCCAGGTCCGACTCACCTGTCCTCCACCTCCCGGGGCAGTCGCAGGACGAACCGTGCGCCACGAGGACCGTTGCCCGCTTCGACGTCGCCCCCGTGCAGGCGCGCGTTCTCCAGCGCGATCGCGAGCCCGAGTCCGCTGCCCGGCGTCCGCGTGCGGGCCGCGTCGGCCTTGTAGAAGCGGTCGAAGACGTGCGGCAGCACGTGTTCCGGCAGACCCGGCCCGTTGTCGGTGACCTCGACCAGCACCTCGCCGCCGGAGGCCGAGACGACCACGCGGACCGGTGGCTCGCCGTGCCGCAGCGCGTTGCCGACGAGGTTGGCCACGATGACGTCGACCCTGCGCCGGTCCAGCCGCGCGAAGAGCTCTCCGGGAGCCGTCAGCCGCACGAGGCCCGACCAGTTCCTGGCGCGCAGGCAGTCCCGCACGGCGCCGGTCACGTCGAACTCCTCGACGCGCAACCGGGCGGTGCCCGCGTCGAACCGCGACACCTCCATCAGGTCCTCGACCAGGGTGACGAGCCGCCTGGTCTCGGCGATGGCCAGCCGCGCGGACTCCCTCGCGTCCGGCTCCATCCCGTCCGCCGACATCGACAACACCTCGACCACCGCCGTCAGCGTGCTCAACGGCGTCCGCAGCTCGTGGGAGACGTCGGCGGCGAACCTCCGCGCGTCCGCCTGCATGCGCCGCAGAGCCGCCATCGACGTCTGCAGCGACTGGGCCATCTCGTTGACGGTGGCGGTCAGGTCCGCCAGCTCGTCCGCGCCCCGCGGGGTCGACCGCGCGTCGAGGTCACCGACGGCGAGGCGGCGAGCGGTGTCGCGGAGATCGCGCACGGGCCGCAGCACGCTCCCGGCGGCGAGCAGGGCCAGCAGCACGGCGAGCGGCAGCGCCAGCGCGGCGGTGACGACCGCGGACCTGGCCATGCCGGCGATCTCCTGCTCGACACCGCCGAGGTCCCGCGCCGCGTACACCTCGATCCCGGACGGCGTCCGGGCACCGTCCGGCGCGGTGATCACGACCGGTGTGCCCATCAGCAGCCACGGTCCGCTCTCAGTGGTGATCCGCTGCGTCACCATCCGGTTCCCGGTGCGCACCGCGGCGCGCAGGGAGTCGGTGACCAACCCCGCGCCCACGCCGTCCGCGGATCGCAGATCTCCGTACGTCACCACGGTGTTCGCCCCGGCCGCGGCCCGCAGCTGTTCGAGCGCGGCCTGGTCCGGCGGGTAGGTCAGGCCGGGGGCGACCGCGGCGATCTGGCCCGTGACGGTCTCGGTGAACCTGTGCTCGGCGGACGTGACGAGCGCGGCGCTGGCGGACCCCGCGCTCGACCACGCGGCCACCGCCGCACCGAGCACCGTCACGAGCACGAACGCGACGAGCAACCGGGCCCGCAACCCGCGCGGTCGCAGCAGTCCGCTCATACCGGCCCGAACCGGTACCCGAAGCCGCGCACCGTCTGCACGAACTCCGGGGCGGCCGGGTCGGCCTCGATCTTCGCGCGCAGCCGCTGCACGCAGTTGTCGACGAGCCTGGAGTCACCGAGGTAGTCGTGCTCCCAGACCTCCCGCAGCAACTGCTGCCGGGTGAACACGCGGCCAGGAGCCCGGGACAACGTCAGCAGCAACCGCATCTCGGTCGGCGTCAACGCCACCGGTTCGCCGTCCAGGGCCACCGTCACCGCCGTGGTGTCGACGCGGAGGCCGCGGTGGACCCGCACGCCGTCGCCAACGCCTGCGGTCCGGCGCAGCACCGCGCGGATCCGAGCGTCGAGCACGGTGGGCTGCACCGGTTTGACCACGTAGTCGTCGGCACCCGCCGCCAGCCCGCCCACGACGTCGAAGTCGTCGCCGCGCGCGGTCAGCATGATGACCGGGACCTCGCCGCCGGCGCGGATCCGGCGGCACACCTCGAACCCGTCGATCCCCGGCAGCATCAGGTCGAGCACCACGAGGTCCGGAGTGGACGACCCCAGCTCCAGCAGCCCGTCCTCCCCGGTGCCGGCGGTGCGCATGTCGTGACCGTGCCTGCTCAGCGCCAGCTCGAGACCGCGCCGGACCAGTGGGTCGTCCTCGATGAGCAGAATCGCCGCCACGGAGTCGAGTATGGACACCCCCGCGGGGATTCGCCGGTGGCCGCTGGTCCTGCGACACAACCGCGACAAAGCGGCGCAGTGCCCGGGACACCGCACCGGAACCGTCGGACCCATGACCACATCACCACGTTTCGCACTCGGGCTGGCCGGACTGCTCCTGCTCTCCACGGCGTGCTCCGGTCAGCCGACGGCGACCGGCGCGCCCGGTCTGGCCAAGGTGCTGTTCATCGGCGACTCCATCGCCGTGGGCGAGGCACTGCCGATGGCCGCCGCCTTCAAGGCGAGCGGCGTCGAGTTCCAGTCGATCGCCGCGGAGGGCGGCGGCAACGTCGTCGGGCCGTTCGCCGACGAGCACTGGCAGGAGCTGCCCGGCCAGATCACCGAGGCCGAGGCCGGCCTGGTCCTCTACCAGATCACCACGTACGACTGGGGCAGCGCGCAGGAACAACGGGCCGGCTACGAGAAACTGGTGAAGACGGTGTCCGCGGCCGGCGCGAAGCTGGTGTTCGTCACCGCGCCGCCGATCAGGCCCGACGAGTTCTACCAGCCGCACATGGCCGAGCTGGCCGGCGCTCCCGACGCTGCCCGCGCGGTCGCGGACGCGTCCTCCGGCCAGGCGGACGTGCTCGACGCCACCGAGGTGTGGGGCACCACCTACCAGCAGACCAGGGATGGCAAGGCCGACCGCGGCACCGACGGCATCCACACCTGCCCGCAGGGCGCCGCCCGCTTCACCCGGTGGCTGCTCGCCGAACTGGCCGGGCAGCACCCCGGGTTCACGCCCGCGGACCCGCGGGACTGGGCCAACGCCGGCTGGTCGGCGGACCGCCACTTCACGGGCTGCTGACCGCGGTCAGGCGACGTGGGCGATGTCGACCTCCCTCTCCTTCGTCGCCCTGCTGTTGCGCCGCAGGAAGTCGATGGCGTCGCCGATCACCGGGAGCTGGACGCCGCGGGCGATGACCGGCCGCAGCGCGACCTGCCGTTCGCTCGGGTGGGTCGAGAATGCTCAGACCGATGCTCACAAACGCTCCAGGGCGTGCGTCATCGGCCGATGACGCACTGCCCGTTTTTCGGGTCGTTCAGTGCTCACCGGAATCACGTGAAGTCATTCGGTGAGTTCAGATGTGGTTCGTGCCGGGGTGGTTCGAACCGTCAGGCCGGATCGGCGGACCTGCGCCCGTACCGGGCGGCGAGACCGTCTAAAACGAGGGCGAGGTGGCGTTCGAACCGCTGGTCACCGTCGTCGCGGAGGTGTCCGGCGACCTTGACCAGCGGTGCGCGCTCACCCAGCCAGGCATCGCGTTCGGCCAGTGAGTACCGCGCGGGATCGGTCTCGTCCGACTGGAGCCGTTCCTGCTCCTCGATGACGAACCCGACGACGAACGCGAGCACCACGTCCAGGGCGTCGTCCGCCTCCGCGAGGGTCAGCCCCGCCTCCGTCCAGCTGCGGTACAGGGGCTCCTTCATGAGGATCACCTCGGGGTCGGAGACCCGCGCGCCGCTGAAGATGCGGGCGCCGTCCCGGTGGCGCAGGTACTCGGCGCGGAGCACGCGGGCGTAGGCGGCGAGGTCGTCGCGCCAGTTCGCACCGGCCTGCGGCAGCGCCTCCATGATCCGGCGCAGGACCGTCGTGCTCATCTCGTCGAGCAGTTCCTGCTTGTTGCGCACGTGCCAGTACAGAGCAGGAGCGCGGACGTCGAGCCGCTCGGCGAGCGCGCGGACGGTGACGCCCTCGATGCCCTTCTCGTCGAGCAGCTCCAGCGCGGCGGCCACGACCTTCTCACGGGTGATCCCCTTCGGCATGGTTGACAACTTATCAAAGTTAAGCAACTCTGGCGGTGCCAGATTAACTTAGCTAAGGAGCCCACCGTGACGGACCTCCGACCGGGCAACCCCCAGACGAAGATCCTGTCGGTCCACCAACGTCTTCCCACGTCAGGCGCTCGCAGCGCCCACGTCTTCCGCACCGGCGACGGGCTGCACCTCGTCGTGCCCCAGCTGGCCGAGGACGTGCCGGGACAGCCCGCGGACATGAACGGCGGCGACGCCGACGTGGACGCCCTGCTCTACCGCTGGGAAGGAGCGCGGTTCGTCGAGGTGGACCGTCTGCGGTGTCCGAGCGGGGAGGACGCGCTGAGCTTTCGCAGCGGCGGCAGGACGTACCTGGCCTTCGCCAACCTCCGCACCGGGAAGGGTCCTTACGAGACCGACGTCGAGTCGCTCATCTACCGCGAGGACGACGGGAAATGGGTCCTCGACGAGAAGCTGCCCACCTTCGGGGCGAAGCAGTGGCACCACTTCTCGATCGACGACCGCGAGTTCCTGGCGCTGGCGCAGGGCCTGACCATGCCGGGCCTCTCACCCCGGGGTCACGGGCGTTCGGTCGTCTTCGAGCGCATCGACGGGCGGTGGAAGGAGTTCCAGGTCCTCGGAGGGCGCTGGGGGTACAACTGGGACCACTTCCGCGTCGGCGGACATCATTTCCTGGCCTATGCGGACCAGGTCACCCCCAGCGTCGTCTACCGCTGGGACGGCGATTCCTTCGTCCCCTACCAGACCTTCGCGGAGAAGTTCGGCCGGAGTTTCCTGCACTTCTCGCAGGACGGCGAGGAGTGGCTGGCCTTCGCGTGCATCAACGGCGACTCGACGCTCTACCGCTGGAACGGTGAGCTTTTCGAGCCGCACCAGTCACTCGGTGGTCTCGGAGGCCGCGAGTTCGCACTCCACCGGCACGGCGACAAGCTGTTCCTCGTCCGCATCTGCTTCATCCAGGGGAAGCCCCCCGTGGCCAGGACCGATCTGATGTCGCAGCTGTACAGGTGGGACGGCGGCAGGTTCGAGGTGGTCGAGGAGTTCCCCACCTCCGGCGGCACCGACGCGAGCTTCTTCGAGGCCGACGGCACGACCTTCCTGGTCGTCGCCAACAGCCTCACCCCGGACGTGCGGTTCCGCCAGGACTCGATCGTCTACGAACTCGCACTCGACAACGCCTGAACCGACAAGGAGAAGATCAATGCGATACGAGCCCAACCCGCACTTCATGCGGCTGTTCGAGCTGTTCACCTCGGCCCCGGACAGCATCGGCCGGAACCTGCAACGGCGACTGGGCGAGGCCCACTCCGACTCCCCGCTCCTGCTGGCGACGGGCACCGACCTGGTGCTGTTCCCCGGCGGCGGACGCCCGCCCTCGTCAGTCGACTTCAGGAAGGGCACCAGGGGGTTCTTCGAGATCACCGCGATCTCGCACCTCGGCCTCGCGATCCCCTACCTGGCCCGGCTGCGCGAGCTCGGCGACATGAGCTGCAAGGCCGCCGGCAGGGAGCTCATCGCGCAATGCCGCGTCGTCCAGGACCTCAACAGCGTCTCGTACTGGCGTGACGAGGTCGCGGTCACCGCGTGGCGGGGGCACGAGGAGAAGATCACCGATCTCGTCGACTACACCTGCGCGACCACCGCGGACTTCCTGGAACGCGCGATCGAGAACCCGAGGCTCCTGGACTTCGAGCACCTGCGCGCGAACCTGCTCGAAGGCGGCGGGCCGGACGCGGTCCCCGTGCCGTTCAACGACGTGATGGCGGCGACCTTCGCCCTCTCGGCGCTGGACTCGGTGCACCGGAGCCTGGAGTGGCTCCACGAGCAGTCCATCGACTGGAAGAAGCTGATGGTGATCGTCGCCGGTGGCGCCGGACGGCCGAGCGCCGGCCTGACCTGGCAGAGCAACAACGTGTGCCCGCTGCTCTACGAAGCGTCGGGCCACGAGCTCGACCCGGCCCGGCTGATCATCGCCCCGACCGCCCCGGCCATCGAGCCCGAGAAGTTCGCCGACAGCGAGTTCTGCGCTCGGGCCGAGGCGCGCTACCGCGAGTTCTGGTACGGCTGCCTGTCGTCGGTCGAGATGAGCCGTCTGATGTGGCCGGACTACCCGGCGTTCGAGAAGCGGATCGAGCAGGCGCCCGTGGTCGACGACGACACCGAGGTGGTCAACGCCATGCCGATCGTCCGGTCGGTCGACGACAAACGGGCCATCGTGACCCGCCTCCGCTACGTCATGGAGGACCCCGCCGCACAGATCGCGACCGCCGGCATGCAGTTCGTGCTCGACCAGCTGAGCGCCAACGGCAACCGGCCGGAGCTCGTCGAGATCCCCGGCTTCACCCACACCAGCTACCCGGCCGCGGCGATGTCGTAGATCCTGTGTGCGGCAACGCGGAGCGTGACGGCCTCACCCACTCGGTGGTCACCGCGGGTGCTCACCACGACGTCCATTGTTGGATCTCAACGGTGCCGTACTCCTGGATCTGCACGTTCACCACGTCGAGCCAGGAGGGTCGAGCCAGGAGGGTCGAGCCAGGAGGTCAGTCAGGGGCCAGGGTGTGACCACGGTCGTCAAGATCCTCGCGCCGATCGCGTTGGAGGCGCTGGCGAAAGCAGCGGAAGCGTTGCTCGCCGGCGCCGCCTACGCCGACAAGAGATCGGCAACCGCAGCAGCGGCCGGCGACGACGGCAGCATCATCACCGCCGACACGTGGCAGTACTGCGAGACCAACTTCGCGTCCCAGTGGACGCCGTTCTCCAAGCGCTACAACTTCCCCGACGGGCTGATCGTCGACTGCTACATGGTCACCGCCGCGGCGCACGACGTGGACAACAACCCCGCGGGCGTGGCGAGCTACTGCTTCGTCGCCTACGACCACGCCAGGTAGGCGGGCGACGATGCCGCTCATCTACCGCGGAATCCTGCTCGACCAGAACACGCAGATGCCGGTGATCGGTGACCAGCTCGGCGTCCGCGACGCGGATGTCGTGACGTTCCTGTCCAACAACGTCCCCTGGGTCTCGCCGACCAACGCGGGGGCACCACAGGGGACCTCCGTGTCCCCGGGAAGCGGGTGCACCCTGCCGGCACACCGGCGGCCCGCAGGAACGGGACCAACACCAAACCGGCGCTGAGGGTGTGGCAGCTCGACACGACCACGCTCGTACCGAACGAGCTGCAGTACGTCGCGGACCCGGTCGACCTGGCACACGGTTCCCTCTCGCCCGCCGGACAGATGCCGTTGCAGGACCACCGCGGCTACGTGCGCTCCACCGCGAACCTGTGGACGATCGCACCAGCGCCCGCTCAAGCGTGCGTGAACGTGGGAGGAGCACCGGTGAACGTCGAGGAACGGGCCGCGTTGGTGGACGCCACGGCGTCCGGCGGCGACGTCGAGAAGCTGGTGGCGGAGCTCAAGTCCGCCAACACCGCCGGCACGGGCCGCGCCGCCCTGATCGCCGGGCTGACCGCGGGTGTCGACCGCGCCGAGGACGACGACGCGGCCGAGGTGCTGCGCACGGTCCTCGACCGCGTCACCGGTTTCTGCGGTCCGCACGCCCGGATCGACCTGACCGACTAGAGCCGGTCCCACAGGTCGCCCATCGCACGAGCCTTGTGCTGTGCGGTGGGCGACGAGGTCTTCTCCGTCACGGAGTTCCTCGGGCAGCCCGGCCGCGGTGTCCTCCGATCGGGTGATCATCGCGTCGCCGAGGAAGATCCGACTCTCCCCCGGCTACTCCTCGTGCGGTGAGACGGAACTCCCCGTTTCCCGTGCAGGAGCGAGTGGGCCGGACGCGGTTGAGGACGGCTCTGACCACACAGGACGGTGGATGTGAGGAAACGCTGGCATCTCGCCGTGCTGGTGGCGGCCCTGATGGTGACGAGCTGCACCGGTGAGCCGCTCGGGCTCACGCTCCAGGGGGAGACCGACGCGGTGTCGGCCGAAACAGCCGCTCCATCCGAGAAGACAGTCGTCCTGGCCGCCCAGCCCGGTGCGGAGTCGGCGATCGCCGTCAGCTCCGCCCTCTTCCGCAGCGCTCCCGTCGTGGTGGTGGCCGCGGAGGCGGACCGTGCGGCCTCGGCCGGTGCGGGCGCCCTCGCGGAGCGGTTGGGCGTACCGGCGCTCCAGATCCCCGCTCCGAACGCGTCGGCGGCACCGCCGCAGCAGGCCGTGCGCGACGAGGTGAAGAGGTTGTCGCCGCAGGTGGTGCTCACCGTCGGTGCCGACGCGCGTCGTGAGGTCGAGTCGTGGGCGGGCACGGCCAAGGTGGTCGGGGTCGACGCGCCCAAGGACGGTGCCACGGCGGATCTGCCCGACGGGCTGCCGGCCGTCGAGCGCGCCCAGCCCGTGGACGTGACGGTGCTGGCGGACACCAGCCGTGACGACGTCGCGGCGATCGCCACGGCACGGGCGGCGGGGGCGCGGGTCGTCACGGTGGGCGGCACCGATCCGAGGAGCGACAAGTCGGCGATCGACGCGCTGCGCGCGGAACCGTCCGCGGCGCTGCTGGCCCTGGGCAAGGACTTCGGTCCGCCCGACCGGCTGCGCAGGCGGATCGACACGGCACCCCGCGGCGAGCTGCCCGGCGGTGGACAGGTGCTCTTCCCCGGCAGGTTGCTGGTGTGCCTCTACGGCCATCCGGACGGGCCAGCGCTCGGCGCGCTCGGCGAACAGGACCTCGAGGGCACCGTCGCACGCGCCAAGAAGCTGGCCGCCGACTACGAGCCGCTCAGCGACGTCCCCGTGGTGCCGAGCCTGGAGATCATCGTCACCGTCGCCCAGGGCTCCCCCGGCCCGGACGGCGACTACTCGGCCGAGTCCGAGGTCGAGTCGGTGCGCCCGTGGGCGGAGAGGGCCGGGAAAGAGGGCTTCTACGTGATCCTGGACCTGCAGCCGGGCAGGGCTCGTCTGGTGGACCAGGCCAAGCGGTACGCGCCGCTGCTCGAGATGCCCCACGTCGGCCTGGCCGTCGACCCGGAGTGGAAGCTCGGACCGGACCAGGTGCCGCTGCAGCAGATCGGCGGCGCCGACGCGTCGGAGATCAACGAGGTCTCGGCGTGGCTCGCCGACCTGACCGCCGCGAAGTCCCTGCCGCAGAAGCTGCTCGTGGTGCACCAGTTCCAGCTGACGATGATCCGGAACGAGCAGGCGCTCGACACCACCCGTGACGAGGTGCAGCTGCTGATCCACATGGATGGGCAGGGCACGACCGGCCAGAAGGTGTCCACGTGGGACTCCGTCGTGGGGGCTCGGCCGAGCGACCTGCCGATGGGGTGGAAGAACTTCTACGACGAGGACAAGCCGATGCTCACCCCGGAGCAGACCATGACCTACCGGCCGAAGCCGTCGATGGTCTCCTACCAGTGACGCTGCCGGTGCGGCCGGCGAGCAGGTGCTCGCCGGCCGCACCGAATCCCGATCAGCGCAGCGGTGCGTTGATGTCGCTGATCTTCGCTCGCACCGACTCGCGCAGTACCGGCAGCGGCGACTGGGCGGCCGTCGCCACGGCGACCGGTGAGTCCCGCACCGGACCGGGGACCGGGTGGACCTCGGTCTCGTTCGGCAGCGGGACTCCGGGACAGGTGACGTTGCCGGGCCGCGAGTTCCGCAGCAGGAACACGTTCACCATGCCGTCGACGCAGGGGTTGCCCTCGAAGGCGTACTGGCCGTGGAAGGGGCTGTCCGCCACCGACACGAGGCTGACGCCCGGTGCCGCGCGCACCGCGGACCTGGCCTGCTCGTACCCGGTCTGCGGGTCGAGCTCGCCCTGCACGACCAGCACCCGGCCGGCCACCTCCGCCGGCAGCGACGGCAGCTCCTGACGCGGGGCGTCGGACCAGAAAGCGCACGGTTCACTCAGGCCGTACTGCCAGCCGTAGAGCGGGTACCGCGGGCCCTGCTGGTCGGACAGCCGCTTGTACCAGGCCGCCGAACGCGTCGGCTGGTCACCGCAGGCCACGGCGTACCGGGTCGTCGGCACGAGCCGGTAGTCCTGCGGATCGTCGGCGAGCGCCCGGGCCACCGTCGCCGGGGTCAGCGACGCGAGCGGGACGCCGAACGCCTCGCGGGACCTGGCGTCGAGCTCCGGCGCGAGAGCCGACCCGGTCGCCGCCGTGGTCGCGCCGTTCGCACCCCGCACTCCCAGCACGAACACCAACGCGCCCAGCACCCAGCGCAGCGGCGAGCCCATGCCCACGAAGATCGTGTCGAACTGGTCGGGGCTGGTGCCCGAGGACGCGAAGAACCGGCGGGCACGCTCCCAGTTGGCGGCGGCCTCCTCCGTCGTGGCGCCGACCTCCTCCGGGAACTGCCGCGTCATCCACGGCAGGAACGACTCCTCGAACAACCGCTGGTTGATCTGCGGCCACGCCTCGAACGCGGCCTGGAGACGCCCCTGGAAGTCGACGCTGGAGTCCAGCACCATCTTGCCCGCACTGCGGGGGAAGAGCGACGCGTACTTCGCCCCCAGCCAAGTGCCGTAGGAATAACCCAGGTAGTCCAATTGGGACTCACCGAGCAGGATCCGGATCAGTTCCATGTCGTGCGCGGTCTGCCAGGTCGTGATGAACGGGGCGAGCGCCTCGCTCTGACACGCCTCCGCGACCGCGCGCGGCAGCTTCAGGTGCTCGGCGATGCTCCCGGCCGACCGGTCACGCGCGTCGAGGTCGGTGCGCGGCGAAAGACGGTCGATGGGCACCTCGCACGTCTCGGGCGCCGTGCCGCCCTCCTGACCGGTGCCGCGAGGGTCCATTCCGATCAGCGCGTAGCGCTCGTGGAGCTGAGGCTGGACAGCGGCCAGCTCACCGGCCAGGGACGTGCCCTGACCACCGGGACCACCGGGGTTGAGCAGCAGCGAACCGAGGTGCTCCCCGGACGCGGCGACCCGGCTGATCGAGACGACCAGGTCCCGCCCCGACTCGGGCGCGGCCCAGTCCCTGGGCACGGTCACCAGCGCGCACTCGGCGGGCAGCGCATCCGGTTGCGGAGCGAAAGCGCACGCGCCCCAGCTCAGCTTCTGCTCGGCATAACGGGAGAACGGGTCGGTCGAGGCGCTCACCGGCACGGTTGTGACAGCGAGGACGAGCGCTGTGACGACGGCGGGCACCACGGCGGCGGTCGATCTGCGCACGGCAGTCCTTTCGCGACAGGGATCCGGGCAGCACCCATCCGAGCAGGCTCCTCGACGTCGTGTCCACGGCAGCTAGTACTTTCGGCCAGGGCTGGTTTCCGTTGCGTCTCAATGGGTTCCCGGCGGTTCTTCCTGCCGCGCCACCGACACATCCACGCCGTGGATACCTGGCGTCAGGACAAGTGATTTCCGCACAGCCCAGGACGACGCCAAAACTGGGCCAAGTGATGCCGGTCACCGGAGATCGGCATGCACACCTCAACGGAGACGCCGTGCCGAATCCAGTCATCGAACCCGAAGTGGTGCACCCCGCGGGTCGTTCCCAAGCGGTCGTCCTGCTGCTCGCGAGCTGCCTCCCCGTGCTCGGCTCGGTGTTGCTCGCGCCCGTGCTGCCGAACATCCAGCAGGCGTTCGCCTCCACCCCCGGCGTAGCGGCTCTCACGCCGATCGTCCTCACCGCGCCCGCGCTGATGATCGGGCTGACGGCCCCCGTCGCGGGACGTGTGGTGGGACGGACGGGCCGCAAGAGGTTGCTGGTCATCGGCCTTGTCGCGTACGGGCTCTTCGGGACCGCGCCGCTGTGGCTGCCGTCGCTGGGGCTGATCGTGGCCAGCCGCGTCCTCGTCGGGATCGCCGAGGCCGCCATCATGACCTGCTGCACCACGCTGCTCGCCGACTACTTCCACGGGCAGCAGCGGCAGCGGTACTTCGGCCTGCAGACGGTGTGCACGACCGTTGCGGCCACCCTGTTCTTCGCGTTGGGCGGGTTGCTCGGCGGCCTGGGCTGGAGGACACCGTTCTGGCTCTACGCCGCCAGCCTTCCTCTCGCACTGCTGGCGATCAGGTACCTCTGGGAGCCCACCGGAAGCCAGGAGCGGTCCGGGGCGGTTCCGCTGGCGTGGCGTCGTTTGGCCGTTCCCGTTGGTGTCACGTTGGTGGGAGGCCTGGTCTTCTACACGTTGATCGTCGAGTTGCCCTACGTGCTGGGCGGCGTCGGTGTCGACTCCCCGGCCACGATCGGTGTGATCAGTGCGCTGGCTTCACTGGCGACCGCTGCCGGCGCGACTTTGTTCGCACGGCTGGCGGACCGGGGTCCCGGTCTCACCCTGACGCTCGCGTTCCTGTTCTCCGGCATCGGTTTGGGTGTGCTCGCCTTCGCGTCCGGGCTTCCTCTCGTCATCACCGGGGCCGTGGTCACCGGAGTCGGCAACGGCCTGCTCCTGCCCGCCTTGATCACGTGGGCGCTGGGGAGGCTCAGCTTCGACCAGCGTCCCCGCGCGTCCGGCGTGTGGACCGCGGCGCTGTTCATCGGGCAGTTCGTGTGCCCGCTCGCGGTTCTGGCCCTGTCCGAGGCGATCAACGGACTTTCCTCGGCCCTTCTGGTGATCGGTCTGGTCGCGCTGGTCCTCTCGCCTGTCGGCAAGGCCGTGGGCTCGGTCGACGCCAAGCCGGTGCGCGTCGGCCAGTGAGCATCGCCGCGGTCCGCGGGTGGTGCCGCTGGACGGCATGGCCGCGCCCGGGCAGGTGGGTCACCTGCTCGGGCGCGGCCACCAGGACAGCGAAGTCACGGCCTGTTCCGCGGTCGCCGGCGAGCACGGGGCAGCGGGTGGACCGTCCCTCCGGCGGTCACGGTGGTGGTGAGCCGGCCGATGCCCTCCACGGTGAGGGTGACCGTGTCACCGGGCCTGAGCGGCGGACGGTCCGAGCCCCGCCCCCACAGCTCCGCCAGACATCCCCCGTTGCCGCAGGTGCCGGACCCGAGCACGTCGCCGGGCCGCACCGACGTGCCCCGCGAGGCGTAGGCGACCATCTCCTCGAACGTCCAGCTCATGTTCGACAACAGGTCCTCGCCGACCACCTCGCCGTTGACCTCCGCGGTCAACGCGAGGCGGAGCAGGCCGTCCTCGTCGCGCCACGGCTCGAGCTCGTCCGGGGTGACCAGCCAGGGTCCGAGGGTGGTCGCGGTGTCCTTTCCCTTGCACGGTCCCAGTCCCACCGCCATCTCGGCGGTCTGCAGGTCGCGCGCGGACCAGTCGTTGAAGATCGTGTACCCGGCGATGTGGCCGCGTGCCTCGTCGGCCGTGAGGTCGCGGCCTTCGCGTCCGATGACCGCCGCGACCTCCAGTTCGAAGTCGAACCGCTCACAGCCCGGCGGGAGCGGCACGTCGTCGTCCGGGCCGAGGACGGCGTGCGGGTTGGTGAAGTAGAACGTCGGCGCCGCGTACCACTGCTCCGGCACCCCCGTTCCCGCCCGCATGCCCTCGACGTGTTCCTCGAACGTCACGAAGTCCCGCACCGACGCCGGTTCCAGTGGTGCGAGTAGACGCACCGCCGAGATGTGCGGACCCGGTGGCGCCGACAACGCCTCGTTGCCCGCGGCGGTCAGGTCGTCGAGGACCTCGACGAGCGAGCCCGCGTCGACCGGGTGGAGCAGGTCGTGGTCGAGCACGCCGATGCGCGTTTTTCCTTCGTGCGAGTACCTCGCGAACCTCATGGCGTCACACCGGCGGTGCGACGAAGCAGCCGCGGTCGGGGTCGTTGAACGACTCCTTGGCCACGAGCTCGTTCATCGGGTTGGCCGTCCCCCACTGGTCGGAGACCTCCGGCTGGGAGAGGTCGTAGACGCTCGGGTGCCACGCGTCCTCGTCCAGCATCTCCAGCTCGGTCGTGTACTCGACCGTGTTGCCGTGCGGGTCGAAGAAGTAGGAGAACGTGTTGTCGCCCGCGAGGTGCCGGCCGGGTCCCCAGATCTTGCGGACCCCGGCGCGCAGCAGGCGACCGGTGCCGCGCATGTACTCGTCGATGCCGCGCATCTCGAACGAGATGTGGTGCAGCGACGTGTGCGGTCCCCTCGCGAGGGCCAGGCTGTGGTGCTGCGGGTTGATGCGCATGAAGTGCATGAGCTCGCCCATGTGGGGCGAGCTGAGGCTGTCCGACAGCGCGAAGGACAGGTGCTGCTCGTACCAGGCCCGAGTCCGGTTGAGGTCGGGCGAGTTGAGGACGACGTGGGACAGCCGGACGGGGATGGCCTCCTTCTCCTCGACGCGGCGGTGCGTGCGCGTGTCCACGTCGGCGGAGACCTCGACCGTGCGCCCGTCGACGTCGAAGAACCGGAAGCCGTACCCGCCGCCGAGCGTGCCGAGCTTGTCGGGGGTGCTGATCAGCCGCACCCCGGCTGCGATGAGCGAGTCGGCGAGCGCGTCGACGTCGTCGGTGTTCGCGGCGCCGAACGCGACCAGGTCCAGGCGCTTGTCGTCCGCCTTGCGCAGCCGGACCACGTACTGCTCTGGCGACCCTTCCGCGGCGAGGAAGCTCAGCCCGCTGTCGTTCGCGACCTCGGTCAGGCCCCAGACCCCCGCGTAGAACTCGCGCTGCTTGTCGTAGTCGGGCACGGCGAGGTCGACGTGCCTCAGGTGGGTCAGCAATCGCCTGGTCACCGGTTCTCCTCCAGGGTGAGCACCGCGGCGGCGTTGCCACCGCGGATGGTGTCGAAGTCCGATTCGGACAGTGCTGCGGCGCGCAGCGTTTCCAGCGGGTCGTCGGCGCCCATGTCGAAGGGGAAGTCCGATCCGAGCAGGACGCGGCTCGCTCCGGCGACGCGCACCAGTTCGCGCAGCACGCCGGCGTCGTGGACGAGCGAGTCGAAGAACAGGTTGTGGCGCAGGTAGTGGCTGGGCGGGTGGGCGCAGCCCCGTGCGTCGGGCCGGACGTGCCACGCGTGGTCGGCCCGCCCGATGTGGGTGGGCAGGTAACCGCCACCGTGCGCCGCCACGACGCGCAGCTCCGGATGGCGGTCCAGCACGCCCGAGAAGATGAGGTGGGACAGGGCCACGGCGTTCTCGGTGGGCTGGCCGACGCTGTTGGACAGGTACCAGCGGTCGAGCCGTTCGTTCAACGTGCATCCGAAGGGGTGCAGGAAGATGATCGCGCCGGTCTCCGCGGCCAGTGCCCAGAACGGTTCGTACGCCGGGTCCGACAGCTCGCGGCCGGGAGCGTGGCTGCCGATCTCCACCCCGGCCAGCCCCGCGCTCAGAGCGTGGTCCAGCGCCCGCACCGCCTGGTCCGGGTGTTGCAACGGCGCCAGTCCGAGGCCGCGCAGGCGATCCGGAGCTTGGGCGCAGTGCTTGGCGGTGGAGGTGTTCGCCGTCTCCCACACCGCTCGCGCCAGTTCCGGCTCGGCCCAGTAGTGGTAGTGCGACGGCGACGGGCTGACGAGCTGCACGTCGACGCCGGCCATGTCCATCGCCGCGAGCCGGTGGACCACGTCGGTCAGGAGCTGCAGCCGGTCCCTGACCATCGCACCGCTGACGGCCAACGCCTCAGGGCCGTTGCGGCGGGCATCGAGCTCGCGTGCTTCGGCGTGACCACTGGTCTCCGCCACGAGGCGGTCCACTTCGGGCAGCAGGACGTGCGCGTGCACGTCCACGGTCGGTGTCGTCGTAGGGGGTGTCGTCACGGCCGGCCTGCCAGCACCGCCATCGTGCGGCCCATGAGGCCCGGCACGTCGGCATCACGGACACCGTCGAGCAACCACTGTCCTAGTTGGACGGACGCGTCCACCACGGTGCGAACGCGCTCATAGCGCCGCGCCCGGTATTCGGTGAGCACCGCGTCGTCCCACACGTCGTGCGCGGCCAGCAGTTCGGCGAGGACCTGGCTGTCCTCCAGGGACATGGCGGCGCCCTGCGCCAGCGTCGGAGGGCAGGCGTGTGCGGCGTCGCCGACGAGCACGACGCGCCCGCGGTGCCACGGGCCGTCGACCAGCAACCGGTCGAACCAGGTGTAGTTGACCAGCTCCGGATCGGTCAGGGCTTCCTGGATCTCCGGCCACGGCCCGCCGTAGTCCTTCGCCAGCGCCAGCATCTCGTCTGCGTAGGTGGACGGCGCGATGGTGGCCCGGTCGCGGTTGCGCTCCACCAGGTAGGCGTAGGCGGTGTCGGGCCCGGTCGGGCAGCAGCCCGCGATGAAGCACGCTCCGCCGTAGATCATCTGCGTGTGCTCCACCCCCGACGGCCGCGGCACGGGCGCGCGCCAGATGGCCATGCCGGTCGGCACGGGCACGTCGTCGATCCCGATCAGGCGCCGCGTCGCCGAGTTGAGGCCGTCCGCGCCGACGACCAGGTCGTAGCGCTGGCGCGTGCCGTCGGAGAACGTCACCCCGACGCCGTCGTCGTGCTGGTCGAACCCGGTGGCGGTGAGGCCCAGCCGCACCGTCGCCCCCGACGCGCGAACGGCGTCGATGAGGATCTGCTGGAGGCGTGGTCGTCGCATTCCCACGGTGGCGGGCAGGTCGTCCCCGCCGAAGGAGACGCCCGGCTGCACGGCGAGCACCGTTCCGGCCGGGTCGAGGATGCCGAGGTCGTTGAAGGGGAACCCGTCGCGGAGGACGTCGTCGAGCACACCGACGTCTCGCAGGACGCGCAAGGCGTTGCCCTGGAGGGTGATCCCGGAGCCCGCGGAGGCGTTCCAGTCGGGTTTGGCCTCCACGAGGTCGACCAGATGACCGTCCCGCCGGAGCAGGACGGTCAGCGCGTTCCCGGCGGTGCCACCGCCGAGGACGAGGACGGTGCGGGGCATGGAAGCTCCTCGTGGTTACTTGACGGCGATCGGGTTGACCGGCGAGCCGACGGCTCCGGTGACGGGAAGCGGGGCGGCGGACAGCCAGAACTCGTGGACCCCGTCGCGGGCGCAGTCGTCGGCCAGCGCCTCCAGGTCCCACATCTCCCCCACCAGGAGCCCGATGTGGGGGATGACGACCTGGTGCAACGGCTGGAACGCCTCGGTGAACTCGTTGGGGCGGACCTCGAACCCCCACGTGTCCGTGGCGATGGCGGCGATCTCGCTGCGGTGCAACCACTCCGCGGTGGTGAACGACAGGCCCGGTGCCGGGCCTCCCGCGTAGTCGCCCCAGCCGTCGCGTTTCGCGCGGGCCAGCTGCCCGGTGCGCACGAGCACGATGTCGCCGCGGCCGACAGCGACCCCGTGTGCCTCGGCCGTGGCCACGAGGTGGGTTTCGGTGATGGCGAAGCCGTCGGGCAGTTCGCCACCACCGACGACTCGGCCCACGTCGAGCAGCACGGCCCGGCCCGCGACGTGGGCTGCCATGTGCTCGATGCCGGTGACCAGGTCGCCTTCGGACGTGACCGTGGTACCCGCGTCCCGGCCGTTCCAGGCCCGTCCGTGGTCGAAGATGTGGCCGAGACCGTCCCACTGGGTGGAGCACTGCAGCGGCATGGCGATCACGTCGTCAGCGCCGCCGATGCCGTGCGGGAAGTTCTGCAGACCCGCCGCGGCGTCGGTTCCCGTGTCGAGCATGGTGTGGACGGGGTTGGTCCGCCGCCGCCAGCCCTTCTGCGGTCCGTTCATGTCGAACGGCAGGGACAACGAGAAGCTGTCGCCGCGCCGCACCAGGGCGGCTCCCTCGGTGCGCTTCTCGGCCGTGAGGTAGTTCAGCGTGCCGATGCGGTCGTCCTCGCCCCAACGTCCCCAGTTGGAACAGGTCTTCGCGGCGTCCGCGATCGCGCCCTCGGGATCGTCGCGGTTCACGCCTGCTCCTCCGCGACGCACCGGGTGCGCTGGACGCCGAGACCGGTGATGGTGGACTCCATGACGTCGCCGTCACGCAGAAGGCGACCGTGGTGGATGCCGTTACCGGCGGGAGATCCCGTGAGCACGATGTCGCCGGGCAGCAGCCGGGCTGTGTGCGAGGCGTAGGAGACGACCCGTGCGACGTCGAAGATCATGTCCTTTGTGGACTCGTCCTGCATGGGAACGCCGTTGAGGCGCAACGTCAGCCGCAGGTCCATCGGGTCGGGGACGAACTCGGCGGGCACCACGAACGGCCCCAGCGGGGTGAAGCCCGGAGCGTTCTTGGCGCGGAACCAGTCGGTGCCGATCTCCTTCATGTCCTTGCGGAACACGAGGTCGCGCGCGGTCAGGTCGTTGGCGATCGTGTAGCCGGCGACGTGCTCCAGCGCCTCTTCCGTGGACACCCGGTACGCGGGCCTGCCGATCACCGCGACCAGTTCCAGCTCCCAGTCGGGCTGCGTGGTCCACGACGGGAGAACGACGTCGTCGTACGGACCGGTGACCGCGGAGGGCAGGCCGGTGAACACGTACGGCTGGTCGTCCCGCGCACGGCGGTCCATCAACGCGGCCGCGCGCTCCCGCGCCTCGTCCTCCGTCTCGGCCGCGTCCTCCGGCCGGTTGGCGACGACGAGGTCGATGACGTGCTGGCGGTAGTTGGCGCCGGACTGGACCACCTGCCGCGGCTCGACCGGCGCGTGCACCCGCAGACCGTCCAGCGGCCGCCACGCCTGGTTTCCATCGCCCGCCAGGTCGCGCAACGCCGGCAGGGCCTCGTCCCAGCGATCCAGGACCGCGACGGTGGAGGCGGGCTGCCACCGGAGCGCCGCGCCGAGGTCCAGCACGCGGTCGTCGACGACCAGGCCGGGGAACGGCGGCTCCCCACCGCCGGAGAAGGTGCCCAGTGCGAACCGGACCGGTTGCGCGAGTGTTGCCATCAGGTGTCCTCCCGTGTCTCGAGGACTACTGTGACCGGCGTCAAACGATCACGGAAATGAATGTTCTGGATGCTCTTCATCCATGACATGGATGCTGGAGGCGCGGTGAACCTGTCGAATCTCGACCTGAACCTCGTCGTCGCCCTGCGAGCCCTGCTCGAGGAACGCAACGTCACCAGGGCAGGACAACGCATCGGACTGACCCAACCGGCCATGAGCGCGGCACTGGCCCGTCTCCGCCGCCACTTCGACGACCCGCTGCTGTCCCGCACCGGCTCGCGCTACGACCTCACGCCCCTCGGCGCCGTCCTCCTCGACCGCGCGGCCACCGCGTGCGACGTCCTGGAACGCACCTTCACCAGCCAGGCCACCTTCGACCCCGCCACCGACAGCCGCGAGTTCACCCTCATCAGCTCCGACTACGGCGCGACGGTCCTCGGCGTCCCCCTGGCCCGCGTGCTCCACGACGAAGCCCCCGGAGTCCACCTGACCTTCCACCAGACATCGCCCATCCTCCAGGAAAACCTCGGGACGCTTCTGAGCACGGTGGACGGTCTCCTCCTCCCCCACGGCGTCATCGACGGCTTCCCCGCGGTCGAGCTGTTCAGCGACCAGTGGGTGTGCCTGGTGGCCGAGGGCAACCCCGAGGTCGGTGACGAGCTCACACTCGACCAGCTCGCGCACCTGCCGTGGGCGGTCTACCAACGCGCCTACGACGCACCGGTCACGCGTCAGCTGAGCATGCTGGGGATCAGTCCCCACGTGGACGTGTCGGTGTCCTCGTTCCACCTGCTGCCCATGCTGGTCGCGAACACCAGGCGCGTCGCGCTCGTGCAGAAGAGGCTGACCGAGCTCTTCCCCGCCTTCGGCGTCCGCGTCCTGCCTTCGCCTTTTCCGTCCGTGCCGCTGCAGGAAGCCATGTGGTGGCATCCTGCGCACGCCCAGGACGCCGGGCACGCCTGGCTGCGCAAGGTGATCAGGGAAGTCGGGCAAGCCGTCACCAACTCGTGACCCCGAAGACAGAACAGGAAGAACCCGTGAAGAGACCAGTCGGACGATGGCGGATCTGTGAGATGGAGACGTGGGACCAGGAAGCCGTTGAGCTCCTGGGACCTGGATTCATCGAGTTCACAGCCGATGGAACAGGCCGTTTCGGCATCGTGGCCGTGAGCGGGTGGATGGACTGCCGGTGGGGCAAGCGCGACGGTCACCCGTTCGTCGAGTTCAGCTGGGACGGCGATGACGAGGGCGATCAGGTGAGCGGGAGAGGCTGGGCCGCCCTGGCTCCGGACGGCACGCTTTCCGGACACCTGTTCTTCCACATGGGTGACGAGTCGAGCTTTCGCGCGGCACCGTTCGCCAAGGGCGACACCTCGGACAACCGCTGAACGACGTCCGCTGTCACGCACCCGGGCGCGTGCGAGACGACGGCCCGACCGCCTCGGACAGTTCGGCGGCGGCCTGGGCCACGAGCTCGGCGAAGGTCGCGTCCGGGAGGCAAGCTCGTCCTCGTCCTGTGACCAAGCGACTCACGACCAGGCGTTGTCGGCGGCGAGGACGAGCTCCGCGATCCGCCACTCACCCCCGGCGTGGTCGAGCCGGAAGGTGAGGACGCCGGTCGTGAGCACGGCCGCGTTCGACGTCAGCATCAGGTACGCGGTCGCGGTGCCATCTCCGCGGACGACGACGTTGGTCAGGTGGTGCCGCCGCTGCCCGGTCTCCGCGGCCCACGCGGTTCGCACGAACTCCAGAATCGTCTCGCGTCCGGCGACGGGGCCGAGGGCGGGCGCGCCGGGGATCTCGAACGTCCAGGTCGCGTCGTCGGTCAGGACGGCCTCCAGCGCCGCCGGGTCGTGCCGGTCGAGCGCGAAGGCGTAGCGGGACAGGGTGTCGTGGACGGCGAGCCGTTCCGCCGGATTCATGCGACGGTGAGCACGATCTTGCCGCGGAGGTGTCCCCGAGCGGCTCGTTCGTGCGCGGCCTGGGCGTCCTTGAGGGCGAAGGTGCTGTCGATCGCGACGCGGAGGGTGCCGTCCTCGAGCAGGCGGGCGATCTCGGCCAGCTGCGCGCCGTTCGACCGGACCTGCGTGGACGTCACCGTGATGCCCAGCCTCGCGTTCTCCTCGTCGTCGAACTCGCCGAAGTAGACCGGGTAGAGGGAACCGCCGCGCTTGACCGACTTGAGGAACCGCCTGCTCCGAGTCCCGCCGACGCAGTCCAGGACGAGGTCGACGTCGCGGACGACCTCCTCGGGGCTGTCCTTCGTGTAGTCGATCACCTGGTCGGCGCCGAGGTCGCGCAGGAACTCCCCATGGCCGGCGGAGGCGACGGCGACGACCCGCGCGCCCCTCCACTTCGCGAGCTGCAGCGCGAGGTGCCCGACGCCCCCGGCGGCGCCGTTGACCAGGACGGTGTTCCCGGAGCCGAGCGCCACCGGGCGGTGCGGGGCCTTTTGGAACGGCGAGGGGAAGTCGTGGCCGAGCTCGATCAGGAACTGCCACGCCGTCAGCCCCGACATGGCCACGGCCGCGGCGTGCTCGTGGCTGACGCCGACCGGCTTGTGCGCGAAGTCCGACGCCGGCGCGGTGACGTACTCCGCGTAGGCGTTGCCCTGCAGGGAGGACGGGAAGTTCAGCATGCCGAACACCTCGTCGCCGACCGCGAAGCCCTCGACGCCGTCGCCGACCGCCGCGACGACACCCGACACGTCGGTCCCGGGGATCAGGGGCAGCTCGACCGGCGGCTTCAGCTCCTCCGGCACGTCGGGCATGCCCTCCCGCGCATACCAGTCGGGCGGGTTGACACCGACCGCGTGCACCCGGATGAGCAGTTCACCGGCGTGCAGCTCGGGCACGGGCGCTGCCTCGTAGCGCAGGACCTCGGGCCCGCCGTACTCGTGCAGGCGGATCGCGTTCATGGTCTCAGTCGGCACAGCTCTCTCCACTTCTCACGGGGGTAAGCTCTAAACGAGTCACGGACCCGTTTATCCGGGTCACTGACCCGAATATATGGGTCACTGACCCGTTTACGCAAGGAGCGCAGATGAGGGCGGACGCCAAGGCCAACCGCGACCGCCTGCTCGACGTCGCCGGCACCGTCATCACCGAGCACGGCAGCGAGGCGTCGATGCGCGACATCGCCCGCCGCGCGGGAGTCGGGCTGGCCACGTTGCAGCGGCACTTCCCCACCAGGGAGTCGCTGCTCGAAGCCCTGCTCCGCACGAGCTTCGACGAGCTGACCGAGCGGGCGACCCAGGTCGAGGCCTCGAACCCGCCCGACGAGGCGCTGACGCTGTGGCTGCGCGACTTCATCGCGGTCTGCACGAACTACCGCGGCGTCGTGACGGCGATGGTGCAGGCGATCGAGGACCCCGAGTCAGCGCTGCACAGCTCGTGCGTCGCGATGCGCGGGTCCGGCGCGCGGCTGCTCACCCGCGCCCAGGAGGCCGGTGAGGCGCGCACCGACCTCGACGGCGCCGACCTGTTCGCCCTGGTCTCCTCGCTCGTCTGGCTCAGCGACCAGCCGGGCCTCGAGGCGCGCGCCGAGCGCCTGTTCGACGTCGTGATGAGCGCCATCGTGACGAAGACGCGGGGGAACACTCCGTCCTGACCGGAGGGCCTACTTCTTCGACACCTCGATCTGGCGCTCCTTGATGTGCTGCAACCCGAGCGTGATCGACTCCTGGTCGTTGTTCGGGCCACTGCAGGAGAGGCCGACCATCTCCGAGTCCGGTTCCCGGTACACCTCGACGTACCGGATGCCCTTCTGACGCGGCACTGCACGACGCGGTGGGCGAAGTCGGTGGCCTCCGGGTCGCCCTGTCGGTGACTTCCTTGGACGGCGGCGGGTCGGCCCTCTTGTCCACACCGTGGTCCGTGGGGCACCGGAGGTAGGGCGCGAGCAGGGCGTCGTGGTCCTCCGGCGTCATGTCCAGGCGTCCGCGCGGTCGTTGCCCCTCGGGCGCTGCCGATGCCGACGTGCCGACCGGGGGGACAGGGACAGGGACGCCGCCTCCTGGCCGCCGCTCTCCGGCCGCGCGGAGCACGACGCCAGGACCAGGGCCGCGCAGACGACCACGATCCGCTTCATGCGGTGATCCTCGCGGTCGCTCGTGAGGAACCTGTGTGGATCAGGTGTGCAAACGCACCAGTGACGTCACCGGGTATGGAGACCGTCGGCGGCGTCGAACACGGCGCAGTTCTGCTGGACCACCGGCATGTACCGCTCAGCCCACACCCGCAGCCCCTCCAGCGGCGCGACGAGCGTCGTGCCCAAGCCGGTCAGCCGGTAGTACACCCGCGGAGGCTTGCTCGCCTCGACACGACGACCGACGAGCCCGTCCCGTTCCAGCGCCCTGAGGGTCTGCGCCAGCATCTTCTGCGACACACCGGTCATCTCGCGCTTCAGCTCGGTGAACCGCAACTCGCCCTCGGTGGCGGCAAGCGACAGCACCGCCATGACCGACCACCGCGACCCCACCCGGTCGAGCAGGTGCCTCGTCGGGCACAGGGGATCGAACAGGTCCCCCTGGCGCGAGGCGGTTACCCCGACGTCACCTGGTGCCGCCAAAGTGCCTTCTTCCCCGCTCACTGGCGGTTTCCTACAGTTACCACGTTCCCAAGCGTAACCAAGGAGGGCCTTGTGCACCAGCTGACTCTGTCTCCCCACCTTCCCGGCGCGACCGTGCACCGGATACCGATCGACGGGGTCGAACTCGCCGTGGAGACCCTCGGGCAGGGACCAGCCGTGCTGCTGCTGCACGGCTTCCCGCACACCCGCGCGATCTGGCGCGATGTCGCACCCCGGCTGGCCGCGGCAGGTTTCCGGGCCATCGCACCGGACCTGCACGGGCTGGGTGACAGCACCGCCGCCGTCCGTGGCTACCAGGCATCCGCGATCGCCACGGACCTGCTCCGGATGTTGGACGTTCTAGGAGAGCACGAAGCACACGTCGTCGGCACCGATCTGGGCGTCACGCCGGCATTCGCCCTGGCGGCATCGTCGCCCGAGCGCGTGAGCAGCCTGACGCTGTCGGAAGGGCTGATCGGGCTTCTACCCGGCGCAGAAGCCTTCTTGCGGCAGGGGCCGCCGTGGTGGTTCGGCTTCCACCAGGCACCCGGCGGCCTGGCCGAGGACGTCCTGGAGAACTCGGCGGAGCGCTACATCCGCTTCTTCCTCTCCGCCGGCAGCCGCCGAGGTCTGCCGGCAGACCTCACACAGGTGATCGTCGAGGCCTACCGGAGCAAAACGAGGCTCAGCAACGCTTTCGACCACTACCGCGCGATGCCGGCCACCACGGAATGGATCGGGAACCGGGCGCAGGACCAGCGACTGACGACGCCGACCCTCGCCATCGGCGGTGGCGTGGTCGGCACGGTCACCGCCCGCCAGCTAGAGCCGATCACCGACCGCCTCGACCAGCACCTGCTCGAAGACTGCGGTCACATCACCCCGATCGACCAGCCGGACACCTTCGCCGACCTTCTCATCAAGCACGCCAGGTCTGTCTGAGCTCCGCGACTGGCAACTCGGCGGGCCACCTAGGTCCTCCGATCAGAGGATGCGGCATGACTGTCCGGTGGACCGAGTTCCAGCCGCTGACCCCGGATTCGGTCGATGTGCGCCCGGTGCCGGCGCTAGGACGGTGTGCGTGCCAGAGAACCGACGCCGGAAGGGATCGCGGATGAGCCGGTCGGAGCACAACCAGATCAGTCGTCGTGTGCTGCTCGCCAGTGCGGGTCCCGCGGCAGGCGCCACGCTGACAGCCGGAGCATCCACGCAGGCGGCGGTCGCCGAGCAGGCGGTGTTCGGACCGGCGGTGTTCGGGCCGGTGAAGATCCGGCCGGGCGACCCGCGGTACGAAAACCTGTCGCGCGGCAACAACTTCCGGCACGGGGGACGGCCGGACGAGATCCGCGTGGCCGGCTCGACCGACCAGGTGGTGCGCGCGGTGACCGAAGCGGTGCGGGCCGGGCGGCGGGTACGGGGCCTTGTTCGGCATCACCAGCCCCTCCGGCTTCGGCTGCGATCTCGCCGGTGTCGTGGACGAGGTCGGGCACGGCGTCACCGGCTCCGTCCAGGGCGAGCGCGTGTACGGCGGCGTGCTCGCCGCGGCGTTGCCCACGCCCGGCCTCACCGCGGCGGCCGCCCTCGACGCGGTCCGCCTCGGGCCGGCCGCCACCCTTCTCGTCGGCGGCGCTGCCGGCGGCGTGGGCGTCCTCGCCGTACAACTCGCCCGGCTGGCCGGTGCGACCGTGATCGGCACCGCGTCACCGGGACCCTTCGACTTCGTGGAGCGGCTCGGCGCGATACCGACCACCTACGGCCCCGGCCTCGCGAACCGGGTTCGCGCGCTTGCCCTGGGTGGCATCACCGCCGCCATCGACCTGCACGGCACGGAGACCGCCGAGGCCGCGCTCGTCCTCGGCGTGCCTCCGGCACGGGCCTCGACCGTCGCGCGGACCACCGCATCCCCGGCGTGCACGCGACAGGTGCGTTCGCCGCCGCACCGGACGCACTCGAGCGCATCGCCGACGCGGTCGTCGCCCGCCACCTCTTCGTGCCCATCGCATCGTCGTTCCCCCTCGACCGAATCCGCGAGGCCGTCGCCCTGCAGGCCGCCGGCCACGTGCACGGAAAGATCGTCATCACGCCGTGACCCAGGGGTTCAGTCGTGCCGCTGGAACAACCGGGGCGCGAAGTCCCGCAGGTTGTCACGCCACGTCTGCCAGGTGTGGCCGCCTGGAGCGAACTCGGAGTACGTGTGACGGATGCCGAAGCGTTCGAAGACCGCGCGGGTGGCCACGTTGTTGGTGTAGGCGATGTCGTCCGGGTTGCCGCAGTAGACCCGGTGCAGACGTGTGCGCTGGTCGACCCGGGGATCGCGGAGCAGGTCGGCGTGCCGGGTGACGAGCCCGTCGAGCACTTCGGGGAAGTAACCGGAGCTGAAGTCGCCGATGTGAGCCATCGACCCCGGCCGGCTCAGCAGGACGTTCCACGTCTGCAACCCTCCCAGCGACAACCCGGCGAGGGCCCGGTGTTCAGGGCCGCGCAGCACGCCGAACGCGCGTTCCACCGCCGGGACGAGGTTGTCCAGCAGTTCGGCGGGATAGGAGTCGTCGCCCGGCAGGCCGGTGGCTCCCGGCACGGTGCCGTCCGGCATCACGACGACCATCGGCCGCAGACGACCTGCCTCGTACAGGTTGTCGAGGATGACGTTCGCGCGTCCGGGTTCGATCCAGTCGAGGTGGTCGCCGCCGCCCCCGTGCTGGAGGTAGAAGGTCGGCAGGTTCCGGCCACGGTGTCCCGGCGGCATCCACACGGTCGCCGCGCGCCGTGATCCGGTGACCGTGCTGTGGTAGGTCAGTTCGCTGACTTGGCCCCGAGGCCCCGGCCCCGGAACGAGGAACTCGGTTCCCTTGCCTGGTACGAGGAACGTCGACAGCGACGGGCTGGAGTGGACGGAGCTGGGGTTGGTGGGGTCCTTGGTCTCGACGCCGTCCACGACGAGGCTGTACTGGTAGTAGTCGGGCGTCAGCGGACCGGTGGTGAGCGTCCAGGTTCCCCCGCCGTCGTTGGTCATCGGCTGGTTGATCAGCCCGAACGACGGCCCCCAGCCGCCGCGCACCTCGACGGTGCGGGCGGCGGGAGCGCGGAAGGTGAAGGTCGCGGTGCGGTCCTTGCGCACCACCGGGGTGCGGGTGGTCGCACCGGCAGTGGAGGGCAGGACGGCGATCGCCGCTGTGGCTGCGAACAGGGTTCGTCGTGACACCACGGGACTGCTCCTTTCAGGAGACCTTGCGGATGGGCAGGACCAGCACGGCGCCGACCAGTCCCGCGACGGCACCGAGGACGAACAGGGCCGTGAAGTTCTGCGGCGAGGCGGCGGTGGCGCCGATGGCCAGAACGGCGGGCGCGATCGCGGGGATCAGCGAGCTCGGCAGCGTGCTCGCGATGTTCATGATCCCGAGGTCCTTGGCGGGGTTGTCCGGGTCCGGCAGCAGCTGGGTGATCAGCGCGATGTCGACGGCGAAGTAGGCGCCCTGGCCGAGGCCGACGATCGCGACGGCCACGAGGAACATGCCGAACGAGGTCGCGAACGCGGCCGTCGTCAGGCCGACGGCGAAGATCACCGCGGCGGCGACGACGAACGGCTTGCGCCTGCCGACGCGGTCGGACAGCTTCCCCGCCAACGGCGCGAAGAGAAGCGCCATCACCGTCAGGACCAAAGTGGACAGAAAGACCGCGTTCGCCACCTCGGCGGGCGGGTGGTGCAGCACGACGATCAGGTAGAACGGTTGGTAGGCCTGGATCGCGGCCACCCCGAGGAACACCATCAGCCTGCTCAGCCACGCCCAGCCGAAGTCCGGCCGGCGGCGCGGGCTGACCCAGAACGTGCGCAGCAGGTCGATCCAGCCGAACGGCTCCCGCCGGGTCGCTCGCGCGTCGGGCAGCCGAATGGCGAACGCGACGCAGCCGAGTGCCGCGATCGCCGCCGGGAGCAGGATCATCGCGTCGAGGTCCGGCGCGACGAGCTGGGCGATGAAGAGCCCGGCGACCGCGCCCACCGGGAGGCTGAGCCCCACGACCGCGGACGCGGGGCCGCGGCGTTCCGGCGCGAACTGGTCGGCGACGACCGCCGTGCACGCCACCGTGGCGGAGCTGAACCCGAGCGCGGTGGCGATGCCGGACAGCACCAGCACCGGCGTGCTCTGCCCGATCAGCATGAGCACCGCGCCCACGACGAACAGCGCGGCGCCGAGCAGCAGGAACGGCCTGCGTCTGCCCAGACGGCCTGTCGTGCGGTCGCTGAGCCGTCCCAGGACCGGGAAGGACAGCAGTGACCACAGGGCGCTGATGCCGATCACCGTGGACAGCAGGGTGGTCGCGCCGGCCGGATCGAGAGCCGTCGCCTTGAGCGAGGTGGTCAGCACGGCCGGGACCAGGTTTCCCATGCCGGCACCGACAGCGGCGAGGCCCAGGAAGAAGAGGAAGCCGCCGCTTGGGTTGGGCCAGGCCTGGGTCGACCCGGTCGAGTGGTCTTGGAGGAAAGCGCTCATCGTCGGGCACCTTTCGCCGCAGTTGCGGGCGAGGATGACCAGCAGCCTGCGGTATGGTCCCCGCTCATGCCAACCAATGGAACGTCGGCGAGAAAGCGGGGGCGTCGGCCGGCGCACGGCGAGCCCGTGGTGGACCGGGCGCTGTCCCTGCTCGCGGCGTTCGACGCGGAGCACCGCGCGTTGTCGTTGGCGGAACTGAGCCGCCGCACCGAGATGCCGCCGAGCTCGGCGCTGCGCCTCGCGAACCGGCTCGTCGACTGGGGTGCGCTGGAACGGGACGAGTCGGGGCGGTTCTCCATCGGGTTGCGGCTGCTGGAGGTCGCCACTCTCGCGCCGCGCGGGCACGGCCTGCGGCACGTGGCGTTGCCGTTCATGAACGACCTGGCCGAAGTCACCCGTCAGCACGTCCAGCTCGCGGTCCGCGACGGGATGCAGGCGATGCTCGTCGAACGGCTGTCCTCCCGGCACGCCGCACCGGTCGACTACCGCATCGGGGGCCGGCTACCGCTGCACTCGACCGGCGTCGGGCTGGTGCTGCTGGCGTTCGCGCCGCTGGAGGTGCAGGAGGAGCTCCTCTCGCGGCCGGTGTACAGCGAGCCGGACAACAAGCTCATCCCGACGGACAAGCTGCGGCGCACGCTAGCCGAAGTGCGCAGGGAGAGGCTGGCGATCTTCCGGCGGGACGACGAGCACGAGTCGATCGTGTCCGTCGTGGCACCGGTGTTCGGTCCGGACGACACGGTGCCGGGTGTGCTGGGAGTGCTGGTGCCGCAACGAGTTGCGCAGCCCAGGCGACTCGGCCTGGCCGTGCAGACCGCGGCGCTCGGCATCTCGCGCGAGCTGGGCGCACGCCGCACGGTTGCCATTGAATGACACGTCGGTGTGGGTGAACCGGATCGTCGGCCCATGCTCTGCGCATGCTGCCGTACCAGGACCCGGACCGGCCGGTCGACGCCCGCGTGCACGACCTGGTCGGCAGGATGACCCTGCCGGAGAAGGCGGGTCTGCTGTGCCACACGCCCGTCGCGGTGAGCCCGGACGGTGACCTGGTCGAGCAGTCGCACGGTCCGCTGCCGGTCGCCCCGACCACGCACGCGGTCGAGGACCTGCACCTGCGGTGCCTCAGCCTGATGGCACCGGTGTCCGCGCGGCAGCTCGCCCGGTGGCACAACCGGGTGCAGGCGCTCGCCGCCAGGAGCAGGCTCGGGATCCCGGTGCTGGTGTCGTCGGACCCGAGGCACTCGGCGAACGCCAACCCGCTGACGTCCGTGCCGTCCGGCAACTGCTCGCGGTGGCCGGAACCGCTCGGGCTGGGCGCGCTCGGCGACGAGCGGCTGGTGCGCCGATTCGCCTCGGTGGTGCGGGCGGAGTACGCCGCGGTCGGCATCCGGCTGGCGTTGCACCCGATGGCCGACCTGGCTACAGAGCCGCGGTGGTGCCGCGTCTCCGGCACGTTCGGTGCCGACCCGGCACTGGTCGGCCGGCTCGCCGGCGCCTACGTCGAGGGGTTGCAGGGGCCTTACCTGGGACCGGCGTCGGTGGCGGCGATGGTCAAGCACTGGCCGGGCGCCGGGCCGCAGGCAGGTGGCGAGGACGCGCACTTCCCCTCCGGGCAGGACCAGGTCTACCCCGCGGGCCGCTACGAGCAGCACCGCGCCCAGTTCGGTCCCGCGCTGCGGGCCGGTGCCGCCGCCGTCATGCCCTACTACGGCCGTCCGGTCGGTGTCCGGGGTCTGCGCGAGGTGGGGTTCGCGTTCGACCCCGAGGTGATCGCCGGGCAGTTGCGTGGCGGCGAGGGCTTCGACGGTCTCGTGTGCACCGATTTCGGGCTGTTGACCGACTCTGTGCTGCCGGACGGGTCGGTGTGGCCCGCACGGGCGTGGGGGCTCACGCACCTCGACCGCACCGAACGGGCGAGGCAGCTGATCGAGGCCGGCGTCGACCAGTTCGGCGGTGAGTGGTGCCCGGAGGTCGTCGTCGAGCTGGTGACGAGCGGGCGGGTGAGCGAGGTGCGGGTCGACGACTCCGTGCGCCGGGTGCTGACCCTGATGTTCCGGCTCGGGCTCTTCGAGAACCGCTACGTGGACGAGGACCGCGCCGCCGCGATCGTCGGCCAGGCGGACTTCGTGGCCGAGGGCAAAGCCGCGCAACGCCAGTCGATGGTGCTGCTCACCAACAACGGCGTCCTGCCCCTGGCCACCGGTGTTCGCCTCTACGTCGAGGGCATCGACCCGACCGTCGCGGCGCGGTACGCGTCCGTTGTGGACAGTCCGGCGGACGCGGATGTCGCGCTCGTGCGCATCACGACGCCCCACGAGCCCCGGCAGCGGCTGCCGGAGGCGTTCTTCCACCAGGGGCGGCTCGACCTGCCGGACGAGCAGCTCGACCACCTGCTGCGGCTCGCGGCCACCGTGCCGACGGTGATCGACATCTTCCTGGAACGCCCGGCGGTGGTGCCTGAGCTCGCCGAGCACGCCGCCGGATTGCTCGGGGACTTCGGCGCCGAGGACGAGGCCGTTCTGGACGTGGTGTTCGGGCACGCGCGCCCGGGCGGCAGGCTCCCGTTCGAGCTGCCGAGCTCGATGGCCGCCGTCGCCGCCCACCCCGAGGACCTCCCCTGCGGCACCGAGAACCCGACGTTCCCGCTCGGTCACGCCGTGCCCGCAGGAGACTGGATCCCCCGCGTCACCGAGTCGAAAGGCTGACCGCATGCCCGTGCACCCGCTCATCGCGGCGAAGTTCCCGTTGCTCGACGGGATCACCTCGTTCGAGGCGCTGATCACCGACCCCGCGCTGCGTGACCGGTTCGCCGAGTTCAGCCGGACCCCGGCAGGCGGACCTCCACCCGAGGTGCCCTGGCAGAGCGTGTCGGTCGACGGCCCGCACGGTCCGGTGCCCGCGCGGATCTACCGGCAGGACCACGGCGACGACCAGCCCTGCCTGGTGTGGCTGCACGGTGGGGCGTTCCGCATGGGCGACCTGGAGATGCCGGAGGCCGACTGGGTCGCCCGCGAACTGGTGACGCGCACCGGAGCGGTCGTGGTGAGCGTGGACTACCGGCTCGCGACGGGTGGTGTGTGCTACCCGGTGCCGCACGACGACGTGGTGGCCGTCCTGAGGTGGGTTCGCGACCAGGCGGACGATCTCGGCGTGACCAGCATCTGCGCGGGCGGCGCGAGTGCGGGCGGCAATCTCGCGGCGGGCGCGGCGCTGAAGGTGCGCGACGAGGACGACTGGCAGCCGCGGGGACTTGCGCTGGTCTACCCGGTGCTGCACCCGCGGTTGCCGCCGGCTCCCGCGTCGTTGACCGCACGCATGGCCGAAGTCCCCGCGTTGCTGCACTTCCCGCCCGACGAGGTGCGCCGCATCACCGAGAACTACCTGGGCGGCCCGGTCAGCCGCGCGGACGGGTACGCCATGCCGGGCCTGGCGGAGCTGGAAGGCCTGTGCCGCACGCTGGTGCTCACCGCGGAGTACGACGACCTGCGCGGTTCGGGTCAGGTCTTCGCCGGTCAGCTCGCCGAGTCCGGTGTGGATGTCCGGCACGTGCAGGTCGAGTCGATGCTGCACGGCTTCCTGAACCTGTCCTCGGCGCTGGAACCGGTCGGCCGGGCGCTGGACCTCATCGCTTCGGTGGTGCTGCCAGACGGCGGAGAAAAGTGACCGATTGATCCATTATGGACTCGGTGTCGGCGTCGAGCCACATGTGCCCGGCACCCGGGACGAGCTCCAGTTCCACCGGTGCGCCGGCGGAGCGCAGCCCCTCGGCCATCCGGACGCTGTGCTCCGCGGGTACCAGGTTGTCGTTGTCGCCGTGCAACAACAGCACCGGGGGCGCCGCGGCGTGGACGTGCGCCACCGGACTCGCCGCCCGAGCCAGCTCGGGCACGTCGTGCGGAGCGGCGCCGAGCAGACCGGCCTCGCGGGAGGTCGGTCCCGCCGGCATGGCCAGCAGGTCGGTCGGCGGGAACCAGGCCACCACACCCAGCACCGGGGACGAGCCGGTGAGGGCCGCGAGCAGCGCCAGGTGCGCGCCGGCCGACTCGCCGAGCAGGAACGCGGGGCGCCGCAGGTGGTCGAGCGCGACCAGGACGTCCTCGAGCGGAGCGGGAAACGTGGCTTCGCCGCTGAGCCGGTAGTCGACGGTCGCGACCGCGAACCCTTCCGCGACAAGGCGTTCGAAGCAACCCGGCACCACCGGACGGCGACGGGAGCCGCGCCGCCATCCGCCGCCGTGCAGGTACACGACCGTGGCCACCGGGTCGTCCGGCGAGTACAGGTCGAGCTCCAGCGGCCGGAAACCTGTCAGCTCGCGGTAGACGACGCCCGCCTCGAACCTCACCCGGCCAGCGCTCCCGGCATCTTGTGGAAACGGCCACCTTGCACGATCGCGAGCAGGTTGTCCTGGTCCTGCAGGATCGTCACGTCCTCGGTCGGGTCACCCTGGACCACCAGCACGTCCGCGAAGTACCCCGGTGTCAGCACCCCGACCGGCATGTCCAGAACCTGCCCGCCGTACTGCGTCGTGGCTTGCAGGACCTCGGCGGGTGAGTACCCGAACAGGCGGACGAAGAGCTCGAGATCTCGCGCGTTGCGGCCGATCGGGTTGTTGGGAAAGCCGTAGTCCCCGCCCGGCAGCACCCTCAGGCCGCGCTTGCGCAGCTCCGGGTACAGCTCCGTCATCGCCTCCAGCGAACGGACCGACCCCATCTTCTCCGCCAGGGCGCGGTCGATGCCGAACTCGGCGCCTTCGTGGACGTTGGCCCACATGATCCCGACGGCCGGTGAGAGGAAAATCGAGTCCTTGTGCTCCTCCAGCAGGTCGATCGCCTCGGGATCGGCGTAGGAGCAGTGGTAGATCGACCGGAACCCTGCGCGCACCGCCAGTTTGATCGACTCGGGGGCCTGCGCGTGGCAGTTGAGCCACACCCCGGACTCGCGGGCCTGCTCGCCCGCGGCATCGGCCTCCTCGGCGGTGTACTGGGTCATCATCGAGCCGCCCTCGACGAAGACGTCGTCGTTGCTCATCAACAGCTTCACGCTGTCGAAGCCGAGCTCCGCCTGTTCCCGGACGAACGCGCGGACGGCGTCCGGGCCGGTCCGCTGCGGCACGGGACCGTCCGGTCCCATCCGCACGGGGTTGTTGTCGCGCTCGAACGACGCCGCCCGCATGCGGGGGCCGGGTACCTCACCGGCCGCGATCCGGTCGCGCAGCCGCACCTCGGTCGGCACCGGGGTGAGCGAACCGGCGGAGTAGGCGCTGGTGAACCCGTGGTCGAGCAGGATGCGGGCGTTGCGCTCGGCGATGGCCAGGTGCTCGTCCGGTGTGGGCATGCGGTGGAAGAAGCTGACGTCGATCGGCGGGTTGAACGACGGGTCGACGTGGCCGACCGCGGACGGGAACGTCAGGTGGCAGTGGGACTCGACCATGCCGGGCATGACCGTGGTGCCGCGGCAGTCCACCACCCGGTCGTCCGGTCCGGCCTCGGCGGTCCCGGCGGGCAGCACGGCGTCGATCCGGTCGCCGCGCACCACGACGTCACCCGGCACGGCCGGGGACCCGGTGCCGTCGAAGACCTTGCCGCCGGAGAAGATCAGAGCTCGGTGTTCCATGTAGACCGTCCTCGTCGTCATCTCATCATGCGCCGATCATGTTGTAGCCGCCATCGGCGAGCACGAACCCGCCGGTGATGTGGGCGGCGTCCTCGGTGGCGAGGAACAGCGCGGCACCCGCCAGCTCCTCCGGACGGGGAATCCGGCCCATGGGAGTGTTCGCGCGCAACGTCTCCGCGCGGCCGGACTGCCAGTCCTCGCGGCCCAGGGTCGCCTCGGTCTCGATGAAGCCCGGCGCGAAGACGTTGACCCGCACAACGGGGGCGAACGCGTGGGCGTAGGACTTGGTGAGTCCGATGATCCCGTACTTCGCCGCCGCGTACTGGGGTGCCCGCGCGCTGCCGCGCACCACGACCGTGGAGCCGATGTTCACGATCGCCCCGCCGCCCTGCGCCAGCATCCGGTCGCCGAACTCGTGTGTGCAGAACAGGGTTCCCTTGATGTCGACCGCCAGCACGTGGTCGACCGACTCCTCGGTCAGGTCGCGCCACGACATCTGCTCGCGCGCGACGTCGCCGACGTTGTTGACCGCCACGTCGACGCGGCCGAAGTGGCTCCACACCTCGTCGGCCATCCGCACGACCTGGCTCCGTTCGGCGATGTCCGCCTGCACCAGGAAAGCCTTCCGCCCCTGCTCTTCCACGCGCTCGGCCGTGCGTTCCGCACCTCGTCGCGACGAGCGGTAGTGCACCGCCACGTCAGCGCCCTCCTGCGCGGCCCGCACGGCGATCTCGGCGCCGAACCCGGTGCCGGCGCCCGTGACGAGCACGGTCTTGCCGGCGAACCGCTGGGGGTAGGTCACTGTCGATCTCCGTTCAGACGAGGGTGCGCCCGCCGTCGACGTACAGGACATGACCTGTCACGAACGCCGCCTGGTCGGAGCAGAGGAAGAGGATCGGTCCCACGAGGTCGTCGACCGTGCCGAGCCGACCGGCGGGCACGAGCGCGGTGAGACCGTCGCGCACACCGGGTTTGTCGAGGTGGGCGCTGGTCAGGGCGGTCTCGGTGTAGCCGGGCGCGACCGCGTTGACCGTGACGCCGTGCGCCGCCCACTCCCTGGCCATCACCCGGCACAGCTGGTTGACCGCGCCTTTCGTGGCCGCGTACGGGGCGTGGTCGGCGTGGGCGAGCAGCCCGGAGACGGAGGACAGGAAGACGATGCGGCCACAGCCGGCCTCGACCATCAACGCGCCCGCCGCCCGAGCGGTCCAGAACGCGCTGTCGAGGTTGACCGAGATGATCCGCGCCCACACCTCGTCCGGCGTCTCCAGGACCGGGCGCCGGTCGTTGACGCCCACGGCGTGCACGAACACGTCGAGCCCGCCGAGTGACGCCGCCGCGTCCTCGACCGCCGTCCTCGCCGCGGCCGCGTCCGTGAGGTCCGCGGCTTTCGTTCTCACCGCGGTTCCCGCCTCGTGTGCGGCAAGGGATACGGCGTCGAGTCGTTCCTGGTCGACGTCCACCACCACGACGGTGGCGCCCGCACCGGCCAGCGCGATCGCCGCCGCGCCGCCGATGCCCCCGGCGCCCGCCACGACAGCGCGCCGTCCGTGCAGACCCAGCCAGTCCAACTCCGCTCCTCCCGCAGCCCGAACCTGGAGCCGACGCTAGGAGGCGACGCGCCGACCAGGAACGGTCGTGCCATTCAATGGCAGCCTCTAGCCGGTGGCGCGGCGGCGTTGCTGGGATGGCGGCCATGGCCAGACTGCCCTGCCTCACGCCCGCTGACCTGGACGCGGAACAACGCGCCCTGTACGAGTCCATCACCGGTGGTCCCCGCGCGAACGGCCCGTTCGCGCTGACCGACGAGGACGGCCGGCTCACCGGACCGTTCAACGCGATGCTCGTCGCGCCCGCTGTCGGTGCCGCACTGCAAGGGCTCGGCGCCGCCGTTCGCTACGAAACGTCGTTGAGCGCACGTATCCGGGAGCTCGCGATCCTGGCCACGGCCGCGCGGTGGGACTGTGAGTTCGAGCGGTACGCCCACGAACCCGCGGCGCTCGCCGCCGGTCTGACGCCGGGGCAGCTCGCCGCGATCCGAGCGGGGAACGTGCCGGACGGGCTCGATCCCGCCGAGCTGGCCGCGTTGCGGTTCGTCCACGACCTGCTGCGGAAAGGCGACGTCGACGACGTGACCTACACCGCGACCGTGTCAACCATTGGCAACCGGATGGTGGTCGAACTGACCGCGCTGGTGGGCTACTACGCGACGCTCGCACTCCAGCTGCGGGTCTTCCGAGTGGGGAGCCCATGAAACTCGTGACCTTCGACGACCACCGCGTCGGCCGCATCGCGGACGACCTGGTGCTGGAACTCGACACGTCGTCCACGCGTGAGTACTTCGAACGCGGCGGCACCGTGCGTGAAACCGGACGCCGGGTGCCACTGGCAGAGGTGCGGCTGCGCGCACCGATCGTGCCGAAGAAGTTCTTCCACACGGCGGGAAACTTCCGCGAGCACCACGACGACCTGGTGCGCGTCAACTGGTCGCACCCGGTCAACAAGGGGATCGTGTTCTTCCAGAACGTAGACGCGATCATCGGCCCGGACGACGACATCGTCTATCCCGGCCACCTCACCCGGGAGCTGGACTACGAGCTCGAGATGGCCGTCGTCATCGGCAAGCCGGGAAGGTTCTTCTCCGCCGACGAGGCCGCCGAGCACATCGCCGGATACCTGGTCTTCAACGACATCACCGCCCGCGACATCCAGCGCCGTGAGATGCAGTCGGGCGTGTTCTCCTTCTCCAAGGCCATCGACACGTTCTGCCCGATCGGCCCGTACATCGTCACCGCGGACGAGGTCGGCGACCCGCACGACCTGAACATGGAACTGCGCGTCAACGGCCAGGTGCGCCAGAAGTCCCACACCGGCCGCATGTCGGTATCCATCCCCCAACTGATCGCCTACCACTCTCCCCAAACCTACAGCGCAGGCGACCTGATCACGACCGGCACAGTGGCCGGTGTGGCGGCGAGCACCGACGACCCGTTCGCGAACTACCTCAAGCCCGGCGACGTGGTAGAGGCCGAGATCGAGAAACTCGGCGTGCTGCGCAACCGCGTCGTGTCGTGGGAAGACGCCCACGGCACACTCCCGCCCGCCGCCGACCAGTGGATCTGACCGATGCGCATCGCCAACCTCGCAGGTCGCGCAGTGCTGCTCCACGGCGACCGAGCCCTCGACGTGGAGACCGCCAGCGACGGCCGCTACGGCCCCGACCCGATGACCGTGCTAGACCGCTGGAGCGACTTCCTGCCATGGACGTCCACTGCAAACCCAAACACGGCAACGCAGTTCGACCCGTCTCGCCTCGGCCCGCCTGTGCCGCGTCCACACCAGGTCTTCGCGGTGGCGCTCAACTACCCGCCCCACGCAGCGGAAGCCGGCTACCGGCCACCGACCGATCCGCTGGTGTTCACCAAGTTCCCCAGCTGCCTGACCGGTCCACATGCGACAGTCGAACTGTCCGGCAGCCGCGTCGACTGGGAAGTAGAACTCGTCGTGGTCATCGGCCAGGGAGGCCACCACATCCCGGCTCTGCGGGCGTGGCAGCACGTGGCCGGTCTCACCGTCGGCCAGGACCTGTCCGACCGCCACGTCCAGATGCTGGGCAGCCCGCCGCAGTTCTCCCTCGCCAAGTCGTTCCCGGGCTTCGGACCCACCGGCCCAGCGCTCGTGACACCGGACGAGGTCGGCAACCCGGACGACCTCGAGATCAGCACGATCCTCAACGGCGAGGTCGTCCAACAAGCGTCCACAGCGGACATGATCTTCCCGGTGACCGAGCTGGTGGCACGCCTGTCCGCCATCTGCCCGCTGCTGCCAGGAGACCTCGTCTTCACCGGGACACCCGCCGGTGTCGGCAACCGCATGGTCCCGCCTCGATACCTCACGACGAACGACTCTCTGGTCAGCCGCATCGCGGGAATCGGCGAGCTGCACACCACCTTCAGTCAGAGCGGATAGCAAACGGTTCAGAGGCTCACTCGCACAACGGTGAACGGCAGATTCGGCTCGGCGATCTGGTACTGGAAGTTGACCACCAGGGGGTCGTCACCGTCGACTGCCGCCGCAGACGGCACGTCCATGCCCCGGCCGTTGATCCGGCGCTGCACCCAAGCCCGCGAGTAGTCCTCGCTCAACCGCAGGTCGCTGATCTCTCCCCAGGGATGGAAGAGCCTGGTGACGCTGTACAACTCGCCGTCGCGCAACAGCAGTCCGTCGGAGCCGATGTCGGTCACACCACCGAGATCGATCCGATCAACAACACCGGACGCGGTGCCGATGCGGTAAACGCCTGCGAGACGGCGGAGCCCTCGGACCCAGTCGCTTGGCCGAAGGCCGACTCGACGACAAACGTCACAGCGGAAGCAGCCCTGCCGTGTCATGGTGAAGTCCTGCTTCCCATACATAGTCGTTTGACCACCACGAATTCGGCAGGACGACCACACCGGCCAAGCAGTTGACGACCCACGGATCACCCACGGCGGTTGATCTTGGAATCGACGCGTTAGATGAGCCACTTCCGGCTTCGCGTCGGCCTGCGCCTGCCTCCCCGAGCGGCCCCTGCCACCTCAGCTCCCGCGCGGATCGGAACTCGGCGCACTGGCTTCAAGCGCAGGCCTCGCGGAGTCAGGTTGACCGACGAACGCGTCTGCAGCGGAGTACCTGCCACCGACTCCAATCGCCACTTCGAGGCAACTGTGGCGACGGCCAGCACCATCTCGTTGAACGAGAACTCGCCGGCGATGCATTGCCTCACCCCGTGCCCGAACGGGATGAAGGCGTTACGAGAAGGCAACGGCAAAGACGTGTCCGCCCAACGGTCAGGATCGAACCGAGAAGGGTCGGCATAGAGCTCCGGACGCCGATGGACGATGTAGGGGCTGTATGCGACAACAGTGCCCACCGGCAGATCGTATCCACCCAACTGGATGTCCTTGACAACCGTGCGCAAAGGGGCGAAATACAGCGACGGGTACATTCGAAGTGATTCGGCGACGAGGCGCTTGGTAAGCTCCAGCTTCGGAATGTCAGCAGCGGTGGGGATTTTCTCGCCGAGTACTGCGTCGACCTCGTCGTTCAACCGGTTCTGCAGGTCTTCGCGTCGTGACAACTCGTGCCAAAGCCAGCAAAGCACACTGGAGATGGTCGCAGTCGGCGCGATGAGAAAGGTCATCGCGTGGTCGATCAAGGTGGTCGAGTCGAACCACGGAATCTCCTCCCCCTCGGGACTGAGCAGAGATGACAGCACACCGAGCTGATCATTTCCCGATGCCTTGTGCCGGACGATCGCCTCATCGACCGTCCTCCTCACACGCTTCGTCGCCGCGCGGAAGCGGATGTTGGTCGGAGTCGGAAGCAGGTCGAGCACAGGCGGACGGGACATCCGCTGCGCCACCCCGACCTGCCACGCGGTGAGGTCGTCCGCCATCTGGTCGACCGTGTCCTCGTCGAAGACCCCGGCGAACAAGGTGTCCACAGCAACTTGGATCGTGATCCTGCGCGCCTCAACCGGCATGTCCATGACCTGCCCGTCACGCCACCCGTCGACGACCTTGTTGATCGCACCGGGAAAGCGATCCGCGTGCACCGAGGCGACCTCACGACTGAAGATCGGCTGAAGTAGCTTCCGGGCCGGCTTGTGCTTGGCCATCGGACATGTTGCGAGCCCTTCGCCGACCAGGGGCGCGACCATGTCGACCAACGGTCCACCTTTGTCGAACGATTTGGTATCGCGCAACATCTCGTCCGTCAGCTCCGGGTTGCAGATGATCACCACCGGATGCGGTCCGAGCCGGATCTGCACCAGGTCGGGATAGGCTGCGAGTGACCCCAGGAAAGCCATCGGGTCCTGCCCGAGCGCTCGTCCATGACCGAGCACGGGGACAGCGCCAGGGACAGTCGGAATGGTTGACAGCGTCTTCATTAGCGGGCCCTCACTAGTAACGTCAAATTACACCCCGACAACGTCTGCACAAGAAACGAAAGTGCACAAGCGCACTTGGACGATCAATAAGACCGCTCGATCGCATCATTTACCGAGCGTGAGTAAAATCACTCCGACTGTCTTTGAGCAACCAGTGAGACATGTCCTTGCCCGGCCGGGCAGATGCGCCTGCCCGATCAGACATCGACGCAAACCGTCCACATGAGTCTGGCCGCTGCCGGGCTCCGACCAGACCCGAGCGTCCTCACGACCCGACTCGTTCGCACGTTCACGCTGTCGACCGCACTAGCGTTCTGGCCGCTGATGGGCGCTCGCCTCACACTGCCCGATCCGCCCGGGCCTCGACGAGACCGTCCAGACTGGACACTTCGGTTCCTGACTGCGGCGTTGCGGAGTTCGGGCAACCACGACTGGTCGCGCGCGAAACTGGCGACGAACTGGGCCTGCCGCAACCGCCACGACTCAGAAGATCCGTCACAGAAAGTCCGCCGAAGACAGTACCTGATCGTCCACAGAGGATTGGACCAACGGGCAAAATCTGCGTCCCTCTTCACACTTCACCAGTAGCAACATGGTCACTCATCGGCAAGATGTGAGGCCATGTCCACCACCCCGTTCCGGCGACCAAAAGTGCGGCGATCATGATCACCACCTATCCCTCGGACGGCCTCCACCCGAACGTTCGAACCCTCAAGGCCATTTACGCTGACTTGTCCAGCATCGGCGAATACACCGTCGACGACGTGGTGTTGCACCGAGCGAATCGAACCGTCGACGACCCGCACCCGGTGATGGGAAGAGACAACGTGGTGGCGCACGAAGTCGGCCTGGTGGCGATGACCGGAAACACCCTGGTCATGGACGTCGCGCACATCGCGGCCAACGACCACTTCGGAGCGGTGCTGGGAACCTTGCGCGTCCGGCACCCGGCCCCTGCGACGATGCCCTTTTGTGGACTGTGGCGCTTCGAGAACGGCAGAGTCCTTGAGCATTGGGAAAACGCCTACGACGCAACGGCGTTCATGGAAGTCCTCACGCAGTTCGCCGGTGCGAGCTGACCTTCCGGAAGGGCTCCGACTCATGCCCCCGTTCAGAAAGTAGATGCGCCGATGGCAACCCTGTGCCAACCCGCGGTGTGGGTTCCCGAGTACGTCGTCACCCTCGACGAAACCTTGTCCTTGTGCCGCGAACTGCACTCGGACCACGAGAAGCTGCCGCTGGTCCTGCGGTTGATCGAGAACACCGGTGTGCGCAAACGGCACATCATCCGGCCGATCGAGGAGACCCTGCGGCATCCCGGTTTCGAAATCCGCAACCGTATCTACCAGGAGGAGGCTAGGACGCGAATTCCTGCGGTGGCCATGCAGGCCATCGCATCAGCAGGCCTTGCGGTGCAGGACATCGACGCGATCGTGTTCGTGTCTTGCACCGGCTTCACCATGCCACCGCTGACCTCGATGATGATCAACGAGATGGGCTTTCGCAGCGACACGAGGCAGATCCCGATCGCGCAGCTCGGCTGCGCCGCCGGTGGCGCGGCAATCAACCGCGCACATGACTTCTGCCTCGCATATCCGAACGCCAACGTGTTGATCGTCGCGTGCGAGTTCTGCTCGCTGTGCTACCAGCCCACTGACCACGACATCGGTTCTCTCCTGTCCAACGGCCTGTTCGGCGACGCGATCGCCGCCGCGGTGATGCGCGGTTCGGGCGGCGAGGGCGTGCGCTTGGAGCGCAACACCTCCTACCTCGTACCGAACACCGAGGACTGGATCTCCTATGAGGTCAAGGCCACCGGTTTCCACTTCCGGCTGGACAAGCGCGTACCGACGACGATGGCGATGCTGGCTCCCACTCTGAGCACACTGACAGACCAGCAAGGCTGGAATGCCTCCGACCTCGACTTCTACGTCGTGCACGCCGGTGGTCCGCGCATCCTCAGCGACCTCAGTCACTACCTGGGCGTGGATGAGCACGCGTTCCGACACAGCCGCGCCACGCTGACCGAGTACGGGAACATCGCCTCCGCCGTGGTGTTCGACGCCTTGCGCAGGTTCCACGACGAAGGCGTCGCCAACGGAGCCCGTGGGCTCATCGCCGGCTTCGGCCCCGGCATGACAGCCGAGTGCGCGGTGGGCACCTGGTCCTCCTACACCGGCAGTGACAGCGGCAGCGCCGATTCCCGGCAGCACGAACTCCTGACCTCCGCCAACTAGTTCGAGGAGAAGACCCCTGTGACCGTGACGAAAACCCTGACGCTCGGCGACCTCACCATCAATCGGATGGGCTACGGCGCGATGCACCTCACCGGCCACGGTGTGTGGGGCCCGCCGGAAAATCCCGAGAACGCCGTCAAGGTTCTGCGCCGGGCTGTCGAACTCGGCGTCAACTTCCTCGACACCGCCGACTCCTACGGTCCCGGCTTCAACGAGCGGATCATTCGCGAAGCGCTTCACCCGTACCCGGACGACCTCGTCATCGCGACCAAGGGCGGGATGCTTCGCAGCGGCCAGTCCGACTGGCTGCGTGACAGCGGCAACCCTCCCTACATCGTCGCCTGCGGCCGGCCGGAGTACCTGCGCCAGCAGGTGGAACTGAGCCTGTACAACCTCGGTCTCGACTGCATCCCGCTCTACCAACTGCACCGCATCGACCCGGTCGTCCCGCTCGCCGACCAGCTGGGCCAACTCGCTCAACTCCAGCAGCAGGGCAAGATCCGGCACATCGGTGTGTCCGGCCAGCCAGAGGTCAGCGTCGAACAACTCGCCGCGTGCCGCGAGATCGTCGACATCGTCGCGGTGGAAAACCTGTACAACATCGCGGACCGGTCCAGCGAGCCCGTACTGACCTACGCCGAAGAGAACGGCATCGGGTTCATCCCGTGGTTCCCCCTTGGTCACGGGGACCTGTTGGGTCCTGGCGGCGCACTCGCCAAGGTAGCGCCTTCGGTCGGTGCCACGCCGTCACAGCTGGCGCTGGCCTGGCTGCTTCACCACTCCCCCAACACCATCCTGATCCCCGGAACGACGTCGACACACCACCTGGAGGAAAACGTTCGCGCGGGTGACCTCGTCCTCGACGATGCCCAGTGGGACGAGATCGCGGAACTGTGCTCGCATGAAGAGCCGTGGCGACCGGAGCAGGTACCTGCCTACTAGGTGCACGCTTTGTGGGCGCCGCCTTGATCTTTTGCTCGGTGTCCTCGTGCGCGCCGAGCCGGCGGGCGATCGCGTCCCGATGCCGAAGACCATGGTGATCGTCGCCCGCTGCCCCCGGATCGATTCGTGGCTTGCTACGACGAGCGATCCGCAACAGCGTGCGGCCTTCGTACCCGGTTAACCGCCGTGCTCTGACCGGCTCGGCTATCGACGTTCCTCACGCTCGACAACGACTTCATCGCCGTCGAGCGTGAGATCAACACAGCTCAGCGTCCAGCTCCGTCGCAGGACTGCGGCGGAGCTGGGGTACAGATGGCTTGGGCGACGGCGGCGAAGGTGACGTGGCGGTGCCAGCCGAGCCAGGCGCGGCCTTCGAAGCGATGCGCCGGCGGATCTTGGGCAGCCGCACCAGGTCTTGCAGCGCAGGCTTCCGTCCGCGGCGCGGGGGATGTTGCGACTGGCCGGCCGCACCCGCAGCACGAAGAACGCGATCGCATGCTCGCGGCCGGGTTGATCGATGACTTCTGGGCTCCGTGGCGCCGGACCACGACCCTGCCGACTGAACGTCCGGCATTCATTTGGAATGCTTTTCAGATCGGCCGGCTTGTCGGGACAGCGCGTTCGGGCGGGCGGATGGTGCCGACCCGGGCCGCCGTGGTCGGCACCGCCTCGACCGGGTGGGCGGCCGCGCGGGCAGCCCCCACTCGCCGGTGACCTTGTCCAGCATGTCCAGCGCGAGGCGCCCTCTCCCGATGCCGCACCCCGTCCGGGATCGCGCTGCGGGCTCGGCGCGCACGGATCTCCGCGGCAGTCTTCTCGTCGGCGGTCTTTTCGTCGTCCAAGAATTCCTGCAGGAACAGCCGCCAGTCGATCGCGGCCGAGGCCCAGATCGGGGTGACCGCGTGCACACTCACCCCGATCTGGCAGTGCCGGTCTTGCCCACCACGCCGCACTGCGCCAGATCTTCGAGCACGCCGTCGTCGTGTCCGATCGCCACGATGTCCGCACAGGAGCGATCCCACGGCGAAGCAATGCCTCCCCTGCCAGCCTGCCGAGTTTGCCCGTTGCTCCAGTAACAACGACCGCATCGCTTGATCCCTCAAGTTCTGGTCGTTCTGGTTGGTGTTTTCACACAACACCGATCCGCCGAGGACGGGAAGGACGCACTTTCTTGTAAGGAAGTGACCGTGCGGAAAGAGCCGAGCTAGAGACCCTGCGACGTGACGGAGTCATTTGTGCCGCACCTGGTCCGTCGCGGCCAGATCCGAGTAGCGGACCGAGGTCGAACTTGGTATTTCCAGGCGCCGCACGATCGGCGGTTCTCCCGGCTTCCAGGTGTCCGGCAGCGGCGGGAAACGCACCATGGCGTGCGATCACCGCCGTCATGTCTGACTTCGTGTTGCGGGTCAGCCGCTACAGCACATCGCTCAGTGAGTCGCTGCGGATCCAAAGCCGTGAACCCGGCGGTGAACGCCATGCGCCGCAGTGCCTGAGCCCGCGGAGTTCGGCAAGTGGCGCTGCTGCGCTTGGAGATGCGGCCTGACCGCGTGGTCTACCCCGCCGTGCCCGCTCTGCGGCCAACTTCAGCGTTGCGGCTCGTTCGTGCTCAGCAGGACACCTCATGGCACAGCATCACATCCGACTCACCGCGAATTCGCGCAGCAACGCTGCACCACAGATTTCATCGATCACGCGCCCGCCTGCGGCCCGCCGTGGAGGTGCGGCTGCCCTGGTTGTCGTGCAGATGTACTTGCCGGCGGACGTGACATCGAGACAGACGACGGTTCGTCAATCGAGGCCAGAACCATGGCAAGCATGATCTCGGTCATCGTGCCCATTAGCTTGGCGGCCGCAACAGCGCATACCTGATCCATGACACTCAAGCATCGGTGCTCAGTTGCCGCAGTGTGTCGCCCATGGGGACAGGGAACGATCTCACTTTTCGTTCACGATGCCGGGTCGCTACCAGGATCAATGATCAGTCCCATTCCATGACACTGGGAAGATGTTCATCCACGTGGCTCTCATCCCCCCGCACGTCGGGCTGGGCCGCGTCCTGGCTCTCCACCTCACGCGGCTCGTAACGAGGCAGTGGCGGCAGCGGTGGCGGCTGCCAGCGCGGCACGAAGTCATCACCCTGTGCCGCGACCTGGCTCTCCACCTCACGCCGCTCGTAACGAGGCAGTGGCGGCGGCGGTGGCGGCGGCCGACGAGGCACGAAGTCGGTCTCCACCCCACGCGGGCCGTGATCACGTACTGGCGGCGGCGGTGGGGGCGGCCGGCGAGGCACGAAGTCATCGCGCTGGGCCACGACCTCACTCTCCACCCCACGCGAGTCGCGCTGGGCCGCGTCGTCCATGTTCTGAACCGTGTCATCTGACTGATCACGGTGATCAGTCAATGTTCGAGCGTCACCGTCCGTCCGATTGACTGCTGTCACATTATTCAGCGTCACTGTCGTTTCATCGGTTCCCGTCGGCACATTCTTGTATTCAGTGCCATATTCGCGAGCGGCCGCCATCAGAGATCGCGGCAAGTCAATCCAGAGCCCATGATCGATTCCGGTTGTAGCGGCCAGAAACCCCCTGACGAAACTCACACAGTTGTAGCTAAATACGTTGTACTGACGGTCAAATTGCCCAATCGCATACTCATAGCCCCGATAGAGCTGCTCAGCGCTGATTCGATAAGGGCCGTGACTCGGTATTCCCTCTTGTACTGATTGCAGAATCGGGAAATGTCTTTCAACGAACCCGGGCACCTTCTTGAGAACGTCCCAGTTCGAATTGAAATCAACAGGCCTGAAGCCGAAGGATACCGAAGTTCCATCGGGAAGAACCAAGGCGACCCAAGCATGACCAGTCTCTCCCTGCAACGCAACGTCGATGAGTCGTTCCGCGCCCTCGTGGGCGACGATATACAACTTCACGTCGGGCGAATTGCGGTCATCGGCATTCGCAATGTACTTCCTAAGAGGCTCAAGCGTATTCATCACGTGATACAAGCGTTCATCTTCCCCCGCCCTCCACTTCTCCCGGTCGAATTCAAGCGGATTTTCTGGATGAAAGGGTTGACTGATATCGTGATAGAGGGCCTCAGGCAGATCTCCTAGTGCGTCATGAATTTCGGGATACACCAGTCCCTCAATCGCCTCTCCACTCCTGAGAGGATGAAGCGTCAGAAAATCCGGCTGAGTCCCGTCATATGGCCGATAGGGTTCCTGCGGCAGCGACTGCGGCTCTGGCGGATCAAGACCTGGCGGCGCCGGCCGTGCCGGCTGGTAAGGCGGCGGTGGCGCCGGCTGATAAGGCACCACACCAGGCACTCGCGGTGGCGGGTGAGGCAGGAAGTCGTCGCGCTGGGCCACGTCTTCGCTTTCCGCCTCACGCGGGTTGAAATGAACCGGGTACTCGGTCTCCACCCCACGCGGGTCGTGACCACGTACTGGCGGTGGCGGTGGCGGCGGCTGGCGAGGCACGAAGTCGTCACGCTGGACCACGTCCTCGCTCTCGGCCTCACGCGGGTCGAAATGAACCGGGTACTCGGACTCCGCCCCACGCGGGTCGTGACCACGTACTGGCGGCGGTGGCGGCGGTGGCGGTGGCGGCGGCGGCCGGCGAGGCACGAAGTCGTCACGCTGAGCCACGTCCTCGCTCTCCACCCCATGCGGGTCGAAATGAACCGGGTGATCATCGCGACTGGCAATATCCTGATGGTGATTGTCACCGTGGAACGGCAGCCCGTCGGCGGATTCACTCGTGTCTTCGTGCGAAAATTCGAGGTCGTTTAGCAGCTCATTCAAAAGTGAGAGTTCGTCACGCCAATGCTCTTGGGCCGCATTCGAAGCCTCGCCCTGGTTATGCCAGTTGCTCTCCTCGTGTCCGTCTGCGCCACCCACAAGTCCCTTGGTGAGCCTTGTGTCGAAGTATATCGCCAATTGACGCGACAAATCTCTGGCCCCTTGTTCACCGTCGGTGATCAAGTTATGCGCCACTACGTCGATGATTTCGTCAGCCAGTACTCGACGAGCGACTAGTTCGGGCTTTGCGGGCCCGATGATGATTGGTATGTCATGATGACTGCTCACGATCATGGACGCCATGCCGATCACATTTTCATACTGCGAGACTGACATCTTGCCCAAGCGGGTCTGCGCCAGGTCGACTTTCGCGCGCCACGTAGGATCAGCGGATTTGGCAAGGCGGGAAGCATCCTTTGACAGAGTTCGCTCGCCAGGAGAGTCGATGATACTAGGAGACAAATTGTCTGAAGAGTTCGAGGGCAGGGTCGCTTCGCCTTGCAAGACGTCCTTGAGCTGAATGCTCGAAGACTCGTGAGGGCCTTGCTGAAGTTGGGCGAGTTCGTGATCATCGTTGCCATGCACAGTGGACGAAAGTGCGCGTTCTTCGAACTTGGTGAGATCAGCCATAGCGACCTCAAGACGGTTCGCCGCATCAGTCGCTTGCTGCCGGAGCGGTTCTAGTTCGGCGGTGAGGCGATCACGGAACTCCGCAGCCTCAACCATCATAGGATGGTCCGTCGCCAATTCATCACCGCTGAGCAGCGCAATATCCGCAGTGAGGGCCTCTATCCGGGCTTGCACCTCAGCCTCAGCCGAGGCCAAAGTCTCACGTGCGACTATTTCCGTTACTGTGGCCTCGGCGAGCTCATCGATAGCGGCATGTCGGTCGCGCCGAGGGGACGTGACATTCGTAGGATCGACATTGGACCGCTGCGGAGCGGCTTGCGTGGGACTCATTGATACATACAGGTCGTTGATAGCCGAGTCGCCGCTGGAGTGTGGCGCATCGTACGAGATGTCGCCGATCTCTCGTACGATTAATTCAGCCGACTGAGGCTCTATGACTTCCACCGTCGACGGGAGCGGTGTCGTCAGCGCCGGTGTCTCTATTGCCGTAGGAGCAGTGATTGATGAATCGAGTTCTATTGACTCCGGAGACGGTGACGGCAACGACCTCATGTTCGAGCCTAGGGTTGAGTCTTCCGACATCGACTGCGCCGTTACCGGCCCGTCGTTGACCCCGGGACTGTCGACAGAAAGATTATTCATTAACAGCTGCGAGGACGCATCTATCGGCGCGCCGCCGATTTTTGGCATATCGGCTAATTCATTGGCCGGCATTGCACTTGATATCGCGGGTGGCGCGGAAATCGGTTGAGGCGCCGACAGCGATGTGATTTCTGTGGCGAACTCACCTGCAGGCGGCGATGATGACCTATCACCTATGATGAAATCTGCATCGTTTTCGCTCGTCCCAATCGGATCAAGGACGTCCACACCATTTTTGGCAGCCGGAACATCCGCATCTTCGAAACGGATGCCATCCAGGTGTGACGAGCCATCGGGACTTGCACTGTCAACGCCGCCCGAACCATCGGTACCAGCCGGATCAGCTGGCTCATCCGTTCCTCGCCCGTCGACCGCACCTGACCCAATCACGTCACCGGTGTCCGGCCCCTGAACAACATCCGGGCCGCCGACAGCATTCAGACCTCCGACAGCACTCGGGCTGTCTGCAGTATTTGGACCAGCCGGCTCATCCGTGCTTGGCCGGTCGACGGTGCCGGGGCCGTCGGCGGCACCTGGCTTGGCCAACCCATCCGTGCCCGGCTCATCGACGGCACTCGACCCGATCGAGCCATCAGCGCCCGGTTCCTGAACAACATCCGGACCGCCGACTGCATTCACGTTCCCGGCATCACCCGGACCGTCGGCGGTATTCGGACCGGCCGACCCGTCCGTGCCCGGCCCGCCGGCAGCATCCGGTGCGCCAACGGCGCCCGGCACTGCGATGGCAGCATCCGATCCATCTTTGGCGGCTTTGTCGCCGATGGAAGTGTCCCCGTCAACGGGCACGGGCACAGGGCCGTTGATGGTCCCGCGGTCGGCGTCGGGCACCCCAGCGCCACTGGCACTGTTGTCGGCGCCTGCCTTACCCCCGGCATCGTTTGAGAGGGTGGTGTTGGTTTCGGGGTGGGTGCCGCGGTTGCCGGCCAGCGCCCCGTCGTCAACAA
>NZ_DATLEC010000060.1:0-70319 GCF_035525475.1 Lentzea sp. | reverse complement strand
CAGCACGGCGAGGTTGTCGTCGAGGCGGCGTGCCGCGGTCAGGTCCACCGGGCTGACCACCTGGAGTCCCGGGCCGGTCAGTCCCGCGCCGGTCGCGCGCCGATGCCGGAGTGCCGCGCGTGCGTCGACACGAACTTCTGGATGGCGTCGACGCCTTCGTAGCGGATGCCCAGCTGGCGGCGGACGGCGCTGTGGGCACCGTCGCAGCCCACCACGTAGGCGCAACGGAGAGTGCGACGCTCGCCGGCGGACTCCACGACCGCCTCGACGTGGTCGTCGTGCTGCGTCAGCTCGACCAGCCGCGTGCCGCGCTCCAGCGTCACGCCGGGAAGCCCGCGCGCGTGCTGTTCGAGGAGGGGTTCGAGGAAGAGCTGCGAGATCCGGTGCTGGGGCTCGGGGGTCGGCCAGTTCTCCTTGCCGACGCCCGCGAGGACGTCGCGGGCCGACGGCAGGTCGATGCGGAAGATCTCCTCGCCGAGCATGGTCGTGCGGTACTGGATGGACGTCGGGTAGTACGACGGCAGCCCGGCCCGGCGGATGTCGTCGGCGAGCCCGAGGCGGCGGAAGATCTCCATCGACCGCGCGGAGGTCGTGTTGCAGCGCGGGTTCTCCGCCCGCTGCCCGGCCGCCTCCACGACGTGGCACGGCACGCCGCGCCGGGCGAGGTCGATCGCGAGGGTGAGCCCGGTGGGACCGGCGCCCACGATCAGGACGTCACCGCTGGTCTGCTCCGTCATGCGCTGATGAACTCCCCTACCAGCCGGCGGAACTCGTCCGGCCGGTCGACGTGGATCCAGTGGCCCGCCCCGGCCACCACCCCGAGGCGGCCGTGCGGCAGTGCGGCGGCGAGGCGTTCGGACACCTCGGCCGGGGAGACGCGGTCGCGTTCCCCGTGCAGGGCGAGGACCGGGGTGGTGATCGCCGTGAGGTCGGCCGGCGGCCCGGGGTCCCCGGCGAACATCGACCGGAAGGCCTCCTCGGCGCCGGGCCGCAGGGCCTGGTCCAGCCGGAGGCCCGCCAGGTCGTCGAGGAGGTCGCGGTGGGCGCTCTCGTCGGCGACGAGGCGGCCGAGCGTGGCGCGCATGGACTCCCTCGTCGGCTCGTCGTAGAAGGGCACCCTGACGGGCAACGGCCCGGTGCCCGCGCCACCCATGACGACCGCGCGACCGAACCGGTGCGGCGCGGCGGCCAGGAGGGCCAGCGCGGCGGCGCCACCGGCGGCGGAGTTGCCGACGAGGTTCGCCTTCTCCACACCGTCGCGGTCGAGCAGGGCGAGGACCTGCTGTGCGCGTGCCTCCGCCCACTCCCGGGGTCCGCGCGGGCCTTCGGTGATCCGCGTGCCGAAACCGAGGAGGTCGGGTGCGATGCAGCGGAACGGAAGCCGCGCGATCGTCGCCGCCCAGTTGCTGACGGCGTCGACACCCGGCCCGCCACCGTGCAGCAGGACGAGGGGAACGTCGGACACCTGGAGCCTCCTCGACTGTGGGAACTGCACCTTCACCCGTGCCGCCGCCGGGCGCACGTCAAGCGACGGCCTTCTCGACGACTCCGGGCTCGGCCGGCGCACGACGCCCGAACCGGGTCAGCAGGAACGTCGCGGCGGCGCCGACCAGCGCGGGGATCGTGAACACCTGGTACATCGAGCCCGGCTCCCAGCCCGCCTGCACGAGGTAGCCGGCGACCAGCGGCGCCAGCACGGCACCGAGCCTGCTCACGGCGACCGCCATGCCCAGCGCCGTCGCCCGGGACTCCACCGGGTAGAGGGACGGCACGATGACGTTGATGCCGGAGATCGTGCCGTTGAGGAAGAGCCCGACGAGCACGGCGACGACCAGCGCCACCGCGAGCGTCCCGAGCGACAACGAGAACAGCACGAGCGCCACCGCGCCGAGGCAGAAGTACGCCGCCGTCAGCCTTCGAACCTCCACTGTGGACACGAGCAGTCCCAGCAGTGCCGCGCCCGTGATGCCGCCGAGGCTGAACAGGATGCCGCCGCTGATGCCCTGCTGGGCGGACATCCCCGCCTTCAGCAGCAGGCTGGGCGTCCAGGAGCTCGCGAAGTAGAACGCCGTCTGCGCCGCGGTGAACGCGAGCCAGACCAGGGCGGTCCGGACGGCGTTCCCGCCGCGGAACAACGACTCCAGCGCGACCTTGCGCGAGCTCGTGGCGGTCGCGGGCAGTGCGTCGACCGGAGCGCGCCCCATCGACACGAGGATCCGGTTGAACCTCTCCAGCGCGTTGTGCGGACGGCGCGCGACGAGGTAGTCCATGGACTCCGGCAGGAAGCGCAGCCCGACCGCGAAGAGCACCGCCGTGGCAACGCTTCCGAAGACGAACACGGATCGCCAGCCGAACGAGCCGACCAGCACGCTCGTCGAGACTCCCGCGATCACCGAGCCGATGCCGTAGCCGGTCGTGATCAGCGCGACGGCCAGGCCCCTGCGCCGGGTGTTGGCGTACTCGGAGGTGAGCACCGGCAGGCTCGCCGCCATCGTGCCCACCGCCACGCCCGTCACCACGCGGGCCGCGAGCAGCTGCCCGAGGTCCTGGGTGAACGCCGCCGCGAGCATGCCGAGCGACGCCAGCGCCAGGCCGGCGAGCGTGATCCGGCGGCGCCCGGCCCGGTCGGCGAGCGGCGCCAGGAAGAGCGCGCCGACCGCCATGCCGGCCAGGCCGCCGCTGAGCAGCACGCCCACCGACGACGGGGACAGACCCCACTCGCGGGTGATGGACGGTCCGGCGAAGGACGTGACCAGGAGGTCGAACCCGTCCACCACGTTCATCACCAGGCAGAGCGCGACCGCCCGGACCTGGACGCGGCTCATCGGTGAGCTTCTGACCTGCTCGAGAACGTTCACTCCCGGACCTCGCTTCGTTGCGGCGGTTGCCCCGACAGGCCCACCCGGACCTCAATGTATGTAACGCTCACTCTACAACTTGGAGCAGACGTTGGCCATGGTCGTTCGGACCGATCGGATCAGGCGGGGATGGCGGCGTTCTTCTTGGCGGCGGTGCCGAGCCGGATCGCCGAGACCAGGAAGAAGATGCCGCCGAGCGCCGCGTAGCCCGCGACGCTCGTCAGCGAGGCGTCCGGCTTCGAGGCCATCAGGATGAACGACGAACCGGCGCCCACGGACAGCGCACCGCTGAGGATCATGGGCCACTGACCGCCCATCTTGCGCCGCCCGATACCGACGGCGAGCTGGACGAGTCCCGACACGATCGCCCACGCGCCCCACACCCGCAGGACGCCGGGAATGCCGGACCCGCTGACCGCGACCGCGATGCCGGCCGCCGCCAGCAGGCTGACGACGATGTTGAGGTACAGCCCCATCACGTTCTGGGACTGCTTGGACGCCCGCGCGTCGACGACGGCCGCGCCCACGTCGAACAGCGGGTACAGGACGAGCAGCGCGATGCTGACCGGGCCGATCTCCGCGGCGGTCACGCCGACCAGGACGGCCCAGACGAGCGCGAACGCGGCACGGATGAAGTACAGCCGCCGCAGGGACGCGGCGGCGCTGGTGGCAGTCACAGGACTTCCTTCGGGGTCGAGGTGAGCACTCGTATAGAACGCTCGATACATGACCGACCGTATCCGCCACCGCGACTGCCGTCAAGACCGAACGTTCTACCTCATCCCCGCTCAGTGATCCGCCGGCCGCCGCACGCGGCTTCTCGCACAGCGCCTCGACGGTCCTCAGGTGGAACGCACTTGCCGTGACGGCCTGTCGCCGGGTAAACCTGGTTCCGTGCCCCTCACCGTCCGTCTCGCCCGTGGCCGTCGGCCGCGTGGCTGCCGCGCGCCCGCACGGCGCGTGCTCGGGCGTCGGGTGAGGTACGTGATCGGCTCCGAAGCGGGTCAGGTCAACGGGATGCGATGGCGTCGTGCGCCGCGCATCGCGCGGGATCGCTGACTCCCAGACCACTCACGACACCACCCGGGACACCCGTTCCGGGTCAGGAGCACATCGCCATGGAGCACGACTTCTTCTTCCCGGCTGCCCCGGGAAGCCTTCCCTCCTCCGACGGGTACTTCGGCGCCTTCGGCGGCAAGTTCGTCCCGCAGGCGCTCGTCGCCGCCATCGACCAGGTCGCCGCCGAGTACGAACGGGCGAAGGCGGATCCCGTCTTCGTCGCGCGGCTCGAGGACCTGCTCGTCCACTACGTCGGCCGGCCGAGCGCGCTCACCGAGGTGCCGCGCTTCGCCGCGCACGCCGGGGACGCGCGGGTCTTCCTCAAGCGCGAGGACCTGAACCACACCGGCTCGCACAAGGTGAACAACGCGCTCGGCCAGGCGCTCCTGGCGCAGCGCATGGGCAAGACCCGCGTCATCGCCGAGACCGGCGCGGGCTCGCACGGCGTCGCGACCGCCACCGCCTGCGCGCTGACCGGCCTCTCCTGCACCATCTACATGGGAGAGACGGACATGCGGCGCCAGGCCGTGAACGTGGCCAGGATGGAACTCCTCGGCGCCGAGGTCGTCCCGGTGACGTCCGGGTCGCGCACGCTCAAGGACGCCATCAACGAGACGTTCCGCGACTGGGTCGCCCGCACCGAGGACACGCACTACCTGTTCGGCACGGTCGCCGGTCCCCACCCGTTCCCGGCGATGATCCGCGACTTCCAGCGCGTCATCGGCGTCGAGGCCCGCCGCCAGCTCCTCGAACGCACCGGACGGCTGCCCGACGCGGCGGTCGCGTGCGTGGGCGGCGGATCCAACGCGATCGGCCTGTTCCACGCGTTCCTCGACGACCCCGTCCGGCTGATCGGCTGCGAGGCCGCCGGGCACGGCGTGGCGAGCGGGGAGCACGCGGCGTCCCTGACGGCCGGTGAACCGGGAGTGCTGCACGGCTCGCGTTCCTACGTGCTGCAGGACGACGAGGGCCAGATCCTCGAGGCCTGGTCGATCTCGGCCGGGCTCGACTACCCCGGCGTCGGCCCGGAGCACGCGCACCTGCACTCCTCCGGCCGCGCCGAGTACCGCCCGGTCACCGACGACGAGGCGATGCGGGCGTTCCGGCTGCTCGCGACGACCGAGGGCATCGTCCCGGCGATCGAGAGCGCGCACGCACTCGCGGGCGCCCTCCAGGTCGGCGCCGAACTGGGCCCCGACGGCCTGGTCCTGGTGAACCTCTCCGGGCGCGGCGACAAGGACCTCGACACCGCGTCCCTCCACTTCGGACTGGAGGCCGCGCGATGAGCGGGAACCTGCGACTGCTCACCGGCACGCTCGCGCGGGCGAAGCGCGACGGCCGGGCCGCCCTCGTCACCTACCACCCGGCCGGCTTCCCCACCGTCGACGACGGGATCGCCGCGATCCTGGCGACCCTCGACGCCGGCGCGGACGTCGTCGAGGTCGGCCTGCCGCACAGCGATCCGGTGCTGGACGGCCCGGTCATCCAGACGGCGGACGACATCGCGCTGCGCGGCGGCGTCCGGATCGCCGACGTCCTGCGCACGGTGCGGGAGGTCCACGCCGCCACCGGGAAGCCGGTGCTGGTGATGTCGTACTGGAACCCCGTGTCGCGCTACGGCGTCGAGCGGTTCGCGCGTGAGCTGGCCGAGGCCGGCGGTGCGGGGTGCGTGCTGCCGGACCTGCCGGTGCCCGAGTCCGCACCGTGGCGCCGGGCTGCGGCGGAGCACGACCTGGCCACCGTGTTCGTGGTCGCCCCGAGCAGCACGGACGCGCAGCTGGCGGAGACGGCCGCGGCCGGGACCGGGTTCGTCTACGCCTCCGCGCTGATGGGCGTCACCGGCACGCGCGACTCGGTGGACGAGGCCGCCGCCGTCCTGGCCGGCCGGCTCCGCGCGGTCACCGACCTGCCGGTCTGCGTCGGCATGGGCGTCGCGAACGCCCGGCAGGCCGCGCACGTCGCCGGGTTCGCCGACGGCGTGATCGTCGGGTCGGCCCTGGTCGGGACGCTCCTCGACGCGGACGACCAGACCGAGGGCCGAATCGCGCTCACCCGCCTCGCCGGTGAGCTCGCGGCCGGAGTCCGCGCCTAGGAACGGGTGCCGGGCCCGCGAGGGCCCGGCACGCGGTCATCGCGCCACCGCCGACACCAGCACCGCGACCGGGCGGCGCGTCGCCAGCACCGCGAAGAACACCAGCGGCATGAACAGCAGGTCGTTCAGCAGCTCCGCGGAGCCGTGCAGCGAGAAGCCGTTGACGTGGCGGAACCCGTCCCTGCCCGCCCAGCCCGGCAGGGTTCGCGAGAACGTCACGCCAGCACCACGCCCAGCGAGATCCCCGCCGGCACCGGGGGAACCGGCCGCCAGCCGAACCTCCCGGCCGCGAACCGCCCGCCGAGCCCCAGCGTCACCACGCCCACCACACCTGATCCAGCACAGCTCAGAACCCCTCGCCCACAACAACATCCGTTGTGGACGAGCCTGCCGCCGACCGAGGTGCGGGAGGATCGGCCCGAGGGCCGGAGGGGCATGGCCGTCCGGTCATCCGAACGGCCGCGAACCGGCCGGCCGAGGTCAACCGGCCACGGGGTCAACCGGCCAGCGCCGTGCCGAAGTTCTCCGCCGCCAGGTACGGGTTGAGGTGCGGGTGCCGGCTGCCGACGGCGACGTCCCGCCAGAAGCGCTGGAGCACGTTCGACGTGTGGAACCCGCCCGACCCGTGCAGGTCCAGCATCAGCTCGACCGCGGCCCGGCAGTCCCGGCCCGCGCCGGCCAGCACCCGGTGCAGCCTCGGGTAGTCCTCCGTGGACAGATCGCTGGTGTCCGCCTCCCTGGCGACGGCGAGCATCGTGGCCTCGGCGCGGTGCACGAGGTAGGTGGCCTCCGCCAGCCAGTGGCGCGCACCGGGAGACTCGCCCATGCGGGTGTACGACGTCATGAACGGCTTGCGGTCCGAGGCGAACATGGCGCCGACGGCGTCGAGCGCGCCCTGAGCGGCGCCCAGGACCGGGCCGAGCGCGGTCATGGCGAAGAGCATCCTGTCGTTGACGGCGAAGGGTTTCGCCGGCGCGATCCGCTCGGCCGGCACCAGCACGTCGGCGGCGACCAGGGTGTGGCTGCCGGTGCCGCGCATGCCCGCCATGTGCCAGGTGCGTTCGACGACCAGGTCGGCCGTCGGCACCAGCATGAAGGAGAACGCGCCGTCGACCATCAGGGCGAGGATGACCCACACCGCGTCCTCGCAGCCGGAGACGTTCGGCCAGCGACCGGTGACGCGCACCCCGTCCGCCACCCGCTCGCCGCGGCCGCCGGGCACGCCCGAGCCGCAGAAGAGCGCGTCCGGGTCGGCGAAGAACTCGCCGCCGCCGAACGCGCGGGCTGCCAGGGTCTTGGCCGTGACGCAGGTCCCGGCGACCCACGAGGTGGACGGGCAGGCACGGCCGAGCGCCGTCAGCTCACGCGCGACGGTCTCGGTGTCCGCCCACGCCCCACCGTGCTCCAGTGGTGTGCGAAGCGCGAGGACGCCGCCCTCGCGCAGCGCCTCCAGCGCCTCGCCGGCAGGCCGGTCGTTCTCTTCCGCTTTCGCCGCATGGGCGCGCAGGACCGCACCGGCATTCGAGTGTTCGATCACCTCGTCGACTCAATCACCGGTCCCCCGCGCCGTGCCATGCGCGGACGACACCGGTTCATACGCGGCCGCGCGCAACTAGGATCGTCCACATGGACCTGATCAGCGAGGTGATCCGCGCCGTGCGGGTCGGCAGCGCCAACTCCCGGCTGATCAGGCACACCGGTCCCGGCCTCCGGTTCTCCGCGTTCGACGGCAGCGGGTTCCACGTCATCACGGGCGGCACCTGCTGGCTGATCGGCCACGACGAGCCGGTGCCGCTGCGGCCCGGTGACATCGTGCTCACCACGTCCGGCGCCGAGCACGGCCTCAGCGAGACGCCCTGCGGGTTGTACGACCTGCCCCTCGTCGAGATGGGTCCGCACCCGCCCGCGCCGGGGCCCGCGTCCTTCGAGTTCCTGTGCGGCGCCTACCGCCTCGAACACCAGCGCCCGCCCCAGTACCTCCGCGCGCTGCCCGAGCTCATCGCCGTGTCCCCCGACTACGACAGCCACCCGGAGCTGCGGTCCCTCGTCACCCTCCTCACCGCCGACGCCACCGCGGCCAAGCCGGGCTCCGGGGCGACGTTGCGGGCGGTGCTGGACCTGATCCTCGTGCAGGTGCTGCGGCAGTGGCACGAGCAGGACGAGCCGGGCCGGCCGGAGGTCGCCCATCCCGGCGTCGCGGCCGCGCTGCGCGAGATCCACGAGAAGCCGCACCACCGGTGGACGGTAGGCGGGCTGAGCGAGGTCGCGGGCATGCCGCGCGCGGCGTTCTCCCGGCTCTTCACCACCGCGGTCGGTCAGCCGCCGATGACCTACGTGACGGGCTGGCGGCTCAGCCGCGCCGCCCAGCTGCTCCGCGAGACCGACGCCTCGCTGGCGCGGATCGCGCCCAGGGTCGGCTACTCGACGGAGTTCGCCCTGTCCGCCGCCTTCCGCCGCGAGTACGGCGTCTCACCGGGCCGGTTCCGCGCCACCGCTCCGTGACGCTTCTCGGGCCCGAGCGCTCAGGACGACCGGTAGGTGAGAAGCCCCTCGACCCCGGCGAGGAACGTGGCGCCGACCTCGGTGGCGTCGGTCAGGCACCCCGCCGCCATGGCCCCGTCGCGCAGCATGACGAAGTGGCGGCCGGCCGACGCGGCCGACTTCTCCTCGATCCGCGCGAACAGGTCCGTGACGGCGCGCAGGAACCACTCGCGGTGGTCGAGCACGGTCTTGAGCACCGGGTGCGCGCGGTCCGGGTACTCCGCGGCGGCGTTGAGGAAGGCACAGCCGCGGAACCCCGGTGACCCGATCCCGGCGGCGATGGACGCGGCGACGGCGCGCAGGACGTCGGACGCGGACTGGCCGGTGCTCAGCGCCTGCTCGACCAGGTCGCGTTCCATCTGAGCGACCGCCTGGAGGTAGGCGACGACGAGCTCGTCCTTGCTCGCGAAGTGCCGGTACAGGGTCGCGCGGGTCACCTTCGCCTCGGCGACGATCCGGTCGATCCCGACGGAGTGGAGACCCTCCGCGTAGAAGATCTGGGACGCCGTCGTGAGCAGACGCGTCCGTGCCTCGGAGACCTGACCTCGACCGTTGTGCACCATCATGTCCACGCTAGCAGAACGAACGGTCGGTACGCCTCCGTCACCTCCCGGCGTAGTCGCGGTGCCGCGCCAGGCCGCGGACCAGCGCGACGAACGAGGCGACCTCCGAGCTGTAGGAGACGCCGTCGAAGCTGTTCGCCACCGCCAGCCCGTCCGTGAGCGCCCGCCCCAGCACGGCCAGCTCCTCGACGAGCTCCTTGTCGGCCCTGTCCCCTTCGGGCGCGAAGACCGGCGTCAACGCGTCCACCCACGACGCGTGGGCGAAGTCGCGGATCCGCCGCACCGTCGCCTGCACCGCCTCGGCGTCCTTCTGCGGCCCGACCCCGATGGCGACCAGCAGCTGGAGGTAGTCCGGCCGCTCGTCCAGCGACCGGCACGCCGCCGAGAACCACGCCTCCAGCCGCTCGAGCGGCGCCAGGTCGTCGAACGCCGAAGGGCTGGGGAACAGGGTGTGCAGCTCCTCGAACGTGCGCTCCAGCAGGGCCGCGAGCACGCCGAGCTTGTTGCCGAAGTGGTAGTAGATCGAGCTCGCCGGGAGCCCGGACTTCGCACACAGGTCCGAGACGGCCATGCCGTCGTAGCCCTTCTCGCCGACGAGGGCACGAGCCGCGTTGAGGATGACGTCGCGACTGTTCATGCCGGCGGCGGTCGGCGCGGAGCCGGATTGCCTCACCATGCCCCAATACTAGGTCTGCGGCGCTTCCAGTCCGCGAAGGCTGGCCCACCCCCTCCCGTCGTTGTAGAGTGAGCGTTACATACAAACAATGGGACGGCACAGTGACGAGCACAGTGGATGTCGGAGACGCGGAACTGGCCTGCACCGACACCGGTTCCGGCCCCCCGGTCGTGTGGCTGCACGGCTCCGGGCCGGGAGCCACCGGCATGAGCAACTTCGGCGGGAACCTGCCCGCGTTCGACGACTACCGGAACGTGGTGCTCGACCTGCCGGGCTGGGGACGTTCCCCACGACCCGCGACCGACGAGCCGTTGATCTTCCACGCCGCGGACAGGGTCGTGCGCGCGATGACGGCCCTCGGGATCGAACGCGCGCACCTGGTCGGCAACTCCTACGGTGGCGCCGTCGCCATGCGGATCGCCATGCAGTACCCGGAGCGCGTGGAGCGGCTCGTGCTCATGGCGCCGGGTGGCGTTCTTCCGCCGGACGCGCCGCCGTGGCCCGTGGGGCTCGAGCACCTCTTCGGTTACATGGCGGCGGAGAAGCCGTCGCGGGACGCCATGGCCCAGTTCGTCCGTCTCATGGTCTACGACGAGGGTCTGGCGACGGAGGAGCTGATCGACGAGCGCTACGAGTCGAGCCTGCGGGCCCATCCCGAGTTGCCGGTCCCCCCGAACTTCGGCGACCTGACGCCGGACCTCCGCCTCATCGGCGCGCCCACGTTGCTCGTCTGGGGCCGGGACGACCAGACCGTCCCGCTGAGCTGGGCGCCCCGGATCCTGCACGGCATCGCGAACGCGGAACTGCGCGTGCTGCCCCACTGCAGGCATTGGGTGCAGTACGAGCGCGCGCCCGAGTTCAACCACATCGTCCGCGAGTTCCTGCGGGGCGGCCCCGCCGCATCGGAGAGGTGACCACCGTGGGCATCAGGAAGCTGGGGTACGTCGGGCTCAACGTGACCGACGTCGACGCGTGGTCCGATCTCCTCCTGCGCACGCTGGGAGTCGGCGTCACCCGCGCCGGCGACGTGGCGCTGGCCGAGATGGACGAGTTCAAGTACCGGCTGGCGCTCCACCCGTCCACTGAGGACGGTCCGCGCGAGATCGGCTGGATCGTCGACTCGCCGGGCGAGCTCGACCGGCTCAGCCGGCGGCTGACCGACGCCGGCCACGCGGTGGAGGACGGGACCGAGGAGGAACGGGACCTGCGCGGCGCCACGCACCTGCGCTGGTTCACCGATCCCGTCGGGTACCGCGTCGAGCTGGCGGTCGGCGAGACCAAGGCCCGCGTCGCGGCCGAACGCCCGGCGGGCGGACCCGGCACCACCGGCCTGGGACACCTGGTCCTCGCCAGCCCGAAGCTCGCCGAGCTGCGCGAGCTCTACGAGTCGGTGCTCGGGTTCGAGCTGACCGACTACCGCTCCCCCGGCCTGTTCTTCCTCCGCTGCAACTCCACCCACCACAGCATCGCCCTGGGCACCGCGGACACGCCGTCGATCCACCACCTGGAGTTCGAGCACGCCTCGATCGACGACGTCGGCCGGGCCCTCGACCGCGCCACGGCCAACGGCGTGCCGATCTCCATCAGCCTCGGCCGGCACATGAACGACAGGGCGATCTCCTTCTACGTCAAGAACCCCAGCGGGTTCCACCTGGAGATCGGGTGCGGCGGCATCGAGGTCGGCGACGACTGGGTGCCGCACGACTTCGGCCGCGCGAGCGTCTGGGGACACCACCACGCCGAGGCGAACCCGTTCGCGGCGGAGGCGTGACCAGGCGCCTGCTGAGCATCCCCGGTGTGGTGGACGCCGTGGAGGCCCGCGCGGGCGAGAAGGGGCCGCGCTTCGTGGACTACCAGAACCAGACCGTGCCCTGGTGACTCACCGGGCGAACTGCTGCACACCGATCACGTCGAGCAGGCGCAGCTGGTCCACGGCCTGAGTACCGGGCACGGGCACGAAGAACTGCAGCCGCTGGTGCCCGTCCTCGCTGAACAGGTTCTGGCAGTGCACTTCGACGACGCCGAGTTCGGAGTGGACGATCCGCTTGTGCTCACCCCGGCGCACGGCGACGTCGCCGGTGTCCCACAACGCCGCGAACTCCTCGCTCGCCTGCCGGAGCCGGGTGACCATCGCGGCGGCCTCACCGGAAGGTGCGTGACGCGCCACGGCGGCGCGCAGGTCGGACACCATGACCTTCGAGTGGTGCGGGTGGTCGTCCTCGGGGTAGATCGCGCGGACGGCGGGTTCGGTGAACCACTGCGACAGGAAGCTCTCCGCCGTCGCCGGGCCGAGGAGCGCTGTGGCGAGCCGGTTCTGCACGAGGGTTTCGTGGAGGTCGGTGATGATGCGCGCCGGGGTGCCGTCGAGCCGGTCGAGCAACGCGAGCATCGCCGGCGACACGTGCGCCGAGACGCCGTGCGCCGGCGGAACGGGCCTGCCCGCCAGCAGGAACAGGTGGTCGCGCTCGTCGTTGTCCAGGCGCAACGCCCTGGCCAGCGCCGCGAGCATCTGCACGGACGGCTGCGCGCCGCGGCCGCGTTCGAGCTCGATGTAGTAGTCGACCGACGCCCCGGCCATCTGGGCGACCTCGTCGCGGCGCAGTCCGGGCACGCGGCGGCGCGAGCCCGTCGGCAGGCCCACCTCGGCGGGCGTGATGCGAGCGCGCCGCGACTGCAGGAACAGGCCGAGCTCCGCGAGGTTCACCCCGTCAGTCTGCGCGAACCGCGACGGCTCAGCCAGGGGACGCCATCCCCGGGGTAAGCGGCAACTGGTTCACGGTCTTCCCTTCGGGAGATGCTTGCTCCACAACGAAAAGGAGCACACCATGCCGTTCGCCAACCTGAAGGTCCCCGCGGGCACGCTGTCCGCCGGGCAGAAGCAGACCCTCGTCGAGAAGGTCACCGACCTCTACGCCGAGACGTTCGGCGACGCCGTGCGCGACAACACGATGGTCCTCGTCGACGAGGTCGCCGACGGCGGCTGGGGCATCCGCGGCGAGGTCCTCACCCTCGCGAAGCTGCAGCAGGGGTGACAGGGGCGGCGGCTCGGACCGAGCCGCCGCTCCCCCTGGTCAGGCGCCCGCGCCGCCGTCGACCGGCACGATCGCGCCGGTCACCATGGACGCGCGGTCGCTGAGCAGCCACGCCGCCACCTCGGCGACCTCGCGCGGTTCCGCCATCCGTCCGAGCGGGATCGTCTTGGTGATCTGCTCGACGATGCCGGGGGTGGCCGCCTCCCACTCCTCGATCATGGCCGTGTCGGTGCCGCCGGGGGTGATGCCGTTCACGCGGATCCCCTCCCTGCCCCACGTCACGGCCGCGCTCTCGGTGAGGCTGTTGAGCGCCCGCTTCATCGCCCCGTACGCGGGGAGCACGGGGTTCGCGCGGCGGCTGCCGATGCTGGAGGTGTTCACGATGGCGCCACCTCCGCCGCGGCGCATCAGAGCCGCTTCCGCGGTCATCGCGGTCCAGTGCCCGCGGAAGTTCACCGCGAACTGCCGGTCGATGTCCTCGTCGCTCGTCTCGTCGAGCGGGCCGGGCTGCTGGATCGCGGCGCCGTTGTTGAAGGCGCCGTCGAGGCGGCCGTGCAGCTCCTCCGCCCTGTCGACCGCGGCGCGGATGCTCGCGGGGTCGGCGAGGTCCACGGCGACCGCGTCGGCGGTGCCGCCGTCGGCCCGGATCTGCTTGACGATGCCGTCCAGGGCGTCGGTGCCGCGGGCGGCGAGCACGACGGAGGCACCCTCCTGGGCGAAGAGCTTGGCGGCGGCCTCGCCGATGCCGCGGCTGGCGCCGGTGATGAGCACGACCTTGCCGGTGAGCAGGCCGATCGGGTGGGTGTCGTTGTTGTTCGTCATGCCACCAGCGTCGATCCGATCCGGAACCGGATACAGGTACAAGCGGTACCAGGCTCCGCCACCACGGGACGGCCATACTCGTGTCATGGACAAGCAGCAGCTCGCGGAGTTCCTGCGCAGCCGTCGCGAACGGTTGCGGCCGGAGGACGTCGGCCTGTCCTCGGGCCCACGCCGCCGCACACCCGGTCTGCGGCGCGAGGAGGTGGCGGTCCTCGCCCACATCTCCACCGAGTACTACGTGCGCCTCGAACAGGGCCGCGCGCCGCGCCCGTCGGCGGAGGTCCTCGCGGGGATCGCGAGCGCGCTGCTGCTCACCGACGCCGAGTCCGGCCACCTCCACGTCCTCGCGGGCACGGCCCCGAACCGCGGCGGGCTGCACCGCCGCGACGTCCGCCCGAGCATCCTCGCGCTGCTCGACCGGCTACCGCAGACGGCGGGGTTCGTCGTGTCCGCGATGTTCGAAGTGCTGGCGTGCAACGACCTCATGGCCGCGCTCATGGAGGACTTCCGCGAGCTCGCCCCGCGCGACCGCAACCTCGCGCGCCGCGCGTTCCTCGACCCGAACCGGTCGCTGTACGGCGTCTCCGACGCCACGGAGTTCCGGCACCACGCCGTCATGCGGCTCCGGTCGGCGCACGTCCGCTACCCGGCCGACCCCGCCGTGACCGGTCTCCTCGACGAACTGCTCGCCGGCAGCCCCGAGTTCGCGCGGCTCTGGGAACGGCACGACGTCCAGGCGGCGACCGTGCTCACGAAGTCGTTCGACCACCCGCTCGTCGGGAAGATCACCGTCGACTGCGACTCACTCGACCTCACGGACCGCGACCAGACCCTGGTGCTCTACAGCGCGACACCCGGATCCCGCGACGCCGAGGCGCTGGCGTTGCTGAACGTGCTGGGCGCCCAGACCTTCAGCACCGACTCGCCGTGATCGTGTGAGCGATAACATCCGCAACGGCCCCTGCCACTCCAGCGCTAAAGTTAACGCTCACATTTAGCGTTGACTGCGCGTGGCGGCCTGACTACACCTGAACCCAGCAGCGTTGCCGAGCGGCTGGAGCACCCCATGTCCTCATCGTTGAGTCGACGCAGGCTTCTGCAGGCCGCGGGGGTGGCCGCCTTGGCCACCGCGGCGCCCGCGCTGACCGCGGGTCCGGCACAGGCGGCCTCGGTGCCGCCGGTGCGCGGTGACGCGGGCGTGTCGGCCTCCGCGTTCGACCTGTCCGAGGTCCGGCTGACGTCCGGCCGGTGGCTGGACAACCAGAACCGGACGCTGTCCTACCTGCGGTTCGTCGACGTCGACCGCCTGCTCTACAACTTCCGCGCCAACCACCGGCTCTCGACGGGCGGTGCCGCGGCGCTGGGCGGGTGGGAGGCCCCGAACTTCCCGTTCCGCACGCACAGCCAGGGGCACTTCCTCACGGCCTGGGCGCAGGCGTGGGCGGTACTGGGCGACACGACGTGCCGGGACAAGGCCAACTACATGGTCGCCGAACTGGCCAAGTGCCAGGCGAACAACGCCGCGGCCGGGTTCACCACCGGTTACCTGGCGGGCTTCCCCGAGTCGGACTTCGACGCGCTGGAGGCGGGCTCGCCCAAGGCCGTCTCGTACTACTCGCTGCACAAGACCCTCGCCGGCTTGCTGGACGCCTGGCGGTACATCGGCAACACCCAGGCGCGGGACGTGCTGCTGCGCCTGGCGGGCTGGGTCGACTGGCGCACGGCGAGGCTGTCCTACAGCCGGATGCAGAGCGTCCTGGGCACCGAGTTCGGCGGCATGAACGCGGTGCTCGCCGACCTCTACCAGCAGACGGGCGACACCCGCTGGCTGACGACGGCCCAGCGGTTCGACCACGCCGCCGTGTTCGACCCGCTCGCGTCCAACCAGGACCGCCTCAACGGCCTGCACGCCAACACGCAGGTGCCCAAGTGGATCGGCGCCGCCCGCGAGTACAAGGCGACGGGCACCACCCGGTACCGCGACATCGCCCTCAACGCCTGGAACATCACCGTCGGCGCGCACACCTACGTCATCGGCGGCAACAGCCAGGCCGAGCACTTCCGCGCCCCCAACGCCGTCGCCTCCTACCTCAACACCGACACGTGCGAAGCGTGCAACACCTACAACATGCTGAAGCTGACCAGGGAGCTGTGGCTGACGGACCCCGGCAGGGCCGCCTACTTCGACTACTACGAGCGCGCCCTGCTCAACCACCTGATCGGCCAGCAGAACCCGTCGGACGCGCACGGCCACATCTGCTACTTCACCGGCCTCAACCCCGGTCACCGGCGGGGCAACACCGGCCCGGCGTGGGGCGGCGGCAACTGGAGCACGGACTACACCACGTTCTGGTGCTGCCAGGGCACCGGACTGGAGACCAACACGAAGCTGGCCGACTCGATCTACTTCTTCAGCGGCACCACGCTCACGGTGAACCTGTACGCGCCGTCGGTGCTGACGTGGTCGTCCCGCGGCATCACCGTCACCCAGAGCACGAGCTACCCGGCGAGCGACACCACGACGTTCACCGTCACCGGCAACGCGGGCGGGACGTGGACGACGAGGTTCCGCATCCCGGCCTGGACCACGGACGCGACGATCAGCGTCAACGGCGTCGCGCAGAACGTGACCACCACACCCGGCACCTATGCCTCGCTGACGAGGTCGTGGACGTCCGGCGACGTCGTGACCCTGCGACTGCCGATGCGCGTGGTCGCCCAACCCGCCAACGACAACGCCAACGTCGTCGCTCTCACCTACGGCCCGGCCGTGCTGGCGGGCAACTACGGCAACACGACCCTGTCGTCGTTGCCCTCGCTGGACGTCAGCTCCGTCACCCGCACCAGCACGTCGTCGCTGGCGTTCACCGCGACGGCGAACGGCACGCGCGTGAACCTCGGCCCGTTCCACGACGCGCACGGCTTCAACTACACCGTCTACTGGAACACCGGCGGTGGCGGTACGACCAGCTACCGGCTCGTCAACGCCGGCACGGGCATGGTCCTGGGAGTCCAGAACATGTCCACTTCGGACGGTGGGCTGGCCGTGCAGTGGCACGACAGCGGCACCGCCGACCACAGCTGGCAGCTGATCACCGACGGCTCCGACGTGCGGCTGCGCAACGTCCACAGCGGCAAGGTGCTGGGCGTCGAGAACATGTCGACCGCGGACAACGCCCGCGTCCTGCAGTGGAGCGACACCGGCACCGCCGACCACCGGTGGACGCTGATCTCCAACGGCGACGGCACCCACAAGGTCCGCAACGCCCACAGCGGCAAGCTGCTCGGCGTTCTCAACGGCTCCGCCACCGCCGGCGCGCAGGTCGTGCAGGACTCGGACAACGGCAGCGCGGACAACCGCTGGCGCCTGGTCGCCAACTGAGGCCGGTCATCGGCCACGCCTCGGCGTGGCCGATGACGGCTGGAAGCTCAGACCTCCGACGCCGCTACCGCGTCCAGGTTCTCGTCGTACTCGCGCTGACACCGCTGGATCTGCTCGCTGTGCTCGACGGTCCAGGCGTAGAGGTGGCCGAACGGCACGCGCAACGACTCCCCCATCGGCGTCAGCGAGTACACGACCCCGACCGGCGAGGTCGGCAGCACGGTGCGCCGGACCATGCCGTTGCGCTCCAGCCGGCGCAGCGTCTGCGTGAGAACCCGTTGTGTCACACCGCCGAGCCGTCGCTTCAGCTCGTTGAAGCGGGTCGGTTCCTCCAGCACGGCCATGGCCATCATCGACCACTTGTCGGCGATCTGGTCGAGGATCGGCCTGCTCGGGCAGTCGGGGCTGAAGACGAGGTCCGCGCGTTCGGTTCCCATCACGGTGGTGTCCTCCGGCATCCCAGGTGTTCCACAAGTGCGTTCTTGCGCGAGACTAGCAGCAGATCCGACCCTAGGTATCCAACGAATACCTAGCTGAACGGATCTCCATGACTCCCTCCACACTGCACACGAGCACCGACGACGGCGTGCTGACGGTCGTCTTCGACAACCCTCCGGTGAACGCGCTCGGCGCCACGACGATGCGCGAGCTGCGGGACCTGCTGAAGGGACTGGAAGACGACGGCCCGGTGAAGGTGATCGTGTTCGAGAGCGCGAACCCCGAGTTCTTCCTCGCCCACGTGGACATCACCATCCTCGACCAGCGCGACGTCCTGGAGGAGCTGGCCGCCTCCGCACCCGAGGGCGTGAACGTGTTCCAGGCCGTCGGGGAGCTGATCCGGCACCAGCCGCAGGTGACGATCGTGAAGCTCGCCGGCAAGGCCCGCGGTGGGGGCGCGGAGCTCGTGGCGGCGGCCGACATGGCGTTCGCCGCCGAGGAGACCGCCGGGCTCGGCCAGATCGAGGCGCTCATGGGCATCACGCCCGGCGGCGGCGCCACCCAGTACCTGCGGGACCGGGTCGGCCGGAACCGCGCGCTGGAACTCGTCCTCACCGGCGACCTGGTCGACGCGCGCAGCGCCGCGGCCTACGGCTGGATCAACCGCGCGGTGCCCGCGGCCGAGCTCGACGAGCACGTCCGCCGGGTCGCGCGCGGCATCGCCTCGCTCGCCGACGGGGTGGTCGCCGCCGCGAAGCGCGCGTTGCCGCCGACGGACTTCGGCTCCGGGCTCGTCGTCGAGAACGACGCCTGGGCGTCACTGGTCGGCCGCCCTGCCGCCCGGCAGCTCATGGAGGACGCACTCGTCGCCGGCGCTCAGACGCCCGAGGGCGAGCGCGACCTGGAGGGCCTGATGCGGGGTGTGGCACGTCCCTGACATCGTGTGCGACACTTTGTCCAGCTTCTGACATTGTGTTCAGACCCTGGAGGTGCCGTGCCCGGCAGCAGTACCGCCGACGCCGTGTTCGCCGCGCTGTCCCCCGTCCTGGAGGGCATCGCGGCGACGTTCGGGCGCAGCTGTGAAGTCGTGCTGCACGACTACCGCGACCAGGAGCGGTCGGTCGTCGCGGTCGCGGGGTCGGTCACGGGCCGGGAGCCCGGCGACGCGATGAGCGAGATCGGCCTGCGCGTCCTCGCCGCCGGGGACGACGCCCGCAACGAGGTCGGGTACGTCACCCGCGCGCAGGACGGGCGGCTGCTCAAGTGCACGACGCTGCCGTTGCGCGACGTGGACGGGACGGTGATCGGCGCGTTGTGCGTCAACATCGACCTCTCGGCCATCAACCGCGCCACGGGCGTGCTCTCGGACCTGCTCGGGCTGTCCTCCGTGGAGGAACCGGACACGACGACGAACTTCTCCGGCGACCTGGACCAGGTGGTCGACTCGCTGGTCGAACGCGCCGAGCGGGCGCACGCCGTTCCCGTGACGGCGCTGGGGCGCGAGGAGCGGCTGGCGCTCGTCCGGTCGCTGAACGAGGCCGGCGTGTTCGGCCTGCGCGGCGCGCCGGGGCGGATCGCGAAGCGCCTGGGGATCTCCCGCACGGGTCTGTACAACGACCTCGCCGAACTGAAGAAGGACAAGCCGTGACCCCTGTGTTCCTCAACGAGTCCGAGTCGGCGGCACTCGTCGACGACGCGCTCGCGCTGACCGCCGCGCGGGAGGCGTTCCTCGCCACCGCGACGGGTTCGACGTTCCCGGTCGTGATCGGGCATTCGTCGTCGCCGCACAACAGGTTCACCCTCAAGTCCGGCTCCGCGGGCGACCTCGTCGGCGTGAAGGTGGGCAGCTTCTGGCCGGGCAACACCGGCCTGCCGCGCCACAGCTCCACGATCGTGCTCCTCGACCCGGCGACCGGCAGGCTGCGCGCCGTGGTCGAGGCCGCCGCGGCCAACGCCTACCGCACCGCCGCGGCCGACGCGCTCGCCGTCGACACGTTGGCGCGCAACGACTCTCGTACGTTGACCGTGATCGGCACCGGCCACCAGGCCTTGCACGAGGTCCGCGCCGTGAGCCGGGTGCGGCCGATCGAACGGGTCCTCGTCGTCGGCAGGCGGGCCGACGCCGCACGGGAGTTCGCCGCGGAGGTGACCGCGCGGACCGGCCTGGCCGCCGACCCGGCCGACGCGCAGGCCGGAGTCTCCGCCGCGGACGTGCTCGTCACGGCCACGACCGCCCGCGAGCCCCTGTTCGACGCGAGCTGGGTCAGGCCGGGCACGCACATCTCCGCCATGGGCGCGGACGGTCCGGGCAAGCAGGAACTGCCCGTCGCGCTGTACGAGCGCGCGTCGCTGTTCTGCGACCTGCCGGACCAGTCGAGCACCATCGGCGAGTTCCAGCACACGTCCGCCGTGCCCGTCGCACTCGGTTCGGTGCTGGCCGGAACCGCCGCGGGCCGGACGTCGGACGAGGACGTGACGGTGTTCGACAGCTCCGGTTTCGCCCTGCAGGACCTCACCCTGGCCGCCGCTCTGCTGCACCGTTCCAGAGGAGACGTTCAGTGACCACATTGGACACCCCGTACGCACTGGTCGACGCCGACCGCCTGGACCGCAACGCGGCACGGTTGCGCGACCACCTGCAGGCGCTCGGTGTGCCGCTGCGCCTGCACGTCAAGACGTCGAAGTCCGTCGAGGTCGCCAACCGGGTCCACGACGGCGGTCCGATCACGGTGTCCACGCTCGCGGAGGCCGAGCACTTCGCCGACGCGGGCTACCGGGACGTTCTCTACGCCGTCGGCATCGCCCCGCACAAACTGCCGCGCGTCGCCGCGTTGGTGCGCCGCGGCGTGACGCTCACCGTCCTGCTCGACACGCTCGTGCAGGCCGAAGCGGTCGCCCGGTTCGCCGAAGAAGAAGGTCTCCGCGTGCCGGCCCTGATCGAGATCGACTGCGACGGCCACCGGGGAGGCGTCGTCCCCGCCGACCCGGCCCTGGTCCCGATCGGCCGGGCGCTCGGCGGCAACCTCGCCGGCGTCCTCACCCACGCGGGCGAGTCCTACTTCGCCCACACGCAGGACGCACTGCACAAGGCCGCCCAGAACGAGCGGGACGTCGCCGTGGAAGCCGCCGCCGCGTTGCGCGACGCCGGCCTGCCGTGCGCGATCGTCAGCGTCGGGTCGACCCCCACCGCGCACGCGGCGACCGACCTGTCCGGAGTCACCGAGGTCCGCGCGGGCAACTACGTCTTCTTCGACCTCGTCATGGCCGGCATCGGCGTCTGCTCGACCGACGACCTGGCGCTGTCCGTCGTCGTCACCGTGATCGGCCACCAGCACGACAAGAACTGGGTCATCACCGACGGCGGCTGGATGGCCACCTCGCGGGACCGGGGCACGCAGGCGCAGGCCGTCGACCAGGGGTACGGACTCGTCGCCGACCTCGACGGCCACCTGATCCCCGGCCTGCTCATGACCGGGGCGAGCCAGGAGCACGGCATCCTCGGCACGCGGGACGGCGGGCCGGTGCCCGACCTGCCCATCGGCACCCGGCTGCGCGTCCTGCCCAACCACGCCTGCGCGACCGCCGCCCAGCACGACCGCTACGAGGTCGTCAGTGCAAGCGCCCCGCCGACGACGTGGACGCGCCTGCGCGGCTGGTGACCACGCGGCCGGGCCGGTGCGGGCGCCTGCCCCGACTGGAGACACCGGAGGAACTGCTGGACGCGCTGTGAACTACCCGACGGGCCGGCGGCGCTTGTCGCGGGTGTAGATGATCGCCGACTTGCCGTCGCCGGGGCTGCGGCGGTCGAACTCGAACAGGGTGGTCGCGGTGATCAGGTCGCTGAGCTTGGAGTAGCCGTAGGTGCGCGAGTCGAAGTCCGGGCGCTGCTTGGTGATGATGTTGCCCACGGACGAGAGCGCCGCCCAGCCGTCGTCGTCCGATGCCGCTTCGACCGCGTTGCGCAACTGCTTGACCAGGGCGGAGTCCGCTTCGAGCTGGTCAGCGGCCGAGGCGGTGGTCTTCGGCTTGGGCGCGGCCTCCACGGGGGCCGACGAGCCGATGAGGTTCTCGATGTAGATGAACTTGTCGCAGGCGGCGACGAACGGCTGGGGCGTCTTGCGTTCGCCGAAGCCGTAGACCGTGAGGCCGGACTCGCGCAGGCGGGCGGCCAGCCGGGTGAAGCCGCTGTCGCTGGAGACGATGCAGAAGCCGTCGAAACGCCCGGAGTACAGCAGGTCCATCGCGTCGATGACCATCGCCGCGTCGGTGGCGTTCTTGCCGGTCGTGCAGGCGAACTGCTGGATCGGCTGGATCGACTGCGCGAGCAGGTGGTCCTTCCAGCCCTTGAGGCTGGTGCCGGTCCAGTCGCCGTAGGCCCGCTTGACGTGGGCGGTGCCGTACTTGGCGACCTCGGCCCGCAGCTATTGGCCCCATGCCTGACACGTGATCAAGGTTCGCCGCGCCCCGCACACTAGCGCCACGGAAACCGCGCCACGAGATCAACACTCGGCGACGCGAACGGTGCAACATAGGGTGATCCACCGCCAGACGCCTTACAGCAGGGATGCTCAGTGCACCTCGACCTGAACAGCTTCATCGACCCGAAGCTCGCCCGGCACGCCGCCGAGATGCGAGCGGAGAACGCCAGAAGGGGAACCAGAAGAGGCCCCGGCAACCACGACGAGGTGCTGGCCGCACGCACCGCCCCACCCGACGACTCCACGCCGGTCGAAGTCGGCGGAAGACAGGTCAACGTACGCATCCACCTCCCCGAAAGCACCCCGCAGGGCGTCTACCTGGACTTCCACGGCGGCGGCTTCTACATGGGCTCGGCGGCGCAGGACGACGACCGCAACAGGCAGCGGGCGAACGCGCTCGGCGTGGCCGTCGTGAGCGTCGACTACCGCCTCGCCCCCGAGCACCCCTGGCCCGCCGCGCCCGACGACGCCGAGACCGCGGCGCTCTGGCTGCTCGACCACGCCGGGGAGCGGTTCGGCACGACCAGGCTGGCCATCGGCGGCTTCTCGGCGGGAGCCACGCTCGCCATGGCCGCCCTGCTCAGGCTCGGAGACCGCGCCAGGGGCTTCGCCGGGGCCGCGCTCCAGTTCGGCACCTACGACCTGAGCGGCCGGACGCCCGCGGGCAGGCTGATCGCCGACGAGTACTTCATCCAGGCCTACGCGGGGCACGCGCCCGACCGCACCATCCCGGACATCTCCCCCGTCTACGGCGACCTGCGCGATCTGCCTCCGCTGCTGATGGTCGTCGGGGCCCTGGACGTCCTGCTGGAGGACAACCTCGCGATGGCGGCGCGGGTGGCCGCGGTGGGCGAGGTCGAGCTGAAGGTCTACCCGGAGTCGCAGCACGGCTTCACCCACCGCGACACCGCGATGGCTCGCGCGGCACGGCAGGACATCGAGAACTGGTTGAAGGATCGCCTCTCCTAGACTTCGCACACCAGAGATCAACACGAGGGTGGCGGCATGAAGCTCGGCGAATTCACGCGGACCGCACTGGCCTGCGTCCGGATCTTCAACGGCGCCCTGGGCCTGTTCGCCGCGAACAGGATGGCGAGCAGCCTCGGCGACGACCTGGAGGACGACAGGCGGTTCGTCTACCCGGCGCGCATGTTCGGCATCCGCACGCTCGTCCTCGGCGTCGACCTGCTGACGCTGCGGCCGGACGCGCCGAACGCCCGCCGGGTGCTGCGCCAGGCCGTGCTCATCCACGCCACGGACACGGCCGCCGCTCTCTACGCTGGGAAGCGCGGCGAGCTGCCCGCCAAGGCGGCGAAGCTCACCACGATCATCTCCGCCGTCAACACCGGGCTGGCCGTGGTGTCGCTCGTCGCGGCGAAGAAGGACGGCTAGGGGGTTCCGCGGGTGGCGGTCGAGATCGCACTGCTCGGTGAGGTGAGCGCGCGGGTCGACGGTCACACGCTCGAACTGGGGCCTGGGCGGCAGCGGTGCGTGCTCGCGGCGCTGGCGGTCGAGGTCAACAGGACCGTGCCGGTGTCGCGGCTGACCGAGCGCGTCTGGGGCAGCGAGCCGCCGCCGACGTCGCGGTCCACGCTGCACAGCTACCTGTCGCGCCTGCGGCAGGCGTTCGGCGGCGCGGTCACCCTTGCCCACCGCCGCAACGGTTACGCACTCGAGGCAGATGAGTTCTCTGTGGATCTGCAACGGTTCCGGAAGCTCCACGAGGAGGCGCGGGCGCTCTCCGACGACGAGGCTGTCGCCCGCACCCTCACCGAGGCGCTGCGGTTGTGGCGGGGCGAACCGCTGACCGGCATCGGGGGTGAGTGGGCCGACCTCACCCGCGACCGCCTCGCCGCGGAGCGCACCGCCGCGGAACTGGACCTCGTCGACGTGCGCCTGCGGCTCGGCCACGGTCCCGAGCTGGTCGCGCAGACCTCCGCCCGCGCCACGACGTCGCCCTTCGACGAACGCCTTGCAGCCCAGCACATGCGGGCACTGGCGCAAGCCGGGCGGATCGCCGATGCGCTCGACCGGTTCCGCGCGACCCGCACCCTGCTCGTCAGGGAACTCGGCACGGAACCGGGCGCGCAGCTCCGGGCACTGCACGAGGAGCTGCTGCTCGGCGACCAGCCCACTGCCGCCGTGCCCCGGCAGCTGCCGTCCGCGCCGGCGCAGTTCGCCGGCCGCCACCAGGACCTGGCCGAGCTGGACGACGCGATGCGCACGGCCGGGATCGCGACGATCACGGGTGCGGGCGGCATGGGCAAGACGTGGCTCGCGCTGCGGTGGGCGCACGACAACGCGCACCGGTTCCCCGACGGCCAGCTGTTCGTGGACCTGCGCGGCTTCAGCCCCGACGAGACCCCGATGGAACCGGACGTCGCGATCCGCGGCTTCCTGCACGCGCTCGGCCTCGACGCGCACAGCGTTCCGCCCGATCCGCACGCCAGGGTCGCGCTGTTTCACAGCGTCACAGCCAAACGGCGCCTGCTCCTGGTCGTCGACAACGCCGCCGACGCCGCGCAGGTCGTGCCGGTCCTGCCCGGCGGAGACACCTGCCGGGTGCTCGTGACCAGCCGCAACCGGTTGCCGGACCTCGTCACCGCGCACGGCGCCAGGGCGATCGGACTGGAGGTGCTGGCCGACGCCGACGCGAGCACGCTGCTGGCCGGCCGGATCGGCGCGACGCGGCTCAACGCCGAACCCCTCGCCGTGGCGAGGCTCATCGACCTGTGCGGCGGGTTGCCGCTGGCGTTGAGCATCGTCGGCGCGCGCATTCTGACCGAACCGGACCTGTCCCTGGCCGCCATCGCGCGGCAGCTCGAAGAGCTCGGGCTCGGGGCGCTCGACGCGGACCCGAGCGTCAGCGTGCCGGTCGTGCTCTCGTGGTCGTACCGCGCGCTGACCGCCGGGCAGAAGGAGATGTTCTCACTGCTCGGCAGCGCACCGGGCGAGGACGCGGGCCTGGACGCGGCGGCCAGCCTCGCCGGTCTGTCCATTCAGGACGCACGGGTCGCGTTGCGCGCACTGGAACAGGCGTCGCTCGTGTCCGTCGGCAGCGGGTTCCGCGTCAGGATGCACGACCTGGTCCGGGCTTACGCGGCCGGCCAGGACGTCGCCGATCGCGACGGGGCGCTGCTCCGGCTCGTCGACCACCACGTGCACACCGCCCACGCCCACGACCGGCTGATCGACCCGCACCGCCCGTTGATCGGCCTCGGCGACGCGGCCCCCGGCACGCGGATCACCCCCGCTGCCGGCCGAGCCGGTGCGCTGGCGTGGTTCGACGCGGAACGGGACACGTGCCGGGCCGTCCAGCAGGCCGCCGCCGCGCACGGCTGGAACGACAGGGTCGTGCTGCTGGCCAGGGTGTCGCACGCCTACCACCAGCTGCGGGGGCATCTCGACGACGAGCTGGCCATGTGGCAGACCGCCCTCGACGCGGCGGAGGACCCGGTGGAACGGGTCGTCGCGCACCGGATCATGGGCAGCAGCCTCGCCCAGGTCCAGCGCTACGACGAGGCGCGGCACCACCTCGTCCTGGCGCTCGCGCTCGCCGAGCAGACAGGTGAGGCGAGGCAGATCGCCGACGCGCACGGGGCGCTGACCTGGCTGTGGGCCAGCCGGTCGGAGTTCGGCAAGGCGTTCTTCCACGCCAGGGCCGCGTTGCCGTACTACGAGCAGACCGGCAACCAGGTGCAGATCGCGTTGGCGCACAACAACATCGGGTCCTGCGCTGCCGAAGCGGGCGACACCGCCGCCGGCCGCGAGTCGTCCACGAAGGCGTTGCGGCTGCTGCACGACCTCGGTGACCGGCAGGGCGAGGCGGCGGCGTTGGACACGCTCGCCCTCATCGAGCACCAGGACGGCGACCACGCCCGGGCGATCACGCTCTACGAGCAGGCGCTCGCGCTGTACCGGGCAGAGGACGACGACTACACCACCGCCACCGTGCTCACGAGCCTCGGCCACCCGCACCTGGCGCTGGGGCACCCCGACCGAGCCGCGCAGGTGTGGCGGGAGGCGCTGGGGATGCTCGAGCTGCAGGGGCGCGAGGACGAGGCCGGCCGCCTGCGCGAGCAGCTCGCGGCGGTCGCCAGGGAGTGATCGACCAGGGTTTCCCCCTGGCGCGAACAAGTACCCCGGCCGACGACTCTGGGTCCGGCACACAGGACTTCGAGGAGCCGAGGACATGCCCACCATCACCCTGACGCAAGCGACCACCGCGACGCCCGAGCAGTTCGTCGCGGGACTCACCGACTTCGGCCCCGGCCGCGCGGAGCTCTTCCCCAACAGCGCCGACGACTTCCTGCGGGTGCACGACAGGGGCGACGCGTTCGCCGACGTCACCGAGGGCTCGGGCGGTGTCTGGGAACGCCTGCACTACGACTGGTCCGACCTGAGCCACGTCGTCCTCAGGACCGTCGACTCCAACGTGTGGGGCGGGCGGTCTGGCCACACCTACACGTTCACGAGGCAGGTCGACGGGACGACGCTCGTGCGCGCCGAGGTGGTGCGCGAGGGCAAGAACCTCAGAGGCCGCCTGCTCGGTCTGTCCCTGGGCCTGCTCGGCAGGAAGGTGCTGGGAGGCGCGCTCGCCAGGACGGTCAAGGCCATCGAGAACCGCGGTTAGGTAAGGGTGCCCTGGGTAGGCGGGGCGATCGGGAGCTAACGTACCCGGTCGTGAGCATGGTGGTGGAGCGACGCGGACCGGACCCCGCACCGGCGGGGGCGAACCCGCGCCGGAGGCGGCTGACCGGGCTGGTGTGCCTGGTCGTGCTGCTCGCCGCCGGGGCGGTGCTGTCGCTGGTCATCGGTGCGCGGGCGCTCTCCCCCGCCGAGGTGTGGCAGGGGCTGTTCGGCGATCCCGGCGCGGACCAGCGGCTCGTCGAGATCACGCTCATCGTGCAGACGCTGCGCGTGCCGCGGACGGTGCTCGCGATCGTGGCGGGCGTCGCGCTCGGCGTCGCGGGCGCGCTGATCCAGGGCCACACCCGCAACCCCATCGCCGACACCGGCCTGCTCGGCGTCAACTCCGGCGCGTCGTTCGCCGTGGTGCTCGCGGTCCACCTGTTCGGGCTGCAGAACCCGGTGCAGTACATGTGGTTCGCGTTCCTGGGCGCGGCGGCGTCCGGCGTGGTCGTGTTCGGGCTGTCGAGCCTCGGCCGGGGCGCGGGCAACCCGCTCACGCTGGTGCTGGCCGGTCAGGGCGTCACGATCTTCCTCACGGCGATGACCGGCGCGATCGCGCTGGCCGACAAGCAGGCCCTGGACGTGCTGCGGTTCTTCAACGCGGGGTCCGTGCAGGGCGTCGGCTGGGACGTGATCGCCGTCGCGGCGCTGTTCATCGCGGTCGGGTTGCTGCTCGCCGTGCTCAACCTGCCCGCGATCAACCTGCTGAACCTCGGCGACGACGTGGCGCGCGGCCTCGGCGTGAACATCGCGCTGGGCAGGACGATCGGCGTCCTGGCCGTGACGCTGCTCGCGGGCGCGGCCACGGCGGCGTGCGGGCCGATCGCGTTCCTGGGCCTGATGGTCGCGCACATCGCGCGATGGCTGACCGGCCCGGACTACCGCTTCCTGGTCCCGTACGCGGGACTGCTCGGCGCGCTCGTGCTGCTCGTCGGCGACATGGCGGGACGGCTCGTGGTGCGCCCAGCCGAACTGCAGGCCGGCATCGTCATCGCCCTCATCGGCGCACCGTTCTTCGCGGCGCTGGTCTGGCTCGGGAAGTTCAGGCAGGCATGAGCACCGACAGGAACACCGCCGACATGCACCCCGGTGTCCGCGTGGGCCGCTGGTCCTGGGTCTGGCGGCCGTGGACAGCCCTGGTCACCCTGCTGCTGGCCGCGGCGACCTTCCTGGTCTTCTGCGTGTCGATCTCGGTGGGCGACTTCACCATCGAGCTCGGCGCGGTGCTCAGAACCCTGGTCGGCCAGGGCGAGCGGGTCGACGAGTTCGTCATCATGGACCTGCGGATGCCCCGCGCGCTCGTCGGCCTGATCGCGGGCGTCGCGCTCGGCATCTCGGGCGCGCTGACGCAGTCGGTCGCCCGCAACCCGCTGGCGAGCCCCGACGTCCTCGGCATCACCTCCGGCGCCAGCGCCACCGCGGTCTTCGTCGTGACGGCGAGCGGCGGCGCGGCCCTGGGCAGCACGCTGGGCCTGCCCGCCGCCGCCCTGCTGGGCGGTTTGCTGACCGGGTTGCTCGTCTACTTCCTGGCGTGGAAGAAGGGCATCGACGGGTTCCGCCTGATCCTGATCGGCGTCTCGGTGAACGCGGCCATGCAGGCGCTCACGACGTGGTTGCTCGTGCTGGCGGACATCCGAGACGTGGCGCGCGCCCAGTCATGGCTGGTAGGCGCGCTGAACGCGCGGTCGTGGGCCGAGGTGTGGACGTCGCTGTGGCTGACGATCGCCCTGGTCGTGGTCGTGCTGTTCGTGGCGTTCCAGCTGCGCCCGATGCACTTCGGCGACGACGTGGCCGCCGGCCTGGGCGTCCGCTACGGGACCGTGCGTGCGGTGCTGCTGCTGTGCGCGGTGCTGCTGGCCGGCGTCGCGGTGAGCGCGGCGGGCCCCGTGCCGTTCGTCGCGCTGGTCGGACCCCAGATCGCCATGCGGCTGCTGCGCTCGCCGGTGCCGCCGCTGATCGCGTCCGGGCTGTTCGGGGCTTTGCTGCTGGTCGGGTCCGACCTCGTCGCGCGGGTGGTGCTGCCCGGCGACCTGCCGGTCGGGATCGTCACGGCGATCATCGGCGGGCCGTTCCTGGTCTACCTGCTGGTGCGCGCGAACCTGAAACGCGCGACCTGAGGTCAGGCTCACCAAAGTAAGGTTGACCTATGACCGCGTTGCGCAACGATGCCGCCCGATTGGGCGCCGAGGGCGTCACGGTCGGGTACGCCGACCGCGTCGTGCTCGACAACCTCGACGTCACCATCCCCGCCGGGGTGATCACCACGGTCATCGGGCCGAACGGCTGCGGCAAGTCGACGCTGCTGCGCACGTTGTCCCGCCTGCTCAAACCGCGCCAGGGCACGGTGCTGCTCGACGGCGCCGACATCGCGCGGCTGAAGACCAAGGACGTCGCCAAGCGGATGGGGCTGCTGCCGCAGACGCCGATCGCGCCGGAGGGGCTCACCGTCGCGGACCTGGTCGCGAGGGGCAGGCACCCGCACCAGAGCTGGGTGCGCCAGTGGTCCAGCGACGACGCGGACGTGGTGGCCGAGGCGTTGCGGATGACCGGGGTCGCCGATCTCGCACACCGGCCCGTCGACTCGTTGTCGGGCGGGCAGCGGCAGCGCGTGTGGATCTCGATGACGCTCGCGCAGGGCACGGACCTGCTGCTGCTCGACGAGCCGACGACCTACCTGGACCTCGCGCACGCGATCGACGTGATCGACCTCGTCGACGACCTGCACGAGGGCGGCTGCACGATCGTGATGGTGCTGCACGACCTCAACCTCGCGGTTCGCTACAGCGACAACCTCATCGTGATGAAGTCGGGGTCGATCGTCGCGCAGGGGCACCCGAGCCAGGTGATCACCAGCGAGCTGCTGCTGGACACGTTCGGCCTGCAGGCGAAGGTCATCGACGACCCGGTCAGCGAGCGGCCGTTGATCGTGCCGATCGGGCGGACGCACGTGGTGCCGAAGAGTGACCAAGCGCTAGGTTAGGCTGACCTAACTGGGTGATAAGGTTCGCCTGTCCTAATTTCCCCGCCGCGTGGGCAGCGAAGAACGAGGTGCCGAATGGGCCAGCGAACGACCATGACCTGGAAGCGATTGACCGCTGTGGCAGCAGCCGTGGTGGTCGGTGCCAGCGTCCTCGCCGGGTGCGGTTCCTCCACGCCTGCCACGACCCCTGACTCGGGCAACGCCTCCGGTGGCACGTTCCCGGCCAAGGTCGAGCACTTCTTCGGCACGACGGAGATCAAGGAGGCGCCCAAGCGGGTCGTCTCCCTCGGCTACACCGACGACCAGACGATGCTCGCGCTGGGCACGGTCCCGGTCGGCATGGTCGACCAGTACCCGAACCCCGAGGGCAAGTCGCCCGACATCAACACCCAGTGGGCCTGGGTGAAGGACAAGTGGGGTTCGACCAAGCCCGAGGTCGTCATGAAGAACGGCGACACCGAGCCGAACTACGAGAAGATCGCGCAGCTGCGCCCCGACCTGATCATCGCCGTCTACTCCGAGGCCGACCAGGCCTGGTACGACAAGCTGACCAAGATCGCCCCCGTGGTCGGCCGCACCAAGGCCGAGACCGAGCCGTTCTCCGCGAAGTGGCAGGACAACGCCCTGCAGATCGCGAAGGCGCTCGGCAAGGAGGCAGAGGGCGCCAAGATGATCAAGGCCGTCGACGACAAGATGGCCGAGGCCAAGAAGGCGAACCCGGCCTGGGCGAACGAGACCGCGGTCGTCACGTCCTGGTACAAGGACGCCGTCGCGCCGTTCAGCACCACCGACGTGCGCGGCCAGGTCATCACGGGCATCGGCTTCAAGGGCAACACCAAGGTCGACGAGCTGGCGGCCGGCAAGTTCTTCGTGACGCTGTCCCCCGAGCGCATCGACGTGATGAACGTCGACCGCGTCTTCGTGATCGCGGACGAGGCGGACCAGAAGTCGCTCAAGGGCTTCGAGCTGTTCACCAACCTGCCCGCGGTCAAGGCCGGCAAGGTCCACTGGCTGCTCGACAGCGAGGGTCCCGCCATCGGCGCCGCGATCTCGCAGGCCACGCTGGCGTCCATGCCGTACGCGGTCGACGAACTGGTGAAGGCCGCCAAGTCGGCTGCCTGACGTTCAACCCCTGCGAAAGGCCTTCCCTCCGTGACCACGAGCGTCTCCGCCGCGCCCATCCTGCGCACCGCGACCGGACGGGAGGCCCTTCGCTGGGTGCTCGGCCACTGCCGCTCCGCCCCCGGCCTGCCGATCGCCACCGTCGTGGCGACGGTGGCGGGGGCGGCGCTGCAGATCGTCCCGGTGTTCCTGCTGGGCACCGTGGTGGACGGGATCTCCGCGGGGCGCGACCCGTCCGTCCTGTGGACCATCGGCACCGCCACGGTCGTGGCCGCGCTGCTCGGCGCGGTCATGACCGCGGTGTCGACCTACCTCGTCGGCCGGGTCGGCGCGGAGATGCTGGCGCGGCTGAGGGAAGGCGCGGTCCGCGCGGTGCTCGGGATGCCGAGCGCGCGGATCGAGCAGGTCGGCCGCGGCGACGTGCTGTCGCGCGTCGGTGACGACGTCGCCGTGATCTCCAAGGGTTTCCGCACGGCCATCCCGACGATCTTCTCGGCGGTCGTGCTGGTCGTCATCGCGACCGCCGGCATGTTCGGGCTCGACTGGCGGCTCGGTCTCGCCGGCGCCTGCGCGCTCCCCGCCTACTGGCTGGCCCTGCGCTGGTACCTGCCCCGCTCGCAGCCGCTCTACCGCGCCCGCTCCGAGGCGCAGGCCGACCGCGCGCAGGCGTTGATCAGCGGGCTCGACGGCATCGCCACGGTCCGCGCCTACCGCCTCGAGAACGCCTTCCGGGACAAGGTGACCGCCGAGTCCTGGCGTGTGCGCGACATCGGCATCGAGGTCTTCCGCTTCTTCGGCCGGTTCATCGGCCGTGAGAACCGCGCCGAGTTCATCGGGCTCGGGCTGATCATCGTCGTCGGCTACCTGCTGGTGACGAACGGGCAGTCGTCGCTCGGCCAGGTCTCCGTCGCGGCACTGCTGTTCCACAAGCTCTTCGTGCCGCTCGGGCTGATCATGGCGTTCTTCGACGAGGCGCAGAAGTCCGGCGCCGGGCTGACGCGGCTGGTGGGCGTGCTCACCGAGTCCGACGGCGACTCGCTCGTGCGCAGCGCGGTCGCCGTCGAGGCCGACGCACGGCCGCTCCCGGTGTCGGTGCGCGGCCTTTCCTTCCGCTACCCCGATTCCGAGCACGACGTCCTGCGCGACGTCGACCTGGAGATCCCCGCCGGCACGTCGCTCGCGCTGGTCGGCGCGACCGGTGCGGGCAAGACGACCCTGGCGGCACTGGTCGCCGGCACCGGCACCCCACTGGCCGGATCCGTCCACATCGGACCCACGAACCTCGCCGACGTGGACGAGGCGGGCGCCCGCGCGTTGGTCAGCATCCTCACCCAGGAGGCCCACGTCTTCGCCGGTCCGCTGGCGGAGGACCTGAGGCTCGCGGCCCCGGACGCCACCGACGACGAGCTGGTGGACGCCCTGCGAACCGTCGGCGCCGACACGTGGGTCCAGGCGCTGCCCCACGGCCTGCAGACCGACGTCGGCGAAGGTGGCGAACGCCTCGACGTGACCAAGGTCGCCCAGATCGCGCTGGCACGGCTCGTGCTCGGCCGCTCCCCCGTCGTCGTGCTCGACGAGTCGACGGCCGAGGCGGGCAGTCAGGGTGCCGCCGCGCTGGAACGAGCCGCGCTCGCGGCCTGCCGCGGCCGCACCACACTCCTGGTCGCGCACCGCCTGACCCAGGCCCTCGCCGCGGACCGGGTCGCCCTGCTCGACGCGGGTCGCGTGCTGGAACTGGGCACGCACGAAGAACTTGTCGCGCGTGACGGGCGTTACGCGGCACTTTGGGCCGCTTGGCGATTCGGAACCGCAAATAGTTAGGTTAGGCTACCTTCACCGATCGTGAAGGGATGGCTGAGTCGTCGATGGAACAGATGGCCGACCGTGACGTACTTCTTTCGACCGCCCGGATCGACTCCGTCCGGCGCCGTGCCGGTGAGTACCCGCGGCGGACCATCGCCGTCGCGAGTGCCGTCGCACTGACCCGCTGGGCGAACCCCGGTCTGCGGGTCGACGGCGTCGAGCTGACACCCGCCACGCCGTTCGGCGACCTGCTCGTCTGGGCGGACAAGGGCCAGCGCTGGGACGTCGCGGAAACCCCCGAGGGCTGGACGATCCCGGTCCCGGACGGCGTCGACGTCGTGGAAGCGCAACGGGTGCTGGACGACCTGGCCGAGTTCCCCCACCGCGCCCTCGGCACGCTCACCTCCCAGACGGTCGAGGAGCGGCTCGCGGACCTGGCGCGGTGGAACGACAACGAGTTCCCGCGCGAACGGCCGAGCATCGTCGAGCTGTTCCGCGAGCAGGCCCGGCAGCGCCCGGACGCCGTCGCGATCAACGACGGCGACCGCGCGTTCACCTACGGCGAGGTGCTGGCCCGTTCCAACCAGCTGGCCCGCCACCTGCTCGACCGCGGCCTGGGCACCGAGCAGGTCGTGGGCATCTCGCTCGACCGGTCGGCGGAGATGGTGGTCGGCCTGCTCGCCGTGCTGCAGGCCGGGGGCGCGTTCGTGCCGCTCGACCCGCAGTGGCCGGCGTCGCGCCGCGAGTCCGTGATCACCGACGCCCGCGTCGTCCTGCTCCTCGGTTCCGGCGGGGAGGACGAGCCAGAAGCCATCGCCGTCGACCTGGACTCCTGGGATTTCAACGGGTGTCCGGCTGATCCCACCGACGTCGCGATCCGGGGCGCGCAGCTGGCGTACGTGATGTTCACGTCCGGCTCGACCGGCCGCCCCAAGGGCGCGATGATCCGGCACGAGGCGATCAGCGAACGCCTGCTGTGGCAGGTGCACCAGATCCTCCACTTCGGACACTCCGACGCGTCGCTGTTCAAGGCGCCGCTGTCGTTCGACATCTCGATCAACGAGATCTTCCTGCCGCTGGTGTGCGGCGGGCGGACCGTCGTCGTGCGGTCCGGCGGCGAGCGCGACCCGCACCACCTGCTGCACACGATCGACCGCCACCGCGTGACGTTCGTGTACCTGGTGTCGTCGATGCTGGACGTGCTGCTGACCATCGCGGGCGAGGGCGAGCTGACCAGCCTGCGGCATGTGTGGTGCGGCGGCGAGGTGCTCACGCCCGAGCTGTACGACCGGTTCCGCACGCGGCTCGACATCCCGATGTACCACGGTTACGGCCCGGCAGAGGCCACGATCGGCGTCTCGCACGTGATCTACCGCGGCGAGGCCGAGCGGCTGTCGACGTCGATCGGCAAGGCCAACCCGAACACCGACCTGTACGTGCTCGACGACCAGCTGCGGCCGTGCCCGGCCGGTGTCGGCGGCGAGCTGTACATCGGCGGTTTCCTGCTGGGCCGCGGTTACGTGAGCGCGCCGGGCCTGACGGCGTCGCGGTTCGTGGCGAACCCGTTCGCGTCCGACGGCTCGCGCCTCTACCGGACCGGTGACCTGGCGCGGTTCGCGCCCGACGGGTCGCTCGACTTCCTCGGCCGCGTCGACAACCAGGTCAAGATCCGCGGCATGCGGCTGGAGCTGGAGGACGTCGAGGTCGCGCTCGCCGAGCACCCGCGGGTGCGCCACACCTGTGTCGTGGTGAGGAAGAACTCCGCCGGCGGCAACTACCTCGTCGGCTACGTCGTCCCCTCCGACGACGGCCTGACCCCGGACGACGTGAAGCAGTGGGCGACCGAGAACCTGGTCGAGTACATGGTGCCCGCGCACGTCGTGGTGATGAGCGAGTTCCCGTTGACCCCCAACGGAAAGCTCGACCGCCGCGCACTGCCGGAGCCGGCCGTCGACACCGGGCCGGTCACGGCCGCCGAGAACGACGACGAGGCCACGATCTGCGCCGCGGTGGCGTCGGTGCTGGGTCTCGAGCAGGTCGGCGTGGACCAGGACTTCTTCGAGCTGGGCGGCGACAGCATCCTCGCGATCTCGCTGCTGTCCGCGTTGCGCGCCGAGGGCGTCTTCGTCACGGCCACGCAGATCTTCGTCAACCGCACGCCCCGCGCGCTGGCCGCTGTCGCCTCTCGTGACGGCGCTTCGACCGTGGACCACGACGACGTGCCGACCGGACCGGTGGCGGGTCTGCCGATCGTGCAGTGGCTCGGCGAGACCACGGACGCGATCGACGGGTTCGTGCAGTCGGTCGTGCTCAACACTCCCGCCGCGCTGACCGCCGGCGCTTTGACGCGGATCCTGAACGCCGTTGTTGAGCGCCACGACATGTTGCGCGCCAAGCTGGTCCGGGGCGAGCGCTGGTCGTTCGACATTCCCGCGGATGGCGAAGCGCTGTGGGAGGAGAGCAACGCGCCGGTCGACGAGTGCGTCGCGGCGGCGACCGCGGGGCTCGACCCGGACGCGGGCGTCATGCTGCGCGCGGTGTGGCGGTCCGAGGCCCGGCAGCTCGTCATCGTGATCCACCACGTGGTGATCGACGGTGTGTCGTGGCGGATCCTGTTCGACGACCTCGCCCAGGCCTGGCAGCAGGTCTCGTCCGGTGAGGCCGTGGAGCTGCGCCCTGCCGGCACGTCGTTCCGGCGGTGGACGCAGCTGCTGGAGAAGGCGGACTTCGCGGCGGATCTCGCTCACTACCGGCGTCCGCTGCTGGGTGCCGACCAGCTGCTCGGCCGGCGGGAGCTGCACGAGACCGATGTCGTCGCGAACGAGCAGGTCCACACGGTCACGGTCGGCTCCGCGGCCACCGCGGCGTTGCTGGGCGACGTGCCCGCGTCGTTCCACGCCAAGGTCAACGACGTGCTGCTGACCGGTCTCGCGGTCGCGCTGGCTCGCTGGAGGCGTGACAACGGGCAGGACCAGACGTTCGCGCACGTCGAGCTGGAGGGTCACGGCCGCGAGGGCCGGTTCGTGCCGCTCGACCCCGACCTGTCCCGCACGGTCGGCTGGTTCACGACGCTCTTCCCGGTGACCGTGGACCCCGTCGACGTCGACGACCTGCCGTCGGCGTTGAAGCGGGTCAAGGAAGACCTGGCCGGGGTGCCGAGCAACGGCGTCTCGTACGGCGCGCTGAAGTACCTGGGAGGCCACGAGTTCGACGGCCCGCGGCCGCAGGTGCTGTTCAACTACCTCGGCCGGTTCGGCGGCGGCGCCACCGGCGACTGGCAGCTCGCGGAGAACGCGGGCCAGCTCGGCGAGAAGCGCGACCCGGCGATGCGGCTGCCGCGGGCGCTGGAGTTCAACGCCTCCGCCGAACCCGGTGCGGACGGCGAACTGGAGCTCGTCACCGTCCTCTCGTGGCCGTCGGGCGTGTTCGCCGGCGAGGACATCGCGAAGATCGGCGAGTACTTCGTCGAGGCGCTGGAAGCGTTGGCCGCGGTGACGCGGGGTGGCCATTCCCCCAGCGACTTCGACCTGCTGCCGCTCACCCAGGAGGACGTCGACTCCCTGGACTCCCCGGCGTTGCGGGACGTTCTGCCGCTGACGCCGTTGCAGGAGGGCCTGTACTTCCACTCCGTCTTCGACGACGAGTCGGCGCACCGGTACGTCGAGCAGCAGTTGCTGACGCTGACCGGATCGGTCGACGCCCGCAGGCTCGAAGCCGCCGCCGCGCGCGTGCTGGAGCTGTTCCCGAACCTCGCGGCGCGGTTCGTCTCGCTGGCCGACGGACGGGTCGTCTCGGTGCTGGAGTCCGGCGTGCGACCGGAGTTCTCCACCGTGGACGGTCAGGGCATGACCGACGAGGAGATCCGGGCGTACGCCGAGCAGGACCGCGTCGCCGGGTTCGACCTCGCGCGTGGACCTTTGATGCGCTACACGCTGATCCGCACGGCACCCCAGCGGTACGTGCTGGTGCAGACCGTGCACCACATCATCGCGGACGGCTGGTCGGTACCGCCCATGTTGCGCGCGTTGCTGGCCGAGTACGACAAGCCAGGTTCGGTGCACGTGCGCGGTTCCTACGCGGATTACGTGCGCTGGCTGGTGAACGCGGACGCCGCGGAGAGCGACCGCGTCTGGACGGCCGAGCTGGCCGGGTTGCCGGGTCCGTCCTTGGTCGCCGAGGGGCACACGCCGTCCGAGCTGTTCGCCGACGCGGTGGTCGACGCGGCGCCCGACCTCGACGACCGGACGCGCGCGGCCGGTGTGCCGTTGAGCGTCGCCGTGCACAGCGCGTGGGGCGTGACCCTGGGCGGCCTGCTGGGCAGGCAGGACGTCGTGTTCGGGTCGACTGTGTCCGGGCGTGACGCCGACGTGCCGGGCATCGCCGAGATGGTCGGGCTGTTCATCAACACCATTCCCGTGCGCGCCAAGTGGTCCACGTCGGCGCGGGAGCTGCTGGAGTCGGTGCGCGCGCACCAGACGGCGGTGTTGCCGCACCAGCACGTCTCGCTGACCCGCATCGGGCGGCAGGCGCCGCACGGTTCGGCGTTCGACACGCTGGTCGTCTTCGACGTCGCCACCGACGTGACGGCGCTGCGCGGCCCGTTCACGATCGCCGAGGTCGTCAACGAGGGCGCGCCGCACTACCCGTTGACGCTGGTGGTCGAGCGGGGCGACGACGGCGCGTTGCGGTTCAACCTCATCTACGACACCACGGTCGTGCGGGAGGCCGGTGCCCGCACGATCCTGCGGGCGTTCGCCGACACGCTGGACTCGTTGCTGCGCCTGGAAAGCGTCCCCGCACCGGAGCTGTCGTCCGCGCGGCCCGCGGCCGAGATCACGCCGGTGACGCTGTCCTGGCTGTTCGACACCGCCGCCCGGCGTGACCCGTCGGCGCGGGCCGTGACGATGTGCCACCTCGACGGCAGCTCCGAGAGCCTGACTTACGGGATGCTGGCCGACGCCAAGGACAGCCTGGCCCGGACCCTGGTGAACGCCGGCGTCGGGCCGCACAAGCGGGTCGCGGTCGCGATCCCCCGGTCGCTGGACCAGGTCGTCGCCCTGGTCGCGATCGTGTCGGCCGGTGGCGCCTACGTGCCGCTGGACCTCGCCTACCCGGACGAGCGGCTCCAGTACGTCCTCGCCGACTCGGCCCCCGAGGTCGTCCTCGTCGAACGTGAGCACCGCGAGCGCTTCGAGCGCCTGCTCGCTCGCGCCGGAGTGCCGGCACGGGTGCTGGTGCACGGCGAGGAGGTGCCCGGCGAGGCAGAGCTTCCGGAGTTCGACTGGCGCGACCCGGCGTACGTGATCTACACGTCCGGGTCGACCGGCGAGCCCAAGGGCGTCGTCGTGTCGCACGCCGGCGTGGTGGCCCTGCTCGCGAACACCCAGCCGGACATGGGCTTCGGCCAGGACGACGTCTGGACGCAGTTCCACTCGTACTCGTTCGACTTCGCGGTCTGGGAGCTGTGGGGCGCCCTGGCGCACGGCGGCGAGCTGCTCGTCCCGGACCACGGCCTGACCCGCTCGCCGGTCGACTTTCACGAGCTGGTCCGCGCCCGCGGCGTGACCGTGCTGAACCAGACGCCGTCGGCGTTCTACCAGTTCATCGAGGCGGACCGGCACGGCGAGCCGCTGCCCGCGCTGCGCCGCGTGATCTTCGGCGGCGAGGCGCTGGAGCTGTCGCGGCTGCGCGGCTGGGTCGAGCGTTACGGCACCGGCCGCCCCGAGCTCGTCAACATGTACGGCATCACCGAGACCACGGTCCACGTGACGCACCGGGTCCTCGACTCCTCCGACTTCGCCTCGGACCGCGAGGTGAGCCCGATCGGCGGCCCGATCCCCGGCCTGCGCACGTACCTGCTGGACTCCTCGCTGCGGCCGGTCGGGGTGGGCGAGGTCGGCGCGATCTACGTGTCCGGCACCCAGCTCGCCCTGGGCTACCACAACAGGCCTGGCTTGACCTCCAGCCGCTTCGTCGCGGACCCGTTCGCCGGCGACGGCTCGCGCATGTACGACTCGGGCGACCTGGCCCGCCGCACCCTCGACGGCTCGCTGGAGTTCGTCGGCAGGGCCGACGACCAGGTGCAGCTCAAGGGCTTCCGCATCGAGCTGGGCGAGGTGGAGTCGGCGATCCGCTCGGTCTCCGGCGTGGTCGACGTGGCCGTGACGGTGGCGGACACCGCCGACCACCTCGTAGCCCACGTCGTCGGCACGCCCGCCGCCGACATCTCGTCCGTTCTCGGCTCGAAGCTGCCGGTGCACATGGTTCCGCAGCGGATCCTCAGCCTGGACGCGCTGCCGCTGACGGTGAACGGCAAGCTGGACCGCAAGGCGCTGGAGGAGCGGGCGCGAGCCGAGTCGCCTGGTGTGGACTCTCCGGATTCGCCTGCTTTGGACTCGCTGGTCGCCCTCTTCGCGGAGGTGCTTCCGGGGTCCACCGTGGACGCCGACACGGACTTCTTCGCGGCGGGCGGGGACAGCATCATCGCGATCTCGGTGGTGAACCGGGCCCGCGGCCTGGGGCTGCGGATCGCGCCACGCGACCTGTTCCTGCACAAGACGCCGCGCTCGCTGGTGTCGAAGTTCGCGACGGCTCCGGTGGCGGCGCCGGTCGCGGCCGAGGTCGTCGACGGACCGGTCGTGCCGACGCCGATCGTGCTGCGGCAGCGGGAGCTGGGTGGCAAGCTTCGGCGGTTCGCCCAGGCGCGGCAGGTGGGGTGCGCGAGCCCGGAGGCGGCGGAACGCGCCGCCAGGGCCGTGGTGGAGGCGCACCCCGCCCTGCGCATGCGGCTGACGGTCGAGCACGGCGTGTGGTCGTTCGGAATCGATCCCGACTCGCGGGCCCCCAGGGGGCGGCAGGCCCCCACTCCTATCGTCTCAGGCGGGTCTGACAGTTCCGGCGGTCCGCGAGCCGGTGCGGGCGCAGTCGTCCGAGCCACCACCGACGACCCCCAGGCCGCCGCCGACGAGGCAGCCCACCGCCTCGACCCTGAAGCCGGCGTCATGGCCGCGTTCACCTGGCTGGAAAGCAGCCAGACCCTCGTCGTGGTCGTGCACCACCTGGCCGTGGACGCCGTCTCCTGGTTGATCCTCCTCGACGACATCGCGACAGCCATGCGCGGCGAACCGCTCGCCCCGGCCACCACCCCGTTCGGCGCCTACGCGAGCGCGCTCACCCTGGACGCCCAGTCCACCACCGGCCTGCGCCGGTGGATCGAGGTCCTGGACACCCCGAGCCTCACCCCGCAGGTCGGCGACCGGCGCGAGGTGACCGTCACGCTGTCCGCCGACATCACCACCCGCGTGGTGCAGACCGCGCCGACCGCGCTCGGACTCGGCCTGACCGAGCTGCTCTGCGGGGCGCTGCGCACCGCGCTGACCGAGATCCAGGGCACGCCCACCGATCTCGTGGTCGAACTGGAGCGGCACGGGCGCGTTCCGGTCCGGGAACACCACGACTACACCCGCACGGTCGGCTGGTTCACCTCGATCGCGCCGGTGCGGCTCGGTCCGCACACCGACCCAATCGCGGCCGCCCGCGAGCTCACCGAGCGCCAGCCGGACGAGCGGGAGCACGTCGGCTACGGCCAGCTGCGGTACCTCAACCCGCAGACCGCGCCGGTCCTGGCCGCCCTGCCGAAGCCGCAGGTGCTGTTCAACTACCTGGGGCGGGGCAGCGAGTCGCACGCGCTGCACGTCGACGCCGGTCACCAGCCGAGCCCGTACGCGGTCGAGGTCAACTGCTGGGCCGACACCAGGTCCGGCAGCCTGCGGGCGACGTTCGCGCTGGCCGAGGACGTGTCCGACGAGATCGCGGCACGGTGGCTGCTCGCACTCGAACGGATCGCGGACGCCTCCGTGACCGCGCGCCGCACCGCGCCGCTCTCGCCGCTGCAGCGCGGCCTGTACTTCCAGGCCGAGCTCAGCGCCGCCGGACACTACGTGGCGCAGAGCTACTTCGCGTTCGACCGGCGGCTCGACACCGGCGCGCTGCGCAAGGCCGTCGCGCACGTCATCGCCCGGCACCCGGTTGTCGGCGCCGGCTTCGAGGACGAGGACGGCACCCCGGTCCAGGTCCTCACGGCCGGCGGCGAGGCCGAGGTCCGCACGGTCGACGTGCTGAACCAGGAGACCGTCGACGCCATCAGGACCGAGGACCGCGCCACCGGGTTCGACCCGCGGAAGCCTCCGCTGGTGCGGCTCACCGTGCTGAGGTCGCCGGACGGCCGGGACGCGTTGCTGTTCAGCTACCACCTGCTGCTGTGGGACGGCTGGTCGCGCGAGATCGTGCTGCGCGACCTGTTCGGGGCGTACCGGGCGTTCCTCGCGGGCGAACCGGTCGACTCCTCCCCCGCCTCGCCGAGCTTCGAGAGCTACTGCCGTGCTCTCGCGGCGAAGGACGTCCAGGCCGCGGAACGGTTCTGGGCCGGCTACCTCGCGGACCTGCCCGGCCCGACGCTCCTGGGCGACGGGTCCACTTCGGACACACTGCCCGCCAAGATCGTGCGCACCCTCGGCGAGGACGACTCCGCGCGCGTCCGGGAAGCGGCCGCCAGGAACGGCGTGACGCTGAACTCGGTCGTCACCGGCGCGCTCGGGTTGCTGCTGGGCAGCGAGACCGGCCGCGGCGACGCCGTCTTCGGCGTCACGGTCTCCGGGCGTGAGGAGGAGGGCACCGAGGACGTCGTCGGCGTGCTGCTCAACACGGTGCCGATGCGGGTGTCGGCACGGCCGGGCGACACCGCGGCAGAGTTCCTCGCCTCCGTGCAGGCCTCGCGGGTCGACGCGATGGAGCACGAGCACCTCGGCCTCGGCGAGATCCAGCGCGCGAGCGGGCACGACCAGCTGTTCGACAACCTGTTCGTGCTGCAGAACTTCCTGGGTGACGACACGTTCGACGAGCTCAACGCGGCGAACGGCATCATCGCCCACGAGTCGGAGGACTCGACGCACTACCCGTTCACCTGGGTCGTGACGCCGGGCAGGCAGCTCACGGTCAAGCTCGAGTACCGGCCGGAGGTCACCGACCCCGCGGTGGCGCAGCGGCTCTTCGACGAGTACCTGCGCGTGCTCGGCGACCTCACCACGGCGGAGGGCCCGGTCGGCGCGATCCGCGGCACCGGGTCGTCGCCAGAACTCAACCCCGCCAACGACTTCGGCAACAAGACGGTCGTCGACCTGTTCGACGAGGCGGCCGATCGCGATCCTGACCGGATCGCGTTGGTCGCCCACGGCGACACCATGACGTTCGGGCAGCTGCGCGACCGCAGCCGTCACCTGGCGGGAGTGTTGTCGGACCGGGGCATCGGCGTGGAGACGTCGGTCGCGATCGCGGTGCCGCGGTCGTTGGACTGGGTCGTCGCGTTGTTCGGAATCCTGCGCTGCGGTGCGGCGTACGTGCCGCTGGAGCTGGACCACCCGGACGAGCGGATCGCCGCGATCATCGACGACGCCCAGCCGTCGTTGGTCATCACGACGAGTGCGGTGGCGCCGCGGATCTCCGGTGAGGTGTTCCGGCTCGACGAGCCGTGGCCGGACGCCGACCCCGTGGTCACGTTCGCGGCCGACGACCCGAACCGCCTCAAGCACGCCGCTTACACGATCTACACATCCGGCTCGACCGGCAAGCCCAAGGGCGTCGTGACGGAGTACGCCGGGCTGACCAACATGCTGGTCAACCACCAGCGGCGGATCTTCGAGCCGGTGCTGGCCGAGCACGGGCACCGGACGTTCCGGATCGCGCACACCGTGTCGTTCGCCTTCGACATGTCGTGGGAGGAGCTGCTCTGGCTCGCCGACGGCCACGAGGTGCACATCTGCGACGAGGAGCTGCGCCGCGACGCGACCGGGCTCGTCGAGTACTGCCTGGAGCACGAGATCGACGTCATCAACGTGACGCCGACCTACGCGCAGCAACTGGTGGCCGAAGGGCTGCTCGGCGCCGAGCACAAGCCGGCGCTGGTGCTGCTGGGCGGTGAGGCCGTGACGCCCACGTTGTGGCAGCTGCTCGCCGACACCCCTGGTGTGGTCGGCTACAACCTCTACGGGCCGACGGAGTACACGATCAACACGCTCGGCGTCGGCACGTTCGACTGCGTCGACCCGGTGGTGGGCGTGGCGATCGACAACACCGACGTGTACGTGCTCGACCCGTGGCTGCGGCACGTGCCGGACGGTGTTCCCGGCGAGCTGTACGTGTCGGGCGTGGGCATCGCGCGCGGCTACCTCGGGCAGCCGGGGCAGTCGGCCGAACGGTTCGTGGCGTGCCCGTGGGTGCCCGGTGAGCGGATGTACCGGACGGGCGACCTGGTGATCCGGCGCCCCGACGGCAACCTGCTCTACCTGGGCCGCACCGACAAGCAGGTCAAGATCCGCGGTCACCGCGTGGAGCTGGGCGAGGTCGAGGCGCGGTTCGCGGCGCATCCGGGCGTGCGGTTCGTCGCCGCCGTCGCGCAGGCCGACCCGCAGGTCGACGGCGCCTACCGGCTCGCGGCCTACCTGGTTCTCGCCGCCGGAGCCGACATCCCGTCCGTCGCGGCCGAGGTCGGCGCCGGCATGCCGGACTACCTGCGGCCCACGCACTTCGCCGCCGTGGACGCGATCCCGTTGACGGTCAACGGCAAGGCGGACACCACGGCCTTGCCCGAGGCCCGGCCGCTCGGCACGCTGGTGCGGCAGGAGGTCAGGGAACTGACCGAGACGGAGGTCGTCGTCCGCGAGATGTTCGCCGAGGCGCTCGACCTCGACGAGGACGAGGTGGGCATGGCGAGCGGCTTCACCGACCTGGGCGGGCACTCGATGCTCGCGGTGAGGCTGGTCGGCCTGCTCCGCCGCGAGTTCGGCCCCGTCGTCACGATCCGCGACCTGCTGTCCCTCTCCACCCCCGAAGCGATTGCGCGCCACGTTGACGAACACTGAAGTCCGCCCCGACATCCGCACCGGCAGGGAGATCCTGGGGATCGCCCTGCGCCGCAACCTCGGCGCGATGACCTCGGGGACCCTGCTGATGGGGTCCTACCAGGCGGCCGAGACCGCCGTGCCGATCCTGCTCGGCGTGATCGTCGAGTACGCGCTGCGCGGCGGTGAGCTCAGCGCGCTGGGTCTCGCGCTGCTGGCGCTGGGGCTCGTGATGGCGACGGTGTCGTACTCGTGGCGCTTCGGCATGCGGATCCTGCAGAAGGCCAACACCACCGAGGCCCACCGGTGGCGGGTCGCGGTCGCGGACCACGGCCTGCGGCCGGTGGCGCGCGAGGTCGGTCTGAAGTCCGGCGAGGTGCTCACCGTCGCCACCGAGGACGCCGACCAGACGGCGGACATCATCGAGGTGGTGCCGCTGCTGATCAGCTCGCTCGTGTCGGTGGTGATCACGGGTGTCGTGCTGGCGGTGATCAGCGTGCCGCTGGGCGTGCTGGTGTTCGCGGGCACGGCGGCGATCCTGGCCGTCCTGAGCGTGATGTCCCGCCGGATCGGCGCGAACACCCGGGTGCAGCAGGCGAAGGTCGCACGGGCCGGCGCCAAGGTGTCGGACCTGATCGCGGGCCTGCGGCCGTTGCACGGCTTCGGCGGCAGCTACGCGGCGTTCCAGGCCTACCGCAGGGTGAGCACGGAGGCGAAGAAGCAGTCGATCGTGGTGGCCAGGGCCAACGGCGTCTACGCCGGTCTGGCGCTGGCGCTGAACTCGGTGCTGGCGGCGGCGGTGACGCTGTGGGCGGGCTACCTGACGTTCCAGGGGTCCATCTCGATCGGCCGGCTCGTCATGGTCGTCGGCCTGGCGCAGTTCCTGATCGAGCCGCTGAAGATGTTCTCCGAGATGCCGAAGTACGTGATGATCGCGCGGGCGTCGGCCGACCGGATGGCGCTCGTCCTGGCCGCACCCGCCCGCATGACACCGGGTACCGAGGTGCCGGTGCCGGAGAGCGGCCTCGAGGTCTCCGGTGTCTCCAGCGGAGCGTTGCGGGACCTGACCTTCTCGGTGGCTGCGGGCGAGTTCGTGGCGATCGCGGCCTACCAGCCCCAGGCGGCGGCAGAGCTGGTGTCGCTGCTGTCCGTCGAGACGCCCCCGGCGTCGTACTCGGGTGTCGTCCGGGTGGGCAAGCGGGAGATCGCGTCGCTGACGATCGAGAGCGTGCGCACGTGTCTGCTCGTGAACCCGTCGCACCACGAGGTGTTCGCGGGAACGTTGCGGGAGAACGTCGATCCCGCCGGCTCCAGCACGCTGGTGGGCGAGGCCGTGTCGGCCGCGATGCTCACCGACGTGGTGGCGCTGCACTCCGAGGGACTCGACTACGCCGTGCGCGACCGCGGCGCGAACCTCTCCGGTGGCCAGCGCCAGCGGTTGTCGCTCGCCCGCGCCCTGGCCGCCGATCCGGAGATCCTGGTGCTGCACGACCCGACCACCGCCGTCGACGCGGTGACCGAGCAGCTCATCGCCCACAACATCACGGCGCTGCGCCGCGGCCGCACGACGATCGTGATCACCAGCAGCCCCGCGTTGCTCGACGTGGCCGACCGCGTGATCGTGCTCGACGGCGGCACCGTGACCGGTGAGGGCACGCACCGCGACCTGCTCGGCCGTGACTCCTCCTACCAGCTGGCGGTGGCCCGATGACGAGGTTCGAGTGGCGCGGAGGTCCTGCCACGCTCAGGTTCGAGAGCGTGCTGGAGCCGGTCGAGCTGACGCACGAGGAAGGCGACCTCTGGTCCGCCGAGGTCGAGATGCCGGCCCGGCTGCGCGTGACGTACCACTTCACCGACGCCGACGGGGAGGAGCACGCCGATCCGTCGAACCCCGCCGGTGCGGGCCCGAACCGGTCGGTGTTCAGCACACCGGACCTCGATCCGCAGCCGCACTGGCCCGTCGTCGGGCCGGACGAGGTGCTGGACGTGCCCTCGCTGCGCATCCGGTGGAACGGAACGCTGGGGCGCAGGACCGTCCGGGTGCACCAAGGCGGTGAGCCCGTGGTGCTGCTGCTCGACGGCGACGACTGGATGTACGTGCACCCGCTGATGGCGGCGTTCGAGTCGGCGGTCAAGGCCGGTGACATGCCCGCCGCCACGCTGGTCTTCCTTCCCACGCCTCGTGATCGCGACGCCGAGTACAGCTCTCCCGCGCTGTGGCAGGCGGTCCAGGACGAGCTGCTGCCGTTGCTCGCCGAGAACGGCGTGGCGGTGGACCCGTCGCGGCTCGTCGTGGCGGGCCAGAGCCTGGGCGGGCTCAGCGCGTTCCAGGCGGCGCTGGACTTCCCGTCGCTGGTGTCGCGGGTCGCCTGCCAGTCCGGGTCGTTCTGGTACGCGCGGGACCTGCCGGGCAACGGGATCTCGCTCGACGGTCCCGCCGGCGGCGACACCGCGGCCAGGCTGCCCGGCCTGGACCTGTCCGGGCTGCGCGTCGCGTTCGACGCCGGCGAGCACGAGCCGCGCATGCACCGGCACTGCTCGGCCGTGGAGGAGCTGGCGTCGGCCGCGGGCGCGACCGTGCGGGTGAACCGGTCCCCCGCCGGGCACGACCGCGTGGGCTGGCGGCACGCGCTGCTGCGGGACGTCGCGTGGTTGATCGGCGACCTGTGAGCTGATCGGGCAGGCTGTACGGCATGGCCGAACCTCCCGTGATCTCGGTGATGCTGATCGTTCCGGACGCCTACGCCGCGGTCGCCTGGTACAAGACCGCGCTGGGCGCCACAGAGCTGTGGAACCTCGGCGGCGTCGCCGGTCTGGACGTCGGCGGCGCGCCGTTCTTCGTCCACGAGGTCAACCCCGAGAACCCCGCGGAGTCGAGTCCCGGTGAGGTCACCAGCGTCAGGGTCGAGCTGTTGACCGACGAGCCCGCGGACGTCATCGCCCGCGCTCTGGCCGCCGGGGCCACCGCCGGTTCCACGGTGGTGAGCCACAAGATGCCGTGGGGCACTCACCGGCAAGGCAGCTTCACGGACCCGTTCGGCCACAAGTGGTCTGTGGGCGACCGGTCACCGCTGAACGGCGTCTAGCGGCCACACCTCCACCACTCCGTGCGCGACCGCGCACGGAGTCTTCGCCACGAGCTCGACCGCCTCGTCCAGCGACTCCGCCTCGATGATCGCGAACCCGGCCACCGGGAGCGCGGCGCTGAGGAACGCCCCGTCCTCCACGGTCGTCCCGGCGTCGTCGTGGTTGCGCACCCGCACGGGCGATCCGGCGATGCCCATCTCCACTCCCACCGCACGCAGACGGTCGTCGTGCGCATGTGCCGCGTCGCGAACCCTCGCGTCCGTTCGGTCGTAACCCTCGCGGTCGCCGTAGCCGATCGTCACGAACTTCATCGCGAACCTCCTCTGCTCTCGGCCTTCTCGCCATACCGACCCTGGTCGCGCCGAGAACTCATCGGTGCGTTCATCGACTGTTCACCTCACGGATGCGTCGACCCACCGGGAAGCAGCGTCGAAGTGACGAAAGATCTGTTCTCCGACAGGGTTTCAACAGAGGTGGACAGTGAAGAGAACGCTCGGCATCGGCCTCGCCGTCGTGCTGCTGGTGGGTGTGGTGACCGCCGTCGTCCTCGGGCAGGGCGACGCCGGTCAGGCCCCGCTCCAGACCGTGCGCGGCGTGATCGGGTCGGAGAAGCTCGCCTTCTTCGCCGACCAGCGGGTCAAGGACGTGTTCGCGAAGCACGGGCTCGAGGTCGAGGTGGACCCCGCCGGGTCACGCCAGATCGCGACGGCGACCGACCTGGGCTCGTACGACTTCGCGTTCCCGTCGTCCGCGCCCGCCGCCGAGAAGATCCAGCGGGACCGCAAGGCGGCGCGCACGTACGCGCCCTTCTCGTCGCCGATGGTGGTCGCGACGTTCGACCCGGTCGTCGACCTGCTGACGAAGGCGGGCGTGGTCAGGCCGGGGCCGGGCTATCAGACGTTCGACGTGCGGGCGTACCTGGACCTCGCGGCCAAGGGCACGCGCTGGGACCAGCTGCCCGGCAACACCACCTACCCGGCGCGCAAGAACCTCCTGGTCACGACGACCGACCCGCGTGACTCGAACTCCGCGGCGATGTACCTCGCGATCACGTCGTTCGTCGCGAACGGCGGGGTGGTCTCGTCGCAGGACGCCGAGAGCAGGGTGCTGCCCGCGGTGTCGAAGCTGTTCCTGGACCAGGGGTACACGCAGAGCAGCAGCGAGGGCCCGTTCGAGGACTACCTGTCCGCGGGGATGAGCAAGTCGCCGCTGGTGCTGGCCTACGAGGCGCAGTTCGTCGACAGGGTGGTGCGCGGCGACTCGACGGTCCGGCCGGACATGAAGCTGCTCTACCCGGCGCCGACGGTGCTGTCGAAGCACACGCTGGTGCCGTTGCGCGAGGCCGGCGACCGCGTCGGGCAGCTGCTCTCGGGCGACGCCGAGCTGGGCAGGCTCGCCGCGACGTTCGGGTTCCGCACCTCCGATCCCCGCTACTTCAACGACATCGTCAAGGAGAAGAACCTGACCGTGCCGCAGACGATCGTGGACGTCGTCGAACCGCCCGCGCACGAGACGCTGGAGCGGATGCTCGAAGCGATCGCGAAGCAGTACTGACATGTCCGACTTCGTGCTCACCCCACCGGATCCCGTCGAACCCGTGCCGGTCGACCGCGCCGCCGGGCTGATCCCCGTCGACAGCGGCGTGCGGACCGAACTGTCGGCCAAGGCCAAGGCGTTCATCGACGCGCTGAACGCCGTCGACCCGCAGTCACCGGACTTCAGCCGCATCGTCGACGAGGCACTGGTGCTCGGCGAGGCGGAGATGCGGGTGGCGGCCCAGATCGCGGGCAGGCTGCTCGATCGCACGCTCGCGTCCGTCGCGTCACCGCACGGCGCGCGGCTGTCGACGAGCCTGGTGGAGCTGCGCCGGTCGGTGCGCGAGCTGGACCCGTCCGACCTGTCGAAGCTGACCGGCCGCAAGGTCCTCGGCTTCCTCCCCGGCGGCAACGCGGCACGCGGCCTGCTCGCCCGCCTGCGCGCCGCCGACGAGCCGGTCAACCGGATCGTGCTGAGGCTGCGGTCCGGCCAGGACGCGCTGAAACGCGACAACGCCGCCATCAAGGGCGAACGGCAGCGCCTGTGGGACCTGATGACCAGGCTGTCGCAGGACGCGGCCCTCGCCGCCGAGATGGACGCGGCCGTGGAACGCCAGGTGGCGATCCTCGACCTCTCCGACCCCGCACGGGCCCAGGCGCTGCGCGCCGACGTGCTCTTCGGCCTGCGCCAACGCCACCAGGACCTCCTGACCCAGCTGGCCGTCTGCGCCCAGGGCTACCTGGCGCTGGACGTGGTGCGCCGCAACAACGACGAGCTGGTCAAGGGCGTCGAACGAGCGGTCGGCACGACCGTGACGGCGCTGCGGATCGGCGTGGCGGTGGCGGCGGCACTGGCCGGGCAACGCGAGGTGGTCGACCAGGTGGACGCCGTGCGCGGCCTCACCGACTCGATCCTGCGCTCGAACGCGGCAGCGATGTCGTTGCAGGGCCAGGACGTCCAGCGCATCGCCGCGACCCCGGCCGTCGGCGTCGAGGCGGTGCGGACCTCGTTCGACCGGATCTACGCGGCGATCGACGCGATCGACACGTTCAAGGCCCGCGCGGCCGACTCGATGTCCAGCACGGTGACCGCGCTGGACGCCGAGATCAGGCGCGCCCACGCCCACCTGAGCCGGGTGCGGGAGACCGGGGACCAGACGTGACCGGCCTCGCCGGGCGCCGGGCAGCCACCTGCCTCGGGCGAGCCGACGACAGCACCGGCCCCCGCGCACCATCCCGGCCCCACACATCAGCCCGCCCACAGCACCTCCCCCAGGAGCAGTCATGATCCGCCGCCTCATCCCGGTAGTCGCCGCCGCGGCGCTTTTGGCGGGATGCTCCGACGAGGCCGACCCGGCCAGACCGGTCGGCGACGCCGCCCCCGGCACCCTCCGCGTCCTCGCCGGCAGCGAGCTGGCCGACCTGCAGCCGATCCTCGACGAGGCCGCCAAGGCCACCGGCGTCACCGTCAAGTTCAGCTTCACCGGCACCATCGAGGGCGCCGACAAGGTCGCGAGCGGCAGCGCCGAACAGGGCTTCGACGCCGTCTGGTTCTCCTCCAACCGCTACCTCGAACTCGTGCCAGAGGCCCAGAAACGGCTCGGCACCGCGTCCAAGGTGATGTCCTCCCCCGTCGTCCTCGGTCTGCCCGCGAGCAAGGTGAAGGAACTCGGCTGGGACGGCAAACGCGTGGGCTGGGCCGAGATCGCCCAGGCCGCGGGGGCGCGGAAGTTCACCTATGGCATGACCGACCCGTCCGCCTCCAACTCCGGGTTCTCGGCGCTGGTCGGCGTCGCGGCGGCGTTGTCCGGTGAGGGGTCGGCGCTCGACGCGAACAGGATCGCCGCCGTCGCACCGCAGCTCAAGCAGTTCTTCAGCGCCCAGACCCTCTCCGCCGGCTCGTCCGGCTGGCTGTCCGAGGCCTACCAGCGCCGCGCCAGGAAAGAAGATCCCGGCGCCGTAGTGGACGGTCTGATCAACTACGAGTCGGTGTTGTTGTCGCTCAACGCCTCGCTGCCCGAGCCGTTGACTCTCGTCTACCCCGGCGACGGCGTGGTGACCGCGGACTACCCGCTCACGCTGCTCACGTCCGCGAGCTCGGACGCCCGCGAGGCGCACCGGAAGCTGTCCGACCACCTCAGGACGCCCGACGTCCAGCGCCAGATCATGGACACCACGCACCGCCGCCCGGCCGTCCCCCAGGTGCAACCGGATCCGAAGTTCGCGGTGAAGGACCTCGTCGAGCTCCCGTTCCCCGGCAGTCAGTCCGCTGTGGACGGTCTGGTCACGACGTACTTCGACCAGCTGCGCCGCCCGTCCCGCACGCTCTACGTGCTCGACACGTCCGGCTCGATGGAGGGCGACCGCATCGACGGACTGCGGCAGGCGTTGTCCGGGCTGACGGGTGCGGACGAGTCGCTCGCCGGCAAGTTCAGCCGGTTCCACGGACGGGAGCAGGTGACGTTGCTGCCGTTCAGCAGCACCGCCCTGTCCCCGATGAAGTACGAGGTGCCGCAGAACGACCCGCGGGGTGTCCTCGACCAGATCCGCACCACCGCCACGTCGCTCGACGCGTCCGGTGGCACCGCGATCTACAGCAGCCTGCGCAGCGGGTACGACGTGCTGCGCCAGCAGATCGACGCGGACCCCGACCGGTTCACGTCGATCGTGCTGATGACCGACGGCGAGAACACCGGCAGCGAGGACGTCACCGACTTCCAGCTCTTCCACGCCACCCTGCCGCCCGACCTGAAGGGCGTCCCGATCTTCCCGGTGCTGTTCGGCGAGAGCGCGACGGCCGAGATGGAGCAGGTCGCGAAGATGAGCGGCGGCAAGGTGTTCGACGCCCGCAGCCGGTCGCTTTCCGCCGCTTTCAAGGAGATCCGTGGCTACCAGTGACCCGGTGGTGCGCTACCTGGCGTCGTGGAAGAACCTCGCCGGCTGCACCGCCGGGTTGATCGGCCTGCTCCTGCACGTCGCGGGTCTGGCCGGGTCTTACTGGGTCGCGGTCGTCATCGGCCTGTACGGCGTCGGCGCGCTCGCCGCCCCTCCCGAGCGGATCACCCTGGTGACCGACCCCGAGGAGGAGGCCGGCGAGCTGCGCGGAGAACTGGACGCGCTCGTCCAGCGCGTGAAAGACCTCCGCGTGCCGGACGAGGTCCCGCCGAGGCTGACCGAGATCGCCGAGGTCCTGCGGGGCATGCTGGACCGTCCCCGCGCGCTGCGCGCCGACCCGGACGCGCTGCACGCCGTCACCCGGCTCGTGGGCACCGACCTGCCGTTGTCCGTGCAGACCTACCTGAACCTGCCGTGGTGGTACGCCGCCGCACGCGGTTCCGGCGCGGAACTGGTGCGGCAGCTCGACCTCCTGCACGCCGACGCGGTGCGCACCGCCGAGCGGTTCCACTCGGCGGACGCGCAACGCCAGGCCGACCACACCCGCTACCTCGAGGACCGCGACAGGTGACTCACACGATCGCGGCGGCCGCGGCACGCCCGGCGGTCCTGCCGGAGAACAGGCACCCGCCCAGGAACGTGCCCTCCAACGCGTTGTAGCCCATCATCCCGCCACCGCCGAAGCCGCTCGCCTCCCCTGCCGCGTACAGGCCGGGGACGGGCGTCGTCCCGTCGATCAGGCACCGGCCGGAGAGATCGGTCTCCAGACCGCCCAGGGTCTTGCGGGTGAGCACGTTCAGCCGCACCGCGATGAGCGGGCCGTTCGCCGGGTCCAGGAACCGGTGCGGCTTCGCGGTGCGCAGCAGCCGGTCGCCGCGGTAGGTGCGGTGCTGCTGCAGGAAGGTGACCTGCGCGTCCTTCGAGAACGGGTTGGTCAGCTCGCGGTCCCGCGCCTCGAGCAGCGTGCGCAACGAGGTCTCGTCGATCAGCTCGGAGTCGCCGATCTTGTTCATGCCCGCGACGAGGTCGGTCAAGTTGTCCGCCACCACGAAGTCGGCGCCGTGCTTCTTGAACATCTCGATCGGCGAGTTCGGGTTGTTGCCGCGGGCCCTCGCGAGCAGCAGCTTGAGGTCCCTGCCGGTCAGGTCGGGGTTCTGCTCCGACCCCGAGAGCGCGAACTCCTTCTCGATCACCTTCTGCGTGAGCACGAACCACGAGTAGTCGTAGCCGGTGCCGCGCAGGTGGCGCAGCGTCCCGAGGGTGTCGAAGCCGGGGAAGTACGGCGCGGGCAGGCGTTCACCCGTCGCGTCCAGCCAGAGGCTCGACGGTCCCGGCAGGATGCGGATGCCGTGGTTCTCCCAGATCGGGTCCCAGTTCCGCAGGCCCTCGACGTAGTGCCACATCCGGTCCTCGTTGATCACACGGGCGCCCGCGGTGCGGCTGATGCCGATCATCCGCCCGTCCACGTGGGCCGGCACGCCCGCGACCATGGTCTTCGGCGGGGTTCCCAGCCTGGCGGGCCATGCCGCGCGGACGAGGTCGTGGTTGCCGCCGATGCCACCGGACGACACGACCACCGCCTGCGCCCGGTACTCGAAGTCGCCGGCCACGTCGCGCGAGGACGCCCGGCCGCGTTCGACGGTGCTCGGCGCGAGCAGGTTCCCGCGGACACCGGTCACGACCCCGTTGTCGACCACGAGCTCGTCGACGCGGTGCCGGAACCGCATGATGATCTTCCCGTTCGCCGCGTGGGCGCGCACCCGCCGCTCGAACAGCTCGACGACGCCGGGCCCGGTGCCCCAGGTGATGTGGAACCGCGGGACGGAGTTGCCGTGCCCGTTCGCCCGGCCGTCCCCGCGCTCGGCCCATCCGACGACCGGGAACACCTTGAGGCCCATGCCGCGCAGCCAGCCTCGCTTCTCCCCGGCCGCGAAGTCGACGTACGCCTCGGCCCAGCGCCGCGGCCACTCGTCCTCTGCGCGGTCGAACTGCGCGCTGCCCAACCAGTCCTGCCAGGCGAGCTCGTGGGAGTCCTTGATCCCCATCCGGCGCTGCTCGGGGCTGTCGACGAACAGCAGCCCGCCGAGCGACCAGAACGCCTGCCCGCCCAGCGACTGCTCGGGCTCCTGGTCCAGCAGCAGCACCCTCTTGCCCGCGTCGGCGATCTCCGCCGCGGCGGTGAGCCCGGCCAGACCGGCTCCGACCACGATCACATCGGTGTCCACGCGCACTCTCCACATCGTTGACCCTGCGGCGCCACTCTCCCCGGCACGCGCACAGCGAACCAGACGACTTGTCAGCGGACGACAGCTAGGTTTGTCATCCTCTGACAAGGAGGTCTCGTGCCCGACTCCCGCGACCAGGTGCGCCGGCGGATCACCGGCGACGACGCCGTGCTCGTCGAGCACCTGCTGGGCGTGATCCTGTCCGAGATCCCCGGCTACCAGGTGCTCGACGCGCTGCAACTGGAGGAGGTGCGGGGCAACATCCGGTGGAACGTCGGCCGGGTGCTCGACCTGTGGACGACCGGTACCGCGCTGACCGACGCCGACGCCCTCCGGTTCCGCGGGGTCGGAGCCGTGCGCGCGAGGGACGGACGGCCCCTGTCCGTGATCCTCCGCTCGTACCGGGTCGCCGCGAGCGCGTTCATGGGGTACGTGGCCGACCACTTCGGCGAAACCCTCACCGCGAAGGACATGGCCGACCTCGCCCAGGTCTGGCTGGCCGCCGACGACAGGCTGTCCGACGCGCTGCACGAGGGTTACCAGGCCGCTGAGACGTCGATCAGCACCGACCGGGACCGCGCGCTCAGCCGGTTGGTCAGCGACCTCGTGCTCGGACGGCACGCCCACGAAGGGGCCTTCGCCGCACGGCTGAGGGAGCTCGGGGTGCAGCTCCCGCGGCAGTTCACCGTCGTCGTGCTCCACACGGCCGAACGCGCCGACCTCGAAGCCGTGTCACCCGCCATGGCGGAACCCGCGATGCACGCCGTCATCGACGGGACGGGGATCGTCGTCACCGAGCAGGCCGACGTCAAGGCGTTGCGCCCGGTGCTGCAACGCCGCGGTGTGCGGTGCTGCGTGCTCACGGGCATCGGCGCCAACGAGACCCCGCGCTGGTACCGGTTGGCGAAGGCCTGCCTGGAACGAGCACCCGCGGACCGGCTGATCCTCGACCGCGGTGACGCCGAAGTGCTCGCGCTGCTGGCCGGCCGGGCGGACGCCGACCCGGAACGCGCCGCGGCGACGGCGCTGGCGGGAATCACGACCGGCCAGGAACACCTCCTGGACACGCTCGACGCGCTCTTCGCGGCGGGCAACGCCGAGGAGGTCGCCGCACGGCTGGGAGTCCACCCGCAGACCGTGCGCTACCGCCTCCGCCGGATCACCGCGCTGACGGGACGCGACCCGCGCCGGCCGTGGGACCTGTTCGTGCTGCAGTGCGCCAGGCTGGCGGCGCAGTAGCCTCACGATCATGCGGTACGTGCGGGTCTTCACGGACGAGAACGGCAGGTCGGCCTTCGAGGACGTCGAGGTGGAGGGCGCGCTGGCCGTCACGGTCGAGGGCGTGCCGCCGTTGCTGGTGTCCGGGCCGTTCCCGGCGTCGTCGATGCTCGTGGTCGAGCAACCGCCCGGCGGCACACCGGACTGGGAGCCGCACGTGGCGCCGCGCAGGCAGTGGCTGGTCGTGCTGAGCGGGAAGGCCGCCGTCACGGTCTCGAACGGCGACAGGCGGGAGTTCGGAGCGGGATCGCTGTTGTCCTTCGAGGACACCGAGGGCGAAGGCCACCTCTCGACCCCGCTCACCGACGACCTGTCGTACGCCATGTTCCCGCACTGACCCGAAACCGGTGGAAATCGCCGGTCCGTTGCGTGATGGCACATCACCGCGAGATAACCGGGAGGTCACGGGAAGACATACCGACCGACCACTCGGTCGGTCGCGGTGGTTGGCTCGGCGCATGGACATCGAGACGGCGATCGCAAGCCTCGACCTGCCCGCCAAAGTGCGGCTGCTGACCGGTTCCGCGCTCTTCGCGTTGCACGACGAGCCGCGCATCGGGCTGGCGTCGCTGAAGATGTCCGACGGCCCGACCGGCGTCCGCGGCGCGGAGCTGCGGGGCGGCACGATCGCCTGCGTGCTGCCGAACGCCACGCTGCTCGCCCAGCACTGGGACCCCGCACTGGCCCGCGAGGTCGGCGAGGTGCTCGCGGACGAGGCGGCGGCGCAGGAGGTGCACGTCGTGCTCGGCCCGACGATCAACCTCCACCGCACCCCGCTCGGCGGCCGGCTTTTCGAGGCCTACAGCGAGGATCCGCTGCTCACGGGCGTGCTCGCCGCCGCGTACGTGCGAGGCCTGCAGGACAAGGGCATCGCGGCGACGCCGAAGCACTACGTGGCCAACGAGTCCGAGACCGAGCGGCGCACGGCCAGCATGGTGCTCGACGAGAAGACGTTGCGCGAGCTGTACCTGCTGCCGTTCGAGATCGTCGTCGAGGACTCCTCGCCCTGGGCGGTCATGGCGGCCTACAACAACGTCAACGGCGTCCCCGCCACCGAGCACACCGAACTCGTCGAGGGCGTGCTGAAGGGCGAGTGGGGCTTCGACGGCCTGGTCATGTCCGACTGGTTCGCCACCAAGTCCACGGCGGCGAGCGCCAACGGCGGCCTCGACCTGGCCATGCCCGGCCCCGGCGGCCCGTGGGAGAACGAGCTCGTCGCCGCCGTCGAGGCAGGCGAGGTCGCGGAGGCCGTCATCGACGACCACCTGCGCCGCCTCCTGCTCCTGGCGGCGCGGACCGGGGCGTTCGGCGAAGAACGCTCCTGGCCCACCGGCCTTCCCGCGCCGGACAGCGAGATCAGGCGTGAGCAGCTGCGGAGGTTCGCCGCGGGTGGCATGACCGTGCTGAAGAACTCCGGCGTGCTGCCGCTCGACGCCTCCTCACGGGTCGCGTTGATCGGCCGGCACGCGATCGACACCGTCGCGCAGGGCGGTGGTTCGGCCGGGGTGCGGCCACCTCACGTGATCAGCATCGCCGATGGCCTGACCTCGCAGTCGAGCTCCGGTGTGTCCGTTGTGGACGGTGTCGAGGTCAGGCTCCGGTACGCCGCGCCCAAGATCCTGGAGAACATCCGGGCCACGACGTACGACGCCTCCGGCGAGGTGCTGGCGTCGCGGGAGATGGAGATCGCCGAACTCGCCGCGTACGGCGGGTGGGCGCAGGGTGCCGCGGCGATCGAGGTGTCCGGCGAGGTCGTGCTGGAGGAACCCACGACGTTGCTGGTCGGCGTGCGCGGCTTCGGCAGGTGGACGGTGGACGCGGGCGGCGAGCAGCACGCGACGCGGCTGGCCTGGGCGGACGGCATCGTCGAGGAGGCGTTGCTGAAGCCGCCGCACTGGACGACCGAGGTGCTGCTCTCGCCCGGCGACCGGATCACGGCACGCGTCCGCGAGGCCAGCGCGCTGGTCGGCCTCATCGCCCAGCCCGTCCCCCGCCCTCCCGCCGACGCGATCGGTGCCGCGGTGCGGGCCGCGCGCGAGGCCGACGTGGCGGTCGTGGTCGTCGGGCTCACCGACGAGCAGGAGACCGAGGGCTTCGACAAGACCACCCTGGCGTTGCCGGGCGAGCAGGACGCGCTGGTGGCCGCGGTGGCGGCTGCCGCGAAGCGCACGGTCGTCGTGGTGAACGCGGCGACGCCGGTGCTGATGCCGTGGCTCGCACAGGTCGACGCCGTGCTGTGGGCCGGGCTGCCGGGCCAGGAAGCCGGTGACGCCGTGGCCGCCGCCCTGCTCGGGCACGTCGAACCGGCCGGGCGGCTCGTCACGACGTTCCCCCGCGCCGACTCCGACGCCTTGCCCCTGGTTCCGGTCGGCGGCGAGCTGAGGTACGACGAGGGCACCGCGATCGGCTACCGCGGCGCGTCCGACCCGCTGTTCTGGTTCGGCCACGGCCTCGGCTACACGACCTGGGAGTACGGCACCGCCTCGCTGTCCACTGTGGATGGTGTGGTCGGCGCGGTGTCGGTGCAGGTCACCAACACCGGCGCACGGCATGGGCGCGAGGTCGTGCAGGTCTACCTCCGGCCGGACGGCGACCCGGTCCGGCTGATCGGCTGGGCGGTCGTGGACGTACCGGCCGGCGAGACCGCGCAGGTCGAGGTGACGTGCTCGCCTCGGGTGCAACGGGTGTGGTCCGACGGCTGGCAGCCGTTGCGCGGCGGCGAGGTGCTCGTCGCGCGCGGGCTCGGTGACGTCCGCGTCGCCCTGCGGGCCGAGCAGGGGTGAGGTGAGCCGTGTCGTTCCCTCCCCGGTACCGGGCCAGGTCGCGCGTGGACGCCTCCGGTGAGGAGTCCAGGGCGAAGGCGGTGGCCGCCGCGACCGAGCTGTTCGCGCTGGCGGGCTACAAGGGCACGTCGGTCGCGGCCGTCGCGGCGAGGACCGGGCTCTCGCAGTCGGGGCTGCTGCACCACTTCCCGAGCAAGGCGGCGTTGCTCGCGGCCGTGCTGGAGGAACGCGACAGGCAGGACGGCGCTTTCCTCACCGGCAGCACGTCTCCCCCGCTGGGCTGGGCGGCGTTCGACGCGCTGACCGCGCTGGTGGCACGCAACTCGGCGAGGCCGCGGATGGTGGGCTTGTTCGTGCGGCTTGCGGCAGAAGCGATCGAACCGTCGCATCCCGCACACGCCTGGGTGCAGCAGCACTACGCGGGCATTCGGACCTGGCTGGGCGAGGCCGTTCGCACGGGCGTCGACCGCGGCGAGTTCCGGCAGGACGCACCGGTCGAGGCGATCGTGCGCACGACGGTCGCGGTGATCGACGGGTTGCAGCAGCAGTGGTTGCTGCAACCGGGGGAACTCTCGATGGCGTCCGAGTTCGAGACTTACGTCTCCGCGCTGCGGGCCCGGTGGAGTAGCTTCGAAGTCAGGTGACGGTGAGCGGTCCCCGGCTTCCGCGGCGACCAGGCGCCGGAGGCGCGGCTCGAACGCCGCGGCGGAGGAACGTCGTCCCGCAAGGTGGTGGCCCGGAAATCAGTCTGGGGGACCCGTCCGGGCCACCGGTCTTGCGGAGAGGTGGCCGACGTGCGCGGTGACTTTCACACGTCGGCCGGGTTCTTGGGGGAACCGGATCCGGCAACTGTGCCGACCCCCAATCCCCGGTGTTCTCGGGCCTGGCGGCGCAGGTACCGGCTCTGAGTGCAAAGGTGCCAGGAGCCGTGCACAGATTTCGCCCAGGCCGCGCACAGACCTCGCGGATGTGCGCGAGGATGGGATCACCGACGGTTCCGGATCATCGAGGAGAGACATACCTGTGGAGTTCCTGCTGCTCGGCTCGCTTGCGGTACGGCGGGAAGGCGCACTGCTGGAGCTGGGAGGACCGAGACAGCGCGCGGTGCTGACGATGCTGCTGCTGCACGCGAACGAGGCGGTGAGCGTCGCACAGCTGACCGAGGCCGTGTGGGACGTCCCGCCGGTGTCACCCGAGTCCAACCTCCGCACGTACGTCGCCGGGTTGCGCAAGGTCGTCGGCGACCGGCTGGTCACGAGACCCGGTCACGGCTACCAGCTCACCGTCGAGCCCGGTGAGCTGGACCTGGACGCGTTCGACGAGCTGGTGCGCGCCGGCGAGGAGGCGCTGGCGGACAACGACACCGAGGCCGCGGCCGAGGCGTTCGCCCAGGCGCTGGCCCGGTGGCACGGCAGCCCGACCGCGGAGCTGAACGCGGGGCCGTTGCTGCGCGCGGAGTTCACCCGGATCCAGGAACGCAGGCTCACGGCCGTCGAGCGGTACGCCAAGGCGGCGCTGGAGCTCGGCCGGTTCGACGACGTGATCGACCGGTTGCGGCGGGAGTCGGCGCTGCACCCGTTGCGCGAGGAGCTCTGGGCGCAGCTGATGCTGGCGCTGGACCGCTCGGGCCGTCGCGGCGAGGCACTGGAGGCCTACGCGGCGGCCCGCAAGCACGTGGTCGAGCAGGTCGGCGTCGAGCCCGGTGCGCGGTTGCGCCAGTTGCAGCAGGTGATCCTCGAAAGCCGGGTGCCCTCGCCCGCCGCTTTGAACGCGCACCGCCAGCTGCCGATGGACATCGCCGAGTTCACCGGGCGTGAGGCCGAGCTGCGCAAGCTGTGCGAACCGGGCCCGCAGACCACGGTCGTGATCTCCGCGATCGAGGGCATGGCCGGTGTCGGCAAGACGAAGCTGGCCGTGCGGGCGGCGCACCGGCTCGTGCGGCGGTACCCGGACGTGCAGCTGTGGGCCGACCTGCACGGGTTCGACCCGGACGAGCTGCCCGCCGACCCGTCCGCCGTGCTGGAGGGCTTCCTGCGCCTGCTGGGCGTGCCGGGCGGGCAGATCCCCGAGTCGCTGGAGGCGCGGGCCGCCCTCTACCGGGACAGGCTGTCCGGCAAGCGCGCGTTGGTGCTGCTGGACAACGCCGCGGGCGAGGACCAGGTGCGGCCGCTGCTGCCCGGCGGCTCCCACTGCATGGTGCTGATCACCAGCCGCCGCACGCTCCTGCGACTGGACGGGGCGCGGTCGCTCTTCCTGGACGTCTTCACGCCCGGCGAGGCCGTCGCGCTGCTCTCCCGGATCGCCGGTGCCGACCGCGTGGACGCCGACCGCGCGGCGGCGCAGCGGGTCGCCGAGCTGTGCGGGCACCTGCCGATCGCCGTGGCGCTGGCCGCGAAACGGCTCGCCCGTCGTCCTCAGTGGACAGTGCTGGACCTCGTGTCGCAGCTGGAAAGAGGGGGCGGTCTCGGTGTTCGGGGCGTGTTCGACCTCTCGTACCAGGCGTTGCCGGAGAACCAGAGGCGCCTGTTTCGCCTCCTCGGACTCCACCCCGGCGAGGACGTCACCGCCGACTCCGCCGCCGCACTCGCCGGGCTGACCGCGTACGAGGCGGGAGACCTGCTGGAGACGCTGCTCGACGAACACCTGCTGCAACAGCACACTCCCGGCCGCTACGGCCTGCACGACCTGTTGCGCGCCTACGCCGTGGAGCAGGCCATGGCCTCCGAACCGCCGCCGGCGCGAGCGCTCGCGCGCCGGCGTGTGCTGGACTGGTACCTGCACACGTCGTGGCAGAGCACCCAGCAGCTCAACCCGCAGCGCAAACTGGAGATCGCCACCGCGGACCCGGCCGTGCACCCGCGGACGTTCGCCGACCGCGACGCGGCCCTGCTGTGGTGCGACACCGAGCGCGCGAACCTGGTGGCCGCCATCCGCGACGCGGCCGAGCACGACCTGCCGGAGCACTCCTGGATGCTGGCTCAATGCCTGTGGGACTTCTTCAACCTCCGCAAGCACTGGGTCGACTGGATCGACACGCACGGCGTCGCGCTGACCGCCGCGCGGGCGGCCGGTGACCACGGCGCCGAAGGCCTGACGCTGATCACCCTGGGCATCGCGTTGCGCGAGGTCCGGCGGCACGACGAGGCCATCGACTGCTACCGGCAGGCGCTGGCGATCTTCCGCGCGACCGGCGACAGGGCGCGCGAGGAGCCGACGTGGAACAACCTCGGCATCGTCCACATGACGCAGGGACGCCCCGAGGACGCGCTGACGTGCTTCGAACGTGCCGCCGGGATCGCCAGGGAACTGGGCAACCTGCACACGGAAGCGGTGACGCTGAACAACATCGCCGTGCTGCACGCCGACGCGGGCCGGTTCGACGTCGCGTTGTCGCGCTACCTGCGGGCGCTGGAGATCCGGCGGGAGATCAGGGACCCGTACAGCGAGGCGATCCTGCTCAACAACATCGGCGAGGTGTACCGGGGGCTGCTCGACTTCCCCACGGCGGTGTCGTACGTGGAGCGTGCTCTGGAGACGTTCAGGGCGATCGGCGACCTGTACGGGCAGGCGGAGTCGCTGGACAACCTGGGGCTGGCGCTCCACGGGCTCGGCGACCGCCGCGGCGCCGAGAAGTGCTGGCTGGAGTCCGTGACGCTGTTCGAGGAGCTGGGCGAGCCGAAGGCCGACGAGGTCCGCTCCCGCCTTTGAGGCGATCAAGCAGGGCGCGATCCGTGCCGTATCGCGCCCTGCGACCGTGCCGGGACGGCCTGTCCCCTGGCCGGTTCGACACAACTGAATGCGAAGGACACGGCATGAAGGACCTTTCGTTCGACCTCGACGATTTGGAGCTCGGAGACCTCGCGGTCACCTCGATGCGGGACTCCGTCGCTCTGCCGGAGTCCGGTGCCTCCGGCGCGCCCTCGTCCTGTTCCTGCGGCAGCTCGTCGTGCAGCAGCTGCGTCCAGCCCCAGCTCCCGGCCGCATGACCGATCGCGTGCAGGGAGAGACCGCGCCGTACGCCCTCGTGCGTCTGGCGGCCCTGCCGCACCCGGACGGCGCCGCCGGTGCGGCGCCGTTCCGGCGGGTGGTGGAGGCGTTGGCGGACAAGGAGAGCGAGCTGCTCGCGCTGGCCGGCCCGGTGGGTGACCTGCTGCACGACAGCGCCGTCGCGCACACCGCCGAGTTCCACCGGCGCGTGGTGCTGCCGTTGCGCCGCGACGTCCACAACGGACGGACGCCCCGTCCCGCCCTGCGCGCCGCCGCCTCGGAGCTGGCGGCGCGGATTCCCCTGCTCGGCAGGTGGTTCGAGCTGGTGGACGAGCGCGCGGAGCTGACCGTCGAGGCCGACCGCTGTCTGCCCTCCGCCCTGGCCGCCGAACGCGAGGTGCTCGCCTCGCTGTGCGCCGAGGAGCCGTTGCGGCGGGCGGCGGTCCTGAGCGGGCGCGACCTGTGGCAGGGCCTCGACCGGGCAGGATCCGGCGACCGCCGGGCCCGCAAGGCCGAGCCGTCCGTGCTGCGCTACGCCCTGCGCGCGACCTCGAAGACCAGTCCCCTGTCCTGGTACGCCTCGGTCGGCTGGGCCACCTGGTCCCCCGACGCCCCCGCCCCGGACTGGGGCACGCCCGTCGCCGTCACGCGGGTGAACCAGGTGCTGCTGACCCGTCTGGTCGCCGCCCTGGTCACCGACCGCGCATTGCTCTTCGACCACCCGCACCGCCTCGCGCCGGACGTGCACGAGGAGTCGGCGCGGATGCGGTTCCGGCGGGACGTCCCGGCGTCCGGGCCGTTGCGCGCGTACGTCGGCATCGAGGAGAGCGTCGAACTGGCGTCGAGCCCTCCGCTGCGGTTCCTCGTCGGCCTCACCTCCGCCAACCCCAAGGGGATCAGCCCCGCCGAGCTCGCCAGCGCGCTCGCGACGCGGCTCCCGGACGGCGAGGCCGACCGGGCCCAGGGCTACGTCGCCCTGCTGCTCGACATCAAGCTGCTGGTCCCGGTGCTGCCGGTCGACCCGCAGGACCCGTACGCCTGCCTCGGGCTGGCCATGTGGCTGCGCGACACCGGCCGGAGCGAGATCGCCGACCGCGTGCTCTCCGTCCACCGCGCCACGACGGCGTTCGCCGAGCTCGACGCCGCCGCCCGTCCCGAGGCGCTGGCCGCTCTGTTCGCCGCGTGGGAGTCGCTGGGAACGCTCGTCGGCGCCGACCTGAGCGGCGTGACGCCGGTGAGCGAGGACGTCGTGCTGCCCCAGCCCGTCCGCCTCGGCCGCAGGCACGGGTACGACGGCGTCCGTTCCCTGGCGCCGCTGACGCCGTTGCTGATGCTGTTCGACCGGCACCTGGCGATCCGGCGGCACTCGCGCGACCAGTTCGTCCAGGAGTTCGGCCGCGGGGGATCCGCCCGCCTCGCCGCCTGCGCGCCCCTGCTGCACGAGGCGATGTCCGGCGCGCCGACCGGTGGCCTCGGCGCCAGCCGCGCGCAGGTGGCCGACCTCGTGCGGGACGGCGTGATCACCGACGAGGCCGTCGGCGCCGCCGCGGACCTGATGCCGGCGTGGATGAAGACGCGCCCGGTCTCCTACTCGTTCTTCACGCAGCCCATCCCCGACGGCCTCGTCGTGAACCACGTCTACGACGGCTTCGGACGCTTCCCCGGCCGGTTCCTCGACCTGCTGCCACCCGAGGCCTACGCGACGGTCCGGGCCACTTTGGACGGTGTGTTCCCGCGCGGGTTCGCCGAGTACCGGCCGGTGCAGGGCTTCAACCCGAACCTGCACCCGTTGCTCGGCCGCGCGGAGATCGGCGACGACCCGCGCTGGGCCGACCACACCCCGGACGCGTTCGAGCTCTTCCACGACCAGGACCAGGACGAGCTGCGGTTGCGGCGCCGCGACTCCGGCGCCGTCGTGGACGTGATGTACCTCGGCTACCTGATGCCGATCTCGTTGCCCGACCGTGCCGCCGCTCTGCACGCCGACCTGGCCTGCGGTGCCGCCGACCTCACGCCGTTGCAACCGGTCGTCGAGTCCTCCGGTGTGCGCGTCTCCGGCCGTCTGCGCTACCGGGACGTGCTGCTGGCCCGCCGGTCGTGGGACTTCGCCGCGCTGGAGCTGTCCGGAGTGGCCGACGTGACCGCGTTCCGCGCCCGGCACGGCCTGCCCGCCCAGCTGTTCGCGGGCACGGGCGGCACGATCGCCTCCCGCGAGGACTTCGAGGCCCGCGTGAACGGCCCGAAACCGCAGTACCTCGATCTCACCAACGCCCTGCACCTGCACTGCCTGCCGCGCCTGCTGTCCCGCTACCCCGGCCGCGTGCGGCTCACCGAGGCGCTGCCGGTGCCGTCGGGCCAGGTTCTCGAGGTGATCGCGGAGACCTACCGGAGGGCCGGATGACCGACGTCGTCTGCCACTACCACGACCCGATCAAGGCCCCGCTGCTCCGCGACGGCGTCCTGCCCGCCCTGGCCGCGGTCACGTCGTCGTTCCCCGACGTCGTGGGCCACGTCGAACGCCATTGGCTGCACGGCCCCCACGTGCGGGTGCGGCTGTTCGGCCCGTCCGCCGAGAGCGCCGCCCTGCTGCTCGCCACCCTGCTCCGGTCCTACGTGGCGGCCCACCCGTCCACAGTGGAACTTTCGGAGGACGCTCAGCTCTCGCACGCCCGTTCCGCCGCCGTCGCCGAACTGCTGCTGCCGCCGTTCACTCCCCTGCACCCCAACAACTCCGTGCGGATCGAGCCGACGTCGGTCGACCGCCTGCGGGAGTTGCTCCCCGCCTCGCAGATCGCCCTGCGCTTCGAGGGACTCCGCCTCGGCGTGCCCGTGCTGCGCGAGTCGTTGGCAGTGCCGCGCGCGACGCTGGCGCTGACCGCGATGGCCGTCCACGCCAGCCGTTACCCCGGCGGCCTGCAGTACGGCTACCACTCGTTCCTCTCCCACGTCGAGGACTTCCTGCTGGCCAGCGACCCCACCGGTTCCGTGCGCGCGAAGCTCGACTCCCTGTGGGAGACACATTCCGAAGCCGCCTGCGCGCTGGTGTCCGGAGTCGCGCTCGGCCACCCCACCTCGCACCTGGAAGCCGCCTGGCAGACCTGGACGATCGCCCTGCGGCTCAGCTCCGAGGCCGCCTACGACGCCGGACGGCTCGACGAGGTCAACCCGCGCCACGGCGACCGCGCCCGCGAGATCGGCGATCCCGAGACCGTCCGCCGCTACAACTACGGCGAACGCACGACGTTCAGCGACTACCACACCGCCCTGTGGAACGCCGACCTCGCCGATCCGGGCATCAGGCGGAACATGACCGTCTACCGCCTGGGCACCAACGTCCTCTACCAACTGCTCGCCATCTGCGACGTGACGCCGATGGAGCGCTATGCCGCCGCGCACCTGGTGAGCCGCGCCGCTCAGCAGGTGTGCGGCACCACCTGGCAGGAGCAGTTCGCCGCCCTGCCGAAGGCCGGGTGAGGCCCGTGCTGGTGCGGTTGCGCCCGGTCGTCCGGGCCACCCGGACGGCGGACGGCCTGCACCTGCGCGGCTGGGCGTCGAGCTGCACGATCACGGGCGGCACCGGCCTGTGGAAGGTGTGGCAACGCCTCGCCCCGCAGCTGTCCGCCGGTCTGTCCCCGGACTCGCTGGGCGTGCCCGAAGGCACGGCACCGTCGGTGCGGGCGGCGGTGGAGCTGATCCTGGACCAGTTGCGGGAACACGACATGCTGGTCTCGCTGTCAGAACCGTGGGGCTCCGGCGGCCCGGCGCCGGACGTCGCGGCCTGGCTGGAGTCGGTGGCCCCGGACCCGGTCGAGGCGTGGCGACGGCTGCGGTCCGAGGCGGTCGCGGTGGCCGGGAGCGGACCGCTGGCCGAGGCGGTGGTGCGGTCGGCGAAAGCCGTGCAGCTCGCGGTCCACCGCATCGACGGGTCCGCCCACGAGGTCGTCGTCTCGGCCGGCGATCTCGTCGTCCGAGCGGGATGTGGAGCGGAGGTCGGGTACGTCCTGCCCGTCACTGGAGCACTTACTTCGTTCGACACTGAAGTCACCAGCCGTATCGCTGCCAGGCTGGGCATCGTGGACGTACCCACCGAGGTCATCGCCGCCCTGGTCGGAGCAGCCTCGGTACACCGCCTGACCTGCGCGCTGATCGGCCTGGACGACCCCGCTCCCGCCTCCGCCTTCCCGATGGCCCTGGTCGCCCGCGCCACTCCCCTGCGGTCCACCTACCACCCGGTGCTCACCGGCCCTCCCCCGCGCGACGCGCGGAAGGCCCTGGAGGCCCTCACCGACCCCGAACTGGGCCCGGTCGAGACCCCGCGGTTCGGCCTGCTCCCCCAGATCCCGGTCAACCTCGCCACCTCCGGCGACGCTCTCGGCGTCGGCACCACGGCCGACGCCGCCAGGCTCGACGCGGCGCTCCACGCCCTCAAGGTCGACGGTGTGGTCGGCATCGACGACCGCCACGCCCGCGGCGCCGCACTGAGGCTGGCCGCACGCCACCTGCCGGGCGAGCCCGCCGACGCCGCGGAGTGGACCACCGCCCGCACCGCCCGCAGGTGGTGGAAGGCGCTGACCCGGCGGTTCGAGCAGCCCGCCGTCGTGGACGTCCGCAAGCTCGCCCCCGACGCCTACCGGGCGGAAGTCCGTCAAGGGCAACGGGTCCTGGCCTGGGCCGTCGAGGCAACGGCCGCGGACGCGGTGGCGATCGCCGCCCTGGCCGCCACCGGCCACGCCCAGGCCGGCCGCGACGGCACGGCGCACGTCAACGGCGCCGGTCCCGACGAGGAGAAGCTCCAGCGCGCGTTGGAACGACTTCCGGGCGTGAAGATCACCCCACTGGCTCTGGACCCCGAACTGTCCGCGGCCGGTCTGGTCGCGTACGCGGTGGACGAGCGATGATCAGAACAGACGGCGGTCTCGTCCTGGTCGGCCCATCCGGCGAAGCGTGCGCGAAGCGGTCGGAGGAAGCACGGCTGGTGGTCAGCGGCGCACCACCACAGGCCACTGTGGACGGACTGGTCGCGCCGGCCTTCGCACCGCTCGTCGACCTGTTGCGGCCACAGGACCACACCGTGATCGCCCTCCGCACCGACCTGGCCATGGTGTCCACGCACGAGCTCACCTGCTGCCCCACCGAGACATCACCACCGGACACGACGATCGAGCCGAGCGCACTCCGGTCCGCCAACGACCTGGCCGCGGTGGACAACCTCAAGACCCTGGTGGACTTCCGCTACGGCCCCATCCCGGCGCTGTTCCGCACCGGTCACCTGCCGCTCGCCACGGCCACCGCCGAGTTGGACCACCACACAGCCGGCTACGGCCGCACGAGCACGTTCGAGGAAGCCGAGCGGGTGGCGATCTTCGAGGCGGTCGAGCGTCTCAACGGCCTGCGACCCCGCACCCGGAGCACCGTGGAGGCGTCCTTCTCGGAACTCGGCGACGAGGCGCTGGACCCCGCGCGGGTGGGCCTGTGCGACTTCGACCAGCGCTACACCCCGGACCTCCGCATGCGCTGGGCGCAAGCCTGGTCCTACAGCCAGAACAGGCCGATCCTCGTCCCGGAGCAGGTGGCGTACTACGGCGCGGACACACCGCCGGAGCAACGGTTCGTGTACGAGACTTCCAACGGTTGCGGCCTGGGCAACAGCCTCACCGAGGCCGTGCTGCACGGCCTGTTCGAGGTGGCTGAGCGCGACGCGTTCCTCATGGCCTGGTACGCGCGAACTCCGCTCGAAAGGCTCAGGATCCCGGACGACCCGCTGCTGCACCACCTCGCGGACCGGCTCGAGGAACAGGGCTACGAGCTGCTGTTCCTCAACGCCACCAACGACCTCGGCATCCCCGCAGTCCTCACCCTGGCCAGGACAGGGGACATCACGCTGCCGACGGCGTTCTTCGCCGCCGGCGCCAGCCCGGACCCGGTGCAGGCCATGCGTTCGGCCGCGGTCGAGGTCGCCGTGGACGTCGAGTCGTTCGCGGACCGGGTCCGCGCACGCCCGGACGACTACACCGAAGAACGCCTCCGCAGACTCCTCGAAGACCCGGCACAGGTGAGGACCATGGACGACCACGTCGCGGTCAACACCCTCCCGGAAGCCGCCGCACGCCACGACTTCCTCGTCAGCGACGAGACCACCGAACTCCCGGATGAACGCGACCACACCAGCCTCGAAGAGCTGCTGGACCGCTACGCCCGCCGGCTGGAGCTGATCGCGGTCGACCAGACCGACCCGGTGACGGCGAGCAGGTTCGGCCTGCACTCGGCCAAGGTCGTCGTGCCGGGAACGCTGCCCATGACGTTCGGCCACCTCCACCGCCGCACGCACGGCCTCCCCAGACTCGCCGAGCTGCGCAACCCGCACCCCCACCCGTTCCCCTGATCCCGTTGGAGCAGCTGTGACCTGGACCGGCCTGCACTGCAGGGTGAACTGGAAACGAGGCGACGTCGACACGTTCGTCGCCGACGCGCTCGCCCCGGCCATGGCGGACCACGAGTGGTTCTTCCTGCGCTACTGGGAATCCGGTCCGCACCTGCGCGTCCGGGTCAAGGGCGACCCGAAGGGCCTGCGGACCGAGCTGGCGAACCTCATCGCGGCCCAGGACTTCGCCACCACCGACGACGAACCGGGCTGGCTCCCGCACGGCGACGTCCGCGAAGTCGAGTACGTCCCGGAGACCGCGCGGTACGGCGGCCCGGACGCCCTCCCCGTCGCCGAGGAGCTCTTCTGCCGCAGCACGGAAGTAGCCGTCGCCGTCCTCAGGGCAGCCCGCACGGACAGCGCCCGCCTCAGCGCCGCCATCCAGCTCACCACGGCCACCGCCACCGCACTCGACCTGGACCTGCCCCAGGCCGCGTCCTGGCTGCGCACCCTCGGCACGGGCTGGCGCACCGTCACCGAGTGGGCCCCGGCCCCCACCATCGGCTCCCACATCGCGGCACACCAGCTCCTCGCCCGGCGCGGACAGGACCTGGCCGACAGGTGGCACCGCGAGCCGACCGGCGTCATCGCCCACTGGGTGGACGAGATCCGCGCCGCACGGCGGAAACTGGGCGTTTGGCTCCCGCACGTCTGGGCCTCGCAGCTGCACATGCTCCTCAACCGCCTGGGCATCAGCCCCAACGAGGAGCGCATGATCTGCTGGACCACCGCGGCCGCCGCCCTGTCCCCCACCGGCCTGACCGACTTCCACGACGACGGTGCCACCGCCCCCGACCGCCGTTACCTGGAAGCGAGCAAGTTCCTGCCGGGCTTCACCGAACAGCTCCCGCGCACGTCGTCCCCCACCCCGCAGTTCGTCCCCTGGCTACCGGCGACACCCTTGCAGTCCACAGTGGACGAGATGCTGGCCTCGGCGTTCCGCGCTCGCAGGACCAGCCGCGAACTGGACGGCACGCTCACCGCGGACCAGCTGGGCACCTTGCTGTGGACCGCGATGTCGCCCACCGAAGGCAGAAGGCCGTACCCGAGCGCCGGTGCCCGTTACTGCGCCCGCGTCAGGCTCATCGCCCTCGACGTCGCAGGCCTCGCACCGGGCCGCTACGAGGTGGACGAGACGGCCCGGACCCTGGTCCGCCTCGGCGACGCGCCGTCGGTCGAGGACCTCGAAGCCACCTCGATGTGGTTCGGCAAGGGCACGACCGAGCTCGCCGGCACCCCCGCCGTCCTCGCGCTCTACGTCAGGATCGGCATGCTGCGGGAGAGCTACGGCCTGCGAGCGCTGAGGTTCGCGTTCACCGAAGCCGGGCACCTCGCCCAGAACCTCACCGTCACGGCGGCGCACCAGAACATCCGCACCGGGTTGGTCGGCGGGTTCTACGACGACCTCGCCCACGACGTCATCGGGCTCGACGGCGTGGACGACGCGCTCGTCTACTTCCTGCCGCTGGCCGGCTAGGCCCGGCCTAGACCTGCACCGAGTCCAGCAGGACGTCCACCGTCGGCTCGATCGCGGCCGCCGCACGGGCGTCGCGGAACCGGCGCTCGATCCCCAGGTCACGGCGGAAAGCCGCGTCCCCGCACACCTTCATCGCCAGGTCCGTCACCGCGACGGCCGCCTCGGTCGCCGTGACCGCCAGCAGCCGGACGCGGTCGCCCGACCGTTCCGGATGCCACAGCACGGCGGACAGCGTGTCGTTGTACAGCACCCGCACGGAGTCGGTCCGCAACCGCATCCGCGCGAGGTCGGCCCGTGTGCGCGGATCGCCGCCGCCGAGATGGCCCAGCGCCGCCGCCAGCGCGCCTTCCATCAGGCCCAGCGACACGGCGGCGCCCAGCACCAGGAACCACGGGAACGCGAGCTCCTCCGACCACAGCCTGTTCGACGCCGGCACCCGCACCGGGTCCGCCTCCACGCAGGTGGCGACCGTGCCGCGCAGGCCCATCCCGGCGTGGTCGGCCGGTACCAGCAGGCCGGGTGCCTGAGCGGGAACGAGCCACAGCTCGGGGCCGCACGACCAGACGTAGCTGTCCGCCTCCCCCGCCGCGATCACCCAGCTCTTGCGCGCCCGCACCTGCACGACGTCGCCGTGCGCCGACACCTCACCACCGGAACCGAAGGCAGCCAGCGTCGCCAGGTGGCGTCCGGCCGCGATCTCCGCGCGCAGCCAGTGCGGGCCGGAGCGGTCCAGCACGGCGGCGGCGGAGAAGTGCGAGCGGAGCACGGACGCCGTCGCGCCGCAGACCTGGGCGACGTGCTCGACCACCCGGCCGGCCGAACGGAGGTCCTGTCCTCCGCCGCCCACCGAGCGCGAGATCGTCATTCCGAGCAGTCCCTTCGCGGCCAGGGCCTTCAGGGCTGCGCGGGGGAACCTGGCGTGCTGGTCGACATCGGCGGCGGAGGGCTCCACCACGTTCTGGATGATGCGGAGCAGGTCCGCCCGGTACGTCATGTGGGCGGGTAGAGCGAGTAGGAGGGGAAGTTGCCGTACGGCCGTTCACCGGGAGGCCCCTCGGTCACGGCGTGGACCAGCAGTGACCCACCCACGAACGCGCCCCGCCAGGAAGCGCCGCGGCCACCGAACACCTCGTCCCGGTCGCCGCGGGAGCGCGGCTCGTTGATCCCGACCTTGAACGCCTGGACGTCCTCGCTCAAC
>NZ_DATLEC010000059.1:0-58764 GCF_035525475.1 Lentzea sp. | reverse complement strand
GTCGGGACGTCGACGTCGCGCGACTCCTTGATGGGCTTGCCGTTGTCGAGCGACTCCAGCACCGCGAGCTCGCGCCCGCGTTCCTGGATCTGCCGCGCGATCCGGTAGATGTACTTGGCGCGCTCACTGCCCGGCATCTTCGACCACACGCGGTCGTACGCGCGTCGGGCGGCCTTGACAGCGGTGTCCACATCGGACTTGCTCGCCGTCGAGACCTCCGCCAGCACCTCCTCGGTACCGGGGTTGATGGTCTTGAGCGGCTCTCCGGAGCCCTCGACGAACTGGCCGTCGACGAACATCCGGTAGTTCGGCTTCAGGTTCGCGATGTCCCGCGACTCGGGCGCGGGGGCGTATTCCCACATGTCTTCTCAGTCCACCGTCACGTAGTCCGGGCCGCTGTAGTGGCCGTCCAACTGGGTCCGCCGCTGCATGAGCAGGTCGTTCAGCAACGTCGACGCGCCGAACCGGAAGAGGTGCGGGTCGAGCCACTCCGGCCCGGCCACCTCGTGCACGGCCACCAGGTACTTGATCGCGTCCTTGGTCGCGCGGATGCCGCCGGCGGGCTTGACCCCGCGCAGCTCACCCGTCTGGTCCTTCCAGTCCCGCACCGCCTGCAGCATCACGTGCGTGACCGGCAGCGTCGCGGCGGGCTGCACCTTGCCGGTCGACGTCTTGATGAAGTCACCCCCGGCCAGCAGCGCGAGCCACGACGCGCGGCGCACGTTGTCGTACGTCACGAGCTCGCCGGTCTCGAGGATCACCTTGAGGTGCGCGTCCCCGCACGCCTGCTTGACCTTCACGATCTCCTCGAACACCTGCCCGTACCGGCCGGAGAGGAACGCGCCGCGGTCGATCACCATGTCGACCTCGCTCGCGCCCTGCTCGACGGCGAACCGGGTGTCGGCCAGCTTGACGTCCATCGTGCTGCGCCCGCTGGGGAACGCGGTCGCGACGCTGGCGACGTTGATCCCGGTGCCCTGGAGCTCGTCGGCCGCGGTCTTGACCATGTCGGGGTAGACGCAGACCGCCGCGACCTTCGGCACGTCGGGCCGCTCGGGGTCGGGCCTGCGCGCCTTGGCGGCGAGCGAGCGCACCTTGCCGTGGGTGTCCGCGCCTTCGAGCGTGGTGAGGTCCACCATGCTGATCGCCAGGTCGATGGCGTGCAGCTTGGAGGCCTTCTTGATGCTCCGCGTGCCGAGGCCCGCGGCTCGTTGCTCGACGCCGACCTGGTCGACGCCGGGGAGCCCGTGCAGGAAACGCCGCAGCGACGATTCGTCGCGCACGGCGTCAGCCAGGGCCGACGGCGGTGTCGTTGGAGCAGCCATGCCCGCGAGTCTAAGCGGATTGGGACGCCCGTCCTAAGTGAGGACGTTTGCGCAGCTCAGCACCGCTGTGGGGTGGTGTTCGACAGCGGATCGGGCCGTCTGAGATGACGACCCCGCCCGCGTCACTCGAGTAGTTCGCGCAGGATGCTGGACTTCTTCTTCTTCGGCCCCTTCACCTCGACCGCACCCATGATGGCGAGGCCGGTGATCCGCACGGTCGGCGCGCCCGGGATGTGCCGCCGCCCCGGCGCGTGGTCCTCGAAGGCGCCCATGAAGCCGAACCCGTCGACGTTGACGTTGATGTCGTCGGGCACCCGGATCTCCACGCCGCCCCAGAACGCGAAGCAGCTGATGGTGACCTCCTGCTCGGCGAACCGGGCGTGGGTCAGGTCGATCTCGATGCCGCCCATGACCGCGACGGCGTTGTGCATGCGCGGGACCACCCACTGGCCCTTGCGGTTCACACCGGACCAGAAGGCGACCGACACCGCGCTGCCCGGCTCGCCGCCGACGACGCGGTCGCTGACGACCGGCTGGTGCTGCGGCGACATCGGCACCATCGTGGGCTGCGGCATGCCGCTCAGCACCAGGTCGGCGGTGATCGGGACCAGCTCGCCGTACGTCTTCGCGGCGTAGACGGCACCCAGGCGCTCGTCCAGCTCGTGGATGTCGAGGCGCCCCTCGGCCGTCGCCTTGTGCAGCACCTGCGCGATCCGTTCCCGGTCCGCGTCCGAGGCGCGCATGTGACTCTGGTCAGCCGCCGGTACCAGCTCGTCGCTCACCCGATCGAGTCTAGAACCACTACTTCCTGTTCGGGGCGTACTTGACCGTGATCGCCAGGGCCACCACCGGCACCAGGGCGAGCACCGTCGCGAGGGCAGGGTGGTAGCCCCACGTCACCGGCAGCACGCCGATCACCAGTGCGAGCGTCCCCGACACCCCGAGTATGACCAGCGGCGACTCGCACCACTGCTGGGCTGGCTCCTGTTCGACCATCACCGTCAGCACCTCCGCGTCTCAACCCGATACGAGACACTTCGGAGCCGATTCGCCGAACCTGTACTCCCGGATCGTGTGGTTTGAGCGGCCGGATCAGGCGGTCGGCCGCCGCAGCGGCAGGCCCGCCGCCCGGTAGATCGAGTCGATCACCGTCATGTTCTTCACGGCGTCGTCGGCGGTCGTCGGGAACGACTTGCCGTGCAGCACCGCGTCGGTGAACGCGTCGAGCTGGTAGGCGTAGGTCGCGCGCCTGCCGAACTTCTCCGACGAGCTCTTGTCCTTGAGCCGCAACGACAAGCGGTGGTGGAGCTGCGGGCCGAGCGGGTTGAGGACCTTCAGCGTCCCGTTCTCGCCGATGGCCTTCATCGACAGCTTCAGCACCGTCGACGACCAGAGCGACGCGTGCACGGAACCCGTGTGGCCGGAGGGGAAGCGCAACGACGCACGCATCGCCCTGTCGATGGAAGGCCCGCGCAGCAACGCCTTCGCCGACCGCACCTCGGGCTCCTCGCCGCCGAGCAGACGTGCCATGTGGACGGCGTAGCAGCCCGCGTCCATCATCGCGCCGCCCGCGAGCGCGTAGTCGTAGCGGATGTCGGAGAACACCGGCAGCGGGAAGCAGACGGACGCCTCGACGTGCCGCACCGGGCCCAGCACGCCGGACCGCATGATCTCGTCGACGCGCACGGCCAGCGGGTGGTAGCGGTAGTGGAACGCCTCCATCACCACGAGACCGGAGGCGTTCGCCGCCGCGGCGACGGTGGCGGCCTCGGCGGCGTTGGCGGTGAACGGCTTCTCGCACAGCACGTGCTTGCCGGCCTCCAGTGCGGCGAGCGTCCACCTGCCGTGCAGGCCGTTGGGCAGCGGGTTGTAGACGGCGTCGACGGCGGGGTCCGCCAGCAGTTCCTCGTATGAGCCGTGCACGCGCGGGATGCCGTGCCTGTCCGCGAACGCCCGGGCCTTCTCGGCCGACCGCGCGGCGACGGCCAGGACCTCGGCGACCGTGGAGGAGCGGGCCGGGTTGATGACGGCGGCCGGCGCGATCGTGGCCGCGCCGAGCACTCCGATGCGCACGTGGTCTGTCACGCGGCGACCCTACACCGCTGGTTAACGCTGTTCACTCCACCAGATCGGTCGTCCGCGGCGGGAAGAACGGGATCTTCTCGACCGGCGACGGGTCGGACCAGGCCCACGACTCCATCTGGCGGCGCGAGCGCCTGCCGAAGAACGCGCGCCACAGCTCGTAGCCGTCGACCTCCAGGGTGATCGGGCCGTCGCCGAGGACACCGGTCCCGGTCCTGACGGCGACTCCCTCCAGGCGGCGCGGCGTCATCCACACCAGCGTGGGCTGCCACACCGCGTCCGGCAGGCGTTCGCGGCCGAGCGCCGCGCGGAGGTCGGCCTCGTGCGTGATCGCGTCCAGTGCCAGCTGGAACGGGATGCGCGGCATCTCGCTGATCCGGTCGCCGGAGACGTTCCACTGCTCCAGCAGGTCGTCCACCGGGACGTCCGCGCGCTCGGCCACGTGCCGCGCGGTCCACTCGTCCGACGGCGCGCCCTCCGTGCGGCCGCTCACCAGATCGGCGGCCGAGCCCGAGAGGTGCGCGATCACCTGGTGCACGGTCCACTCAGGACAGGCGGGCACGGTGCGGGCCAGCTCGTCGGCGCTCAGGCCCATCGTCAGGCCGATGATGCGTTGACGTGCCTCGCGGTAGATCTCTTCGAACACCCTCGGCTCCTCGCAGCGGTTACGGTGTCGGGCATGGACGTCCTGGTGGTCGATCATCCACTCGCCAAGGCGAGACTCACAACCATGCGCGACGCGCGCACGGACAACGCCGCGTTCCGCGCGGCGTTGCAGGAGCTCACCGTCATGCTGGTCTACGAGGCCATGCGCGAGGCTCCGCTGAAGGAAGAGCGCACGCACACGCCGGTCGCGCGCACCACCGGCCACCGGCTGGAGAACCCGCCGCTGCTCGTGCCCGTGCTGCGGGCCGGTCTGGGCATGGCCGACCAGGCGCACAAGCTCATCCCGGACGCCCAGATGGGGTTCGTGGGGCTCGCGCGCGACGAGGAGACGCTGCAGCCGACGCCGTACATGGAGTCGTTGCCGGAGAACCTCGCCGGACGCCCGGTGCTCGTGCTCGACCCGATGCTCGCCACCGGTGGCTCGATGGCCTACACGATCCGGCTGCTGACCCAGCGCGGCGCGACCGACGTGACGGCCGTGTGCGTGCTCGCGGCGCCCGAGGGCATCAACCACCTCGAGGACTCGAAGCTCCCGGTGCGCCTCGTCACCGCGTCCGTGGACGAGCGGTTGAACGACTCCGGCTTCATCGTTCCCGGCCTGGGCGACGCCGGTGACCGTCTGTACGGGGCGGTTTAGGACATACCTCCGATCGGACGTAGCAGTGGTCTAGACCTCAGGCCTATCGTGCTGTGGACCACATCGCCGCTGCCGCGAACGACTGAGGAGATTCATGTCCAGACGGAGATGGGGTGTCGCCGCCCTGGCGGTCGGCGCCCTGTCCGCGTCGCTGGCCGTTGCGCCCGCGAACGCCGACGTCGAGACCCAGGGGCACCACGGTTACTCGAAGGCCCGGACCGTCGGGTACTTCATCCAGTGGGGCGTGTACGGCCGGAACTTCCGGGTCAAGAACCTCGTGGACAGCGGAGCCGCCGCGCGGCTCACGCACCTGAACTACGCCTTCGGTTTCCTCGACGAGTCGGGCAAGTGCGTCAGCGCCGACCCGTGGGCCGACTGGCAGATGCCCTTCACCGCGGAGCAGTCCGTGAGCGGCGAGGCCGACGAGGCCGGGCAGGTGCTGGCGGGCAACCTGAACCAGCTCAAGCAGCTCAAGGCCAAGTACCCCAAGCTGAGGGTCAACATCTCGCTCGGCGGCTGGACCGGTTCGCGCTACTTCTCCAACGCCGCGCTGACCCCCGAGTCGCGTGCCGCGCACGTCAAGTCGTGCACCGACATGTGGATCAAGGGCAACCTGCCGGGCCTGCCGGAGGGCGCCGCGAAGGGCATCTTCGACGGAGTCGACCTCGACTGGGAGTGGCCCTCCAGCAACGGCAACACGGAACCGCCCAACGTGGTGCGTCCCGAGGACAAGCAGAACTTCACCAAGCTGCTCGCCGAGTACCGCGGGCAGATGGGCTGGAACCGCGACCTGACCGCGTTCCTGCCGGCCGACCCGAAGCAGGTGGACGCGGGCTTCGAGGTCGCGAAGGTGTTCTGCTACCTGACTTTCGGCACCCTGCAGGGCTACGACTACCACGGCGCGTGGGACCCGAACGCGAACCAGCAGTCCGCGCTGCGCGTCCCGAAGGGCGACCCGGCGCAGTTCGAGTTCAGCTCCGAGGTGACGGTCGACGCGTGGCTGCGCCGCGGTGCCCCGCGCTCGAAGGCCGTGCTCGGCGTTCCGTTCTACGGCCGCGGCTGGACCGGTGTCGCGCCGGGCACGCGCAACGGCCTGTTCGGCACGGGCACGCCCGCACCGGCCACGTACGAGGCCGGCTACGAGGACTTCAAGGCCATCAAGCCGAAGCTGGCCGACCCCCGGTACAAGATCTACCGCGACGAGCGCGCCGGCTTCGCGTGGATCTACGACGGCACGACGTGGTGGACCTACGACGACGCCACGGAGATGAAGCGCAAGGCCCGTTTCATCAACGACCGCAAGCTCGGCGGCGCGATGATCTGGTCGCTCGACGGTGACACCGCCGACGGCGAGCTCATCAAGGCGCTCGACGGCGCCCTGAAGTAGGGCCGCACCAGACGGACTGTCCTAACCGGACAGTCCAGCGGGTCCGGGGAGGTTTCGCGGCGGCCGCCTCCCCGGATTCCGCGTTTCTCCGTGGTTCTACGCCAGCCAGCCGCGGCCGTGCGCGCGCAACGCCAGTTCGTACGTGGCGGCGGCGTCGACCCCGTGCGGCAGGTTCCCGTTGAGCTCCAGGCTCACCAGGCCGTGCGCGATGCCCCACATCGACAACGCGATCCGCTCCGGGTCCTCGTCGCGGAAGACGCCCGTCTCGACCGCCCGCCGCACCGCGTTCCGCACCGGCGCGAACGTCCGGCCCGCCGCGCGGCTCATCTCCTTCGTCGGTTCGACGACCTTCGAGTACAGCACCGAGTAGAAGCGCGGGTCCGCGAGCGCGCTGCGCCGGTAGGCCAGTCCGATCTGGACGAGGTCCTCCGCGGGGTCGCCGGTGATCGGCACCGCGGCGAGGTGCGTCCCGAACCTCGTGAACGCCTCGTCGTAGAGAGCCTCGAGAAGTGCCGGTTTCCCGCCGAAGAGGGAATAGACCGCCGTCGTCGAGGTGTTGACGTCGGTGGCGATTTTGCGCAGGCTCACCGCGGCGGGTCCCTCGGTGCTGAGCAGCTCGCCCGCCCGCTCGAGCAGACGCCGCCTCAGCGCGTCGTCGTGGGTCCTGGGCCTGGGCATCGGTCAATCCTAACGGGCGCTGGCCTCGGTGGTATCACATTGGTACCGTCGTGTGAATGGCGATGACCTTGCGGTTGACCGAAGAGGAAAACCAAGCGCTCGCTGAACTGGCGCAGGCCGAGGGCCGGTCCAAGCAGGAGGTCGTGCGGCTCGCGATCGCGGAACGGTACCGGCGGATGCAGCAGGAAGAGCAGCTCGGAGAGGTCCTCGGGAGAGTGCTGCCCAAGTACCGAGGTCTTTTGGATAGGCTCGGATCCTCCTGACACTGTCATACCTCTCTGATCAACTGGGTGCTGTGATCTCCTACCTCGACGCCGGGGACCTGTTAGTGCTGGCCACGGCCGTGACCGGCGGCGACCTCGTCGTCCGGGACATCGGCCTGCTCGACACCGCTGCCTACCGTCCTCGCGCCACCGTCCTCGGCGTGGAGGCCTACAACACGCTGTGGATGAAGTCCTCCGCACTGCTCGACTCGATCGTCAGGACCCGCCCCCTGGTGGAGGGCAACTGGCGCCTCGGCTGGGTCTCCGCCGTCACGATGTGCGACATCAACGGCTACTGGATCGACGCCGACGAGGACGACGCGCTCGACCTGGTCCGCTCGCTGGGCCGCGACAAGATCGACGTCGCCGAGATGGCCGGTCACCTCGAAGCGTGGGGACTCCCGAAGGATTCCGCTTGACCTAGAGCGCACTCCAGGTCATAGCGTCGATCTCGTGAGTTACTCGATAGCCCAGGCCGCCCAGCGCAGCGGGTTGTCCATCGACACATTGCGCTACTACGAACGAATCGGGCTCGTCGACCCTCCCGCACGGGACTCGGGCGGTCGCCGCAGCTACTCGGAGGAGGACCTCGGCTGGCTGGCCTTCGTGACGCGTCTGCGCACGACCGGCATGCCGATCCGCATGATGCGCGAGTTCGCGCAGCTCAGGCACCGCGGCGACCTGACGGCGGGCCGTCGCAAGCAGATCCTCGTCGACCACCGCGCCGACGTCCGTGCCCGCATCGCGGAGCTGCAGACGTGCCTCGAGGTGCTCGACTACAAGATCGACCACTACGAGGTGGTCGAGCAGGACCTGGAAGCGACGGCCTGAGCCGGGCGGGTCCGCGTCGTGGTCGTGCGGAACGCCGACTTGAGCTGGAGCGCGCTCCAGGTCCTAGCGTGGAGGGATGGACGTGAAGCGAAGGAAGATCGGTGAGCTGGAAGTCGGGCCGCAGGGGCTCGGCTGCATGGGGATGTCGGAGTTCTACGGTGCCGGCGACGAGAAGGAGTCGATCGCGGTCATCCACCGCGCGCTCGAGCTCGGCGTCACGTTGATCGACACGGCCGACATGTACGGCCCGCACCTGAACGAGGAGCTCGTGGGCCGCGCGATCGCGGACCGGCGTTCGGACGTCGTGCTGGCCACGAAGTTCGGCATCGTGCGCGAAGAGGGCGGTGGCCGCTCGATCCGCGGCGACCGCGACTACGTGCGGTCGGCGGTCGAGGGCTCCCTGCGCAGGCTCGGCACCGACGTGATCGACCTGTACTACCTGCACCGCGTCCCGGCCGACACGCCGATCGAGGAGACCGTCGGCGCGATGGCCGAGCTGGTCACCGAGGGCAAGGTGCGGTACCTGGGCCTGTCAGAGGCGGGCCCCGACACCCTCCGCCGCGCTCACGCCGTGCACCCGATCACGGCGCTGCAGAGCGAGTGGTCGCTGTGGTCGCGCGACATCGAGGCGGAGATCGTGCCCACGGCCCGTGAGCTGGGCATCGGCCTGGTGCCGTACTCGCCGCTGGGCCGTGGCGTTCTGACGGGCCGTTTCGCGTCGACCTCCGACTTCGGCGAGGGCGACTTCCGCGCCGCGAACCCGCGGTTCTCCGGCGCGAACCTCGAGACGAACCTGAAGATGGTCGCGGAGCTGCGCGCACTGGCCGAGGAACGCGGCGTCACGGCCGGGCAGCTCGCGCTGGCGTGGGTGCAGCACCGCGGCGACGACGTCGTGCCCATCCCGGGGACCAAGCGGATCAAGTACCTGGAGGAGAACGTGGCGGCGGCGTCGCTCTCGCTGTCCTCCGACGACCTGGCCGCGATCGAGGCCGCGGTGCCCGCGTCGGCGGTGGCCGGCGACCGCTACCCGGACATGAGCTCCGTCGGCCGTTAGAACACACGTTCGAATCCATCCCCAGGGTTGTCCACAGGGTGGGGACAAGAAGCTGTGGACAACCCTGGATTCATGTGGACAACTGGGCCGCAACAGTCGCGCCGAGCTCCCAGCACGCCTCCAGATCGGCTTTGGCCGGTTCACCCGTGGCGGTGACGTGCCGGGCCGCCTTCTCCCAGCCCAGCCCGGTCGTGGCGGTCTCCACGCTGCGCACCGCGCCCGTCGTGTCGTCGTTGCCGTGCACGTAAAGCCCGAACGGCCGCCCACGCGTCGAGTCGAGACACGGGTAGTAGACGGTGTCGAAGAAGTGCTTCAACGCACCGCTCATGTACCCGAGGTTCGCGGGCGTGCCGAGCAGGTAGCCGTCGGCCTCCAGGACATCCACAGCGGTTGTGGACAACGCGGCCCGGCGCACCACCTCGACGCCCTCGATCTCGGGCGTGGTGGCGCCGGCGAGCACCGCCTCGAACATCGCCTGCAGGGCGGGTGACGGCGTGTGGTGCACGATCAACAACCTGGACACGCCGAGCAACATAACGTCCATGACCCGCGCCTCCTACGACATCGTCGCCGCGATCACGCGCCTTCGCCGAGCTCGCGCACGCGTGGTGAGACCACCGTTGTGATGCGCGGCTTTGCCTGAGCGGGCCGATGATGAGAATCCGTTCCGCTGATCTGCATGCTTCGAAAAGCGCTACTAAGTCCTTCGTGTGACATTGTTCGAGCGGGCGGCTCTTGTTCGACTGCGTCGGGATGCGGCTTGTCGTCTGCTGAGTGCGCTATCGTGTCTTCATGGAGTTCCTGAAGGTCGCGGGCAAAACTATTCAGCGGCCATGGATCGAGGAAGAAGACCTCGTGGACGAAGTGGCCGCCTTCCGGGGTGACTTCGAAATTGAAACAGCTCGGGTCCAGTGGGGTGATCAGTCGGGCGTCGCCGGAGAGGGGTCCGTTTCTGTTGCACTGGTGTCGGACGTGGATCTGTCGGAATCTCGTCTTGCTCCGCTCGAACTTTCAGACGTCAGGTTTGAAGAAGTGAATCTGGCGAACGCGGTCCTGACTGATGTGACCGCGCGGAGGGTGGACTTCCTTCGCTGTCAGGCGATCGGGCTTCGAGTGTCATTCGTGCAAGCTTCGGACATCTACGCCGAGGACTGCCGTTTCGACTACGCGACCTTCAGGATTGACCAGGTCAAGAATGCGGTCGTCTTCCGTCGTTGCTCATTCCGTGAGGCCGTTCTTGTTGGAGACCTTTCCAATGTGGTTTTTGACGAATGTGAGATGTCTCGAGTTGAATTTGATGCCACCCGCGCCGGTGGCTGCGACTTCACGACATCCAGGCTCAGCGATGTCAGTGGGCTGTTGACGCTGCGCGGTGCGAGGATCGAAGCCGTTCAGGCCGGCTCCCTCGGTGCTCAGTTCGCCAAGGAAGCCGGCCTGACGGTTGCGGGCTAGCTATTTCTTGTCCCAGTTGTCCCACGTCGGACGATTGTCGAAGCCGCCGCCTCCGGTCGCGTTGTCCCATGTGGGGTCGTTGTCAAAAGCGTTGATCCGCGCAGGTGGCTGACCGGTCTTGGTCAGCAGGTCCACGAGCGTCGTTCGACACTCCAAGATCCTGGTTTCCAGTAGCTGTCGACTGGTCAAGGCGCAGCACTCCCTCCAGTAGTGAGATCTTGCTGTTCCGGCAGTAGTTGGTCGCGGTTCCATCCATGCGGCCGTGCTCGAAGTAGCGGTTGGCAGGATGTCCGCCACCGCAGAAGTCGAAGTACGGGCATGTGAGCCGGCAATTCTTGACTCCCCGGAAGAACTCGGAGACCCAGGGTTCTTCGGTCGCTGATCGCTCGATGATCTCGTTCAGAGTGTTGTGCAGTACGTTTCCGCTGGAGAACGTGCCGCGAATCGAGTCGAATCCCGCGAGTTCAGGCGAGATCAGGGTTACCGAGCCGTCGTGGCCAACGGTCGGCAGGGGATCGATCAGTACTCCATCGCGGTGCGTAGCGCTGTCACGTCTGAGCACCGCGCTGGCATAGCCGAGTGCCCGTTCAAGCTCACGGACGCGGCAAGCGGGGTTCTCGCGCCAGCTCTCCGCGAGCGTCGTCCAGAAGTCGGTTACGACGTCTTGGCGGTGAGCGTTGGTGGAGACGTTGACGCCTTCCTGCTCCTCGATGTTGACGCCGAGATGCGCGATCCCGCACTCCAGGGCGAAGGCGTAGAGCCTGCGGGCGCGCTTGGGAGTCGGATCGGACACCACCGCGATGGCGTGGACCTTGTGGCCGTGCGCGCGCAGAAGTTCCACGCCGCGCAACGCCTTTGCCTGCGTGGGCATCCGCCGTCGGTCTACGCGACTCGCATTGTCGGCTGGTGGGCCGTCGATGCTGACACCGACGTGCACGTCCCGCGCTGCGAAGAACTCACACCAGGCCTCATCGATCAGCGTCGCGTTCGTCTGAACCACGTGCTTGACGTCGATCCCTGCGAACGCGTCCATCAGTTGCCCGAGGCGGGCGCGACCAGTGGCCAGCGGCTCGCCGCCGTGCCAGCACACTTCGACCGTGCCGGACGCTGCCCAGGGACGTACTGATGCGGCCACCGCTCGTGCGACCGCGAGTGCCATGGTGTTCCGCTCGTGCCGGAACGGCAGATAGCAATAGGTGCAGTCGAGATTGCAGAGCGTCTCTGGCTGCATGATGACCGCTGTCGGCCGAAGGTAGAGCTGCTGGTCCACGATTCCCCCTCGTTCATGACTTGGTCCGAGCGCTATCGGCGCCTCGGTCGCCGCTTCCACCACATCCACGGGAAGCGATGAACGAACGGCCATCGGTTTTTGAGCTGATCCCAGATGACGACGCCGATGATGAAGGCGAACGAGAGTGAGGCGAGGATCGCGCCGATGGTCTGTTCCCAGCCCCAGTTCACGCCGGCACCCTCCTCGGGCGGGAATGGGTTGTGCAGATCGTGCTCATGGTGGGCGAACCTCCCGGTGGATCTGACTGTCTCTGTTCCTACCGGGGTCAAACGATGTTTATGCTGATCAACGCGTTCACAAGAGTTGACAACGCGGACCGGGAGCGTGCGTGTCGGAGCTGGGTGATGCCCTCAGGGCAGCGCGCGAAGCCGCCGGGCTCAGCCTGTCCCGGATGGCCCAGCTCACCCACTACAGCAAGCCGTATCTGAGCCTGATCGAGAACGGGAAGCGCCGGCCGCTCCCGGACGTCGTCACCGCCTATGAACAGGCTCTTGGCGTGCCGTTGGGTAGTGATCCGGTGCGCCGCGCGCACGAGTGGCTTGTTTCGGACTCCCCGATTGCCGTGCAGTGCCGTTCCGGCCGGAGGGTCGGCGACTCCCTTGCGGACGCCGTAGAGGCTCGCGTGGTCGAGCTGCGGCACCTGGACGACGTGGTGGGAAGTACGGATCTGCTGCCCGCCGTGCGGCACGAGTTGTCCGAGGCAGAGTCGTTGGTGCGTAACGGTTCCTACTCCGAAGTCACAGGACGAAGGCTGCTGATCGCGACCGGTGAGCTTGCCCAACTCGGTGGGTGGGTCGCATCGGACGCGGGCAAGTACGCGGAGGCTCAGCGGCTCTACCTCGGCGGGGTGTCCGCGGCTTCCGAGGCGGGCGACGCTTCCCTTGCCGCGCAACTGTTCTCGTCGCTGAGCTATCAGATCGCGAACGTGGCTGACCCGCATGATGCGCTGTTGCTGGCACGGTCTGCGGTCAAGGGTGCTCGTGATGCCACGCCTGTGGTCAGGACGCTGTTGCTGGAGAGGGTGGCGTGGGCTAGCGCCAAGACGAAGGACCACGACGGGACACGCCGCGTGCTCGACGCGGTAGACGATGCGTACGAGCAGTGGTCACCTGGTATCGAAGAGCCTGAGTGGGTCTATTGGCTCAACAGAGCTGAGATCGACGTGATGGCCGGGCGTTGCATGATCGAGCTGGGTGACCCCGGCAAGGCTGAACCGCTGCTGTCGGCCGCTGTCGCCTCCTACCCGGAGGAGCACTCGCGGGAAGTGGCGCTCTACCTCTCGTGGCTCGCCGAGTCGTACGCGCGAGTCGGTGCACTGGACGCTGCGAGGGACACGTTGAGTCGAGCGCGGGGGTTTGCCTCGCGAATGCCGTCCGCGAGAACACACGACCGGTTCAGGCTGGTGGAGACCTTGCTCGGGGCATGAGCTGCGCCAGTCGAGCCGAGCCTGCTCGTAGATCATCCTTGGACGGCCGTCGGCTCAAGTGCGTTAGACGCGAAGCCGGACAGGGCCCGGCGACGGTACAAGGCTGCTCGCAGCACGCTCGCCGGAGGGCTTACTTGTTGTGGAGTTGTCATGCCGGCGTGGTGGCTGCGGCAGCCTTGACGATGCCAGCCTTGTCCAGGCTCCTTTGGCGATGGTTCGAGCTGCGCTTCCTGCACCGCGTCTACGAGCGCGGCGGCGCGAAAGACCTCGAAGTTGCTGCCGAGGCGCTGCGCACCACCCAGTCGAGGTCCCTCGCGGCCAAGCTTCAGCATCGCCGTGACCAGGGCGAACAGTGAACGCTATTTCGTCGCGTTGCCATCGCCTGCAGGGCGGGTGACGGCGTGTGGTGCACGATCAACAACCTGGACACGCCGAGCAACATAACGTCCATGACCCGCGCCTCCTACGACATCGCCGCCGCCGGCTACGCCCGCCTCATCCCGGACGCGCACGACGGCCGCCCGCTCGACGCCGCGATCATGCGCGCGTTCGCCGAGCTCACCGACGGCCCGGTGGGCGACCTCGGCTGCGGTACCGGCCGCATCACGCAGCACCTGCACGAACTGGGCCTCGACGCGTTCGGCGTCGACTTCTCCGAGGGCATGCTCGACCAGGCGCGGCAGCTCTACCCGCACCTGAGCTTCACCTGGGGCGACCTCACGAAGCTCGACATCGAGGACGACAGCCTCGGCGGTGCCGTCGTCTGGTACTCCACGGTCCACATGCCCGCGGACGACGTGCCGTGGGAGGAGTTCCACCGGGTGGTGAAACCGGGCGGGTACCTGTTGCACGCGTTCAAGCTGGGTAACCAGAAGAGGCACCTCGACCACGCGTACGGCCACGACGTGGACCTCGACGTCCACTGGCACGACATCGACGAGACCGTGACCAACGCGACGCGGGCCGGGTTCAACGAAGTCGCACGGCTGCAACGTCAGAAGGGTGTGGACGAAGGGGGACCGCAGGCGTTCTTGTTGCTCCGGAAACGGAACCCCGAAGCCGGAAGCACGTCTTAACGGGTGTACACAGGAGGGACCATGAAGACCACCGCCCTTATGACCACCAGTCCTCGTCAGCGTCGCATCACCTGGGGTTTCGGCCTTGCGATCAGCATCGGGATGATCGGGTTCGGGCCCCTCTTCGCGTCGCTGTGGCCGGGGTTCGACCACAGCCCGTGGGACGTCAACACGATGTTGCTCGGACTCGGCGTGGGGCTCTGCACGATCGCGTACATCTTCGGCCGGATCGCCGTCGCGGCGGTGACCGAGGGACGCCGCACCGCGGTGGCCCCGCCGACCAGGAGGGCGTACCTCGTAGCCGGCGGGGGTTTCGCCCTTGCCCTGCTGTGCCTGGTGATCGCGCTGAGCAGCTGACCTAGCCGACCAGCTCGGTCACCCGTTCACGCAGTTCAGACAACCGAGCCTTGCCCGCCGCACGGGCGGACTCCAGTCCGTCCGTGACGGGCTCGACCACTTCCAGGTACGCCTTGAGCTTCGGCTCGGTGCCCGACGGGCGCACGATCACGCGCACGCCGTCGGCCGTCCACCGCAGCACGTCGGCGCCGGGGAGCAGGTCCTCGGACGCGAAGTCCGCGGGCGGGTCGGCCCGCAGACGGGACATCGTCGCGCCGATCAGGCTCAAGTCGGTGTACCGCAGGGAGATCTGGTCCGTCAGGTGCAGGCCGTGGTCCACCGCGAGCTGGTCCAGCGCGTCCAGCAACGTGCGTCCGGACGCCTTGAGGCCCGCGGCCAGGTCGGCGGCGACGACGGCGGCCGAGATGCCGTCCTTGTCCGCGACGTGCGTGGGGTCGACGCAGTTGCCGAGCGCCTCCTCGTAGGCGAACACGAGGCCTTCGCCCGCCCGCGCCAGCCACTTGAAGCCGGTCAGCGTCTCCGCGTACCGGGCGCCATGTGCGGACGCGATCGACTTGAGCAGTGACGACGACACGATCGTCGTCGCCACCAGGGGATCCGCCGAGTCCGTCGTGGACAGCACGAGCGAGCCGAGCAGCACACCCGTCTCGTCGCCGCGCAGCATCCGCCACGTGTCGCCATCTCGAACGCCGAGCGCGCACCGGTCCGCGTCCGGGTCCAGCGCGATGGCCAGGTCCGCGTCCACCGACGCCGCGAGGGCGAGCAGCTCGTCGGACGCACCCGGCTCCTCCGGGTTCGGGAACGCCACGGTCGGGAAGTCCGGGTCCGGCACCGCCTGCGACCGCACCACGTGCACGTCGGTGAAACCCGCGCGCCGCAACGCTTCCACGGCGAACGCGCCACCGACGCCGTGCATCGGCGTCAGCGCGATCTTCAACGACCGCGCCTGACCGGTGGGCAGCGTCGAGACCCGCTCCAGGTACGCGTCGATCTCGTCGTCCGAAACCGTGGTGTACGAGGGGGTCCGGGGCACGGACACCGCCGCCGGCACCGACTCGATCGCCTTCTCGATCTCGCGGTCCGACGGCGGCACGATCTGCGAGCCACCGGCCAGGTAGAGCTTGTAGCCGTTGTCCGCGGGCGGGTTGTGCGACGCGGTGATCTGGATTCCCGCCACCGCACCGTGCGCGCGCACCAGGAAGGCCAGGACCGGCGTCGGCAACGGTCCCGGCAGCATCCGCACGTCGAAGCCCGCCGCCGCCATCACCTCGGCGGCGGCGACGGCGAACTCCTCCGAGCCGTGCCGGGCGTCGCGGCCGACGAAGACCACGCCTCCCGAAGTTCCCAGCCACGACGCCAGACCGGCCGTCGCGCGGACGACGGTGGCGACGTTCATGCCGTTCGTGCCCGCCCGCACCGGCCCGCGCAGCCCGGCGGTGCCGAACGTCAGCGGCCCGGCCATCCGGTCCCGCAGGTCCTCGAGCGCCGCGGCGTCACCGCCCATCGCCCGTGCCAGAACCCCTTGCAGCTCCTCACGGGCAGCAGTGTCGGGGTCGTCGGCGATCCACCGGAACGTCGCGTCACGCAGTGCCGGCGTCAGGCTCATGCGCGGTCCACCAGTTCCCGCAGCAACGTGCCCATGCGCTCGGCGGCGGCGGCACCGGCGTCCAGCACCTCCTGGTGGTTCAGCGGCTCACCGGTGATGCCCGCCGCGAGGTTCGTGACCAGCGACAACCCGAACACCTCGACGCCCTCGGCCCGCGCGGCGATCGCCTCGTGCACGGTCGACATGCCGACCAGGTCGGCACCCAGCGTGCGCAGCATCCGGATCTCGGCGGGCGTCTCGAAGTGCGGACCGGGCAGACCCGCGTACACGCCCTCCTCCAGCGACGGGTCGATCTCCTGCGCCAGCTTGCGCAGCCGCGGCGAGTACAGATCCGTGAGGTCCACGAACCGCGCGCCGACCAGCGGCGACAGCGAGGTCAGGTTGAGGTGGTCGGAGATCAGCACCGGCTGCCCGACGGTCATGCCCTGCCGCAGGCCACCGGCCGCGTTGGTCAGCACGACCGTCGACACGCCCGCGGCGGCGACGGTGCGCACGCCGTGCACGACCTTCTGCACGCCCTTGCCCTCGTAGCCGTGGGTGCGGCCGAGGACGACGAGGACCTTCTTGCCGCCCACCTCGACGGAACGGATGGTGCCGCCGTGGCCGAGCGCGGTCGGCGCCTCGAAGCCCGTCAGCTCACCGACCGGAACCTCGCTGACCGGCTCGCCGATCACGTCGGCGGCGGGCCGCCAGCCGGAGCCGAGCACGATGGCGATGTCGTGCTTCTCGATGCCGGTGCGGCTCTGGATCTCTTCCGCGGCCTTGCCGGCCAGCTCTTCTGGAGTCACCGCGAGAGCTTAAGCCGTGTCGTGCGGGTCTGTTCGATGAGAGTCGTGTCCCGCACGACACGGCTTACACCGGGGAGAAGGTCGAGGCGATCGCGTCGAACAGTCGTGCGCGTGCCTCGTCCTCCTGCTCTGTGGGCACCACCACTTCGACCACCCACAGGTCGTTGCCGTAGGGGAGCACGCGGGAGAAGTGCGACCGCCTCAGCGCGGTGGGCCCGTCGCCCTCGACCGTCCGGTAGATGAACTGGACGCCGTCCTCGGAGTGCGGCCCCGCGAGGTTCGGCGTCGGCACCTTCTCGCCGCCGAAGAACCGGTTGGGCCACCGCGCCTGCACGCCGGAGAAGTACACCTTGATGTCGCGCTTCGGGTAGAAGTCCGGAAAGCGCTGCACGGCCACCTCGTACGCGCCGCTGCCCGACACGAAGTGCACCACCGCGGACTCCGGCAACCGCGTGTCCGCGGCGCGCTGCTCGGTGTACGTCGTCCAGCTCCGGTCGACGTTCAGGGTGAACTTGCCGCCCTGGTCGCCGTTCGCGGTCACGGCGGACGCGGTCCTGGGCTCCAGCGTCGCCGCCGTGGGCAGGGTCGGCAGCGTCTGCACGGTCTGCTGGGCGGGCGGCAGCAGCGTCGCGCCCGCCACGAGCCGGGTCAGCGCGAACCCGCCACCGGACCCCGCCACGAACAGCAGAACCGCCGCGACCAGCACAAATGCGGAGGCGACGCGACCACGTGCCCGTGGCGGCAGCGGCTTGGTGACCATGAACGGCAGCGGACCGGGGTCGTCGGCCAGCGGCGCGTCCGGCTCGATCCTCGGCTTGGGGCGCACGACCACCGGCAACCGCACCGACTCGCGCACCTCGAACGCGTCCGTGCCCGGCTCCGGCAGCAGCGGGTAGACCTGCCGGCGCACGTCGACGAGCGACATCCGTTCGGCGGGGTCCTTGCGCATCAGCCCGCTGATCACCGGCGCGAGCCGGCCCGCGCCCGCCGGCACCGGTACCTCGCCGTTGATCACGGCGTTGATCGTCTGCATGACGTTCTTGCCCATGTACGGCGGCTCGCCGGCCATCGCGGCCCACATCGTCGCGCCCAGCGACCACCGGTCCGCGGCCTCCGACACGTCACCGCCCTGCGCGACCTCGGGCGCGATGTAGGCGGGCGTGCCCAGCGTGACGCCGCGCGCGGTCATGGTGGCCTCGGCGACGTTGCGCGCGATGCCGAAGTCCGTGAGCTTCACCCGGCCGTCGTCCGCGATCAGCACGTTGCCGGGCTTCACGTCCCGGTGCGTGATGCCCGCCCGGTGCGCGGACGCCAGCGCCCACGCGACCGCGTCCAGCACCGCCGCGCCCTGCTTCTCGGTGAGGCAGCCCTGCTCCTGCAGCACCTCGCCGAGACTGCGGGACGGCACCAGTTCCATCACCACGTACGGGTCGCCCTCGTGCTGCACGACGTCGTACAGCGTTACGACGTTCGGGTGGGAGAGCGCGGCGACGGCGCGGGCCTCGCGCATGGTCCGCTCGCGCAGGTCCTCCGCGGCCACGTCGGGCATGCCGGGAGGCCGCAGGATCCCCTTGACCGCGACCTGGCGGCGCAGCACCTCGTCGTGAGCGGCCCAGACGGTGCCCATCGAGCCCTGACCCAGCAGGTGCAGCAGCCGGTATCTGGCCGCGATCAAGCGCTCCTGGTCACCGTTCTCCACTGGTTCATCATTCCTGAGACACTCTGCGGGGCTTCACTGCATCGTTAACGGCGGTGAACCTCACATAGCTCTGTCGGTACTGGTCGGTAACACTGCAACGCATGATGGAGTTGGCCTTGCCCGCCGAATTCCGCCCGAACGAGTTCCCCTCGGCGTCGAGGGAACAGTGGCGTGACCTGGTCGACGCCGTCCTGAACAAGACCGGCGCGAGCTACGACTCGCTGGTCACCAGAACCTACGACGGCGTCGAGCTCCAGCCGCTCTACACGCTCGACGACGCCCTGCCCCCCTACGCCCTGGTGCCCGCCAAGCAGGGCTGGGACGTCCGGCAACGCCACTGCGTGCCCGACCCGGTCGCTCTGATGAACGACCTCGAAGGCGGCGTCACGTCCCTGTGGCTCGCGGTGCCCGCGCCGTCGCTGGAGCGCCTGCTGGACGGCGTCTACCTCGACCTCGCACCGATCGTGCTCGACGGTTCCGTGGAGGCCGCGCGCGCGATGCTGCGGATCTACGACCAGTCGCCGCTGCTGGCCGCCGACGTGCGCGGCAACCTCGCTTTGACACCTTCGGGTGAAGCCCTGGACGTGATCCGGCAGGCTTCGTCGGAGTTCCCGTCGCTGCGGACCGTCGTGGTCGACGCTCTGCCGTTCCACGACGCGGGCGGCTCGGACACCGAGGAGCTGGGCGCGTCGCTCGCTCTGGCCGTGTCGTACCTGCGGGCCCTGGTGGACGCGGGACTTCCCGTCGCCGACGCCTTCGCGCAGCTGGAGTTCCGCTACGCCGCGACGGCCGACCAGTTCATGACGATCGCCAAGCTGCGCGCCGCCCGCCGGTTGTGGGCGCGCGTGGCCGAGGTGTCCGGCGTCGAGGCAGTGCAGGTGCAGCACGCCGTGACGTCGTCGGCGATGATGACGCGCCGCGACCCGTGGGTGAACATGCTGCGCACGACCGTGGCCTGCTTGTCCGCCGGTCTCGGCGGCGCCGACGCCGTGACGGTGCAGCCGTTCGACGCCGCGATCGGCCTGCCGGACGAGTTCGCGCGCCGGATCGCCCGCAACACGCAGAACCTGCTGCTGGAGGAGTCGCACCTCGGCAAGGTGATCGACCCGGCCGCCGGGTCCTGGTACGTGGAGCAGCTGACCGAGTCGCTGGCCGTGTCGGCCTGGGCGTGGTTCCAGGAGCTGGAACGGGCAGGGGGACTGCCCGCCGCGGGTGGGCTGGTCCGCGATCGGATCGCCGCGACGTGGGCGAAGCGGTCGGCGCGGCTGGCGGACCGGAGCGACCCGATCACCGGGGTGAGCGAGTTCCCGAACCTCGCCGAGAAGCCCGTGGTCCGCGACCCGGCGCCGGTGCAGGAGCCCGCCGGGGAGTCTGCCGCGGTCCGCGAGCCCGCCGAAGAATCTGCTGCAGTGCGCGAGCCCGCGCAGGACTCCGCCGCGGTCCGCGAGCCCGCCTCCGGAATCGATTCGGACTCACCGGCCCCCAGGGGGGATTCGCCCCCCACTCCAAGTATCCCAAGCAGGTCTGACAGTTTCGGGCTGCCGCGCGTCCGCTACGCCCAGGCCTTCGAGGAGCTGCGCGACCTCGCCGACGCCCAGCCCGAACGCCCCCTGGTCTTCCTCGCCACCCTCGGCCCGGTCGCCGCCCACACCGCGCGGGCCACCTTCGCCGCCAACCTCTTCAACGCAGGCGGCTTCGCCACCCCCAGCGCGGGCCCGACCAGGACGGCCGACGACGTGGCGGCGAAGTTCACGGAGTCCGGCGCCAGGATCGCGGTGCTGTGCGGCAGCGAGAGCAGCTACGCCGACCAGGCGGTACCCACCGTCGAAGCCCTGCGCGCGGCCGGTGCCGAGCGGGTGCTCCTCGCGGGCAGGAAGAGCGACGCGGACGTCGACGGCTTCGTGCACATGGGCTGTCCCGCGCTGGAGATCCTGACCAGCACCTACGACTTCCTCGCCATCGACAAGTCCCAGGGAGTGGAGCGTTGATCCCCAACTTCGCGGACATCGACCTCGGCCCGCTTCCCTCGGCCAAGTACGAGGCCGACCTCCCCGCCTGGGAGACGCCGGAGGGCATCGCGGTCAAGCCGGTCTACGACCGGTCCGATGCGGACGGTCTCGGCTTCCTCGAGACCTATCCCGGCATCGCGCCCTTCCTGCGCGGCCCGTACCCGACGATGTACGTCAACCAGCCGTGGACCGTGCGCCAGTACGCCGGTTTCTCGACGGCCGAGGAGTCGAACGCCTTCTACCGCCGCAACCTCGCGGCCGGGCAGAAGGGCCTGTCCGTCGCCTTCGACCTCGCCACGCACCGCGGGTACGACTCCGACCACCCGCGCGTCGCCGGTGACGTCGGCATGGCGGGGGTGGCGATCGACTCGATCTACGACATGCGCACGCTGTTCGACGGCATCCCGCTCGACAAGATGTCCGTGTCGATGACGATGAACGGCGCGGTGCTGCCGATCCTGGCCCTGTTCGTCGTGGCGGCGGAGGAGCAGGGGGTGAAGCCGGAGCAGCTCATGGGGACCATCCAGAACGACATCCTCAAGGAGTTCATGGTCCGCAACACCTACATCTACCCGCCGAAGCAGTCGATGCGGATCATCTCCGACATCTTCTCCTACACCTCCCAGCACATGCCGAAGTTCAACTCCATCTCGATCTCCGGCTACCACATGCAGGAGGCGGGGGCGACGGCCGACCTGGAGCTGGCGTACACGCTGGCGGACGGGGCCGAGTACCTGCGCGCCGGCAGGGAGGCCGGGCTGGACGTTGACAGGTTCGCGCCGCGGCTGTCCTTCTTCTGGGCGGTCGGCATGAACTTCTTCATGGAGATCGCCAAGATGCGGGCCGCCCGGCTGCTCTGGGCCAAGCTCGTCAACCAGTTCGAGCCGAAGAACCAGAAGTCGCTGAGCCTGCGCACGCACTGCCAGACGTCCGGGTGGTCGCTGACCGCGCAGGACGTGTTCAACAACGTCGCGCGCACGTGCGTCGAGGCGATGGCCGCGACGCAGGGACACACGCAGTCGTTGCACACCAACGCACTCGACGAGGCTCTCGCGCTTCCCACGGACTTCTCCGCGCGCATCGCCCGCAACACGCAGCTGCTGCTCCAGCAGGAGTCCGGCACCACGCGCGTGATCGACCCGTGGGGCGGCAGCGCTTACGTCGAGCGGCTGACGAACGAGCTCGCCGCCAAGGCGTGGGAGCACATCACCGAGGTCGAGAAGGCCGGCGGCATGGCCCGCGCGATCGACGAGGGCATCCCCAAGCTGCGCATCGAGGAGGCCGCCGCCCGCACGCAGGCGCGCATCGATTCCGGACGGCAGCCCGTCATCGGCGTCAACAAGTACCTGGTGGACACCGACGAGCAGATCGAGGTCCTCAAGGTCGACAACGCCGGAGTGCGCGCGCAGCAGCTCGAGAAGCTGCGCAGGCTCAGGGAAGAGCGCGACCAGTCCGCTGTGGACGGTGCGCTCGACGCGCTGACGGAGGCGGCGAGCGGCGAAGGCAATCTCCTGGAGCTGGCGATCGAGGCCGCGCGCGCCAAGGCCACCGTCGGCGAGATCTCCGAGGCGCTCGGCAAGGTGTGGGGCCGCCACTCCGCCCAGATCCGCACCATCACCGGTGTCTACCGGCAGGAGGTGGGCCAGGTGTCCAACGTGGACGGCTGCCGCGAGGTCGTCGAGACGTTCGCGGAGCAGGAGGGACGCCGCCCGCGCATCCTGGTCGCCAAGATGGGGCAGGACGGGCACGACCGCGGCCAGAAGGTGATCGCCACGGCGTTCGCGGATCTCGGCTTCGACGTCGACGTCGGCCCGCTGTTCCAGACGCCCGAGGAGGTCGCGCGCCAGGCCACCGAGGCCGACGTGCACATCGTCGGCGTGTCGTCGCTGGCCGCCGGGCACCTCACGCTGGTGCCCGCGCTCAAGGAGGAGCTCACGAAGCTCGGCCGCGAGGACATCATGATCGTCGTCGGTGGCGTGATCCCGCCGCAGGACTTCGACGAGCTGTACGCGGCGGGGGCAGCGGCGATCTTCCCGCCCGGCACCGTGATCGCGGACGCCGCGAAGGACCTGCTGGTGAAGCTCGCGGACCAGCTCGGTCACGATGCCTAGGGTGATCGACGTCGCCGAGTACGTGAAAGGCGTGCTCGACGGCAACCGGGGCCTGCTCGCGAGGGCGATCACGCTGGTCGAGTCGACGCGCGCCGACCACCGGGCCAAGGCGCAGGAGCTGCTCGTCGAGCTGCTGCCCCGGTCCGGCGCGGCGATCCGCGTCGGCATCACCGGTGTGCCCGGCGTGGGCAAGTCGACGTTCATCGACGCCCTCGGCACCGCGCTGACCGAGCAGGGCCACCGGGTCGCGGTGCTGGCCGTCGACCCGTCGTCGACCCGCACCGGCGGCAGCATCCTGGGCGACAAGACGCGCATGCAACGGCTCTCGGTCAACGAGAACGCGTTCATCCGGCCGTCGCCGACGTCCGGCACGCTCGGCGGCGTCGCCCAGGCCACCCGCGAGACGATCGTGCTGGTGGAGGCGGCGGGCTTCGACGTCGTGCTGGTCGAGACCGTCGGCGTCGGGCAGTCCGAGGTGGCGGTCGCGAACATGACGGACTGCTCGCTGTTCCTCACGCTGGCGCGCACCGGCGACCAGCTGCAGGGGATCAAGAAGGGCATCCTGGAGCTCGCGGACGTCATCGCGGTCAACAAGGCCGACGGCGACCACGGGTTGGACGCCCGCAAGGCCGCGCGCGAACTGGCCGGCGCGCTCAAGCTCCTGCGCCCGCCGGACGCCCTGTGGCACCCGCCGGTGCTCACCTGCTCGGGTCTCACCGGAGCCGGTCTCGACGAGCTCTGGTCCCGCGTGCTGGAACACCGGCGGACCCTGGAGGAGGCCGGCGAACTGGACGAGCGGCGGCGCCGTCAGCAGGTCGACTGGACCTGGATGATGGTCCACGACGAACTGCGGCGGCAGGTGCGCGAGAGTGCCGCCGTGCGCTCCCTCACCCCCTCCCTGGAGGGCAAAGTGCGGTCGGGTGAGCTCACCGCGACCCTCGCTGCCGAGCAGATCCTGAAGGCGTTCCAATCGGACTGTCGGTAGGCACTTAGCTAGTTTGGGTGACCATCGAACGTGGTATTCGAGGTACAGTTCAGGCCATGTCGAGGTTGCTGCTGGCCTGCGTGTTCGCGCTGATGAGCGTTGTCGGGATCGCCGGTGTGGCATCCGCGCAAGAGGCCGCGAGCACGCCGTTGGTCGCGCAGCAGACAACGGCCGTGGACCCGGCTCCGAGCGTGAACGCGCCGCAGGAGTCGTCTCCGGAGGAAAAGGCGGAGACCAAGCGCAAGCTGTGGATGGGTGGCATCGCCCTGCTGCTGTTCGTGCTGGTCTACTACCGCAACAAGAAGCGGTGGGCGATGTGGCGCAAGGAGCGCAAGGCGAAGAAGGGCTGAGACACCTCGTCCCACGTGGTGGGACGTAATAGTCAAAGTTAAGCGCGGCTCCCGACCATTTGCGTCATCGTTGATCGGTCAGACCGAAACTCGCTCGCCGCTTGGCGCAGCGCTGCGACCGGCCGTCCGGTTGATCATCATCAGCGCGCCGTGTCCCACAGGTGGTGATGCAGGATGGTGGCCAATGGGTACCGACTTGAAGACCAGCACGCGCTCGTCCGTCGAGCGGTACTCGGACGCGCTGCTGGACCTCTCGCACTCGATCCACGCCGAACCAGAGCTGGCCTTCGAGGAGCACCGCAGCGCCGAGAAGATCACGTCTCTGCTGGTCGAAGAGGGTTTCAAGGTCGACAGCGGTGTGGCCGGCCTCGACACCGCCTTCGTCGCGACCTTCGGTGACGGCGAGCTGGTCCTGGGGCTGTGCGCAGAGTACGACGCCCTGCCCGAGGTCGGGCACGCGTGCGGGCACAACGTCATCGCCGCCGCGTCCGTCGGCGCCGCGCTCGCTCTGCGTGACGTCGCCGACCGTCTGGGTATCACCGTGAAGGTGATCGGGACTCCGGCCGAGGAGGTCGGCGGCGGCAAGGTGCTCATGCTGGAGCGAGGCGTGTTCGACGACGTCTCGCTCTCGATGATGGTGCACCCGGCGCCGTACGAGTCCTGCGCCGCGAAGTCGCTGGCCATCACGGACCTGAAGGTGCACTACACGGGCAAGCCGTCGCACGCGGCCGCGGCCCCTCACCTGGGCATCAACGCCGCGGACGCGGTCACGATCGCCCAGATGTCGATCAGCCTGCTGCGGCAGCACTTCGAGCCCGGCCAGATGGTGAGCGGCATCGTCACCCACGGCGGCACCGTGCCGAACGTAATACCCGCCCACGCATCGGCGATGTTCGATGTGAGAGCGGAAAACCTGGAATCGCTGCAGCGCCTGGAGAACCGGATCCGGGACTGCTTCAGAGCCGGCGCGCTCGCGACCGGCTGCACCCATGAGGTCGAGCAGGTCTCGCCGACCTACGCGGAGCTGACTCCCGATCCTTGGCTGGCGGACGCCTACCGGCGCGCGGCCACCGAGCTGGGACGACGCCCTCTCTCGCCGGAGCAGGAGCAGCGGGAGAAGATCGGCAGCACCGACATGGGCAACGTGACACGAGTGTTGCCCGCCATCCACCCGACCATCGCCATCGACTGCGGAGACGCGGTGAACCACCAACAAGAGTTCGCGACCGCCTGTGCCTCGGCGTCGGCCGACCGTGCGCTCCTCGACGGAGCACTTGCCATGGCTTGGACGACGATCGCGACAGCCACCGATTCCCGGCAGCGAGCACGGCTGCTGGCCCGCGGAGGAGCGGCATGACGGTTCTGGACTCCCGGCCTTCGGGCTCCTCAACTGTGAAGACTTCCCCTGAGATGCTCGTGGGCCCCACCGGGGTGAGCATGTCTGGTGTGGATGATCTCGGAGACGGCCGCGGCCCCGCGTGGCTCGACGACTGGCTCAAGGTGCACGCCGCCGACGTGGTGGCCTGGCGCCGTCACATCCACGCCCACCCCGAGCTGTCGCGCCGCGAGTACAACACCACCGAGCTGGTGGCGAAGCTGCTGCGCGAGGTCGGCCTCAAGCCGCGCATCCTGCCCGGCGGCACCGGCCTGATCTGCGACGTCGGCAGCGGCCCCCGCTGCGTGGCCCTGCGCGCCGACATGGACGCCCTGCCGCTGCACGAGAACACCGGCCTCCCCTTCGGGTCCACTGTGGACGGTGTGTCGCACGCGTGCGGCCACGACGCCCACACGACGGTCCTGCTCGGCACGGCACTGGCGCTCGCCTCGGCCACGGAGCTCCCCGGCCGCATCCGCCTGGTGTTCCAGCCGGCGGAGGAGGTCATGCCCGGCGGCGCGCTCGACGTGCTGGCGGCGGGCGGTCTCGACGGCGTGGAGCGCATCTTCGGCCTGCACTGCGATCCGCGGCTGCAGGTCGGCCGCATCGGCACGCGCATCGGCGCCATCACGTCGGCCTCCGACCTGCTGGAGCTGCGGCTCAACTCGCCGGGCGGCCACACCTCGCGCCCGCACCTGACCGCGGACCTGGTCCACGCGCTCGGCACGGTCATCACCGGCCTGCCGACGATGCTGTCGCGCCGCGTCGACCCCCGTTCCGGCACCGTCCTGGTGTGGGGCGCGGTCCACGCGGGTGAGGCGCCCAACGCGGTTCCGCAGGACGGCCTCCTGCGCGGCACCCTACGCACCGGCGACCGCGACATCTGGGCGGAGCTCGAGCCGCTGGTCAAGGACCTGGTCACGGGCCTGCTGGCCCCGACCGGCGTCGGCTTCGACCTGCACCACCGCCGCGGCGTGCCGCCGGTGGTCAACGAGCGCGAGTCCACCCAGATCCTGCGCGCGGGCATCGAGGCCGCCCTGGGCGACGACGCCCTGGCCGGCACCGAGCAGTCCTCCGGCGGCGAGGACTTCGGCTGGTACCTGGAGCACGTCCCCGGCTCGTTCGCGCGCCTGGGCGTGTGGAACGGCCACGAGAAGCAGCGCGACCTGCACCAGCCGACGTTCGACCTGGACGAGCGCGCCCTGCTCGTGGGTGTCCGCGTCATGGTCCACACGGCGCTGGCCGCATTGGCCTGATCCGCACCGGCCTGATCCGCACCGGCCTGATCCGCACCGACGCGACGAGCCCCCTGGACGACCCAGGGGGCTCGTTCCGTTGTCAGAACAGCACGGGCTCGACGTGGGCCGTGTCGTGGCGGGTGCGCCACGAGTGGGCCTTGCGGATGGTGGCGTCCGGATCGGCGCGGTCGGACGTGTAGAACCAGTCCATCCGCACCTCGTCCGGCGTCACGTCCAGCACCGAGACGCCGTGCGAGTCCAGCTCCACGAACTTCACGTGCGGGTTGTTCGCGATGATCGCCGCCTCCAGCGCCAGCGACCCGGTGCGCGGCGGCACGTTCAGGAACTCGTCGAAGGTGTTCGTCGACGGGAACAGCGGGTTCGGCGGGATCACGAGCGGGCTGGACATCACCGACGTGCCGATCAGCCGCCAGCGGGCCGTGCCGTCGCAGAGGCCGCGCGCCAGCCAGTCCCGCTGCCGCACACCCATGATCGTCTCCGGCGTGCGTGCGAGCGCAGGCCCAGCATCGTCAGGTCGACGAGCGAGCCGTACCTCAGCCGCCGGAAGATCAGGCCCTCGCGGATCGGCATCCACTCGAAGTAGGCCTGGGTCGCCGCGGCCAGCCGGACCGCCCACGGCCCCTCGGTGGCCGGGTCGTGACCGAGAGCCCCCAGCGCGGACGAGTCGTCGGCCGACTCGTTGTCGTCCCAGGTGGCGACCATGGGGTGGGCGGCGTGCAACCGCCGCAGGTGCGGGTCGGTCTTGTAGAGCGCGTGCCGGGTCCGGTAGTCCTCCAGCGTCACGGTCTCGTGCGGCGGCACGGCGTCGCGGATGCGGGTAGACGTAGTCGCCCGGGTGGATCACTGCGTCGAGATCGTCGCGGCCGGCCAGGTAGCCGTACGGGACGAAGTGCCCCGCCATCCAGTTCGCGCACGACACCACGCCGAACAGCGCCCGCGAGCAGTCGGCGGGCGCGGTCTTCGTGCGGCCCACCGGCGACACGACACCATCGGCCCGGAACCGGTACCAGTACCAGTACCTGGTTCCCGGCCGCAGCCCGTGCACCTCGACCTTCACCGTGTGGTCGCGGTGCGGGCCGGTGGTGGTCCGGCCGCGGCGGGTGATGCGGGAGAGCGACTCGTCGCCGGAGACCTCCCACTCCACCGGCGACGACGTGACGACGCGCGTCCACAGCAGGACGCCGTCCGGCAACGGGTCGCCGGACGCGACACCGTGCTCGAAGACGGGAACGGCCGCGGCGGCGGTACCCGGGGTACCTGCCACCGCGGCCGTCGCGATCAGGAAAGTCTGCGATCGACCCCAGTCATGCCTCCAGCATGCGGGATCAGCTCACGGGTTCGGTCAACTGCGGACGCGCTTCCGGTGCGGAGGCGCGGACGGCGTCGGCCGCCTGGTCGTCCGGCTTGGTCTGCGACGTGCGCTCGGACTCGACACGGGCGTTGTAGACCTCGACCTCGCGCTTGATCGCTTCCTCGTCCCACCCGAGCACCGGCGCGACCAGCCGTGCCACCGCCTCCGCCGAGTCGACGCCGCGGTGCGCGTACTCGATCGAGATGCGCGTGCGCCGCGTCAACACGTCCTCCAGGTGCATCGCACCCTCGTGCGAGGCCGCGTACACCGCCTCGACCTGCAAGTAGTCGGGGGAGGACGGGATGGGCTTCAGCAGCTCCGGGTTGTCGGCCGCGAGCGAGAGGACCTCGTGGACGAGCGAGCCGTAGCGGTCGAGCAGGTGGCGGACGCGGTACGGGTGCAGGCCGTGCTTGGCCGCCAGCTGGTCGGCCTGGTTGACCAGGGCGTGGTAGCCGTCGGCGCCGACCAGCGGCACCTTGTCCGTGATCGACGGCTGGATCCGGCCGGGCAGGTCGACGTGCGCCGCGTCCACGGCGTCCGCGCCCATCACCCGGTACGTCGTGTACTTGCCGCCCGCGATCGCCACCAGGCCCGGCGAGACCCGTGCCACGGCGTGCTCGCGGGAGAGCTTCGACGTCGAGTCGGATTCCCCCGCCAGCAACGGCCTCAGGCCCGCGTAGACGCCCTCGATGTCGTCGTGCGTCAACGGTGTCGCGAGCACCGAGTTGACGTGCTCGAGGATGTAGTCGATGTCGTGCTTGGTCGCCGCGGGGTGCGCCAGGTCGAGGTTCCAGTCGGTGTCGGTGGTGCCGACGATCCAGTGGTTGCGCCACGGGATCACGAACAGCACGGACTTCTCGGTGCGCAGGATCATCCCGGACTCGGCGACGATCCGGTCGCGCGGGACGACGATGTGCACGCCCTTCGACGCCCGGACGCGGAAACGGCCGCGTGAACCGGAAAGCCGTTGCAGCTCGTCCGTCCAGACGCCCGTCGCGTTGATGACCGCGTGCGCCCGCACGTCGACCTCGCGCCCGTCCTCGACGTCGCGCACCCGCACGCCGGACACGCGGTCCGCCTCGCGCAGGAAGCCGACCACCTGCGTCGACGTGCGGACGACGGCGCCGTAGTGGGCGGCGGTGCGGCCGACCATCATCGTGTGGCGGGCGTCGTCGGCCTGCGCGTCGTAGTACCGGATGCCGCCGATCAGCGCGTCGCGCTTCAACGCGGGGACCAGCCGGAGCGCGCCCGCCCTGGTGAGGTGCTTCTGCCCCGGCACGGACCGGGCGCCGCCCATCGTGTCGTAGAGGAACAGGCCGGCCGCCGTGTACGGGCGTTCCCAGACCCGGTTCGACAGCGGGTAGAGGAACGGCACCGGCTTCACCAGGTGGGGCGCGATGCGCGTCAGCATGAGCTCGCGTTCGCGCAGTGCCTCGCGGACCAGACCGAACTCGAGCTGCTCCAGGTAGCGCAGGCCGCCGTGGAAGAGCTTGGACGACCGGCTCGACGTGCCCGATGCCAGGTCGCGGGCCTCGACGAGCGCCACCCGCAGGCCCCGTGTCGCGGCGTCCAGCGCGGCGCCGACGCCGACCACGCCACCGCCGATCACGACGACGTCGAAGGTCTCCGACTCCAGCCGCTGCCAGGCCTCCTCGCGTTCCGCCGGTCCCAGCCGTCCGGTGATCGGAGGTTCGGCGTGGGTTTGTGGTGCAGCTGCGTTCTTGCCCGTGGCCACGACAGACGCCTCCCTGTGCCGACTCGCGGATCACGTTACCTGCAGCTACCGCCCTTCGCTCAGGGGCGCGAGGGCCAGATCCCAATGGCCTGAAAACGACCCATGCGCGCGCACTTGGCATGGACAACTGATCAGCTCGGTAATAGCGTCCGACCTCGTTGTAGGCGGGCGGCGCGGCCCTGACCTCAGGTGTGCGCGCCCTCCTCAGGCCGCAAAGCACGGGAGGTCGGCGATGAGCGCAGGCTCGATCTTCGTTTGGGAGATGCTGGGGACAGCGGTCCTCATCCTCCTGGGCACCGGTGTCGTCGCGAACCAGGTGCTCAGGGACACGCTCGGCAACAGCACCGGTTTCCTGTTCGTCAACATCGGCTGGGCCTTCGCCGTCTTCACCGGCGCGAGCATCGCCAACCCGTCGGGGGCGCACCTCAACCCCGCCCTCACGCTGGGGCTCGCGATCGCGGAGAAGACGCCGTGGGCCGATGTTCCCTTCTACGTCCTCGGGCAGATGGTCGGCGCGATCATCGGCGCGATGCTCTGCTGGGCGACCTACAAGCTGCAGTTCGACACGCACGACGAGCCGCAGAACACGCTCGGCATCTTCTCCACCGGACCGACGGTGCCGAACGTGCCGTGGAACCTCGTGTCCGAGATCATCGGCACGTTCGTGCTCGTCGCGTGGGTCCTGCTGTCCCCGTCCGCGAAGGTGTCCGTGGACGGTGTGCCGACGTTCGGCAACTCGGCGCTCGGGTACGCGGGCGTCGCGTTCGTCGTCCTGGTGATCGGTACGTCCCTCGGTGGCCCGACGGGCTACGCCATCAACCCGGCGCGCGACCTCGGTCCGCGCATCGCCTACGCGTTCATGATGCCGATCCGCAACAAGGGCAACGCCAACTGGAGCTACTCGTGGGTCCCCGTCGTGGGCCCGCTCGTGGGCGCCGCGCTCGCCGCGTTGCTCTACCTGGTTCTCCCGGTCTGAAAGGACTTCTCGCATGACCCAGTACGTGGCCGCGATCGACCAGGGCACCACGTCGACGCGTTGCATGATCTTCGACCACTCCGGCCGGGTGGTGTCGGTCGACCAGAAGGAGCACGAGCAGATCTTCCCGAAGGCCGGCTGGGTGGAGCACGACCCGATGGAAATCTGGCAGAACGCCCGCCAGGTCGCCGCGGGCGCGCTTGCGAAGGCCGATCTGTCCACTTCGGACGTCGTCGCCGTCGGCATCACCAACCAGCGCGAGACCGCGCTGGTGTGGGACAGGAACACCGGCGAGCCCGTCTACAACGCCATCGTCTGGCAGGACACCCGCACCGACAAGATCGTCACCGAGCTGGGCAACCTCGGCGGCGGGCAGGAGCGCTACCGCACCAAGGTCGGGTTGCCGCTGGCCACCTACTTCTCCGGCCCGAAGGTCCGCTGGATCCTCGACAACGTCGAGGGCGCGCGGGAGAGGGCAGAGGCGGGTGACCTGCTGTTCGGCAACATGGACACGTGGGTGCTGTGGAACATGACCGGCGGCACCAGCGGCGGCGTGCACGTCACCGACCCGACGAACGCCTCGCGCACCATGCTGATGGACCTCGACACGTTGCAGTGGGACTCCTCCATCGCCGCTGACATGGGCATCCCGATGTCGATGCTGCCGGAGATCCGGTCCTCGTCCGAGGTCTACGGCCAGGTGCGCGAACGGGGTGCGCTGGCCGGTGTGCCGATCGCCGGCATCCTCGGCGACCAGCAGGCGGCGACGTTCGGCCAGGCCTGCCTCTCACCCGGCGAGGCCAAGAACACCTACGGCACCGGCAACTTCATGTTGCTCAACACCGGCACCGAGAAGGTGATGAGCGAGAACGGGTTGCTCACCACCATCTGCTACAAGATCGGTGAGTCGGCGCCCGTCTACGCGCTGGAGGGCTCGATCGCGGTCACCGGATCGCTGGTGCAGTGGCTGCGCGACAACCTCGGCATGATCGGCTCCGCGGCCGAGATCGAGGAGCACGCCCGTTCGGTGGAGGACAACGGCGGCGCGTACTTCGTGCCCGCGTTCTCCGGCCTCTTCGCGCCCTACTGGCGTTCCGACGCCCGCGGCGCGATCGTCGGCCTGACCCGGTTCGTCAACAAGGGCCACCTCGCGCGGGCCGTGCTGGAGGCAACCGCTTTCCAGACCCGCGAGGTGCTCGACGCGATGAACGCGGACTCGGGCGTCGACCTGACGGCGTTGAAGGTCGACGGCGGCATGGTCGTGAACGAGCTGCTGATGCAGTTCCAGGCCGACATCCTCGGCGTGCCGGTGATCAGGCCCGTCGTCTCGGAGACCACCGCGCTGGGCGCCGCCTACGCGGCCGGTCTCGCGGTGGGGTTCTGGGAGTCCGAGGACGACATCCGCGAGAACTGGGCCGAGGACAAGAAGTGGGAGCCGCGGATGGACGACGCCCGCCGCACGTCCGAGTACGCCAACTGGAAGAAGGCCGTCACCAAGACCTTCGACTGGGTCGAAGACTGAGCCGGGTGAGCTGGTCGAGCACCTGAGTCACTGGGCAGGGGCTGCGTGCACGATCACGTTGTCGCGGGTGCCGCACGTGATCAGCCGCAGCCCCTGTTCGTCCGCGTCCCTCGCCACCGCCTCGGCGAAGAAGTCGTCGCGGATGATCCTCTCCGTGCGCTGCACGGTGAAGCGCGCGAGTGAACCGTCCTTCTTGGACACTTCGACGACGTCGCCCTGGGTCAGGTCGTTGAGCCGGTAGAAGACGCCTCTGGCCTTGTTGCTCTCGATCCGCCCCACGATGATCCACTGCTTCGAACGCGTTTGACGCCAACCGGCCTGCATGCCCTCGCTGGCCGGCGGCATCTGGACGACACCCTGCGGGTCGAGGCCGAGCTGCACCAGCGACGAGCGCACGCCGATCCGTTCGATCCGCAGCTCCACCGGGTCCGAGGTGCCGAGCGGCGACACCACCGGCGGCGGAGCGGCTTCGCTCGTCGCCGCCGACGGCTTCGGTGCCGGGCCCTGCGAACAGGCGGTGGCCAGCGCCGCGGTCAGCACCGCGATCAAGACACGAGTCCCCACGGACCTATTGACGCACATCCGGTGGCTCGGTTGCTCGTCCAATCGCGACTGATCAAGAACCGGTACTTCTCCCGGTCACGGCCGCGGGTCAGGCGGTGCCGCCACCACCGGTCTGCGGGGCGCCCTTCGGCTTCACGACAGGAGCCTTCACCCGCGGCTTCTCCGTGGCGGACGTCGACGTAGGTGCCTTCGCCCTGACCACGAACTGCTGGTGAACCGGCCGGCCACCGCACACCATCTCGGCCTGGTACGTCCCGGGCCGGTCGACGACCTCGCCGTTGCCGATCCGCGTGTTCCGGGACTCGTACACGAGCTCGATGGGCGCGGTGAAGCCGGGAGAGGTCGCGACCTGACCGCAGTTCGACTGCTTGGTCCTGATGACGCTGATGTCGCCACCTGCCTCGACCTCGGTCATCGGCAGGAAGAAGGTGTCGCCCTGTTCGACCACCTCGAACCCGGCGGTGCCGGTCTTGCTGCTGCCCTTGCACTTCAGCGTCGCGGTGTACCTGCCCGGCACGGCGACCACGATGCCGTGGAGGTCGCCCGCGGGCAGGGGTGCGACGAAGCCCGGCGAAGTGGTGTGCTCGGTGCCGCCGGGGCAGGTTCCCCGCTCGGGCCGCACCTCGAAGTGCTGGTTCACCAGCAGGACGTTCGGCTCGATCGTGAACTGGGGCGTGACCTCCTCCTGGGCGCCTGCGCTCTGCCCGGTCACGACCGCTGCTGCCACCGCCGCGAATGCGACGACAGACGTGATTCCCCTCATCTTCTTCCCCCAGTTACCTGTTCGGACTCGCGGATCTCAGATCAGCGTCGCGTAGACGATGATGTTGTCCCGGTAGCTGCGGGCCTTCTCGTCGAAGCCGCCCCCGCAGGTGATCAGCCGCAGCTCGGGCTCCTCCGTGTCGCCGTAGACGGCTTCGGTGGGGAAGCTGTCCTTGGCGACCTGCTCGGTCCCGCGCACGCGGAACCGGGCCGTTGTTCCGTCCTTTCTGGACACTTCGACCTCGTCGCCCGCGACGAGGTCGCTGAGCCGGAAGAAGATCCCCGGCTTCTCGTCGCCGTCGACGTGGCCCAGCAGCACGGCGGGGCCTGCCTCACCTGGCGTGCGGGCGAGCTCGTACCACCCGGCCTGCATCGGCAGGCTGACCGGCGGCACCTCGACCGTCTCGTCGGCGTTGAGCCCCAGCGGGACGAGCGACGACGTCGCGCCGATCTCCGGGATGCGCACCTCGGTCGGTTCCGAAGGCGGCATCGCCCTGCCCGCGCCGGAAACCGGGGTGGTGCTCGCCGGTGCCGGCGCGGTGGGCAGCACGACGTCGGGTGCTGTGGCGCACCCCGTCAGCACCGCCAGCGCGAGAAGAAGTCCCCAGAACGAACGCATGCCCCGGACACATCTGTGTCCGGGGCACGGTTGCCGTGCGTCACCTAGTCGAGATCGTCGTGCCGCATCAGCTGGCGGCCGGCCTCGGTGATGGAGCCCGAGAGCGACGGGTACACCGAGAACGTCGTGGCGAGGTGCTCGACCGTGAGCTGGTTCTGCACGGCCAGCGCGATCGGCAGGATGAGCTCGCTCGCGTTCGGGGCGACGACGACACCGCCGATGACCACGCCGGTGGCCGGGCGGCAGAACAGCTTCACGAAGCCGCGGCGCAGACCCTCCATCTTGGCGCGGGGGTTCGTGGCGAGCGGCAGCATGATCGTGCGCGCCGGGACCTCGCCCGAGTCGATCGCCTGCTGGCTGATGCCGACGCTCGCGATCTCGGGGTTGGTGAAGACGTTCGCGGCGACGGTCTTGAGCTTGATCGGGCTGACGCCCTCGCCCAGCGCGTGCCACATCGCGATGCGGCCCTGCATGGCGGCGACGGAGGCGAGCAGCAGCACACCGGTGCAGTCGCCGGCCGCGTAGACGCCGCTGACGTTGGTCCGGCTCACCCGGTCGACGGGGATGTAGCCGCCGCGCCCGAGCTCGATGCCGATCTTGTCGAGACCGATGTCGGTCGTGTTGGGCACCGAGCCGACGGTCATCAGGGCGTGCGATGCCTCGATCGTGCGACCGTCTTCCAGGTGGATCAGCACGCCGTCGCCGGTGTTCTCGACCTTGTCCGCGCGGGCGTGCTTGACGACGGCCGTGCCGCGCTCGGCGAACACGTCCTCGAGCACCGCGGCCGCGTCGGCGTCCTCGTGGGGGAGCACCCGGTCCCGGCTGGAGACCATCGTCACCTTCACGCCCATCTCGGTGTAGGCGCTGGCGAACTCGACACCCGTGACGCCGGAGCCGATGACCGCGAGGTGTTCCGGCAGGTCGGGCAGGTCGTAGATCTGCCGCCACGTGAGGACGCGCTTGCCGTCCGGCTCCGCGCCCTGCAACACGCGCGGCGTGGCGCCCGTTGCGATGAGCACCACATCGGCGTTGAGGATCTCCTCGGTGCCGTCCGCGCCGATGGCGACGACCTGGTGCTGCGCGAGCCCGCGGCCCTCGTCCACGAACTTCGCCCGCCCGTTGATCAGCCGGACGCCCTCGCGCTGCAGCCGCGCCCGCACGTCGGCGGACTGGGCCAGGGCGAGACCCTTCACCCGGCCGTGGACGACCGGCAGGTCGACGGCCGCGTGCTCGTTGTTGGTCTGAATGCCCAGCTCACCGGCGTTGCGGAAGGAGCTGCGAGCCCCCGCCGACGCGATGAAGGTCTTCGACGGCACGCAGTCGTACAACACGCACGCGCCACCGGCGCCGTCGCTCTCCACCACGGTCACGTCGGCGCCGTGCTGCGCCGCGACCAGGGCTGCCTCGTAACCTGCGGGTCCGCCGCCCATGATGACGATGCGGGTCACGATCAGTTCCCTTCTGCGCGCTTGCTGGTCGGCACAACCGTACGTGTTGCCCGAATCGAGCGTGTCGTCAGTACCGAAAGCTGATCGTCGTGTCGCTACGCTGTCGGACGTGCCGCTCTATGCCGCGTACGGGTCGAACATGGATCCGAACCAGATGATGGAGCGAGCCCCGTACTCCCCGCTCGCGGGGACCGGCTGGCTCGTCGGTTGGCGTCTGACGTTCGGTGGCGAGGACCTCGGCTGGGAAGGCGCCCTCGCGACCATCGTCGAGGAGCCCGACCAGCAGACGTTCTGCGTGCTCTACGACGTCTCACCCCGCGACGAGTCGCGGCTGGACCGCTGGGAGGGCGCGCTCGGCCTCTACAAGAAGATCCGGCTGCGCGTGCAGACCCTCGAGGGGTCCGTGGTGGCGTGGCTGTACGTGCTGGACGCCTACGAGGGCGGCCTGCCGTCCGCCCGGTACATCGGCGTGGTCGCCGATGCGGCCGAGGCGGCGGGGGCGCCCGCCGACTACGTGAACGACCTGCGGACGCGCCCGTGCCAGGGCATCGGGCCGTGATCCGTGCCGGTCGGGTGAGGTGATCGGGGCCCGGGCCGGGGTCGAGCGGTCCGGGCTGGGCCTGAAGTGCGGGCCGGACCGCAGTCGTCCCGGTTCGGAGCCGTGCCGTTGCGCCGTTCGACGGCGCTCGGGAATGCCTGGCCGGAGCCCGGTCAGGAACCCGCGGCCTCCGCCAGCAGCTCCACCAGGTGGTGGTGCATGCGGCGGTAGTCGACCGGCGTGATGGTCGACCACGGCGGCTGCCCCTCCGCGGCGCGCCTCATCTGCAGGTAGCGGCCCTTGGGCGTGTCGTAGAACGCCACCACCCGGTCCGGGCGCACCCGCTTGCCCCACTTGTCGCGTGCCGCCGCGCCGAACTGGCCCCGGTTCGAGGCGTCGCGGACCATCTCGGCCAGCGTGTGGGCGTCGTCGGCGCGCAGGTGGCCCCGCAGGGCCTCCTCCAGTTCCTCGGGGGAGGTGGCTGAGGCGGCTGCTGCGTCCAGGTCGGCCGAGGGCAGGGTGATCGAATGGCCCTCACCCGCCGGGGCGGTGGGCAGGGCGGTCAGGGCCTCGCGCGGCAGGCCGTCGGCCTCGGCGGGGCGCAGGACCAGCTGTCCGTTGTCCATGACGGCCAGCACCCCTGCCTGGCCCTTGCCCGCGGCCAGGACGCGGACGCTGCGCTCGTTCAGCCACATGCGGGCGTCGACCTCCTGCTGCGGCCGGTTCAGCACGTGCAGCAGGTCTTCCAGCGTCGGGTCCAGGGAGCGCGGGCCGCCGAGGCCCCGCGCGCCCAGCTGACGCCAGACCTGGTCCTCGACGCCGCGGCGCTCCTCGCGGGTCTTGCCCGGCGAGGGGACCTTCAGCACGAGTGGCATCGTCTCCAGGCCCAGGTGCTCCCAGAGGACGTCGAACTCCAGCGTGGAGATGATCACCGGGTCGCGCGTGTCGCTCATCCCGACGTCCAAGCCGAACAGGGTCATCAGTCGGTCGTGCTCTCCCCGATCACGGGCAGCGAGTAGCTGCCCACGCCGTAGATGTCGTCACGTTCGCGCAGGTAGTCGGCGGCCTTGTGCTCCAGGTCCTCCTCGTCCTCGCCCTTGCGCGGCCCCATGCCGCCGAAGGGGTCGAACGACTGCGGCATCGGCACGGACCTGCGGTGGACCTGGTCGTTGTTCTGCGAGCCGACCGTGCCCATCGGGCCCATGGCGGACCCGGCGCCGTTGGCGACGCTCGCGGTGTGGCCCTGGTTCATGACCGTGCCCATCGCGGCACCGGACGTCATGGTCGCGCCGTCCTCCATCTGCTTCCCGGAGTCCGCATCACCCCGCGAGCCCGGCCTGCCGGAGCGCTGACCGGGCACGGCGATGCCCGCGGCGCCCGTGCCACCGGAGCCCGCACCGGCACCGGTCGTCGGGACCGTGGTCGAGAAGTGCTTCGAGGACGTGACGGGCACCGACGTGCTGGAGCTGCGCGTCGTGGAGCCGGGAGAGGAAGACGGCGAAGAAGAGGACGTGGTGCCGCGCGGCGGCGTCGTGGTCGTCCCGCGCGAGCCGCCCGAACCGGTGCGGCCCCGCGTGACGCCGCCGTTCGAGCCGTGCGGGCCGACGCCCCAGACACCGGCCGTGCCGATGTGCGCGCCACCGCCGTGCGTGACACCGGTGCCGCTGATCTGCAGCTGCGGCGGCTGGCTGAACTGGCCCAGCGTCGAGGTGTTCGCCGTCGTGGACGACGCGTAGGTGGTCATGACCTCACGGGCGCGGCGCTCGGCGGCGTCCTGGGCCGCCTCCTGCTTCTCGTGGTCGGTCTGGCCGCCGAAGAGGTGGGTGAGGCCGCTGACCAGGGCACCCGGCTGCTCCGCGGTCACGTTGACGGGGGCCGGCATGTCCGCACGGGCCTTCGAGACGTAGCCGGCCTGCAGTTCGGCCGAGTAGCGCATCACGTCCGCACCGGTGCGCGCGCCGTCCGCCCACGCGGCGATCGGGTTGAGGCCCGACTGGGCCATGTCCGCGGCCTTGCCGGACCACTTGGCGCCGGACAGCGTGATGCCGCTGTGCAGGTCGTCGTTGATCTCGGTCAGCGCGGCGGACACGCCCTGCCAGCGCTCCATCGACGCGAACGACGCCGAGGGGCCCGGACCCGCGTGGATGCGGTCGTACAGCTCCTTGTGGCTGTAACCCTGCCAGCGGTGGTCTGCCATGCTCAGCACCCGCTCTTGTTCATCATGCCGGTGTTGTCGCCCTCGACCACCTGGTACTGGCGCTCGATCTGGTTCAGGTTGTCCATCGCGGTCTTGAGCTGCCGCTGGTAGTTCAGCAACGCCTGCAGCGCCGAGTCGCCGTCCGCGATCGAGCGGTCGTTGAACTTCTCGGCGGCCTCCTGGCTCACCGGGTCACCGGCCCACGGACGGACGCGGAACTCGGTGATGGCCATCTCGATCTGCTTGTCGAGCTTGGTCAGCGCGGCTGAGAACGTGTTGCGCAACGCGGGAATGGCCTCCGGTTCCACGTTCAGCTGATGCTGGACGGGTGGCGAGGCGTCAGCCCCGCTGCGTCCTCCTGGCGGCATCGTGAACCTCCGGCGATCGTGCGTACAAGCGCGACGTCACTCTATCCACCCGAGGTAACGCTGTGGAGTGCGATCAGTGACATCCGCCCGTGTGGGTCAGCGCTTCTGGAGCAAACTGGCCATCACGGCCTCGGCCACCCGCTGGGCCCCGAGGCAAAGATGATCTTGTTGCACGGCAGTGGAATTGCCCCCGTCGCGGAACATGACGTCGACGAACTGCCCATTGGCAACGTCTATTTCCACATTGCAGACGTCGTGCACGTCGGGTGTGCGGACAGTGATCGCCGCGAATCCCTCGATCGAGCCGACCGTGAAATCCACCTGGGCGTTCTCCGAGAGCCACACGTCGGCCCCCGAGACGAGCACGAGTGCGATCCTCGCCACATTTCCGCTCATGGTGCTCCGGATCGTGCACGCCTTGGCCCCGCCGAAGCTCGTCTCGACGTACGCGCTGGGCGGGTTGTCGAGGCTCAGCGACATGAGCTGGTCCGGCGACAGGACCGCGCACGGTTCCACCGCGTCGAGCGGCACCTCACGCGGCCGCTGCGGGAAGTCCATCCGCTCGACCGACGTGGTCGTCGGCGGAGGGGGTGGCGGCGGGGTGGTCAGCGAGCTCTGCCGAGGCGCTGCCGTGCAACCGGCCAGGGCCACCGCGACGATCAGGAGCGCCGGGGTCCGCATGGCCGGTCACGGTAGCTGCTCGGGCACCGGGTCCGTCGACAGTCGTGACCACGACAACTGGTCGACGCGCTGGTCATCGATGATCTCCTCGTCGCGAAGACGACCCTCCAGGGTGAACCCGCACTTCTCCGCGACCCGCTGCGACGACGCGTTGGCCACCGCGTGCTTGTAGACGATCCGGTGCATGTCCTTCGCGCCGAACGCCCAGCCGACCACCGCGTTGAGCGCCCTCGGCAGCACGCCCTTGCCGCGGTGCGCGGGATGGGTCCAGCAGGTCACCTCCGCGGACCCGAGCCTGCGGTCGATGTTGTGGAGCACGACACCCGCCACCAGGTCCGCGGTGACCGCGTCGCACACGGCCCACGACCAGCGGTAGTCCTTCTCCCATCCGTTGCTCATCAGCAGGATGAACATCTCGGCGGAAGGGGCGTTGACGATGCTCAGGCGGGTCATGTACCGCTTGGTCTCCGGGTCCGCGTAGATCTCGACGAGCGCCGGCACGTCGTTGACGCGGTCGTCGTTGCGGAAGGCGCGCAGGTAGTACTCACCCGCGTTGATCTCGACTGGCTCCACGCGCAGAAGGCTAGCTTTCGGCGGTGAAGCCCTCGTGCCGATCTGCCAGATCGTCGAGCTCGTCGCGGTGCGCGGACGCGGGCGCGCCGTCAGGGGCCGTGGTCAGCTCGATCACCCAGTCCACGTCCTCGGCGTCGTCCTCACCGGCCAGCATGTCGCGGTGCACCGCACACGGCCCCCAGCCGTCCTCGAGCATCGACGCGGCCAGCTCCTCGGCTTCGTCGCGGTCGGGGAGGATCAGCAGCACGGTCGCGGGGATCAGTCCTCGCACGGCCAGCGCCTTCCGCAACGCCGCCGTGTCCGGCACGTGCACGCCGTCCAGGCCCGCCTCGCGCGCGGCCGCCGCGTTCTCCGCCGAGTCGTCGCAGAACACGCCGGTCGGGTAGCCCAGCTCGTCGAGCACCCGGCGGTAGATGGCGGGGTCCGGCTTCGCGAGGCCCATCCTGGCCGAGTTGAAGACCGCGTCGAACTCGGCGTCCAGGCCGAGCAGTTCCAGGTCGGCTTCGAGACGGGTGGTCGCGTTGGACAGCAACGCGACGAAGCACTGCCGTCGCGCGGTCCGCACCAACGCCAGCGCCTCGGGGATCACCGAACCCGTGACCGCCCACGCGTCGACCTCCTCGCGCGGCACAACCTGAGCGATCGCGTCGTGCCACTGCTCGTCGGTGATGCGGCCGGTGACGGCGCGGTGCAGCAGCGACGGCTCGAAGGCGACCTCGGCGATCCGCGGTGGCGTCGGCGCGTAGGAGCGCAGCACACCGTCGAGATCGAGCAACAACAACGGTTTCAGCGCCGGCGTCCGTTCCAATGGCCCCACAGCAGCGCCACGGCGGGGATGAGCAGGAAGATGAGCGGGTTCTTCACCAGCACGAAGAACGCGATCACCACGGCCACCCCCACCACGGGGATGACCGCGCCCTCCCACCGCCGGGCAGGCGCGCGGGACGGCTCGGGGAACAACGTCATCGGCGTGGCGAACTGCGGCCGCGGGTCGGGCAGGTCGTAGAACAACGTCATCAGCTCGCCGCGGGTCTTGGCGGTCGTGATCTTCGCGGACCGCTCGCCGTACTCCTCGATGTCGATGCGGCCCGCGCTCATGTGCTCACCGAGCACCTCCAACGCCTGCTGGCGTTCGGCGTCACCGACGCGGATGTCCCTCGAGGGGTCGCTCACGGCTCAATCGTAGGTGAGCGCCCCGCCGGGACGGCCCCGCCGCCCGCAGAACGCGGTGCGACCACCTCGGCCCGCCGGGAGTGTCAGACCCCGCGGCTAGGTTGGGTCGCGGGGGATCCACCGGCGAGGGGGACCCTTGCGCGAGCCTGCGGCGGACGCGCCGACGCAGGCTGAGCACGGTCTTGACCGCAACCCACCCCTGCCGCGTGAGCACCACATCTGTACAGCGGTGCCCACAGCGGCCCTCGACCTGCTCGAACGCTCGGGCTCGGGTCAGTCCTTCAGCTCGCAGATCACGGTGCCCTGGGTGATCGGGTCACCGGGCGAGGCCGCCAGACCCGTCACGGTGCCCGCCTTGTGCGCGGTAACCGGGTTCTCCATCTTCATGGCCTCCAGCACCACGATCAGGTCACCGGCCTCGACGGTCTGCCCGTCCTCGACGGCCACCTTCACGATTGTGCCCTGCATCGGCGCCGCCACCGCGTCACCGGACACCGCCGCGGACCCGCCACCCCCGCGCTTCGCCTTGGGCTTCTTCGAAGCCGAAGCCGAAGCAGCCGGACGCGCCGCACCGACGGCGAGATCACCCGGCAGCGACACCTCCAGCCGGCGTCCGCCCACCTCGACCACGACGGTCTGGCGCGGCGTCTCGTCCTCGGCCGAGCCGGCGCCGCCGGTGAACGGCTCGATGCGGTTGTCGAACTCCGTCTCGATCCACCGCGTGTGCACGGTGAAGCCCTCGGGCTTCTCGGCCGTGAACGCCGCGTCCCGCACGATCACGCGGTGGAACGGCAGCACGGTCGCCATGCCCTCGACGACCATCTCGTCCAGCGCGCGGCGGGCGCGGGCCAGCGCCTCCTCGCGGGTCTCGCCGGTGACGATCAGCTTGGCCAGCAGCGAGTCGAACTGCCCGCCGATCACCGAGCCCGACTCGACGCCCGCGTCCACGCGGACGCCGGGGCCGGACGGCGCGACGAACGACGTCACGGTGCCCGGTGCGGGCAGGAAGCCGCGGCCGGCGTCCTCGCCGTTGATGCGGAACTCGATCGAGTGCGCTCGGGGCGTCGGGTCCTCGGTGAACCGCAGCTTCTCGCCCGCGGCGATGCGGAACTGCTCGCGCACCAGGTCGAGGCCCGTGGTCTCCTCCGACACCGGGTGTTCGACCTGCAGGCGGGTGTTGACCTCCAGGAACGAGATCGACCCGTCGAGGCCGACGAGGTACTCGACGGTGCCGGCGCCGTGGTAGCCCGCCTCCAGGCAGATCGCGCGGGCCGAGGAGTGGATCGTGGCGCGCTGCTCGTCGGTCAGGAACGGCGCGGGCGCCTCCTCGACCAGCTTCTGGTGGCGGCGCTGCAGGGAGCAGTCGCGGGTGCCGACGACGATCACGTTGCCGTGGGTGTCGGCGAGGACCTGTGCCTCGACGTGGCGCGGCTTGTCCAGGTAGCGCTCGACGAAGCACTCGCCGCGGCCGAACGCCGTGACGGCCTCGCGGACCGCCGAGTCGAACAGCTCGGGGATCTCCTCCAGCGTGCGCGCGACCTTCAGGCCGCGGCCGCCGCCGCCGAACGCCGCCTTGATCGCGACCGGGAGCCCGTGCTCGGAAGCGAACGCGATGATCTCGTCCGGGCCGTTCACCGGGTCCTTGGTGCCGGGCACCAGCGGCGCGCCCGCGCGCATCGCGATGTGCCGCGCGGTCACCTTGTCGCCGAGGTCGCGGATCGCCTGCGGGGTCGGGCCGATCCACACCAGGCCCGCGTCGATCACGGCCTGCGCGAACTCGGCGTTCTCGGACAGGAAGCCGTAGCCGGGGTGCACGGAGTCGGCGCCGGACTGGGCGGCGGCGTTCAGGACCTTCTCGATCGACAGGTAGGTCTCGCCGGGGGTGCTGCCGCCGAGCGCGAACGCCTCGTCCGCGAGCCGGACGAACGGCGCGTCGCGGTCGGGGTCGGCGTAGACGGCGACGCTCGTCAGACCGGCGTCGCGGCAGGCGCGGATGACCCGGACGGCGATCTCACCGCGGTTGGCGATGAGGACCTTGCGCAGCGACACGGCGTCGTACCTCCTGCTGGGACCGGTAATTACGGCTCTGGCTGGTGCCGCAGTCTACGGAAATCGGTGTACCCGGAGAGGGAGAGACGGCTCACTTCACCACAACCGCGCGGGCATCGGTCAGAATCTGCGTTGTGGGTGGGTCCAGATCTGCGCAGGTGGTTGCCGTCGTCGCCGCCGTGGTGGTCGTCGCGGGGCTGGTGTTCGCCTATTTCCAGCGGCCGGACAGCACCGATTCAGGTCAACGCGGAACCGATCCCGCGATGCGCTGCGGCACCACCGTCTGCCAGGTCGTCATCGGCAAGTCGGTGGGGCGCGACCTCGTCGAGCTGCTCGGCGGGACGGGCGGCGGCCGGATCAGGATCAGCGGTGAGTCCGGCCCGTTCGTCTTCGAGATGACCGTCGCCGAGTCCGGCGCCGTGGTGGACGACAGGTCGCTGCAGTGCGTGGACGCGGCGGTCAGCGTCTGCCTCGTGCACGGCGCCCGCGGCACCGACCTGCTCGGCGAGGTGCTGGTCCGCAAGGACGGCACGTGGTCGCGCGCGCAGGCGTACCTGTCCACCGGCGGGTTCCTCGGGCTGCACGACGTCGACTCCGACGGCACGGCGGACGTCGTCGCCGTCCAGCTCGCGTGCGACGGCCAGTGCGTCAACGCGTTCGTGCAGGTGTTCTCGATCGCGGGGCCGGACCTCGGGTGCACGACGGCGGCACCGGCGCGGGACCAGCTCCCTGGCTGGCCCGCACCGGTGCCGACGTTGTCGCAGCTGCGCCCCTGTGCCGATTAGCGCGACACGGGTCAGGCGTTCACGAGGTCCTTCTCGGCGGGAGCGGCGGGCTCCTCGATCAGGTTCTCGCTGCGCGCCACCAGCACGGGGATGGTGATCTGGCCCGCCACGTTCGTCGCGGTGCGCATCATGTCGAGGATCGGGTCGATCGCGTAGACCACGGCCACACCGGTCGCGATCACGGCCGGCGGCAGGCCGACGACGCTCAGGGTCAGCGTGAGCATCGTGTACCAGCCGGTCGTCCCGGCGGTGGCGAGAGCGCCGAACACCGCGACGAGCACGATGCCGACGTACTGCCACACCGAGAGCTGGATGCCGAACAGGTTCGCGATGAAGATCGTCGCGATGGCCGGGTAGACCGCGGCGCAGCCGTCCATCTTGGTCGTCGTGCCCAGCGGCACGGCGAAGTTCGCGTACTCCTGCGGGACGCCGAGGTCGGTGGCGGCCTTGCGGGACAACGGGAGCGTGGCACCGGACGAGCGGGACACGAACGCGAACTGCAGCGCGGTGCCCGCCTTGCGGAAGAACTCGACCGGCGAGGTCTTGCCGACGAACCTCAGCAGGACCGGGTAGACGACGAACAGCACCAGCGCCGCGCCGAGGTACACGGCGAGGATCAGCGAGAACAGCGGCTTCACGAACGAGTTGCCGTAGGACGCCACCGCGTTGCCGATGAGGCCGAAGATGCCGATCGGCGCGAGCAGGATGATCCAGCCGACGACCTTCTGGATGATGTCGAAGAACGACCGGACCAGGTTCGTGAAGGGCGCGGCCTTGTCACCCAGCGCGTAGGCGGCGAAGCCGACCAGCACGGCGATGAACACGACCTGCAGCACGTCGCCCTCGGTGAAGGCGCTGAAGATGTTGGTGGGCACCAGGTTGTCGAGCAGTGCCTGCCACGAGCCGGACGCGCGCTTGGCGAGCTTGTCGACGGCACCGGCGGCGGGCTCGATCCGCACGCCCTGGCCGAGCCGGAAGACCGAGGCGACCGCGATGCCGATCAGCACCGCGATGAACGACGTGATGGCGAACCACAGGAACGTCTTGCCGCCGAGCCGGGCGGCGGTGCGGCCGCCGCCGAGGTTCCGCAGCGACGCGATGCCCACGACGATGGCCGTGAACACCAGCGGGATCACGGTGAGCTGCAGCAGCGCCGTGAACGTGGAACCGATCTTGGCGAGCACGGGCGCGAGCCACGTGCCCTTGCCGAGCCAGCCGGCGAGCGCGCCGAGGACGAGCGCGCCGAGAACTGTGAAGCCGAAGACCTTCGGCTTGCGGTACGTCTGGACGATGGACACAGGGGATCTCCTGCACAGGGGTGAGCGGAAGGGGCCGGCGGAGCGGTTAGCTCCGACAGCCCGTGCTCGTCCTGCGTGCCAGGTCGATGTGCCTGCGACGCGTCAAGTACTCGTTCACCACTAGCCCCCAACGCTCGCGGTGAGAGCAGTCTTCCCTGATCAGGCGAACTGTGACCAGCGTCTACCAGAGTGTGGACACCACGACACCCACCTGGCCGAGCAGCCGGCGGGTGAGGGGCAGGCTGATGCCGATGACGGAGGTGTGGTCGCCGTCGATGCCGTCGATGAACCAGCCGCCGCGGCCGTCGATCGTGAAGCCGCCGGCGACGTGCAGCGGCTCACCGGTCGCGATGTAGGCCTCCAGCTCCTCGTCCGACGGCGTGCCGAACCGCACGGTCGTCGACTCGGCGGCCGACGCGCGGTCCACGACGATCCCGCCGGACACCTTCAGCACGGTGTGGCCGGTGATCAGCACGCCGCTCTTGCCCGCGACCCTGCGCCACCGCTCCCGCGCGACCTCGGCCGTGCCGGGCTTGCCCACGAGCTCGCCCTCGAACAGCAGCATCGAGTCGCAGCCGATGACGACGCACTCGTCGTCGTGCTCGACCGCCTCCGCCTTGGCCGCCGACAGCGCGACGACGGTCTCCTCCGGCGTGGGGTTCTCGAGCGACGCGACGAGCGCGTCCTCGTCGACACCGGAGACGCGGACGACGGGCTCGATGCCCGCGGCGCGCAGGACGCTAAGACGGGCGGGAGACTGGGAGGCCAGGATCAGACGCACGCTCGGAGTCTTTCACGCCGCCCGGAGCGGCGACCTGGCGAAAGGCGAGCGCGGCGGCGAAGCCGACCACCAGCACCGCGAGCAGCAGGTAGAACGCCGCCCGCACGGCCGAGGTGAAGTCCCCCGTCGACGCCAGCACGATCTGCAGCACGGCTCCCGTGGCCGCGCTGCCCAGCACGTTCCCGAACTGGCGCGAGGTGTTGTAGATGCCGGACCCCGCGCCCAGCAGCGACCGGTCGAGCGATCGCGTCGAGATGTTCGTCAGCGGCGAGAACACGAGCCCCATGCCGATGCCCAGGGCGACCATCGACGGCAGCAGCACCCACTGCGACCCGTCGCCGAGCAGGAACGTCATCGCGAGGATGCCCGCCGCCATCAGGACGAAGCCGGTGATCGGCAGGAACTTGGCGTCCGCCCGGTTCGACAGCCGCCCCGCGAAGATCGCCACGACCCCGGACATCAGCGACGCCGGTGCCGTGACCAGGCCCGTCATCAGCGGCGACAGCTTCGGCACGGTCTGCAGGAACAGCGCCAGCGGCACGAACACACCGGTCACCGTGATGCCGATGGACATGTTCGCGACGTTGCCGAGGGAGAAGTTGCGGTTGCGGAAGATCCGCAACGGCATCAGCGGCTCGGGGTTGCGCGCGGAGGCCTGCCAGAGCAGGAACAGCACGAGGAACAGCACCCCGGCCGCGATGATCTCGCCGACCGTGATCGGCCCCGCCACCCGGCCCCAGTGGTAGTGCTCGCCGTTCTGGATGCCGAACACGAGCAGCCCGAGGCCCAGGCAGCACAGCACGACGCCGAGCACGTCGAACCTCGGCGCGCGGTTCGGCCGCAGGTCGGGGACCCACAGGAACAGCAGCGTCAGCGCGAGCACGCCGATCGGGAGGTTCACGAAGAAGATCCACTCCCAGCCCAGGTGCGTGACCAGCACCCCGCCGAGCAGCGGACCGGAGACCGTCGCGAGCCCGGCGACCGACCCCCACATGCCCAGCGCGGCGCCCCGCTTGGCCGGCGGGAACAGGCGGGTGATGAACGCCATCGTCTGCGGCGTCATGGCCGCGGCGCCCAGGCCCTGGAAGACGCGGGCCGCGATCAGCGCCTCCGCGCTGGCCGACAGACCGCAGGCCAGCGACGCGAGGAGGAACAGCACGAGCCCGATGCCGTAGAGCCGCTTCGGCCCGTACCGGTCGCCGAGCCGTCCGGTCAGCAGCAACGGCACCGCGAACGCGAGCAGGTAGGCGCTGACGACCCAGATGACGTCGTTCAGCGAGGCGTTCAGATCGGTGATCATCGACGGCAGCGCGACGTTGACGATGGTCGTGTCCAGCAGCGTCATGAAGAAGCCGATGCACAGCGCGTAAACGGTCCGCCAGTTCTCGCGGTCCGTCCGAGTAGTACTACTGATGCGCGATCACCTCTCCGGTCGGCACTCTCGTTCAAGTGAAGCGCTGGGTGCTTGTCCTCACCGAACGCGGCTCCGATCGCGAAGGCAAGCGCAGACGGATCGCGGCACTGCTCGTCGTGCTCGGCGGTCTCATTGGATCGTGGGGCGTTGGAAGCGTGCTCGCGAGTGACCCGATCGGCTACGGGGTGCCCATCTGGCCGTTCGCCGACACCGCCGATCGGGCGGAGAACGCACTCCTCACCCAGGTCGTGCCCGCGGTGCGCTCCAACCTGCCGATCGACCACGAGGACGTGCAGGTGCTGCGGCGGACCACCGCCTACGGCAGCGCTTTTTGGACCCTCAAGCTGGAGGTCGACGGCGAGACCCGCTGCCGCGAGGTCGCCGTCGGTCTCAACGTGACCAGTCGCCGGGTGGAGTGCTGATGGCGTCGAAGACGGCCTCTCGCTGAGTGCGAGAGGCCGTGCTTCCTAGCTCGGGAAACCGGAGGCGCGCCACGCGCCCGGCCCGTGCTGGAGCGGCCTGCGCGTCCGGCGGGCGTGGTTCGCCCACTCCGAGCGTCGCGCGGGCTTGTCCTCGGCGGGCTGCGAGGCCGACGCCAGCCCGGCGACGACCGCGGTCAGCGCCGCCAGCTCGTAGTCGTCCGGCGTGCCCTTGACGACCTGCAGGAGCGGCTTGTCCTCCTCGGGCGCGGTCACAGCGGGATGTTCCCGTGCTTCTTGGGCGGCAGCGTCTCGCGCTTGTCCCGGAGCATCGACAACGCCCGCGCCACGTACCCGCGGGTGTACGACGGCGGGATCACCGAGTCGACGTACCCGCGCTCAGCGGCGACGTACGGGTTGCACAGCGTGTCCTCGTACTCCTGCTGCAGCTGCGCGCGCAGGGCGTCGACGTCCTCACCGTTCTGCGCGGCGGCCGCGAGCGTCTTGCGGTGCACGATGTTCGCCGCGCCCGAAGCGCCCATCACGGCGATCTGCGCGGTCGGCCACGCGAGGTTGATGTCGGCGCCGAGGTGCTTGGAGCCCATCACGTCGTACGCGCCGCCGTACGCCTTGCGGGTGATGACGGTGACGAGGGGGACCGTGGCCTCGGCGTAGGCGTAGATCAGCTTGGCGCCGCGGCGGATGATGCCGTTCCACTCCTGGTCGGTGCCGGGCAGGAAGCCGGGCACGTCCACGAAGGTCAGCACCGGGATGTTGAACGCGTCGCAGGTCCGCACGAACCGCGCCGCCTTCTCGGAGGCGTCGATGTCGAGGCAGCCGGCGAACTGCGTGGGCTGGTTCGCGACGACGCCGACGCTCTGGCCGTCCACGCGGCCGAAGCCGACGAGGATGTTCGGCGCGAACAGCGGGTGGACCTCCAGGAAGTCGCCGTCGTCGAGCACGCGGTTGATGACCTCGTGCATGTCGTACGGCTGGTTCGCGGAGTCCGGGATCAGCGTGTCGAGCTCGCGGTCGGAGTCGGTGATCGTGTCGGAGATCGAGCCCCCGGCGAGCGTGCCCTCGAACGCGGGGGCGTCGGAGAGGTTGTTCGACGGGAGGTAGCTCAGCAGCTCCTTGACGTACGCGATCGCGTCTTCCTCGTCGTCGCCGAGGTAGTGCGCGACGCCGGACTTGGTGTTGTGCGTGCGACCGCCACCGAGCTCCTCGAACGTCACGTCCTCGCCGGTGACGGTCTTGATCACGTCGGGGCCGGTGATGAACATGTGGGAGGTCTGGTCGACCATCACGACGAAGTCGGTCAGCGCGGGGGAGTAGACGTGCCCGCCCGCGTTGGAGCCCATGATCAGCGAGATCTGCGGGATCACGCCGGAGGCCTTGACGTTGCGGGAGAAGATCTCGCCGTAGAGGCCGAGCGAGACGACGCCCTCCTGGATGCGCGCGCCGCCGCCCTCGTTGATGCCGATGATCGGGCGGCCGGTCTTGATGGCCATGTCCATGACCTTGACGATCTTCTCGCCGTAGACCTCGCCGAGCGAGCCGCCGAAGACCGTGACGTCCTGCGAGAACACGCACACCGGACGGCCGTCGACGGTGCCGTACCCGGTCACCACGCCGTCGCCGTACGGGCGGTTGCGCTCCTGGCCGAAGTTCGTCGAGCGGTGCCGCGCCAGCTCGTCCAGCTCGACGAACGAGCCGGGGTCGAGCAGGAGGTCGATGCGCTCGCGGGCGGTCTTCTTGCCCTTCGCGTGCTGCTTCTCGACAGCGCGTTCCGACCCGGCGTGAACCGCCTCGTCGTTGCGCCGGTAGAGGTCAACGAGCTTGCCCGCGGTGGTGTGGACGTCCGGGGCGTCCGCGGGGACGTTCCCGATCGGCTCGGTCGCACTGCTCATGGGCTCGCAGCCTAACGAGACCATTGCTGAACTGCTCCGTGCAGTTGTCCAGGTCACGGCGACCTGTTGGTGGTCTTCGATCGCACGTACCCTCTTCGGTTCCCCTAACCTGGCGCGATGGCTACCGCACTCGACGCCGACGCGCTGCGCTCCCGGCTCGTCGCCCCCAACGGTCCGTACGCCGCTCTCGACGTCGTGGAGTCCACGCCGTCCACGAACGCGGACCTCGCCGCGGCCACCGGTGCCGCCGACCGCACCGTGCTGATCGCGCTGGAGCAGACCGCGGGGCAGGGCCGTCGCGGTCGCGGCTGGTCGTCGCCGGTCGGTGGGCTCTACGTGAGCGTGCTGTTCCGTCCCGCCGGGGTGTCACCCGCCCGGTTGCCGTGGCTCAACCTCATCGCCGGGCTGGCGCTGGTGCGCGTCGCCCACTCCGCCGGTGTCGAGGCGTCGTTGAAGTGGCCCAACGACCTGCTGCTCGGCGCCGGTGCCGGCAAGGGCGCCGGGATCCTGGCCGAGATCACCGCTTCCGGTGACGTCGTGGTGGGGATCGGCCTGAACGTGGCGAAGCTGCCGGCGGACGTCCAACCGGCGCCGGGCGGTCTCGCGCCGACGTCGCTGGAGGACGCGGGCGCGTCCGAGCTGGACCGCGAGGAGCTCGCGTTCCGGCTGCTGGTCGAGCTGGCAGGGCTGGAGGGCGTGTGGCGCAAGAACGGCGGCGACGCCGTCGAGTCCGGCCTGCTGGAGGAGTACCTGGAGCACTCGGCGACCGTCGGTTCGCGTGTGCGCGTGGAACTCTCGGGTGGTGCCCAGCTGGAAGGGGTGGCGCAGCGCGTCGAGGCCGATGGGACACTGGTGGTGCGCGGCGCCGACGGCGTGGAGCACGGCGTGTCCGCTGGTGACGTGGTGCATTTGCGCCAGGCGTGATTAGGGTTGGCCCATGGCCTATCCCGACGACCTGCTGAGCTCGGGCGAGCACGTCGTGATCCACAAGCACCCCCACTGGAAGATGCTGTTCTTCCCGGTGTTCTGGCTGCTGGTGGTGGTGGCGCTCGGCACCTACCTGGCGGGGCTCGTCGCGGACCAGTCGTGGGCCTCCGCCGCGCTGATCGCACTGGCGGTCATCGGGGTCGTGCTGATCTTGTGGCTCACCGTCGCGCCGTTGGCCCGGTGGCGCACCACGCACTTCACCATCACGTCGGAGCGGGTGATGTACCGCGAGGGCGTGTTCAAGCGCACAGGCCTCGACATACCTTTGTCGCGTGTCAACAGCGTGCTGTTCGAGCACTCTTTGATGGACAGGGTGCTGGGCTGCGGCACCCTCACCATCGAGTCCGCGTCGAACGAGCGGCTCGTGGTCGACGACGTCCCGTCCGTGGAGAAGGTGCACACGATGTTGTACCGAGAGGTCAATGACAACCCCTCCGACGACTTCCACCCGCAGGGTGCCTGATGGGTGCGCGTTCGGTCGGGCTGCCTGATGTCGTTCCGTCCGGGTCGTTGCCGTCGCGGGTGACGATCTGGGAGGTCGGGGCTCGGGACGGGTTGCAGAACGAGTCCGTCGTGGTGCCGGTCTCTGTGAAGCTGGAGTTCCTGTCTCGGCTGGCTGACGCGGGGCTGTCCGTTTTGGAGGCCACGTCGTTCGTGCATCCCAAGTGGGTGCCTCAGTTGGCTGATGCCGCTGAGCTGCTGGCTGGGCTCGAGCGGCGGCCTGGGGTCGTCTATCCCGTGCTGGTGCCCAACGAGCGCGGGTTGGACCGGGCGCTCGAGGCCGGGGTTTCGCACATCGCGATCTTTGCTTCCGCCACTGAGACTTTTGCTTCCCGGAACCTGAATCGGACGTTGGAGTCCCAGTTCGAGATGTTCGCTCCTACCGTCGCTCGGGCTCTTGAGGCCGGGTTGTCCGTGCGCGGGTACGTGTCCATGTGTTTCGGGGATCCTTGGGAAGGGCCCGTTTCGCCGTCTCAGGTCGTGGCCGTGGGGGAGCGGTTGCTCGAGATGGGCTGTTCGCAGGTTTCTCTTGGCGACACCATTGGTGTTGCCACGCCTGGGCAGGTTGAGGCCTTGGTGGGCGGCTTTCGGGACGTTTCCTCGTTGGCTGTGCATTTTCATGACACGTACGGGCAGGCTTTGTCCAACACCCTGGCGGCTTTGCGGTGTGGGGTCACCACTGTGGACTCTTCTGCCGGTGGGCTTGGTGGGTGCCCCTATGCGGAGTCCGCTACTGGCAATCTCGCTACTGAGGATCTTGTTTGGATGCTGGACGGGTTGGGGGTCGAGACTGGGGTTGATCTTGACCTGCTCGTGTCTGCTTCCGTGTGGATGGCTGAGCGGTTGGGGCGGCCTTCGCCTTCTCGGGTTGTTCAGGCGTTGAGCAAGTAGCGTTCCCCTGGAGACCGACCGCTGGAGTTGCGCTCCGAAGGCTCGCGTCAGCCTCGTGTCGTGAACATGCCTGTCGCTATGAAGCGGTAGACCACGGTGTCGCCTCGTTTCGCTCTTCCCTCGAACTCCACCAGGCCCAGTTCTGGGCGCTTCTTCGACAGGCGGGCGCTCAGCACCTCTGCTTCGAAGGTCAGCCTGTCGCCTGCGTAGACCGGGGCCAGCCAGGAGAGTTCCCGGCCTCCCGGTGAGCCCTGGGAGGTGGAGTCCGCCAGGACCTCGTCCACCCAGCGGCGCATCCAGAGGGAGGCCGTGTACCAGCCCGACGCGGACAAACCGCCGAAAATCGAGTTCCTGCCCGCCTCCTCGTCCAGGTGGAAGGGCTGGGGGTCGAACTTCTTCGCGAAGTCCAGCATGTCCTCCCGGTCGACTACCACCTCGCCCAGCGGGATGATTCGGCCTGCTGGTAGATCCTCGAAGGCGATCATGCGGTGGATCCTAGTAACTGAATCCTGCTGGAACCGATCTACGGGCAACGGCGTCCTAGAGCCCGAGGCCCGGGCTATGCGTGTTAGGGGGACTCGGTGGACGACCACCGTGCGCAGGTCGAGGAGCTGCTTGCCGACTACCGGCGCAGCCGCGAGCAGTTGGTGTCGGTTCAGCGGGAGCTCGCTGCTGTGTCCGGGCGGGCTTCCAGTCCGGACGGGACCGTCACCGCTGTTGTCGGGGGCGGTGGGAAGCTGGTCGCGCTCGAGCTCTCTGAGCTCGCTTACCGGCGGCATCGTCCTGAGCAGCTGGCCGAGTTGATCGTGCGGACTGTCGAGGCGGCTGGTGCTCTTGCTGCCGAGGACACCTATCGGACGTTGAGTGCCGTGTTGCCTGCCGCTACCGATCCTGCGGCGGTGGTGGCCGGTACTGCTGACCTGAAGCCCGACGAGTACGAGCCCCAGCCGGCTCAGCAGCCTGCTCGTCGTCGCGTTGACGACGACGAGGACAACGAGCAGCGGGAGAGCTGGCTCGACTCCGAGCTCATCGACAGGAGGGTGCGATGACCGGGTATGAGGCCGACCTCGAGCGGTTGGACGCCGGGGCGCGCGAGTTGAAGGGCTTTGCCGGGCAGGCCACCGAGATCAAGGGGTCGCTCGAGCGGGCGCTGGCCGCGTTCGGTGCCTGCTGGGGTGATGACGCTGTCGGGCAGAGCTTCGCCGCTTCGCACGAGAAGCCTTCCGGCGATGCGGCCGGGGCGTTGGCGGCACTTGCCACGACGTTGGGTGACGTCGGGGACAAGCTCGCCGCCACCGCGGAGACGTACCGGCACGTCGAGCAGAGCAACGCCTCGGCGATGAGAAGGCTGGAAGGCTGACATGGGCATCGAGCTTCCCGCCGAACTCGCCGCCGTCGCGGCCAAGGCCGGCGTCACGTGGCCCAAGGCCGACGAGGACGCCATGCGGTCCAGCGCTGCCGCCTGGCGCGAGGCCGGCGACAAGATCAAAGGGCTGGGCACGTCGTCCGACGGTGCCGCCGGCCGTGCGCTCGACGGGGTCAAGGGCGCTACCGGTGACGCCGCTCGTGGGCGGTGGGCGAAGGTTGTCGCGCCTGATGGCGAGTTGCAGCGTGCGGCTCGTGGGTGCCATGCCGCCGCTGACCGGTTGGACCACGCCGCCAAGCAGGTCGGTGCCGCGAAGGTCGAGATCGTCCGCGAGCTGGTGACGCTGGCCAAGAACACCGATGCCGCGAACACCTCCGCGAAGGCCGGCAACCCCAACGCTTTGCTGGGCCTCGACACGTTGACGAAGGGTGCCGCGGCCAACGTCGCGAACCTGCAGAACACGCTGTCCTCGGCGATCCGCATCGACAGCGGTGTGGACATGACGCACGGCTCGCAGCCCGTCAACACCGCGCCCGGCGCCCACGGGCCCGGCGGTGCGGGCGGTGGTGGTCTGGGCGGGTTGTTGTCGCCCGTCACGGACGTCGTCGGTGGCGTTGTGGCGCCGGTGGCCCAGGTCGTCGCGCCCGTCGTCGAACCCGTTGCCGCCGTGGTCGCCCCGGTGACCGAGGGGGTCGCCCCCGTCGTCGGCGCGGTCACCGCTCCGGTGGCTCCTGTTCTCGGTGCCGTCACGGCTCCGGTCGCGCCCGTCGTCGGCGTGGTGACGGATGCCGTCGCTCCTGTTCTCGATGCCGCGGCGCCTGTCACGGCGCCCGCCGCCGCCGTTGTCCAGCCGGTGGTCGACGCGGTGCCCGGTGGCCGGGAGGCCACGGCTCCGGTGTTCGACGGGCCCGGTGACGGGCATGGTCGTGGTGACGGGCCTGGGCAGGGGCCGGGACAGGGTCACGGGCAGGGACCCGGGCCTGGTCGCGGCGACGGTGGGCCGCAGGTGCCGCCGGGCGTTGCCCAGGCCGTCGGGCACGTCACCGCTCCGGTGGCGGAAGTCATCCCCAGCGTTCAGGGGCATCTCGGGCCGATCGCCGAGGGCACGACCCAGGCCTCGGCCGCCGCGGTGCTCGATCAGCCGCTGGTGCGCGGGGGAGAGGTGCACGGTGCGCCTGCGGCTGCTGCTCAGGCCGCACCCGCCGCGCCTGCTGCTCCTGCCGGACCGGCGATGGGCAGTGCTCCCGCCGGCGGACCGGTCGGTGGGGCTGTCGGTGCCGTTGGCGGTGTCACCGGTGGTGCTCCGGCCGCGGTTCCCGCCCAGGTCGGTGCCGCTGTCGCTCAGCAGAGTGGTGCTCAGGCGCCCGGCCAGGCCGCTCAGCAGGGACAGGCCGCCCAGCAGGCCGCCAAGGCCGCGGACGCGAAAGCCGCCGAGGTCAAGGCCGGTGAGGCCAAGGCCGGTGAGGTGAAGGCCGGTGAAGGCAAGGCCGGTGAGGCCAAGTCCGCCGGGCAGGTCGCTGCCGGCAAGGCGGGCGCGCCGGGTGCGGTGTCGTCGGCCGGGCAGGCGGCGGGAGTGCAGCCGGGTCAGTCCGGCAGCCAGGTCTCCGCCCAGAACCAGGCTTCCGGCCAGACCGGTGGCACCCAGGCGGCAGGTCAGGGACACCAGGCGCCGGTCGGCAAGGAAGCCCTCGTCAAGGACCCGGCCAAGGACGCGCTGCTCAACGACGCCGAGCTCGGCGAAGGGGACACCTACGCCCCCGCCCCCGGAGGCGCGCCGGTCCAGCCCGTCGTCGACACGGGTGCGTCGGGGCCGCTGGCGACCGTCGACCTCGGCGGTCACGCGATCTCGGGTTCTCTCACCGACCGCCTCGACAACCGCGAGAACCTCGCGCTGGTCGACCCCGGTCTCGCCGGGGAGGTCGTCCGCCACACCTACACGGCGGTGGCGGCCGGCAGCTGGTTCATGGCCATCTTCCTGTCCGCGGGCCAAGCTCCCCGGCTCGCGCCGAGGCCTGCCCGCCAGCTCCCGCCCCCGGCGCAGGCCGAGGAGCAGGTCACGCCGAGGTTCGCCCCGAACGACCACCCGAGGGCCGACCTCGTCGACACGACGGACCCGCGGCCGTCGGAGCAGTCCGGCGGTCTGGGCGGAGATCACCCGGTCGTGCAGGAGCTGCTGGAGGGCTACGACCCGCTCGCGGGCATGCACGAACGCGACTGGGAGAGCCTGTTCCAGCACGAGGACGGCACGCCGCGCTGGCCCGTCGAACGCGAGGGCGGCTACGAGGACAGCCAGCCCGAGGTCCTCGAAGCGGGCGCCGAGCTCGACAGGTTCGGCACGCCGGAGGGACGCGTCCTGAGCTCGATCGGCACGCCCTTCGCCCAGCGCTCGCTGCCGCCGCAGGCGGTGGAGAGCGGCTACCGGCGTTACCGCGTCACCAAGGACCTGCCCGTCCACCGCACGATCAGCGCGCCGTGGTTCGGCCAGCCCGGTGGAGGTGGTCGCTACCGCACCACCTACCCGGTCGCCGACCTCGTCGCGCTCGGCTACCTCACGGAGATCACCGCATGAACGTCGAGTCGCTGCCGGAGTGGCTGGCCAGGATCGGCGTGCCGGACGACGTCGTCAGCATCGGTGAGGAGGCGGAGGGCCGCTGGTGCCTCCTCACCGACGAGACGGGGCACGAGGTGTTCTGGCAGGAGCAGGGCAACCGCTACGACTGGGCCCGGTTCGACGACGAGGGCGTGGCGTGCCACTACCTCTTCGGCCGGCTCGCCTGGGCCCAGGTCGCGCGCGGAACCCTCACCGTGCCAACAGCTTGAGCGCTGCCTCGTGCAGGTGGCCGTTCGACGTCAGCACGCTGCCGCCGTCGTAGCGCTCCTCGCCGTCCAGCGAGGTGAAACGGCCACCCGCCTCGGTCACCAGCACCTGGAACGGGGCGATGTCCCACGGGTTCGCCACGCACTCCGGTGCCAGGTCGATGGCGCCCTCGGCGACCAGGCAGTGCTGGTAGAAGTCGCCGAACGCGCGGCTCTCCCAGGTCGCGTCCACCAGACGCAGGTACGCCTCGCGTGAGTGGTACTCCACCCACGTCTTGATGTCGGTCGTCGACACGTACGCGTCCTCGAGAGAGCGCACGCCGGACACGGAGATCGCGCGCTCGCCCGCGGCATCGGACGCGTACGCGCCGCCCCCGGCGGCGGCCCACCAGCGACGGTCCAGCGCGGGCGCGGACACGACCCCCACGACCGGCACGCCGTCGACGACGAGGGCGATCAGCGTCGCCCAGACGGGTACACCGCGCAGGAAGTTCTTGGTGCCGTCGATCGGGTCGAGCACCCACACGCGTGCAGCGTCCAGCGTGCCGCCGCGCTCTTCGCCCATGATGACGTCGTCCGGGCGTTCAGAGGACAGCACCGAACGGATCGCGTCCTCCACCGCCACGTCGGCATCGGTGACGGGCGTGCGGTCCGGCTTGCTCTCGACGGCGAGGTCATGAGCGCGGAATCGGGTCGCGGTGATGGCGTCGGCGGCGTCGGCGAGACGGAGGGCGAGTTCGAGATCAGCATCGTGGCGTGACACGCGGCGATCGTTCCACGAATACGCTGGGCCCCGTGAGCGTGGTGTTGCTGGCCGAGGACGATCCGGCCATCGCGGAACCGCTCTCCCGCGCATTGACGCGGGAGGGCTATTCGGTGCAGGTAGTGAGTGACGGGCCGAGTGCCTTCGAAGCCGCGATGGTCGGGGGGATCGACCTCCTGGTCCTCGATCTCGGCCTGCCCGGCATGGACGGACTGGAGGTGTGCCGGAGGCTCCGGCAGAACGGCAGGGGCATCCCGGTGCTGATGCTCACCGCCCGAGCCGACGAGGTCGACTTCGTGGTCGGGCTCGACGCGGGAGCCGACGACTACGTGGCGAAGCCCTTCCGGCTCGCCGAGCTGATGGCCCGCATCCGGGCCCTGCTCCGCCGCCGCGCGCCCGGCACGCTGGAGGTCAACGGCGTGCGGGTCGACCTGGCCGCCCGCCGCGTCACGGTCGACGGCGGCGAGATCCAGCTCGCGAACAAGGAGTTCGAGCTCCTCAAGGTGCTCATCCAGCGCGCGGGCCAGGTCGTGAGCCGCGACGAGATCCTGTCCGAGGTCTGGAACGACCCGGACCTCAAGGGCAGCAAGACGCTGGACATGCACATGTCGTGGCTGCGCAGGAAGCTCGGTGACGGCACACCGAATTCGGCCGAGAAGCGCATCGCGACGGTCCGCGGCCGCGGTTTCCGCTTCAACGCCGACTGATGCGCCGCCGGATCCTGCGGGCGATCTTGCTCGCCGTCGCCGTCACGGGCTTCGTCCTCGGCCTGCCACTGGGCTACACCGCGTTGACGCTCGTCGAGGACAACGCCCGCGGCGCGCTCGCCGAACGCGCCCAGAGCATCGCGACGAGGCTCGACGACCAGCTCGCCAACCGGCAGACCCTGGACATCGAGGCCGTCAGTATCGCCATCCCGACCGACGGCCGCCTCACCGTGATCTTCGGCGGCAGCACCAGTACCACCGGTCCCTCTCCTGGCGCCGACCCGCTGACCGTCGAGCTGCCGATCGCGCAGCAGGGCACCGTCCGGCTGGAGATCCCATCCGGCCCGATGCACACCACCCAGGCCCAGGTGACAGGCCTGGTGCTGCTCCTGCTCGCGCTCTCGGTCGGCACCGGCACCGTCGTCGCGCTGGTGACGGCGCAAACGCTCGCCCGTCCCCTCGGCTACGTCGCCGCCCGTGCGTCCCGGCTGGGCGCCGGCGACTTCCGCGAGGACGAGCAGCGCTACAACATCTCCGAGCTGGACGCCGTCTCCGACGCCCTCGACACCTCGGCGACCGCTCTGGCCCGCCTGGTCCAGCGCGAACGCGAACTGGTCGGCGACGTGTCCCACCAGCTCCGCAGCCGCCTGACGGCCCTCCAGTTGCGGCTGGAAGCTCTGGCCGAGCACCCGGAACCCGACACCGCCGCGGAGGCCCGCGCGGCCCTCGAACAGGCCGAACGCCTGGCCGCGGTACTCGACGAGCTCCTCGCCGCCGCCCGCGCGGCCCGAGCCGTCGACGCCGAGCCGCTGGAGCTGCGGCCCGCGCTGAACGCCATCGCCGAGGAGTGGCGCGAACAGGT
>NZ_DATLEC010000032.1:0-36182 GCF_035525475.1 Lentzea sp. | reverse complement strand
CAGCGCATCACCCGCCACCGCCAACTCCCCGGCAGCACCATCCAACGCAGCCGCGATCTGCCGAACCACATCCTCATCACCCTTGGGAAAATTACTCCCCGCGATAAGAATGAAAAACCAGTCCAGCTCAGGAGGCGGAGTAATACTCACCGACAGGCCCCCACACAGCAGAAAACCGACCAGGACCCCAACCCCGACCGGCTCCCCGCAACCATCATCCCACTAACTCCACACCGCCGAATCACACCACCACGACATCAACGCTTACCACCCGCGTCGGAAGAATTGATCGACGACCGGGAATCGCCGCCGCTCGCCTTGCCAGAGAAGCCGGGCGGCGCGTCGGGCATGTCCAATGCGCCAATGGCACGCTCAATGGCCGCCGCACGCGCCTCCGCATTGTCATCGGCCTTCTCGAACATATCCGCCATCACCCGCACACCCTCGGCGGTGGCAACCACGCTGTCACCCCACCCCCGCACGCCGTCGACGAGGTCCTCGACATAGCCCTTCCATTTCGGGTGGAACTTGTCACCCGCGTTGTCCCCGACACCGAACGTCGCGGGATCGGTCAGGCTCCCACCTTCATCGCGAAGGCGCGACAGAATGTCACGGATCTTGTTGCCCTCGTTCTCCAGCTTGGCCGCGGCCAGACGGAGGTTGGGGATGTCGACCCAGAATGATTCGCTCATCCCTACTACCTCAGCCTGTCGTGTCGAAGGAACATGCCGGGCCCCGCATCGTCCGGCAACATCGCGTCCAGATCCGCCTTGCCCGCTAGCAGATCACGCACAGCGAAACCCGCCGGCATCATCGGCTCCATCAGCTGCGCGAGTTCCTCACGAGCCTTCTCCTGGGCATTGCGGACCGTTTCGAGCACGACCTTCGCCAACTCCGACGGCACCATGCTCTTGTACGCACCGCTGGGAAAGCTCACATCGGTCACGTCACCGTTCCGCCCCACGGTGACCTCGACAACCCTGCGCGGAGCCGTTACCGACACGGAGATGCCCGCCATCTTCGCCTGCACATCGCGCAGATCCTCGCGCTTGCGCCGGAACTCCTCACGGGTCTGCTCGAACTGTTCTTCAAGAGAGGACGACATCGAGACTCCTCACCACATAGACGGTAAATCAGCAGCTCAAGCCAAACGAGGCGCAGACGCAACGCACGCAGCGGACCCAGGGCCCGGTGGTACCACTCACTTGCCTCTTCGCACCTCCGCCCAGACAGACGTGTCAGCTGACCGAAGCGAGCCCTTGCCCCCGCAGAGCACTGGATGGCTCACCAGCGACGCTTGCCGGGAGATCGGCGAGCGCGAGGGTGCGTGACGCCGCTGTCCGGGCAAGCCTGCGGGCCAACTGGTGCGCCGCGTACACGGTCTCGCGGTCGACCGACCCGGCCAGGCGCTCCGCGATGGCCTCGCGGACCTCGTCAGGTACCTCATGGCCGTGCCGGACCAGTTCCCGCACCGCGATGGTGGCCAGTTCTCGCACGCTGTACTCCGCGAGGTCCCAGATCTGGGTGAAACAGCCGGAGAGCGCGGGCAGCTGCCGGGACAGCGACACGAGCCGTTTGTGTTCGCCGATCATGACCACGACGGGATCGGTCTGGCCGCGGTGCATGCCGGCCACCAGTGTTTCGACGACCTCGAGCCCCTGGTCGTTGTCCCAGTCGCCGTCCATGTCCAGCACCAGCACGCCGCCCACGGCATCGTCCAGCGCGGTGCGCATCAGGCGCTCCCCTTGGCCAGGCCACTGTGGACGCAGATCGGTGGCGATGGACACCCTGAGCACGTGCCCGGTGCGCACGAGGTTCAACTCGGACAGGCATTGTGCGTAGAGCCGGGCGATCTCGCCGCGCCCGCCGCCACGTCTGCCGCCGATCACGACATTGGCCGCGTGCCCGATGGCCTGGCCCTCGCGCTTGGCGCCCACGAGCCGCACCAGGTTCGTGCCCACCGCTTCTCGGATCAGTTCCTGACCGGCGAACTCGTGGAACCTCTTCCACCCCAGAGTGGCCTGCACGGCGCTCGCAGGGTCCAGTACCGCGCTGTCTCGCACCGCGGTCGGGTCCGACTTGGCTGCCTGCAGCAGGTCCAATTCGGACTGGAGGTCGGCCGCGGTGAGGCGGTTGAGCTCCGAGTCTTTCGACGGCGGCGCCATGGCCAGCCGGGACGCCTGGTTGTTGACCATCGCCTCGAACAGCTTGCGCGCCACACGACCGTTGCCGAAGGTCGCGTTCTTCGGCACGCGCTCGAAGTACTCGGTGAGCGCCTGCAGACCGTCCTCGGTCAGCTCGTAGTAGTGCTTGCGGCAGAGGTTGGTCGTGATCGTGACGAGCTCGTCGACGCTGTAGTTCGGGAATTCGATCGTGCGGGTGAACCGGGAGGCGAGACCGGGGTTCGACTCCAGGAACTGCTCCATCAGCTCGGAGTAGCCGGCGACGATCACGACGATGGACTCGCGCTGGTCTTCCATGATCTTCATGAGCGCGTCGATGGCCTCCTGACCGAAGTCCGGTCCGGAACCACCCGTCTGCGCGGACAAGGTGTAGGCCTCGTCGATGAAGAGCACGCCGCCGATCGCCTTCGTGACCACCTCGGTGGTCTTGATGGCGGTGGAGCCGATGTACTGGCCGACCAGGTCCGCACGCGCGACCTCGACCATGTGGCCCTTCTCCAGCACTCCCAGTTCCGCCAGAACCGTGCCGTAGAGCCTGGCGACCGTCGTCTTACCGGTACCGGGCGGCCCCGCGAACACGAGGTGCCTCGACATCGGAGGCATCGGCAAACCCATCTGCTTGCGCACCTGGGACATCTTGATGAGGTTGATCAACGCGGTGACCTCGCGCTTCACCCCGTTCAGACCGACGAGGGTCTCCAGCTCCGCCAACGGCCCCGACAGCGGGGTGTCCGGATCGGTCGCCTGCAGGGACGTGGGAGCGGCAGCCTCCCGGTCCGCTCGCGCGCCCACGGCGGACGCCACCGACACCTGCCGCTGTTCGGCCCTCGCTGACGCGGCCTCCTCGATCGTCACGCGGTCCTCGCCAAAGCGGCGCACGTCGACACCACGGCTTTCCCGCACCACGCAACGGCTGAGCAGCACCGGCTCCGCCGTGTCCAGGCTGATCCCGTCCTCCGCGCTGCCGACCACCTCGCACTCGGTCAGGGTGCCGCCGGCACCGGACGAGAAACTGACGCCCGTGCCCTTCGACGACAGCACACGGCACCGCGTCAACGTCGACGCCGTACCGGACTTCAGGTCGATCCCGTGCCCACGAGCACCCACGAACTCGCTGTCCTGCAAGGTGAGCTGGGTGTTCGAGGCGCGCAACCCACTACCGCGCACCAGGAACGACGTCAGCGAGGCGCGAACGCCTTCGCCGAGAACGATCGCCGCCTCGGCGGTCGACTCGACCCTCACGTCCGAGGCGTCCACAGTGGATCCGCCGGACGCGTCCAGCGCCGTCTCCCCCGCCACGTCCAGCACGACGTCGGACAGCCTGATCACGCTCTTGCCGACGACCACCAGACCGCGTCCCGAACTCGATCCCATGCGCAGCCCGGAGAACGTCGGCTTGGACTCCGTGCCCACGTGCACCGCGACCTGAGCGATCCCGTCGAGGTCGATGCCGTCGAAGCGGGGAGAGCTTGCCTCGTCCACCGCGATGCCGACCGGCGAGTCACCGATCCGGCAGTCGGTGAACGTCGGTGAGGAGCCGCCGTTGACCTGGATCGCGGTGTGACCGACACCCGTGAACGAGCATCCGGTGAACACCGGCTGCGCCGCCCCCGCGATGTGCGCGGACTGCACGGCCGCGCCGGTGAACGTCGAGTCCGTGATGGAGATCCTGCCCTTGCTCATCAGGTACAGGTCGACGTTCCGGCTTCCGGTCACGGTGAGCTGGACGACCTTCAGGCTTCCCTGCTGCTCGGCCACGACCGCGGGTTTGGCCGCATCGGTGACCTCGCACTGCTCTGCCTGGACGACGCCATCACCGTTGACGCACAGCCCGTTGCCCTGCGGACGGGTGATCACGCAGCGACGCAGGGACAACGACCCGCGTTCCGTCGCCACCACCGCGGACGAACCCGGGTCGATGATCTGGGTGTCCTCGACGGTGCTGAGGGAAGGAGACGTCGTGACGATGCCCGCTCCCGTCGTGTTCCTCACCTTGCAGCCGCGCAACGCGACAGCGCCGGTGCCGCGCGCGTAGATCGTCGCCCACGAGGAGGAGGAGAGGTCGCAGTCGTCGAAAGCGACCTCTCCGCGGACCACGTCGATTCCGGCGAGCTGCGTGTCCTCGCAGCGCAGCACCAGACCGTTGAGCCGCACGGCTTCCGCGTTCGCGACCAGGACGCTTCCCTGCTTCGCGACCACCTCCACGGTGCCGCCACCGTTCTCGGCGCTGAGCGTCACGAGCTTGCTGACGACGAGGTTCTCCTCGTACCGGCCGGGCGCGATGGAGATCATGGCGCCGGGCTGGGCGCTGCCGAGCGCGGCGCTGATGGACGGGAACGCGCCCGGCCGGTCGCCCGCTACGACGAGCATCTGTCGGTTCATCGGTCCACCACTCCTCAAGCCAAACCGGGCAATGCGCCGAAACGGTCCGCGAAGGCGCCGTTCAGCTGGATGGGCGGAGTACCGCTCCGCCACCGCTCCACCTGCCTGTGCAACGAGCTCAGCGCGAGTTCATCGAGCGAGATCCGGTTCGGGTCTACCCGGCCGTCGGCGTCGATCTCGACCGCCGTCAGCTCGCGCAGCAGGATCCGGCCACGACCGCCGTCGGGCTGCGGCCCGCTCATCTCCAGCACCTTGAAGTTCGTGCCCGGCACGAACAGCACGCGCTCCTGCACACCGTTCTCGGGTTCGAGGAGCTTGGTGCGGCGGGCGGTCATCGACCACACGAGCACGTCGACCTCACCGTCACCGTCCGCGGGCGGTCCGGTGAGCGCGTGCAGGAATCCCCACTCGGTGAACAGCTTGTGGTCTCGGTAGAGGTCCCATTGGGCGGGCGTGGGTGAGGCGGTGAACACCACCGGCCCGCGGTGGGACGGCAACCGGCTCAAGCCGGCCACGACACAGCGCGCGAACGGGACGTGCGGGCCGACCGCCGCGGTGCGCAGCGCGCTGTCCACCGCCTTGCCGCGGTCGGTCAGGAAGAGCTGCACGGCGACCGCGTCGGTGAGGACCTCGGCGGACGAGCTCGACAGCGCTCCCTGGAAGCCGGGGTGCTGGGAGAGGATCCGGGCGACCGAGTTCGACAACACGCCGTACTCGGCGCCCAGCGTGCGCCGCAACCAGGCGCGCTCGTCCTCGATACCCGACCCCGGCAGCAAACCCGCCGCTTCCGGTGAGGGGACGGGCTGTCGCCGGGCGATCGCGGGCGCGGCCTCGGGCACCTCGGCGGACCTGGGATCGTCGATTTCGGCCACGCGCTCGACCACGTCGCCGATCTCCGCTTCTCCGCTGGACGAGGTCCCGTTGCCCGTCCCCGCGGCGCGCTCCTCGGCAGGGCCGGTGGCCTCGGGCACGACCGGCCGCGGTTGAAGAGAAGGCGGCGCCACCGCGGGCCGCAGTGCATCCGGCACGGCCGGGCCGACGGCCTCGGGCACGACCGGACCCGGCTGAACAGAAGGCGGAGCCACCGCGGGCCGGGGTGCGGCCGGACCGGCTCCACCGGCACCGGGAAGTGGCGCGGGATCGCCGAACACGTCCGCGGCGGACGCGATCACCGGTGGAACCACGTGGGGAGATCGCGCATCCGGTGCCACAGGGGGCGGACCGGTGGGGAGGACGCCCGGCGGCCCGTTCGGAGCGGCCGGTCGCCCGGCGTCCACGGGACCTTCCGAAGCGTCCAGACGATTCCACTGCGGAACGGCGTACTCGACGGTGGGCTGAGCGGCGGGCGCGGCCACGGCGCTGACCGCCGCCGGCATCCCGGCCGGCGGCGGCACGGTGGCCGGCGTCGGCGCGTCGGAGGCGAAGAGCCCGGCTGAGCTTCCCGTGTCCGCCACGCCTTGCGCGACGTGGGAGACGGTGGGCCGGGCCTGCGCGTCCAGCAGTGAACGGGCGTGGAGAACGCGGCTCATCGGACGCACCGAGTTGCCCAGCTTCTGGGACAGGTCTGCCGCGAGGTACTCCATGCGGGCGAGGTCGGCGTCGTTCTCCGCCTCGTACATCAAGTTGTGGGTCTCCGGGTCGGCCGGGATCAGCCTGATGGCGTCGACGCCCGCCGTCGCCGCCGGCGGACGTACGAGGAGCCCCGACTGGACGACCTCCACGACGGCATCGACCGAGTAGTGGTAGACGCCGGGCGCGACCTGCACACCCCCGGGAACCGGTGCGCGGTGCGTCACCACGGTGGGCACCCTGGGCGGCTCGACGTGCGAGAACCGCGGCTGGTACTTGATCTCCCTGGCGTAGGCGTGCCAGCCGAGGCTGCCGTCCTGGCGCACGGTGAAGATCTCCGGTGCGACGGCGGGACCGATCGGCATGCCCGCGTAGAAGACGACTTCGTGGCCGAGAGCGTCGGCGATCGTCTGCCCGAGCTGGCTCCTCGGCACGGACATCGGCCCGTACTGGATGAACCGCACGCGCTCGCGCAGGCCGTCGGGCAGCTGACGCCACAGCAGAGCGATGTCGTCCTGGCTGAGCGGGACGCCGCCCGGGCTGCCGAGCACCACGCTGAGGTACTCCGGCTGACACGGCACCACCTCGATCAGGCGCTGCCGGTTGGCCCGCAGCTGGGGGTCGTCACCCATCGGCCGGATCCAGACGCCGCTGGGCATCGGCTCGGCGATCCCGCGCGCGCTGGTCGGGAAGTTCTCCGCCACCAGGTCCGCGTCCCAGACCGGACGCGGAAACCTCTTCGCCTCGAACTTCGGCGGCTTTCCCGGGGTGCAGCGCACCCACCCGCTGTTCGGTCCTGAGTGGACGAACAGCGAGCCTCCCGCACCGCGCAGCACCGGACCGTCCGGGACGAGCACGGTGCGCTTGAGGCGTTCCGCCATCCAATGGCCGGCGAGAGCCGTGGTCTCCCGCGAACGCCCGCCGATCACCAGGCGCACTCCGCGCCGGCGCTTCGGCAGCACCTGTGCGACCGACTCCCACCACGAGATCGGTGAGCTCGCGGGCAGATCGACCACGACGAGGTCGTTCTCGGTGTCGTGCGCGACGTTGAGCGCCAGGTCCTGCGCCGCCTTGGTCATGTTGCCCACCGGGTACACCACGAGGGCGTTGCCGATGGTGTGCTTGGCCAGGCCGAACTCGCCACCGGCCTCCCGGTCACGGGTCATGATCGCCATCGCCGTCATCCTCCCTGCTCGACGACCACAGCGCTGCGAGACAGAACAGGGCCCGCCGGGATCGTGGAAAGCACTTCGGTGGGCATCGGAACAGGCTGCACACCGCCCAGGCCGAGTGCCTGGATCGAGTCGTCGTCGGGAACCGGGTAGCGCTTCCCTCGATCGGTGATCAGGTAGCGCTCCGGGGTCTTCTGCCCTTCTGGGATCGGCATCTTCGCCACGAGGAGCCCGCGGCTGGGGGGAACCCGCACGCCGGCGGACCACCTGTCGGCGCCGGGCACGGTCACCACCCGGCTGACGACCTCGTTGCCCCTGCCCTCCTGACGCAGGCACGGGTGGCCCTTGGTGCCGTCCAGCGGCTTCTTGCCCGCGATGTCGGGCAACCGGGTGAGCATCGACTGGTCGGGGGAGAACGGCGCGGTGAGGATCGACTGCGCGTCGATCTCGACCGGCGTTCTGCCGGGCAGGGCCTTCATCAGCTCGAACTCGGTCGCGGAGAGCGGCGCGAGTCCCTTGTCCAGCAGGACGTAGCGCTGCTCGGTCCCGTTGCCGGGATCGTGGGTGAACAGGTCTCCGATCCGCCGCGTCTCACCCGCGACGGTCAGACCGGGAGCACCCGCCTTCGGAACGGGAGCCGGTGTGAGCGCCGGGCCGTCCGGCACGAGGTCGAGCCATGCGGCAGGCACACGTGGTGCCCTCGTCGCCGTCAACCCGAAGACCACGAGCGCCTTGTCGTCCGGAACCTGGTACTTGACGCCCTTCCAGACCAGGAAGAGCTTGCCGTCGGCCGACTGGACCGGCGCGTACCGGTCGTCCGGGAGCGGCTCGTTCTTCTCGTCCGGCACGAGGTTCGCGACGAGGCCCGGCCGGCCGCCCTCGACAGGGGTCGTCGGACACAGCAACCACGACGGCGGCAGGATCTCCTTGGTGCTCGGCACGGAGTCCGGTGCGCCCTGGATCCCCATCCGCGGGCCACGCGCCAGGCCTTCCAGCGACTTCCGCGAGATGACCTCGACGCGGTTGCCGTTGCCCTGGATCAACATGGCGGACGCCAGGTTCGGCGTCGACACGAGCATGTTGTCCAGGAACACGTACCGGGTGCCGGACTCCTTCTCGACGAGGATGGCGCCCTTCTTCTTCCACGCCGTGCTACCGCCGGGCACGATCAGGCCGTAGACGCCGAACCCGATCACGATGAGGACGGCGAGGAAGGCACCGGTGATCAGTCCCGCCCGCCCACGCCGGGTCGGTGGGTCCATGTTGGACGGATCACCGACCGTCAGCGCGGTCGTCATGCGCTGCATCAGGAACTGGTAGGCGTGCACGTGGTCCTTCTGCGTCTGCACCTGCTCACCCGGCCAATCCGCGTGCCCACTCGTACACGCCCAGGACCTGGAGCAGCACCGGGACGGTGGCCGCCGCCACGAGCGACTCGAGCCACTGCGCCCGCTGCACCCAGATCGGTACCAGCCGCCGGGTCGGCGGACGCAGCACGGCGAGCACGAATGCGATCAGCGCGGCCGCCGCGACTCCGAGCACGACCAGGAGCCACCCGAGCGTCAGCGACTCGCCGATGGCGGACAGCAGCTCGACGCAGCCCGCGACACCGGCGGCGACGAGAGCGATCCGCTGCCAGGCGTTGAGGAATCCGCCCGAGCGGACGAGCACGGAGAGCGTGATCAGCACCGCGAGCGTCGTCGGTGCCCACCCCGGTTCCCCGTAGAGCACCGGGTAGCTGAACGTGAAGACGAGCGCCGCGGTGACCATGAACGTGGTCAGGTACCGGTCGGCGTTCCTGGTGCGCTCGATGATCTGCTCCGCCTCGAGCGGGTCGATGTCGGTCTGCAGTTCCTCCGCCGTGCGGGGCAGTTGCGGTCCGCGCAGCTTCGCCATCCGGATCACCAGCGTCGGCACGGCCACCAGCACGGCCAGTGCCGCCACGGAGTAGATCCCGGCGGCGCTCGCGGGCTCGAGCCCCATGCCGAGGTAGGTCCGCATTCCGACGAACGCCACCAGCCCCGCGCCCATGAGCACCGCCAAGGGCGTCATCGGCAGCTGCCGCGCCCACAACACCGCCGCGCCCAGCAAGGTCGCCGCGGCGACCAGCAGGGTGAGCCCGCCCAGCGCGACCGAGCTCGGGTCGAGGTCCAGCGCGGCCTCGGTTCCGTTCGCCGCGACGGCGCCCGCGAGTGCGAGATGCGCCAGACCGGGCACGGCGAGCGCGAGTGCCAGCGGCTGATCCCCCAGCTTGCGGGACAACGGCAGCGACGCACCGGCCAGCAGCACGCCGATGACCGCGGTCGTGAGCGCCGCGGCCGGCGTCGAGCCCGCCCGCATCGCGAGCGAGGCCATCACAGCCGTCGCCACCACGATCAGGATCAGGAACAGCCACCTGTTGAACTCGGGCTTCCAGCGGTCCTTCTGCCTGCTCAACGCGGTCGCCATGCCGTCGGAGATGTCGTCGAACGCCAGCTCCGGCAACGGGTTCGCCGCCGGACGGAGGTAGAACGTCTCACCCTCCACCCACTCCAGGTTCTCCGGAGTGCCTTCCGGGTCGAGCGGGGGTTCTCCCAGCCGCTGGATCACCCAGGACCGCTCTCCTGTGATCTCGACGCCCCCGACGACGTGGTCGTTCGGATCTGTCGTGTGCTTGAGCAACACCGGCAGAAGACTTGCCACGGGAATCGAGACGGGCACAGCGAGATCTGCGCGCCCGGCCGGGCCGAACACGGTGATGCGGCAGAGCTCCGCCTGCGCACTCGTCATGACAACTTCCTTCTGATGCCGCTCTTGTTCGTCTCGATCACGATCACGACCGCCATTCCCCACCACCGGCGGAGGACGTGGCGGGGACGGACGCGAATCCCGTCTGCACGAGCCTGACGCCCTTGCGGTTCACGAGCTGCGCCCTGCCCGGCACCAGCTTGCGGGGCATGGCCTCGCCGAGGAACTTGCCTTCCTCCTTGGGGTAGGAGAAGACGATTCCCGGCGTGCCCAGCTCCCACATCCGCCGGATCACCGGATCGCTGAGCGCCCGCATGGCACCCGAGGTGCTCCGCGCGATGATCACGTGCATTCCGATGTAGACACCCTGGGCGAGCGTGGGCAGCAGCGCCTCGAGCGGGGAACCCAGGCCCATGCCGAACAGCTCGTAGTCGTCGACGACGAGGAAGAACTGCGGCCCTTCCCACCAGTCGCGCCGCCGGAGGCGGTCGGAGCTGACGTCCTCACCGGGAACGCGCCGGGACATCGAGACGGCGGCCTTGCCGACCAGGTCCTTCAGCGTGTCGCCGGTGATGGCGTAGCCCACCCTGTAGTCCTCGGGAACGTCGACGTCGAGCTGCCGGTTCGGGTCGCCGAGAAGGATCTTCGCCTGGTCCGGCCCGTAGTGCGCCATGATCGACCGCAGCACGGTCCGCAGCATGTTGGTCTTGCCCGTCTCGCTGTCGCCGAACACCAGCATGTGCGCGTTCTGCTCGAAGTCGTGCCAGACGGGCTCGAGCCTCTGTTCGTCCAGGCCGATGGCGATCCGCACGTCTCCCGTGGGCTTCGGCAGCTGGTCGGAGGGCAGCACCGGCGGGAGCATCCGCACGGGCGGTGCCGGCTGCCCCGGCCAGAACGTCGAGACCTCCTCTGCCAGTTCCTTGGTCGCCGAGGCAAGGGTCTCCGTGTCCGAACTGCCGTCCATCCGGGGCAACGCGGACAGGAAGTGCAGCCCGGCGGGCGTGATGCCGCGGCCGGGCTGGGACGGCACCGTCTGCGCCTTGCGGGAACCGACCTCGGACTCCATCGGGTCACCGAGGCGCAGCTCGAACTTGCTGCCGATCACGTCGCGCAGTGCGGGCCTGATCTCCGACCAGCGGGTGGCGCCGATGATCACGTGGATGCCGAACGAGAGGCCGCGCACCGCCAGTTCGTTGATGCGGGGCTCGAGGTCGGCGTAGTCCTGCTTGATCGTGTACCAGCCGTCGACGATCAGGAAGACATCGCCGTACGGGTCGTCGATCTCCCCCTTGCGCCGCAGTTCCCGGTACGCCGCCATGGACTCCAGACCGCGGTGGGTGAACTCGGTCTCGCGGGCCTCGATCAGCAGCAGCAGCTGCGCGATGGTGCGGACGACCCGGTCGTGTTCCAGGCGGGTCGCGACGGAGCCGACGTGCGGCAGCCCGGCGATCGACATGATGCCGCCGCCCGCGAAGTCGAGGCCGTAGAACTGGATCTCCGACGGCGTGTGGCTCATCGCCAGCGAGAGCACCAGCGTGCGCAACAGGGTCGACTTGCCCGTCTGCGGGGCGCCGACCACGGCGACGTGGCCGTCGGCACCGGAGAGGTCGGCGACCATCAGCTCCCGCACCTGCTCGTACGGGCGGTCGATCATCCCGAGCGGGGCGCGCAGCCTGCCCTGCATCGACCGGTCCTCGACGTTCATGCCGCGGAACGGGTCGGGCAGGACGCTGGGCAGGAGCGAGTCGAGGCTGGGCGACTCGGCGAGCGGTGGCAGCCACACCTGGCGAGCGGCGGGACCGGCTCCCTGCAGCCTGCCGATGAACGCCTCGGCGAGGCTGATCGTGCCGGCCTGGGCGGCGTTCTCCGCCTCGGCCTCCTCCTGCTCCTCGACCGCGTCCTCGACGACGAGCTGGCGCAGCGGCCTCGCGTGCGTGTTGAAGGGGACGATCTCCTGGGCGGCCTTGTCCTCGACCGCGGTCTCCGTCCTCGGCACCGGTGCCGAGCCGGAGACGTAGGCACCCTTGAACCGGACGAGGTTGGTCTGGTCGATCTTGAGGTAGCCGTTGCCCGGCTCGGAAGGCAGCTCGTAGGCGCTGGCGACACCGATGACGCTGCGCGACTCCATCGACGAGAAGGTGCGCAACGCGATCCGGTAGGAGAGGTGGCCTTCGACGCGGTGGATCTTGCCCTCGTCGAGGCGCTGGGACGCGAGGAGGAGGTGCACACCGAGGCTGCGGCCCAGCCGCCCGACGGAGACGAACAGGTCCATGAACTCCGGTTTGCTCGCCAGCAGCTCGGAGAACTCGTCCACGACGAGCAGCAGCGTGGGGAACGGCGCGAGCGGTTCTCCCGCCGCCCTCGCCTTCTCGTACTCGAACAGCGACGGATAACCGCTCACCCGCAGCAGTTCCTGGCGGCGGATCATCTCGCCGTTCAACGAGTCCTGCATCCGGTCGACCAGGGGCAGCTCGTCCGCCAGGTTGGTGATCACCGCGGAGGTGTGCGGCAGCCGGTCCATCCCGAGGAACGTCGCTCCGCCCTTGAAGTCGACCAGGACCAGGTTGAGGATCTCCGACGAGTGCGTCGCCGCGAGACCCAGCACGAGGGTCCGCAGCAGCTCGCTCTTGCCGGAACCGGTGGCACCGATGACGAGACCGTGCGGGCCCATGCCGCCCTGCGCCGACTCCTTGAGGTCGAGCTCGACGACCTCGCCCTCCTCCGTCACACCGATCGGCACCGCCATGCGGGCGCGCTGCGGGTTGCGGCCTCGCCACTGCAGGTTCACGTCGAACGTGTTCACGTCGCGGATGCCGAGCAGGGTCGTGAGCTCGAAGTCGGACTCCAGGGAACGCTCGACCAGTTCCACCGCACCACTGGTGCGTTTCGGGGCGAGCGTTCTCGCGAGCACCTCGCTCTCGGGCAGGCTCAGCTCGTCGCGCGACGCCGTGCCGGTGCCCTCCCCCGAGGGGAATTCGATCCGGTCCTCGACGGAGGTCAGGCGGATCACCTTCGCACCACCGGGGAGCATGCCGGTGATGTCCAGCAGCACCACGTTGCGGAGTCCGACGTCGAACAACCGCGAGGACTCGGGGACGACCGCCAGGTGGGCGACCACCACGACGAACGGTTCGACGTTGCTCGGCGAGGCGGACTTGTCGTGCGGACTGCGGTCGGTGACGTCCTTGCCCAGGAGGTCCATCAGTTCGTCGTGGTCGCAGGCGAGCATCCGGACCGGGCCCGCGCCGTCACGAGCGGTCGGGTGCGCGTTGTGCGGCAACCACTTGACCCAGTCCCACTCGGAGCGGCTCTCCTCCGAGGTGAGCACCGCGATGCGCAGCTCGTCGGGAGCGTGGAACGTGACGAGCTGGGCGATCATGGCTCGCGCCAGGCGCAGGGCCTTGTCCACGTCTCCCGCGAACTCGACGCTGGTGAAGCTGCGCAGCCCGACCGCGATCGGGATGCCCGACACGGTCCGATAGGCCTCGCTGAACCGCCGCAGCGAGATCGCCGACAGCGGTTCGAGGTCCTCGATGGGCTTCGTGGTCGGTGGCACGAGTTCCAGCGCTGCCTGCTGAGCGCCCAGACCGATCCGGACCCGGCCGAAGTCCTCGTGGTTCGCGCGTCTCTCCCACACCCGCGTGCCGGCGGCGATGTGCCAGAGCCATCGGGGATCCGGGTTGTTCCAGAGCACGGCCGCACGCTGCTCGTCGGCCGTGGCACGGGTACGGGTGCGCATCTGGCCGATGTAGCGCAGGTAGTCACGCCGCTCAGCGGCCATCTTCTTCTTGCGCTCGCCCGCGGTCCGGCCCACCTGGCCGAGTCCCATGCAGACCATCGCGATGCCCATGCCCCCGCCCATGACGTAAGTCATGGGCGAGCCGCCACCGGCGCCGGAGAAGGACAGGACCATGACCATCATGCCCAGACCCATCGGCAGGATCATCAGCAGGGACGTCAGGTCCCGCTCGGCGGGCTCGGCGAGCACAGGGGGTTCCTGCAGCTCGATCTGGCCCACCGGCAACTCGGGACCCGCGGCCCTGGGGGGACGCTTGACCGTCACGGTCGTCATCGGGCGAACTCCATCGGGTACGTCATCGTCTTGGTGGTCATTCGAGGACTCCCAATGGGCTCGCGGCCGTCGAACCGCCCCAGGCCGCGTTGCTCCTGCTGAGCAGGTCCGCGGCGGAGCGCTCCTCCGGTTCCGCGTCCTCGCCGTCCTCGGAGTCCTCGACGTCCTCGCCGGCCTCTTCCCTCCGCAGCCTCTCGAGCCTTTCCACTTCCCTGGCCAGGAAGTCCTCGCGTTCCTCCTCCGGAACGGAGTACTCGTCGCCGCACCACACCTCGTCTTCCGAGTCGTCGACGAGCAGCGGGGCCTCGCCGTACTTGCGGCGCCGATAGGTGGCGTGCGTCACCGAAGTTTCGGGCTCCCAGGGCTCAGAGGATGTGAGCGTGATGTCGGAAGCCCGCGGCTCGGTGTCCCAGCCCGACCGGTCGGTCTTGGCGGTGACAGGGGCCGAAGGCGCACTCGGCAGGAGGAAGCCCGCGTTGCCGCTGTCCCACGCGGTGACGTCCTTCACCGCGTCGTCCAGCCGGACGACCGCCACCGAGTCCACTCCCGGCAGGGCGCCGGCGGCCCCTCCCCGGAGCACGAGTCCGCCACCTTCGTCCTCGTCGCGGTCGTCCTGGACGTTGCCGTCCAGATCGACGTGGGGGAACTCCGAGGGGTGCGGCCGGCCAGGACCGGAACCGACCGGACCGGACCCGGACGAAAGCGCGGGTGCGGCCCCCGGCGGCGTGGGACCACTCGGAGGTGTTCCCGGAACCGGCCCGGTCATCGCGCCGAACGCGGCCGCGGCCGTGACGGCACCCGTGCCCAGCAACGCGGCGGCCTGAGGTCCCTCCTGCCCTGCTGCGACCAACCCTGAACTCGCCGCCCACCCGGCGGGTGCCGCAGCGGGGGCCGGGGCGATCTTCTCAGCCGGCTCGGTGAAGCCGGGTACGACCATTCCCTGCTCGGACGCCGCATCTTCGACCGGAGTCTGGGCGAGCGCGACGACCGGCGTCACAGCCGCAGGCGCGGATGGCGCCACCGGTGCGGCTTCCTCCGCCGCCGGCAGTGGCTCCGCAGGCGAGGTGGGAGGTGCGACGACCGGCTCCGCGGGCGTGACCGCCCACTTCTCCGGTGCCGCCGATGCCGAGGTGTCGGACACACCGCCGACCCCACGAGCCTCTTCCGCACCCGCCCACGGCTCGGTGTGCCCGCCGAGCAGGCCGGACGAGTCCGGACGGTCCCCCGTCGCACCAGGCTGCTGACCACCCGCCATGGGAGGAGGCATCATCGGCGGCGGAACCTGCGAACCCGAACCCGCACCGGCACCACCGCTGGAAACCTGCTGCGCCGGTGGCTCCGAGGACTCCGGGATCTGGTTCAGCGCAGGCGGTTCCGTCGTGGTGGGTCCACCGACCGCCGGTACCTGGATTCCGGTCTCGGCGGAGCCGCCGGTCGGCGCGGCCCACTCCTCCGGCTTGATCGACGGCGGCGGGGAGACCCCGTCGAAATCGGCGACGGGCAGTCCGGTCCCCTCCCAGGACTCCTTCTCCCCGCCGAGCAACCCGGACGAGTCGGGACGATCCCCCGTCGCACCGGGCGGCTGACCACCCGCCATGGGCGGCATCATCGGCGGCGGAACCTGCGAACCCAGGCCATCGCCGAAACCACCGCTCGAGCCGCTCGACGGTGGGGCGGCCCAGTCCTCCGGCTTCACCGCGGGCGGTTCGGTTCCGCTGGGTTCGAGGGCAGGCGGAACCGAACCCGCCTCCCACGGCTCCTGGAGCCCGCCGAGAAGACCGGACGAGTCGGGACGATCCGCGCTCGCGCCTGTCGGCGCACCACCTCCTGCTCCTGCGGGAGGCATCATCGGCGCGGCCGGGGGCAGGTTCATGCCACCGCGGTCGTCACCGGTGCCGACACCGGGAGGCGCCTCGATGTCGAGCTGCGGCGGCCGGCCGATGGAGTCGTTCCCCGTGCCGGAGCCGACGCCGGGCGGCGTGTTGAGGGACAGCGGCGGCGGCTTCGGCAAAGCCGCGCCGACACCCGAACCACCGACACCCGAACCACCGCCGCGAGTACCACCGTCCGCCGCAGGCGGCGGAGCGATGTTCATGCCGGGAGGCAGACCCAGCCCACCCGTTCCCCCACCGTTGTTGCTCCCCGTGCCGCCGTCCGCACCGGGGGGCGGGCTCAGGTCCAGGCGGGGAGGCAGGGGCAACCCGTTGCCACCACCGGTACCACCGACACCATCACCACCCGACAGGCCGAGCCCCGGTGGTGGCTCCACGTTCAGACTCGGCGGCGGACGGAAGTCGTTGCCACCACCGGTACCGCCACCACCGTCACCACCCGACAGGTCGAGCCCCGGCGGCGGCTCCACGTTCAGACTCGGCGGCGGACGGAAGTTGTTACCACCACCGGTACCGCCACCACCACCACCACCGCCCAGATCCGCACCGGGCGGTGGACCGATGTTCAAAGAGGGCGGTGGTTTGTTCCCACCGGTTCCGTCACCGCCACCGGTGTTCTCCGCTGGAGGTGGTGGATCGATGTTCAGATCGTTCGGCAGTCCGTTCCCATCGCCGCCGGGGCCGTCACCGATGCCGGGCCCCTTCGGCTTGAAGTCGACCGCGCTGGGCACCACGACGCTCGCGGTGTTGATGTCGTACTCGTTGGCGAGGAGCCGGACGACCTTCTTCATGTTCTCGGCCATTTGATCGACGAGCTCGGGGAACGCCGACACCTTGGTGAGCTGGTTGGCCATTCTCACGCCGCCCTGGGACCGGACGTAGCTGGCGTAGTAGGAGTCGATCCTCTTGATCTCGTTCTGGGCCCACTCCAGGTAGTTGCCGGCACGCCAGAGCTGGGCCGGAACGCTCCTCTCACCCGTGACCTCACCGCCGTTGATCTGGTCGGCCTTGGCCTGGAGGTTCGCGGCCAGGTGGAGGTTGATCGAACGGAACAACTCGGCCGCGGGACTCTGCCACGCCCCGTTCTCGCCGGCGAGAGCCTCGACCTGCAGCCGGAGGTTGTCACTCACGAACTGCAATGTGTCGCGCGCACGGTTGAAGACCGTGGCGGCATGGCGGATCGAGTTGGGATCGGCGTAGGGCACGCTGGTCGGCCGGGCGTCACTGGGCGTGGCGGCGTAGCCGACCACAGCGGCCCTGATCTGCTTCCAGTCCCAGCTCTCGAAGTCCCTGGAGTCCGTCATCTCGGCAGTGGGGTCCGCGAAGACCCCACCACTGGGACCGACCTTGAACCCGTCTTTGTCATACACGCCGGGAGGCATCGCGCACACCCACACCTTTACTGAGAAAAGCCAGCACGGCTGGCGACGACTCCTGGCAGGAAACGGAAACGATCACCGCACGAAAGCGCGGAACGAGCTTGCCCGGACAGGAGAACCCACCGGACGCCACCGGTCGGGCGGGTCAGCCGGCCGTGCCGAGGTTCATCCCGGCAACACTTCCCTGGACCTTGCTCACCATGCCGGTGAACTCCTCCGCGTCGAGTTCGGTGAGCTGCTCCGCCGTCTTGTAGGTCTTCACGATCTCGTCACACCGCAGCACGATCGACTCGAGGATCGAGTGCGTGTCGAGGAGAACGTTGAGGGTCGAGGAACGAAGGGTGACGCCACCCTCGCTGCCTCCGAACACCTTGTCCCTGAACTGGTGCGCGGCACCGAAGTTGCCAGGACCGAAGTTCCGGAGCCCTTCCAGCTCGTCGATCGCCTTCTTCACCTCGGGAATCAGGCTTCTCACGCTGTTGGCGAAGTACTTGACGGCCTCGACGTTGATCCTGGTGACACCCTTGCCCGGGCTGTCCACGCCACCGGGAACCGGGGGGCCCTGGCGAGCCGGATCGACTCCCAGGGTGTTGTCCCACTTGATGGGTTCCGCAGTACTGGTGTCGGGCGTCTTGTTCGGATCTGGCGGCGCCATCTTGTCGGAGCTGTTGGTAACAGCCGTATCACCGTTGTAGTAGGTGATCAGGGTGCTGCCGTCCGGTTGCTGTTCCCTGCTCTTGATGTTGTCGGTCGTCGCGATGTTCATGGCATCGTTGACCATTCGTCACACCTTCCTGAGATTCAACGAAGGGGGATGCTGAGACGACGGCCGGATGAGGAGCAGCGCGTGGAACCCGGCCGGGAGGACTGGACTCCGGCCGCGGTTCCACGCACCACGAGAATGCGCGACCGGCCGGCGGTGACGCCTAGGCCCAGCCGTCGGTCAGAGCCGTCTCGGTGTTGTTCATGCGAGTCGTCATGTTCTGGAGGGTGTCCGAGGCGGCCTGCAGCGAAATGGGCATCGAGCTCGCGGCACTGTCCCAGCGCCTCTTCCGCGCCTCGTACTGCTGCTTCGACGTGGGCGACTGCCAGGCGCTCAAAGAGGCCTGGAGGTCGGCGTGCATCTGGTCCAACTCCGCCTTGACGCGCACGTTGGCGTCCATCATCTCCGCGGCGACGTTGTTGTTGATGGCACCGCTGTAGGTGTACGTGGGCTGGGTCATCGATCAGTCCTTTCCGGATGCGCGAACCGTGCGGGGAGTTCTGCGGTCACAGGTTGGCGAGGCCGACCGGGCCGGCGTTGATCCTCGCGGCACCCTCCGCCGCATCGGCTTCGGTGTCGGCGGCGCTCTTGGCGACGGTCTGGGAGCCCTCGCGCATGATCCTGATCATGTCGGACAGCGCGTTCTCGATCTCCTGAACGTTGTTGTACCAACCGGTCATGGCCTGCCGGTACGTCGTGGCCGCGCCACCGGTGAAGCTTCCGAAGAGCGTGGTGACACTGCGCTCGACATCGCCGCGCTCGGACTGGACGCGACGCAGGGTCGCTTCCATCCGGTCTGCCGCGCGTGCCATTCCCTCCCGGGTTACCGAGGTTTCGGCACTGGTCATCGCCACTCAACTCCCTCATTTAATGTCACGAATCATCGGATCAACGCGCAAAAATGCGGACAGGAGCCGTCGAAACATCGTCACGATGCAACTAGGCGATCGGTCCGGCGAAGCAGCGCAGAGGATGCGACCACCACAGGCGTGCTTCAGCAGCAGAGGTTTACCGCACCCGAATTCGACGGTAATCACGAAAAACGGCGTTCGCAACGACAGTGCCCGAATATGACCTGATTATGGGCACCTGCAGACCCCCGTCGACGTCCTCTTCGTCCGAGATGTTCAGCTCGCCACCCGCACCCGCCGTCCACCTGCGTCCTCAGACGTGATGACGAACCGACCGCAGAACGTGCAGGGCCCATTGGTGGTCGTCCGGGTCGCTGTAGAACGCACCCATGCTCAGCGCGGTGCCTTGACGCACCACGTGTGCGTAGAAGTCGTGCTGTGGACGCCCGTCGGCCACCGTCTCCACCCAGAAGGCATGGGTGATGTCGTCAGCGGTGGGCACGTACAGCGACTGGTCCCGCGGCACCTCGGGCGCGTTCGCCAGCAACTCGCCCAGGTACTCGTCGGCAGGACGCCGCAGGGGGTCGGTCAGCACTTCGACGAACACCGAACGACCAGGACCTCCGAACCGCCAGCCGGCGTCGCCGACCCCGGTCACCATGCCTTCTCCGCGCTCGACGCTCCAGTGCCGGCCGACCCTCACCTGGATCGCGAGCGGTAGAGGGCCTGGAAACCAGCTCAGCACGGTGTCGCTGTCCCAAGTCTCGGTGAGCATCCGGCGGAGCAGTGCGTGCTCGGAGTTCGTCACCGTCGGAGGCTCGTCCGCCGAGTGAACCGTCGCCATGATCTCCGCGCCGCGCAACGACTCCGTCCACGGCTTGAGGTCGTTGCCCAGCGTGCCGTGCAGAACCGTGCCGTCCCAGGAGGAACCCCGCCAGGCTTCGGTCGCGCGTTGGAAATCGGCTTGCGTCGTTTCCATCCACGTCATGTAGGTCATGGTCGTGCCGCCGGTGAGCGCCACCGGCAGCAGACACCGGACGAACACCTGGCCGGTGGGTATCCGCAGGAAAGCCGCGTTCGGGTTGGTCTCCGCGGTGGGAACCACGCCGTCCGGCAGCCCCACGGTGACGTCGACGCGACCTGGATTGCTGATCGTGGCGCCGCAGCAGGCGCACCGCTCAACAGCTTGTGTCGTCACTCCGGCGAGGCTATGGCGGGGTCGTGTCACGCCCGTTCGCCACAAGGGCTGAGGGACCGTGAGGCCATCACACGATGCCCTTCGTGCCGCGGACGGGACGGGCCCGCACGGCCACCAAGTCCACATGATCACCGGGCGTGCGGGTGAGCGGCCCGAGGTGGACCTCGCACGGGCGCCGTGCCGTCCGGCTTCGCAGTGGACGCGGAGTGCGGGGTCCTGCGCCATCGGTGACGGCGTCTACCTGCGAAGAACCCAGAAGTGCACCGAATCGGACACATCTGACCACCGGGTGGCGGACGCGTTGCGTTCTTGTCCGGCGCCACCGCACTCTCGGCGGCGTGAGGGAAACGTGCACCGCCGACACCACCGCAGGTCCGAGAGTCTCTGATCTGCTCTGCTTCAACCTGTTCGCGGCAGCACGCGCCATCACGAGTCTCTACCGCCCTGTCCTCGACCGGGCGGGCATCACCTATCCGCAGTTCCTGGTGCTCGCACTGCTGTGGGAACGGGACCAGCGCTCGATCCGCGAGCTGGTGCGGGAGCTGGGCCTCGACTACAGCACCCTGTCACCGCTCGTCACAAGGCTGGAGAAGGGCGGGTACCTGTCGCGCAGGAGCCGGCCGGGCGACAAGCGCTGGGTGCTCGTCGAACTCACCCGCGAGGGTCGCGCGCTGCGGTGGCTCGTCACCGAGTTGGTGGAGACGCTGCACACGGCACTGGACATGGACGACAGCGAACTCGCCGTCCTGCGCGGTGCGCTGCAGACACTCCAGCAGCGCGCCTCGAGCTGACAAGACCCAGAACCCGTCGCTTCTCGCGGCCGCTCGCACCAGTTTTAATCGCATACGATTTAATCGCACACGCTGCATCATCTCGAGGTGATGCCGAAGGAGAGTGAAGAGCAATGCGCTTCCGGAAGGTTCTCGCACTGGCCGCGGCCGTGCTCGCCATGTCGGTGGCGGTGCCGTCGGCGACAGCGGACCAGAAGCCCCCGAAGTCCCCGAAGCCGACCGTCGTGCTGGTGCACGGCGCGTTCGCCGAGTCCGCCAGCTGGAACGGCGTCGTGCAGCGGCTGAAGCGCGACGGCTACCCCGTCGTCGCCGTCGCGAACCCGTTGCGTTCGCTCAGCGGCGACGCCGCGTACGTGCGCAAGGTGCTGAGCACGATCAACGGCCCCGTCGTGATCGCCGGCCACTCCTACGGGGGCATGGTGCTGTCGAACGCGGCCACCGGCAACCCGAACGTGAAGAGTCTCGTCTACATCGCCTCCTTCGCGCCCGAACGCGGCGAGAGCACGTTCGACCTGGCGAACAAGTACCCCGGCAACGTCCTCGGTGAGGCGCTGGACGAGATCGACCTGGGCGACGGCACGCACGACCTGGTGATCCAGCAGGACAAGTTCCGCTCCTACTTCGCCGCGGACGTCGACCGCGAGACGGCGGAGCTCGCCGCCGCGACGCAGCGCCCGGTGCGCGACGCCGCGCTGGCCGAGGCCTCCGGTGAGCCGGCCTGGCACGGAGTCCCGTCGTGGTTCCTGCTGACCGGCAAGGACAGGACGATCCCGCTGGAGGCGCAGAAGTTCATGGCCAAGCGCGCCAAGGCGCGCGGCGTCGTCGAACTCCCGCGCGCCTCGCACGGCGTGACGATGTCGGAGCCGGGGGCCGTCACGGACCTGATCATCCGCGCGGCTCGCTGACCCCACCCCGAGATCGGGGACATCGCGCGGGGCCGCTCAGGGAGTGGCCCCGCACCCCGCGAGACGGAGGAGCAACCGGCCTCCTGCACCTGTGCCACGACCGCGCCCGACGAGTGTGTACCCACCTCGCCGGGCGCGGTCGTCCACGTTCGCGCCGGATGCCGTGAACCGTCACACCCCGTCGATCCACAATGGAGAGTGGCCGGCGCGGCAACCGCGGCGTGCACGGGTCCCGCGCCTGATGTGTCCGAACAAGACTGAAAGCATGCGGGAAAGTGCACAGTTCAGTTCACTTCGCGGCGCGTGGTGAGCCGGTTTCCCACCCTGCCCGCGCTCATCGCGCACGTTCTCGCAACCGCGGCGGTCTCGGCAGGCCGAACCACCGTCGGACCTTCCTGGATCCGGACGAGGTTCGAGGACAGGACTTCGTCGAGCCCGAACGACCTCGAAGGGTGGGCTCGCGGCTCGTCGCACCGCCGGGACATGTTGGCGCGCACTATCATTACGCGCATGTGGCCTCTCGTTCGATCTTCTGGCGAAGAGATCGCTGCTTGCCGACCAGGTCTCGCGTTCACCGTGTTCGGCACGGTACGGGCATGGCGAGACGAAGCCGAGCTGGATCTCGGGTCACCGCAGCAGCGGCTCACCCTCGCTGTCCTCCTGCTGGCGGAAGGCCGCGTGGTCCAGGCACCGGAGATCATCCACGCGCTCTGGGGAGAAAGAGCTCCTCAAGCGGCGAGAGGAACCGTGCGCACCTACGTCTACCGGTTGCGGAAGCTCCTGAACGGAGACGCTGGTCAGGACGACGCGGTGCTCCGCTCGGAGGGGAACGGCTACCAGCTGGTGCTGGCGGAGGACCAGGTCGACCTGAGCCGTTTCCTGGGGCGTGTTCGCGCCGCGGAGGCCTCGGTGGCCGCTCACGACCGTCAGCGGGCGGTGACGTTGCTGCGGGCCGCCGTGGAGGAGCTGAAGGACGAACCGCTGCGGGGAATCCCCGGTGACTGGGCCGACACGGAGCGCAGTCGACTCGGCCAGATCGCGGTGCGGACCGTCGAACTGCTGGCCGAGCAGCAGCTCGGTGTCGGCGGACGGGTCGACGTCCTGGAGCAGCTGGCCGCGATCTCGGAGGCGGAACCTCTGCGGGAGCGCGTGCACGAGCTGCTCATGCGTGTGCTCTGCCGTCTGGGGAGGCCCGCCGAGGCTCTCACCGTGTACGAGCGGCTGCGGACGACCCTGCGCGAGGAGCTCGGCGTGGATCCGAGTCCGGCGTTGCGCGAGACGCACGCGAGGGTGCTCCGGGCGGATCCGGCCCTGTCGTCCGCCACCACCACTCCGCCCGACCACGGTGCGCGGTCCGCGCGTTCGGCGCTGATGCCGATGGCGTTGCCGGTGTTCGCCGGCCGGGAGGCCGAGCTGAAGGACCTGAACTCCGTCCTGGACGCCACGACAGCCCCGAGAACGGCCGTCGTCCACGGCGCCGCGGGAGTCGGCAAGACCACGTTCGTGGTCCAGTGGGCCAACCAGGTCGCGCCGTCCTTCCCGGACGGTCAGTTCTTCGTGAACCTGCGGGGGTTCGAAGGCGAGGACGCCACCCGGGAGCCGGCCGAGGTGCTCCACGAGCTGCTGGACGCCCTGGACCTGCCCTCCGCGAACCGGCCTTCCGGACTGGACGGCCTGGTCGCGCTGTACCGCAGCGTCCTGGCCGAGCGCCGCGCGCTCGTGGTGCTGGACAACGCGAGGGACAGCAAGCAGGTGACACCCCTGCTGTCAGCGGCGCCCGGCTGCACGGTCGTGATCACCAGCAGGAGGGAGCTGACCTCGCTGGTCGCGTCGACGGGGGCGCACTCGATCAAGATCGGGTTGCTCGACATGGAGGAGTCGGTGGCGTTGATGACGCACCGGCTCGGCGAGGAACGCGTGCACCGGGAACTGCCCGCGGTGCGGGCGATCGCCGCCGTGTGCGCTCACCTCCCGCTCGCCCTGGCCGTCGCGGCCGCCCGGATCGCGAGCAACCCGAAGCTGCGGCTGTCGGACATCGCGGACCAGCTCACCAACGAGGTCGAACCCGGGCTGGACTTCCTGGCGACGGACGATCCGCACAGCGACGTCCGCACGGTGTTGTCGTGGTCCTACCGCGCTCTCACCCCGGAAGCCGCACGGACGTTCCGGCTGCTCGCACTGTTGCCGCTGAGCCGGACCACCACACCGGCGGTCGCGAGCCTGACCGCGCTGTCGGTGTCCCGCGCCAGGGCGGTGCTGCGAGAGCTGAGCGCTCTGTGCCTGATCAACGAGGACGGGTCCGACCAGTTCAGCTGGCACGACCTGCTCAAGGAGTACGCCGCCGAGGTCCTGGCGGACACCGTCGACGTCGAGGAGCAGCGAGCGGCGTGCGGACGGCTGCTGGGCCACTACCTCGTCCTGACCCGAAGCGCGTCGTTGCAGCTTCATTCGAACGACGACATGCCGGAGCTCCCCCACATCCCGCCCGGCGTGACCGCGCAGGCCGTCAACAACCTGCTGTCGGCCTTCGACATGTTCAGGTCCCAGCGCGGCACGTTGCTCTCGCTCTTCGACTTCGCCACCAGGTGGGGTCTCGAGTCGTCGTCCTGGCAACTGGCGTGGTACCTGCGCTACTACCTCGACGCGGCGTTCCTGTGGGAGGAGATGTCAGCGATCAACGAGGTCACCCTGGCCTGGGCGAGGAGCGTCGGCGATCATCTGGCGACCGGGTACTCGCACAGGAGTCTGTCCCGTGCCGCCGCGATGCTCGGCGACGTCAAGGCCGGCGCGCGCCACATGCGGCTGGCGATCCAGGCCTTCAAGGCGAGCGGTGACAGGCAAGCCGAGGGCTACGCGCAGCTGCAGGCCGCGAACTGGCTCAACTTCATCAACCAGGACGAGGCCGGTCTCGACCACGCGAGGCAGGCACAGGCCCTGTTCCGAGATGCGCCCAGCCACCACCAGGAGGAAGCCCTGCGGGAGATGACCGCTGTCTCACACCTGAAAGCCGGGCGGTACAGCGACGCGGTCATCACCCTGCTCAGGAATCTGACCTCGGACTACGACGCCGGAGCGACGCTGAAGCTGCTGCGCAAGGTCGAGTACTTGACCGGTGCCTACGCGTCGTTGGGCGAGTACCACAAAGCAGCCGAGCTGCACGAGCTGACACTGAAATTGATCTTGGAGCTGACCGGCGCCGACTGGGGGCGACTGCCCTACAGCTTCGAGGAACAGTTCACCACGGAGAGCTTCCTGCTGGCCCGCATGCTCTTCATGACGGGAGAAACCGACCGCGCGCTGAGGGTGCAACGAGAAGCACTCAACAGGCTGCGCTCGCTCTTCCTGAAGCACTACATGTCCGTGGTGTTCCAGCATCCCGATGCGACTCGCGCCAGGCAGGCTTTCGCCCACCTCGAGGACGTTCTCTCGGAGGACCGGGCCGATCACCGGTGGTTCGCGGCGAGCGCCCGCGCGGTGGACGAGCTGGCCACCGTGATGGCGCAGATGGGAAGTTCCCGGTACATCGCCGAACTGCGGGACGGGAACCGCGCCTCTGTCGCGACGACCAAAGCGGCGCCTTGCGGCGAGGGTCCGCTCCGCGGATGACACCGCATCGGCCGTCCGGCCGTTGGTCGCTTCACACCGGGGGCAGCAGGAGTGAAGCGACCAACCGCCTGACGTCCTAGTCGCCGGTGAGCACACCGATCGCGATACCGAGCGTGATCGTGTTGTAGATGAACGAAAGCACGCCGTGTGCCAGCACTCGCGCACGAATGGCCGGACCGTTCGTCTCGACGTCCGACACGGCGAACGTCGTGCCGACCGTGAAGGCGAAGTACGTGAAGTCGGCGAAAGTGGGCCGCGGCGATCCGGGGAAGACCAGGACCTCTTCCGGCAGAGCGGCGAAGTAGGCCTGGGCGTACCGCTCCGCGTAGCCGAAGTGCAGGATCGCCCATGCCAGCAACACGGCCGGTACTGAGATCAGCTTGTTGAGCAGGTCGGCGTCCTCTCCGGCGTCACCGACCCCCATGACGATGAGAATTCCGGCGGTGATGCCCACGACACCGCTGAAGATGGTGAACAACATCCCCGTGCGCGGGCCGAGCGCCAGGCGCAACCAGTCGTCGGACTGCTTGCCCCGCCTGCTGGCGCGGACACGCGCGACGCGGATGCCCAGGTAGATGAGAGCGAAGACGTCCCATGCCGCTGTCCAGGCCTGGTCGGACGTGAGGAACACCATGACACCGAGGGCGATGAGTACTACTTCGATCACACGGGACAGCACGAACTGAGCGCTCTTGATCACTTGGGTTCCTAGCTCGCACGAGATGAGGTCCCGCACAGTGAAGCGCGTCCGGTGGTTCACCAATCCACTAAGGACAGAAGGGGGCGTATATCTGGCGCTATGGGGCAGTTTCGTCTCGTCGGCCGGGAACCGCGCCGGTGCGCCGCCCTCAGGCGACGCACCGGCGATCACTCAGAGAGCGCGGAACGCCCGCACCTCGTGGCTCGGGTAGCTGTGGAAGTTGTTGGCGGGCTCGACCAGGATGAGCTGCGTGCAGGCCGTGTCCCGGTAGAGGGCGATCCGGCGCTCGGTGGCGTTGATGAGGGCCTTGGCGACGAAGGGCAGGGCCGTGCAGTCCACACTGGGGCTGCTGTACTTCTTCGGCACGGTGTTCGCCCACACCGAGTCGTAGAAGCAGGCCACACCGGCCTCACAGGCCGTGGAACCCGAAGCGGACGCCTGCGCGGTGGCCGGCGCGACGACCAGGGCCAGGCCCAGCGCGGCGAACACGGCGAGAACTTGCTTCTTCACGTCGTACCTCCAGATGGTGATGACAGATCCTCGTGCCCGTCGGCTGACCGCCGGGTGCGAAGCGGAGAATCGGAGCTGCTGCCCTGCTCGAGGGCACGCGCGCCGCTGACGACACGTTCGACCTGATGGCGAGCAGCGAACCGGGTGTGGTCGTTGACGGCACCCGGTTCGGAGCCGGCGGCGTCGTGCGAGGTGCCGCAGAGGGGTCGCCGTCCACCAGGTAGTTGAAACTTCATCGTCGAGGTCACCCTAGCAAGAACGCTGAAGTTTCAACACCATGGAAGTGGTCGGCGTCAAAGCCGCGACGGATGAACGAAGCGGACTTGCCACCATGGCGCGGTTTCCCTCGCGCACAACGGCGTGGCCGATTCGGCGAAGCTCTGCCGCCTCGCCGACCGCTGACGCACTCAGGCTCGCGGCATCACGGCGCGCCGAGGTACCGGGCGGGCATCACCGAGCTCCGCCACCGCCTGGACGGCGATGCCGACCGGACTGCTCACTCGTCCGGCCATCCCATCCTCGCGAGCATCGCGTCATCTGCCATTCCCGCGGCCAGCACCGCGCTGATCTCGCGCAGCGACCGCTGCTGCTCGTGGCTGAGACGGTCGAAGACGAGCTCGCGGACCTGTTCGACGTGCTGCCGAGCGGCACGCCTCACCTCTTTGACCCCCTCGGCGGTGAGGACGGCGTATTGACCTCTGCCGTCGCCACCCGCTTCCTCCCGGCGGACCCAGCCGTCCCGCGCCAGGCGGTCGATCGTGTGGCTCAGCCTGCTGCGGTCGAACACGCATGCCGCGGCGAGGTCCGCCATGCGCATTGATCGCCTGGGCGCTTCGGACAACCTCGACAGCACGTCGTAATAGGCGAAGGAGAGTCCCGAATGCCGTTTCAGGTCGCGCTCGAGCCGGTCCGTCATGAGCTTGGTGGCGATCAGGAAACTGCGCCAGGTCGCCTGTTCCTCGTCGTCCAGCCATCGGACCTTCGGCATCGTCGTCCTCCGCGGCTGGATCCTCCCGGTGCCCGGAGTACTCTACCCTGCGCGCTGAAGTTTCAATTATCGGTGCAGGTGGGCGGAGTTCCGGTGTGCGGAGCCGTGCCACGATCATCACTCGGCACGCCGCGCCTCACCGTGCGGGCACTGCCACCCTCCGCTGTTTCATCCGGCGGGAACAGCACAGCACGTTCGAAACCGATTCCGGCTTTCATCCAGGCTGAGCCTGTTCCAGTGCCATTTCCTCGGCTGCGGGTTACAGTGCTGTTCTTCCGTTCCGGCGGCCTTGGGAGTCGCTCATGCCATCCGACGCCCGCGGTCATCCGGTAATCGACATCACCGTTCCCTACCACCACGACAGGGCGAACGACCTGCTGGCCGACCAGTGGCGGGCCCAGGCCGGCGACCTGGTCCCCTTCCCGCCCCTGACCCTGCCGCGGCTCGGCCGGGAATCCTATTCGGTGCGGATCAGACAGGTCGCCGTTCTCGACCTGGCCATCGAGGACCAGTACACCGATGCCGTGCTGGGGCGGACCGGTGGCGAGAACGGGCACATCGCGGACCGCGTCGTCACCCATTTCACCCTGCGGGGGTCGTGGCGGTTCCGGACGGAACGCGAGGACCTCGCGGCGCCGTCGGGCAGGGTCTGCGTCCGCAGGAACGACCTGCCGTGGAACTTCGAAGTCGAGCACGGCACCTGCGCCGTCATGCTGTCGCTTCCCATCCAGGACCTCCAGCTTCCCGCCCGCGCCGCGTCGATCAACGCCGACATGTCGTCGCCGGCCGCCCGCCTGCTCCTGGCTCACGTGCGCACCTGCCTCGAGCTGGGTGGCAGCGACGCCGCGACGACGCGCAGCGCGACCATCGAGCTCTTCCAGGGCCTCGTCAACGACCAGGTCAGCGATGACCCACGGCTGCATTCCGCGCTCGTGAGAACCGCGAAGGGCCTCATCGAGACCCGCCTGCTCGTCGATCCCGACTTGAGCCCGAACACCATCGCCGCCGCGTTGAACGTCTCACCCAGGACGCTGCACCGCGCTTTCTCGGGTGAACGCATGTCGGTGATGGGTTATGTGCGCGAACGACGCCTCGAACGGGCGAAGTCGGAGCTGACGTCCACCAGCTGGACGATTTCCGAGATCGCCGCCCGCTGGAACTTCGCGGACAGCAGCCACTTCACCAAGGCGTTCAAGAGGACGTTCGGCGTCAGCCCGACCCGGCACGTCGCTTTCCGGGCAGAACCCCGCGAAACCGGCCCCATCGGTGACGCGGTCTGAGTCCACCCAGACCGCGGCCGCCATGGTCACAGGCGTACGGGCACGCGCGTCCTGCCGTTGAAGATGAACGTCGGGAGCGGCTCGAGAGCTTCGGCGTCCTCGGCCAGTTCGAGCCCGGGGAAGTGCTCGAACAGCGCCACCAACGCCTGTGAGGCCTCCAACCTGCCGAGCTGCGCACCGATGCAGTAGTGCACGCCGTGCCCGAACGACACGTGCGCCTTGTCGAGGCGGCGCGCGTCGAAGACCAGGGCGGTGTCACCGTGCACCTCCGGGTCCCGTCCTCCGGCCCCGAAGCCCATGATGACCGGGTCACCGCGGCGGATCACGACACCTTCGCCGAGATCGATGTCCTCGACGGCGTACCTCAACGGCATGTGCTGCACCGGCGCGTCGAAACGCAGCACCTCGTCGACGACCTCCGCCCAGGAGACCTCCCCCGCGACCGCGGCGGCGAGCTGGTCGGGGTGACCGAGCAGGTCGACGATCGCGTTCGCGATGAGGTCGGTGGTGGCCGGCAGCCCGCCCGCGATGGTGACGGCCAGTGCGAGCACCCGTTCCTCGTCCGTCAACGCCGGGTTCTGGGCCAGGACGGTCGCCATGTCGGCCGCGGGCGCGTTCCGCTTGCTCTCGATCAGCCCGGCGAGGAGGCCCATCGCGCTGTCGAGCTGGGCGGCCGCGATCTCCGCGTCCTCGGCGGGGCTGACGAGGTCGAGCATCGTCCTCCGCGCGTCCACCCACTGCTCCCGCGGCACGCCGAACAGGTCGCAGAGCGTTTCACCGGCGATCACCTGGGCGAAGCCCGACCTCAGGTCGACGACCTCGCCCGCACCGGGGTCTCCCAGTTCCGCCAGGATCTCGGGCAGCCTCTTGCCCAGGTTCGCGGCGAGCTCCTCCAGGCGTTCCGGCACGAACGCCGCCTCCATGATGTCGCGCAGACGACGGTGATCAGCCCCGTAAGCGTTGAGGACCGTCGGCGAGATGAGGAAGGGTGCGAGCGGCCAGCCTTCGGGCACGGTCGCCAGCCCCGGCCAGTGCCGCTGCGCGTCGCGCGAGAGCCGGTCGTCCTCGGCCAACTGCCTGAGCACGTCGTACCTCGTCACCGACCAGGCGATCACCCCGCCGGGCAGTTCGACGCGTGCGGCAGGACCTGAGGACCGCAGGCGCGCGACGTCCACCTGCAGGAAGCGGCCAGTCGGGTCGAGGGTGCGCACATCTGTCGTCAAGAGAGCAACCGTTCGTCAAGGTCGACGGGCTGGCGACCACGTCGAACGCAATTAATATATTGGATATTACATATCGCTCAGCGTGATCGCTCCACTCGACCAGAACCGTGACCGGCCTCATCGCCGCAACGCCTCGAGCCGCCACAGGACGCACACAGCCCAGCCCACCCGCACCTACCACCCGATGGCCTTCCAGCTGCGCGCCGCTGACGAGCGCCGAGCCCATCAGCGGCGCGAGAACGGGTACGCCCACTGGTTCCTTCACCACGCCGGTGGCGGGGCACTCCCTGACATCGACGACATCCTGACCAGCCTCCTCGAATCGGGGCTTCCTGCTCGTCGGCGGGCGTGCGCGGCTCGTCCGACAGGAACTGAACGGTACGAGGACGCGTTCCGCCGCAACTTGTACTTCCGCGCCAAGATGTCGTATCACCGTGCCGAGCGGACCACAGCCGCCTTCCAGCGGCAACGACAACGGAGGCCCGTTCAGTCCATTGCGGACCGAACGGGCCTCCACAGGTTGCAAGCCCCCGGTCATCCGGCAATGCGCAGCGCCGGAGACCAGTGACTCCATCTCCCTCCGCGAGGATCCCGGACGCACCGGTCTCCTGGGAAGCCGGAGGTGGACCGAGTTCCCTTCGGCGCCCTGATTCGTGCACCGCGGTGCCCCGTTCGGAACACCGCCGCACCGCGCGGACCTCCACCCCGACTGACGCGGACGGACATCGGAAACACTTGGGCCACAACGGAAGAGGTGCGCCGAGAAGTGTGCACACTCCCTGTCGCCGTCGTACCGATCTTCGGACACCGTCTCCCGGCGGCGAGGTAGCGTGCGAACGTGTTGGTGGCCCGGGAATGTGAGCTGCGTGTGGTGACCCACGCGCTGGACCGGGCGTCCGCCGGGCACGGAGACGTCGTCGTGCTCACTGGTCCGCACGGTGCCGGGACGACCTCCTTGGCCGATGCGGCGGTCGATCTCGCTCTGGCACGCGGCTTTCCCGTGCTGCGCGCGAGCGGTCCGCTCATGTGGGCGCAGCTCGCCAGGGATCGGGGAGTGCGGGACGAGGTCCTGACTCCTCTCCTCGGCTCGCCGACTCCCTGGGAGCTGGACGACGTGGCTCGGCGGGTGGTGTCAGGAGAGCGCCTGCTGATCGTCGTCGACGACGTCGACAGAGCGGGCGGCGTCGATCTCCTGTCCATCGTGGCGGGCCGGGTCGGCGCGACCAGGACGGTGGTGATCGCCACCGCCCGCACATCCCTGGGCATCGGGCGGGAGGTCGCTCTGCGCGGCCTGAGCCCCGAGGAGCTCGGTCAGGTCCTCCCGTCCTCACTCGCGTTGTGGACCGCCTCGCGCGGCCTGCCCGGAGTGGCGATGGAACTGTCGGTCCTCGGGAAGTCCCTTGTGGACATGGCGTTGAACGCTCCGTCGGCGAACGAGTTCCTCGAGGTCGACGGCGACCTGGTCCGGCTGCTGGAACAGGCGGTCTCCTGCACGACGGGTCCGGTGCGCGGTCGCCTGCTCGCCAAGCTCGCCCGCGTTCTGGCGAACGACGCGTCCTCCTACGGCCGCAGACGCGAACTCGTCGCGGAGGCACTCCGGTTGGGTCCGCGAAGCCCGGACGTGCTCGACGCGGGTCTGCACGCGCTCTGGGACCCGTCCGCGGCGCAGGAACGCATCGACACCGGTCAGCGCATCGTCGAGCTGGCGACCTCCGGTGCGCTGGAGCGCAGGGGTTTGTTCTGGCAGTTCATCGGTCTCATGGAGCTCGGCCGCGTCACCGCCGCCGAGTCCGTGCTCAGCCGGTTCCACTCCGCCGCCTCGGCGGCCGGCGACGGCCAGGACCTCGTGACGGCGCTGAGCCGCCAGGCCGTGCTCGCGGCGTTGCGCGGCCGCTTCGACACGGCGGCCGACCTGGTGTCCGAGTTCGTCACCGTGGGCGTCCGCACGGGAGTCCCCGACATCCACCGGCTCGCAGGATCCGTTCTCCGGAACATGATCGGCGCCGCGGTCGGTGACCGGACCGGTCTCGCGGAAAGCGTCTCCGACCTGTCCAGCTCGGCCAGGAGGTTCCCCGGCCACCACTACGAAGCGAATGCCGCCGGTCTGCTGGTGCTGCTCGACAGGGTGGACGACGCCGCCGCGGAGCTCCGCCGCGTTCTCCCCGTCGTCCTGCCGGGCACCGGCCCCCGCTGGCTCTCGGCGATGGCGGACCTCGCCTCCGTCGCCGTGGCCACGCGTCAGGAGCACGTCGCGGAGGTGCTCTACCGGGGGCTGCGGCCCTTCTCCGGCCGGTTCGTCGTCTGGGCGGGAGCCTGCGTCGTGCGTGAGCCCGTGTCCTACTGGCTGGGCCGGCTCGCTGTCGTGCTCGGCCGCACTTCGGACGCCGCCGGCCACCTGCGGTCAGCGGCCCGCCAAGCGAGAGAGGCAGGCGCGTTGCCCGTGCTGGAGCGGGTGGAGGCGGCCCTCGCCGAACTCCCCCTCGCGGACGGTCCGTCCTCCGGCAACTGGCGCCTGGTGCGCGACGGCGAGGACTGGCTCCTCGCCACCGACGCCGAGCACGCCCGTCTGCGCGACCGCCGTGGCCTGCACTACCTCCGTGCGCTGCTTTCCGCACCGGGGAAGGAGATACCCGCCCTCGACCTCGCCTCGGGCGGCTCAGGCCTCACCGCCGCCACCTCCACCCCGCTCCTGGACGAGGTCGCACTGCGCGCTTACCGGACGCGGCTCGCGCAGTTGTCCGAGGACGACCCGGAACACGTCTTCATCGCAGGCGAGCTCCGTCGCGCCACGGGCCTGGGAGGCAGGTCCAGAGCCGCGTCCTCCGAAGCCGAACGGGCCAGGGTCAACGTCACCCGCACCCTGCTCTCCGCCCTCGACCGGATGGCGGTGCAGGCGCCGCTCACCGCCGCGCACCTGCGCGCGTCGATCCGCACCGGCCTGGCCTGCCGCTACGATCCCGCGCCCGGCGGCCCGCCTCGCTGGTGGTTGTGAACGATTCGTTCCATCGCGGTTTACGCCTTCCGGGCATGAGCGACTTCGACGACCTCAACGCACAGCTCTGGATCCTCGGAGCGATCGGGCGGCTCGCCGACCAGGACCTGTTCGACCGCGCGGCCGACCCGGACGACGAGTTGTCCGCTCTGAGCCAGCAGCTGCTGATCGACACCGGCTGGCTGCTGACCGATCCCGTGCGGCCCGGCCCCCGCCTGCTCGCCGCGCCACCCTCGGGTGTTCCGACGAGTGCCCTGAGCGGTTACGTCCGCGAACAGCTCGCGAGGGTCAGCCGCTTCGCGGAAGGAGCCCCGGCGGGGTGGAACGAGCTCGACCGCGACCGCATCCGGTGGCGAGGACGGGCCAGCGGCGTCATCGCGCACGGCATCATCGAACGCTGTTGCCCGGACGTTCTCCTGCGGGCCGAGAACTTCCTCGACATCGGCACCGGGGCCGGTGGGATCGTCATGCGGCTCTGCCGGATGATGCCCGCGCTTCGCGCCGTGGGTCTGGAGGTCAGCCCCGCGGCCCTCGACGTCGCCCGCCTCGACGTCGAGGCAGCGGGCCTCGAGGACCGCATCGAGATCCGCGACCAGTCCGTCTCGGACCTCGCCGACGTCGAGGAGTACGACCTCGCCTGGCTGCCCCAGCAGTTCGTTCCGCGCGAAGAGCTGCTCGAAGCTCTTCCTCGCGTGTTCCGCTCGCTGCGGCCGGAAGGCGCCCTCGTCATGGCGCTCGCGTCCGAGAGCGACCTGCCCAACCTCATGGCGGGCGGTGGCACCCTGTCGGCACGAGAGGCCGTGAAGCTGCTGGAACGGGCCGGATTCCGCAACATCCAGACTCACGACAAGGTCGTCACCGGACGCCGTTGACGACTCGGGGGCGCCATCTGTCGCGGCGCCCCCGAACCGTCCCGACCACGGAGTCCGAGGGAATTCCGGTCGAACGTCTCATGGACTGCCAACGCCACCTTCACGTCACCGTTCCCTTTCGGTGACCCGAAAACCGTACGTTCCAACGCTGGCGAGAAGTCGTTCGAGCATCCTCGCGTGGAAGGTGGCGGCGTCGTCGTCTCGCCGCCGCACAGCGGCATCCAGCTCGTCGAGTGCGACGCTCGCCGCGATCAGCTCCGCCACGGCACCGGCGCTTTCGTGATCCCCGCCGCGCAGCATCTCGCCACGCACCTCCTGCAACAGCTCTTCCAGCGACATGCCGATCGGAACCCACCTCCACGTGTTAGTCGGGGTGAGCGAACAACAACCGCCGCCCGTCACACGACGCCGCTGCCGGAGAGGGCACCTCCGGGCGCGCGGTTCAGCCCTGGCGAACCTGTCCGCGCGCAGACCTCACGCCTTCTCACGCATGGCATCGGATGGGTCCGCCGTGCAACACCATCATGTCCGTCCACACGGTGGTCACGTCCAAGCGTTCGGTGGGCGCCTTGCCGTCGAGTTCGTGATAGGCCCGGTGAAGATTCCCCACGAGGCGCTCGGATTCCCGCCACGCCGAGAAGCGGGACTCCCCCGCCTCCACGGCCACCTCGAGAGGCGTCTTGCCGGCCTGGTGCCCGGCTTCCGCGAGATCGTGGACGTGGGTCCCGTACTCGCTGAGGTCGTCGAGCACGGCGTTGATCTCGTCGCCCCGCAGCAGCGGTCCGTGGCCGGGGACGAGAACCGATGCACCGAACGAGCGGATGAACGCCAACGACCTCAGGTAACCCGAGACACTGCCCTCGGCCAGGAACGGTTGCCCGCCGACGAAGACGAGATCGCCCGCGTAGAGGACTTCCTCCTCCGGCAGCCAGACGACCGTGTCGCCACGGGTGTGGCCCACTCCCGGGTGGTGGAGCTCGACCACGCGCGTTCCGAGGTGGACGGTCAAGGACGTGGTGAAGGTGAGCGACGGCGGCCGAACTTCGAGGTGCCCGTAGTCCGGCCCCGCCAGGACCTGTGAGGCGATCAGACCCGCACCCAGAACTTCCTCACGACAAGCCGCGTGCCCGATCACCGTGGTCGAGTCCGGCAGGAGCCAGTTGCCATAAGTGTGGTCACCGTGGTGATGGGTGTTCACGACGTACTTCGGATCCACGGCCGAAATCGAGGCCACCGAGGCGAGCAGCGCCCGGTTCCGAGCCTCGGTGGAGGTGGTGTCGACGAGCAGCAACGAATCGTCAGAGCCCAGGACCACCCCCGTGTTGTTGATCATCCACGACCCGTCGGGCTGAACGTAGGCGTGGACTCCGGACGCGATCTCGACCAGTTCAGGCTTCACTCGTCCGAGCTTAGTAACGCTCGGACGAGCGGGACGCGCGAACATGACCAGTGCTCGAACAGGCATGATTGAACACCCTTGAGGACCAGCTTTCCGCGTGTCGTGTCACACCGTCCGCGAGCCCGGAGGCATGGTGGCTGGGTGCCGTCGGACAAGTGCAGCCACAACTGGGCCGGAGAAGCCAAGGGCACCCCTGCGCGAATATTTCTGGACGCAGGGGGCCACTTGCCGCGCGGACTGCGAACAGTTGCCGGACCTATGCAGAAGGTGAAACGAGGTCCGACATCTCAGTCAGGACGTGTCACACGCTCGGGATTGAGGCCCAGTGGTTGTTCGCCGCAGTCGTGCCGTACGTGTCAACGCCCCCACCCCGGCTGGGCCGGATGTTCCCGTTGGAAATCCAGAAGGTGTTGGAGGACGTGTTGTAGATGCCGCGGACCTGGATCGGCTCGATGGCGGAGCTGGTGCCGATGTAGGTGTTCAGACAGGTTCCCCGGGGCACCACGTAGGTCGACCATCCTCCGCGCCACGGGAACTGGACGTAGGACGCGTAGTTGCCGAAGGAACAAACCTCCAGGTAGCCCGACGTCGCGGCAGAGGCAGGGGCTGCCGTGAAAGTCGCCGTCATGGCCATGGCGGCAACCGCCGCGGCACTCGCCGCGATCCGCTTCGAAGCCTTCGTCATGATCTTCAAGATGTCTCCATGATCGTGATTGCGAGAACCCGCG
>NZ_DATLEC010000028.1:0-8371 GCF_035525475.1 Lentzea sp. | reverse complement strand
CGCGCCGCCTCGTACGCCGCGGCGACGCGGTACATGCGGTGGTCCTGCAGCGCCGGAGCCATGATCTGCAGGCCGACGGGCAGACCGTCCTCATCGGACAGACCGCTCGGGACGCTCATGGCGGGCGTGCCCGCGAGGTTCGCGGGGATGGTGCAGAGGTCGGCCTTGTACATGGCCATCGGGTCGTTCGCGCGCTCACCGATCTTGAACGCCGTGGTCGGCGTGGTCGGCGAGATGAGCACGTCGAACGTCGCGAACGCCTTGGCGAAGTCCTGCGTGATGAGCGTGCGGACCTTCTGGGCCGAGCCGTAGTACGCGTCGTAGTAGCCGGACGACAGCGCGTACGTGCCGATCATGACGCGGCGCTTGACCTCGGGGCCGAAGCCGGCCTCGCGGGTCAGCGACATGACCTCCTCCGCGCTGCGCGTGCCGTCGTCGCCGACGCGCAGGCCGTAGCGCATGGCGTCGAACCGGGCGAGGTTCGACGAGCACTCGCTCGGCGCGATGAGGTAGTAGGCGGGCAGCGCGTAGTCGAAGCTCGGGCACGACACGTCCGCGATCTCCGCGCCCAGCTCCTTGAGCTGCGACACGGCGGCCTGGAAGCTGCGCAGCACACCGGCCTGGTAGCCATCGCCGCTGAACTGCGTGACGACGCCGATGCGCACACCGGACAGGTCGCCGTTCAGGCCCTCGCGGGCGGCGGCGACGACCGGCGGGACCGGCTCGTTGATCGAGGTGGAGTCCATCTCGTCGTAGCCCGCGATGACCTCGTGCAACAACGCGGCGTCGAGCACCGTGCGCGCGCAGGGACCGGCCTGGTCCAGAGAGCTGGAGAACGCGACGAGGCCGTAGCGGCTCACGCCACCGTAGGTCGGCTTCACGCCGACGGTGCCGGTGACGGCGCCGGGCTGGCGGATCGAGCCACCGGTGTCGGTGCCGATCGCGAGCGGGGCCTGGAACGCGGCGAGCGACGCCGACGAGCCACCGCCGGAGCCGCCGGGGATGCGGTCGAGGTCCCACGGGTTGTGCGTGGGGCCGTACGCCGAGTTCTCGGTCGACGACCCCATGGCGAACTCGTCCATGTTCGTCTTGCCGAGGATGACGACGCCGGCTTCCTTGAGCTTGCGCGTCACCGTCGCGTCGTAGGGCGGCAGCCAGCCTTCGAGGATCTTGGAACCGACCGTGGTCGGCACGCCCTCGGTGGCCATGACGTCCTTGAGCGCCAGGGGCACTCCGGCGAGCGGGGAGACCTGCTCACCGGACCTGACGGCCTCGTCGACCTTGCGGGCCTGCGCGAGCGCGCCCTCGGTGTCGACGTGCAGGAAGGCGTGGACCTTCCCGTCGGTCTCGGCGATGCGGTCCAGGTGGGCCTGGGTGACCTCGACGGACGAGACCTCACCGCTGTGGATCTTCGCGGCGAGCTCGGCCGCGGTGGCGTGGACCAGGTCGTTGGTCATGCTTCCTCACCCAGGATGCGGGGCACGCGGAACCGGCCGTCCTCGGCCTCAGGAGCGCCGGAGAGCGCCTGCTGCTGACCGAGGCTCGGACGGACCACGTCCTCGCGGAAGACGTTGGTCAGCGGAACGGCGTGCGACGTCGGCGGGATGTCGGCCGTGGCGATGTCGCCAACGGAAGCCACCGACTGGAGGATCACGTCGAGCTGGCCGGCGAACAAGTCGAGCTCGTCCTCGGACACAGCCAGCCTGGCGAGCTTCGCCAGGTGCGCGACCTCGTCGCGGGAGATGCTGGGCACTCCTGTCAACCCCCGTAGGGTCGGGATTCGAATCGGGAACCCCGTGAGTCTATGGGCAGGTCAGGCGCGCCTTCGAACCGGTTACCGCCTCCGGAGCTGACCGGCACGTCAACTTAACCGTTCCGCAACGCGGACAGCAGGTCATGCGCCGACCATGCGTCTGCGAGAATCACCGACCGGCAACGGCGCGAGACGCGGGGTCTCTCGCACGAGCTATGGAGGCGTTCACCTTGTCGTTCCTGATCCGGGTCCAGCTCCCGGACCGTCCCGGCACCCTCGGCGCGGTCGCAACGGCTTTGGGCGAGATCGGGGCGGACATACTCAGCGTGGACGTCGTGGAACGCGGTTCCGGCCTCGCCATCGACGACCTCGTGGTCGAGCTGCCGTCCGGCCGCCTGCCCGACACCCTGATCACCGCGGCCGAGTCGGTCGAGGGCGTCGAGGTCGACGCCGTGCGCCCCTACGCGGGCATCCTCGACACCCATCGCGAGCTGGAGCTGGTCGAGGAGATCGCCGAGGAGCCGAAGAAGGGCCTCGAGGTCTTCACCGAGGGCGTCCCGAAGATCATCCGTGCCGGCTGGGCCGTCGTCGTGGGCCCGGAGGGCACCGGCATCAACCGCCTGACCGCGTCCTCCGCCGCCCCCGAGACCCGCATGGCCGACGTGCCGTGGTTCCCGCTGGAGCGCGCGACCGTGCTCGACGGCGAGGACGAGTGGGTGCCGGAGACCTGGCGCGAGCTGGGCACCGAACTGGCCGCCACGCCCCTGGGCAAGCCGGACCGCGTGCTCGTCGTGGGCCGTCCGGGCGGCCCGATGTTCCGCGCGGCCGAGGTGGCCCGCCTGGCGCACCTGGCGGGCATCGTCGCGGTCGTGCTGCCCGACTAGTTCGGGGCCTTGGCCCGCTGGTTGCGGCGGGCGCACGCCACCAGCTCGGCGTTGTTCCTGGCCCTGGTCCCGTCGGGCTTGTGGAGCGTGTCCTCCAGCCCCATGCGCACGTGGTGTTCGAGCCGCGCGGCGTAGGTGAAGACGGGCCAGGCGTCGGCGTCGCGGCCGTGCAGCAGGACCGGCAGGCCGAGCGGTTCCACCTGTGCCAGCAGGTCTTCCGCCGAGTCGCGGGTCGCTCTCACGGTGATCCGGTTGATGCCCTCCGGCAGTTCCCGCAGGTCTGCGAGGTCGGCGACGACCAGCTCGACGGCGACGTTGACGCGGTGCAGCGCCTCGGTCAGCTCACGCCACGCCGGGTCGCTGAGGTGCACGCTCGCGATGTCCGGCCGCCCCGCCGCGAGCGGCCCCCAGCTGCCGATCAGCCTGGCGCGGTTGCCGGGCACGTTCGTCGACACGCCGATCTCGATGCCCGGCACGGCGGCCCTGACCGTGGCGATCGTGGTGGCGATCTCCGGCCCTGCCAGCGTCTGCGCGCCGATGACGTCCCTCGGGTGGAGGTGCACCGAGGTGACGCCGAGCGCGGCGACGTCGGCCGCGTCCTCCGCGAGGCGTTCGGGTGACAGCGGCAGGGCCGGGTGCTCCTCGGCTGTGCGGGAGCCGTTCAGACAGGCTTGCAGCACACTTCATACGGTCCCACACAATCGCCGTGTCCGCGTTGCTCCAAGGGTCAGGTCGGCGGCGTGCGAGTGGCCGCGCCGCAGGCGCTGACCTACAGGTCCCAGCCTTCGGCGAGCGTCCGCAGCAGCTCCTTCTGGCGGGTCTCCAGCACCGCGGGCGTCCACTCGGAGTGCTTGAGCACCTGAACGGTCAGCGCGAACGTCGGCACGCCGTGCTTGCTCTGGAAGTACTTCGTCGTCTTGTCGGTGAAGTCGTAGTTCTTGGCCTGGGAGTTCTTCGCTCTGGTGAGCAACACCAGGTTCGCGAGCCGATGCCGCCAGACGACCTGCTCCTCCTCCGAGAAGTCCGTCCGCCACCGCGAGCCCGGCTGCGGTTGCTGCGGCAGGACGTGCTCGACGGTGATGATCGGGAAGTCGTACGTGACACCGGAGCTGCCGGCCAGCATCTCGTTCAGCCTGAGCAGGACGTACTTCCGCGTCTTCTGCACCAGGTACAACGCGCCGTCGAGCTGCCGCAGCGTCTCGGCGCGCTCGTCGGCGTCGAGCTCGAAAGCGGGCGAGCCCAGGCCGTGACCTGCCGCGAGTTCTCTCAGCAGGGTGGAGTACCTGATCACCCGGGGTGTCGTGTAGACGCGCCGGATGAACATGCTCGCGGCGAGTCGCTCCAGCCTGCGGAAGAAGCCGTCCAGCCAGTCGGGGTCGTCACCACGGTGCGCCAACGCCCACAGCGCAGGAGGTAGCCAGTCGCTGTTGTCGATCTGGGCGAGCCTGCGGAACCACGCGTTGACCTGCTCCGCCTTCGCCGGCGCCTCGTACCTGAAGTCACGGATCTGCTCGTACGCCTCCGCGTAGGGCACGAGCACGTCGTCGACGAACTCAGCCGCACGTCCCGGGAGGTACCGGGCCAGCACCTGCTTCGGGAACTCGGTCATGAGGTCCTGCTTCGCCCGTTCCTTGGCGAAGATCATCCTGATGTAGAGGAACAGGTCCGCGAAGTCGCCGCGACCGAGCATCACCTCGGCCTCGTCCCACTTCGCGGCGTACTCGTCGTCGAGCACCCCGATGACCTTCGACTTGAAGATGTCCGCCGGCGAGAGGTCCAGGCCCCTGGCGTTCATCACGCTGAAGATCCGGTGCGCACTGGTCAGGTTCGGTGTGGTCACGATCACGAGGAAGGTGCGTGTGGTGATCATCTTGACCAACCGGTGCCTGGCCTCCTCGCTCCACCCCACGAGAGCGTCGCGCAGGGCTTTGGCGTTGTCGCGGATCGACTTCTGCGCATCCGTCTTCACAGCGCCGTCGGCGAGCGCGACCAGTTCCTCGATCCGGCCGGGAGTCTGCACGTAGGAGCGGAAGAAGACCTGGTCGCGCTTCTTCAGCGCGAGCCTCGGCTTGGCCTCGAGGTCGAGCAGCTCGTCACCAGGCTCGATGATCATCTTGCCGAGCGACTCGCGGATGCCTCCTGGAGTCGCGAGATCTCGGACGATCGCGAGGAGGATGGTGAGGGTGGTCAGCCTCTGCTGACCGTCGATGACCTCGGAGTCCGCGACACCGTCGTTCTTCACGAGCACCATCGAGCCGAGGAAGTAGGGCTCGTCGTCTTCCCGTTCGACAGCTTCGACGAGATCGTCGAGCAGTTGCCTCGCCTGCTCGACCTCCCACGCGTAAGGCCGCTGGTAGTCGGGGATCCAGAAGTCGTAGTCACTGCTGAACACCTTGCGAAGCGGCACTTCATGGGCCCCGAGCTTGTGCATGACCGCCTCATCGGGAGCGCGGCGACCGCTGTTACGTCCTAGAGCAGGATTCGGTAGTGGACGAACGGGGTCTTCTCGGCGACCTGGTCGTAGAGGCGTCGGGCCGTGGTGTTCCACTCGCTGGTGTGCCAGTAGACGCGGGCGCAGCGCTGCTGTCGCGCCCACTCCGCGACCGCCTCGATGAGCGCGCGGCCCGCACCGCGGCCGCGTGCCTCGGGCGCGGTGAAGAGGTCCTGCAGGTAGCAGACGTCCGGGCCGGACGTGCTGGGGTGCTGGAAGAAGTGCGTGATGCCCAGGATCGTGCCGCCGTCCCTGGCGCACAGGGCGTGGATGGTCCGCGCTGCCTGGAACGCCTGCCACTTCTCCTCGTAGGTTTCCGCCGGCAGCGTGCGTTCGTAGAACGTGTTGTAGCCCTCGAACAGCTCCTGCCACCTGGTGCGGTCTCCGGGTTCCAGCGGGCCGATCGCGATCATGTTGTTCCTTTCTGGATCACCCGGTTGGATGACCCCCGTGTCGACGGACCTCACCACCGAACTGCTGCTGCACCGCGCTGGCACCAAGTCGTACTGGCGCGGGCTGACCTATCGCGACGCCGTGCTGTCCCTGCGGGTGCACAGCCGTCATGTGGCGGCTCGGGTGCGGGGTGGCGAGGACACCGCCTACGCGGTGGAGCTGTCGTGGTCCGGCGCTCATCTGGTGGGGTCCTGCAGCTGCCCGCACGGGTCGGAGGGGTTCTTCTGCAAGCACTGCGTCGCGGTCGGGCTGGTGCTGCTGGACCGGGGTGAGACGGTGCCGCCGCCCGACGCCGAGGACGTGGAGCTCAAGGACGTGCTGAGAGCCTTGCCCGCGGAGGCGCTGCGGGACCTGCTGTACGAGCAGGCCGCCGGTGACCTCAAGCTGCGGGCGCGGATCATCTCAGCACTCTGATCAGCACTCTGGCGGCCGCTGGGTCTCCGGCAGGAGGGCGCAGTGCTTGTAGCGCCCCACCGCGACGTCGGCGAGCACCCAGCTCTCCCCGTCCCGGACGAACGTCAGCAGGTGCGGAAGGGCGTAGCCGGTGGACGGGACCGGGCCGGCGTCCTCGAAGTACAGCTCAGCTTGTTCGTAAACGTGGGCCACGACGGCCTTGCCGTTCTGGTCGGTGTCGAGCCTGTCGACGCGTGTGCTGACCACGGCGGACCGGTAGCGCGTCCTGGACGACGCCCTGGCGGCGTCCAGCTTCGTCTCGTGGACTTCCAGTTCCGCGGCCAGGGCAGCGGTGACCGGCACACCGAAGCCCGGCGCCTGCGCGCCGGTGGTGACCTTGCGCGCGCGGTTCTCCAGGTAGCGCTGCGCGATCCCGGCGATCTCGCTCCTGTCCGGCTCCTCCTGCACGATCGGCGCGGCCGAGGCGCCCAGCAGCAGCACCGGCACCAGCGTGACTGCTCTCATTCGCGAACCCCCATCCGCGGCCCTGTCCGGTAGACGTGCCGCGTCGGCGGCGGTTGCTCAGAGCGGCATGCCGTAGGCGTAGGCCAGCAGGTCGAGGCCGGGCACCGGCGACCAGTCGCGTTCGGGCAGGCGCGTGAAGCCGAGGCGCTGGTAGAGGCGGTGCGCCGCCAGCATCTTCTCCGACGACGACAGCACGACGTGGCTGACGCCGGCGGCGCGGGCCCTGTCGATCACCGCGCGCACCAGGAACTCGCCCACTCCCCTGCCGCGGGCCGCCGGGGACACCGAGAGCATGCGGAACTCCAGCTCGCCCGGCCGCGAGATCTCCGCGTAGGGCGTGCCGGGGTGCACGACCGTGACGGAGCCCAGGACCTCGCCGGTCTCGCCGTCCTCCGCCACCAGGAGATCGGCGTCGCGGAAGCGGGACGTGGCGTCGGCCAGGGTCCTGGCGTAGTCGTCGTGCGCGGTCACGTAGCCGTCGGCGCTGTAGGCCTGGACCGTGATCGCGCCGACGACGGACAGGTCGGCCTCCCGGGCCGGCCGGATGAGCAGGTCAGCCATCTGTGCCTTCCTCTCCGATGACGGCCACCTCCCTCGCCGCGTCCGGGCCCTGCTCCAGCAGGACGCGGAAGCCCGCCTCGTCGAGGACGGGGACCTTGAGGGAGATCGCCTTGTCGTACTTGGATCCTGGCGAGTCGCCGACCACGACGAAAGCGGTTTTCTTGGAGACCGAGCCCGCCGCCTTGCCGCCGCGGGCGAGGATCGACTCCTTGGCCGAGTCGCGCGAGTACTCCGTCAGCGAGCCGGTGACCACGATGGACAGGCCTTCGAGGTTGCGGGTGATCGACGCGTCGCGCTCGTCCTCCATCCGCACGCCCGCCGCGCGCCAGCGCCGCACGACGCCTTGGCGCCACTCGGTTTCACGCCACTCGACCACGGCGGCGGCGATCGTCGGGCCGACGCCCTCCGCACCGGCCAGGATTTCCTCCTCGGCGGCGAGGATCGCGTCCATCGAACCGAACTCCTGGGCCAGCGCGCGGGCCGCGGTGGGGCCGACGTGCCGGATCGACAGCGCGACCAGCACCCTCCACAGGGGACGCGACTTGGCCGCCTCCAGGTTGTCCAGCAGCTTCAGCGCGTTCGCGGACAGCTCGCCGTTCTTGGTCTTGAGGCGCTCTACCTGCCGCAGGGCATCGGCGTCGAGGTCGAACAGGTCGGCCTCGTTGGTGTACACGGTGGACTCGGTGATCGCGGCCGCCGCCTCGTAGCCGAGCACCTCGATGTCGAGCGCGGCGCGGGAAGCCAGGTACGCCAGGCGTTCGCGCAGCTGACCGGGACACGTCTCCGCGTTCGGGCAGCGGATGTCGACGTCGCCCTCCTTCATCGGCCGCAGCACGGCGTTGCACTCCGGGCACCGCGTCGGCATCACGAACTCACGCGCGTCGTCGGGCCGTGCGGCGAGCACCGGGCCGAGCACCTCGGGGATCACGTCGCCCGCCTTGCGGATCACGATGCGGTCGCCGATCAGCACGCCCTTGCGCTTGACCTCGCCCGCGTTGTGCAGGGTGGCGCGGGCGACCGTCGAGCCGGCCACCTTCACCGGCTCCATCTCGGCGAACGGGGTGACCCGGCCGGTGCGGCCGACCTGCACCTTGATGTCCAGCAGGGTCGTCGTCGCCTCCTCCGGCGGGTACTTGAACGCGATGGCCCAGCGCGGCGCGCGGGACGTGCTGCCCAGCCTGCGCTGCGACGCCACCTCGTCCACCTTGATCACCACGCCGTCGATCTCGTGCACCGCGTCGTGGCGGTGGGCACCCCAGTACTCGACGTGGTCGTTGACCTCCTCGAACGCCGTGAGCACCTTGGTGTGCG
>NZ_DATLEC010000019.1:0-12111 GCF_035525475.1 Lentzea sp. | reverse complement strand
GCGTTGTCGCGGTGGATCATGCTGCCGTGGCCGGCGGTGCCCTTGACCCGCAGCTTGAGCCAGCGGATGCCCTTCTCGGCGGTCTCCACGAGGTAGGCCCGCACGTCGTCCTTCAGCGTGATCGAGAACCCGCCGACCTCGCTGATCGCCTCGGTGACGCCCTCGAAGAGCTCCGGCCGGTTCTCGACCAGCCACTTCGCCCCGTACAGGCCACCGGCCTCCTCGTCGGCGAGGAAGGCGAAGACGATGTCGCGCGGCGGCACGACGTTCTCGCGCTTGAAGTGCCGCGCGAGGGCCAGCGTCATGCCGACCATGTCCTTCATGTCGACGGCGCCGCGTCCCCACACGTAGCCGTCCTGCACCGCGCCGGAGAACGGGTGCACCGACCACTCCGAGGCGTCGGCGGGGACGACGTCGAGGTGGCCGTGGACCAGCAGCGCGCCCCGGCTCGGGTCCGACCCGGCCAGGCGCGCGACGACGTTGCCGCGCCCCTTGGCGCCCGACTCGACGTAGGTGGTCTCGTACCCGACTTCGGACAGCTTCTCCGCCACCCACTCGGCGGCCTTGCGCTCGCCCACGACCGTCGCGGGATCACCCGTGTTCGTGGTGTCGATCCTGATCAGCTCGCTGACGAGGGTGACAGCCTCGTCCTCGGCCAGTGCCAGTGCGTTCCCCGTTGTGCTCACCCCGTCTTCCTACCACCAGTCAGAACACGGACCAGCCTGTGGACGTGGTGAAACGGTCCAGCGCGTCGACACCGGCGACGGAGTTGCCCCGTGCGTCCAGGCCGGGGCTCCAGACGCAGATCGCGCACCGGCCCGGGACGACGGCGATGATGCCGCCGCCGACACCGCTCTTGCCGGGCAGTCCGACGCGGTAGGCGAACTGCCCGGCGGCGTCGTAGGTGCCGCACGTGAGCATGACGGCGTTGACCCGTTTGGCGCCGCTGACGCCGAGCAGCCGGGTGCCGTCGTTGCGGACGCCGTGGCGGGCGAGGAAGAGGGTGGCGCGGGCGAGGTCGGCGCAGCTCATGGTGATCGAGCACTGCCGGACGTACTCGTGCACCACGACGTCGACGGGGTTGCGCATGTTGCCGTAGGAGCTCATGAAGTGCGCGAGAGCGCGGTTGCGGTCGGAGTGGCCGAGCTCCGACTTGGCGACCTCGGGGTCGACGTCGATGCCGTCGTTGCCGCTCTCCTGGCGCAGGAAGGCGAGGAGCCGGTCGGTGGCGCCGTGCCCGAGGTGGTCGGTGACGACGAGAGCGCCGGCGTTGATGAACGGGTTGCGCGGGATGCCCTGCTCGGTCTCGAGCTGGACCAGCGAGTTGAACGGGGAGCCGGACGGTTCACGGCCCACGCGCGTCCACACGTCGTCGTTCTCGGCGAGGGCCAGAGCGAGCGTGAACACCTTGGAGATGCTCTGGATCGAGAACGGCGTCGCGTGGTCCCCGGCGCCGAAGACCTCGCCGTCCGGTGTGGCGACGGCGAGGCCGAAGGCGTGCGGGTCGATCCTGGCGAGCGCCGGGATGTAGTCGGCCACGGCACCGCCTGGCGTGACCTCGGATGCGATGCGGTCCACCAGGTGCTGCAGGTCCATGGACGACATCCCATCACGGGACGGGCGTCACGCCACCGGGAACTCGTGGAACTTGGTGGCCTGGCCGGGCTTCACGGTGCAGGGGACGTTGACGACGCCGATCCACGTCGGCTCGCCGTTGGCGTAGCGCGGCGTCAGGGCGAGGGAAGCGTCACCCAGGTTGATCGAGGCCGTGCCCGCGTTGGGCAGCGTCAGCGCCGGGAAGGTGCCGTTGGCCACGACCTGGAACGAGCCGGACGAGGGCACCGGCGTGTTCGGGATGGTCAGCGTCGCCGTCAGGTTCTGGACGGAGGCGCCGTTGGTCACCTTGACGGGGGTGCTCAGCGTTCCGTCGACGGAACGGCCACCGATCCACCACAGGGTGTTGCGGACGTCGTCCGACACGGTCGACGTGACGGTCGTCGCGGACGGTGCGGTCGGCACCCCGACGGTGGCGGAGTCCGGCGCGTTGGGCGAGGTGACCACGGACGGAACGTCGTGCGTGCCGGCGATCGAGAACTGGCACGTGTAGGTGATGCTCAGCTGGGCGGTCGCGGCGGAACTGGTGCCGGCCGTCGTCACGCTCAACGCTCCGGCAACCAGAACGACGGCGGCGACACGTGCGAAAAGTCCGGTCTTCATCTGCAGGGACCTCCTGAGTACGACATTGAACTGCAAGAAGGCGGTGTTGCTTTACTCGCCAGTAAAGTAACCACCCCGCATTCCGGGAGGCAAGCGAAAACCCGCTTTTGTCATCCGCGTGCGAAATAGGTTCCGGTGATTTGTCAGTCGCGCTGCAACAAATAGTGCGCGCGCAGCGCGAGTTCGAGGGTGAACCGCTCCCCGGCGTCGTGCATCCGGTCGCCGAACAGTTCGTCCAACTGGTTCACGCGGTAGCGGACGGTCTGCGGGTGCACCTGCAGCCGGGCGGCGACCTCGGGGGCGCCGCCGCGTGCCGACAACCACACGAGCAGCGTCTCGGCGAGCTTGGTGCGCTGCCGGTCGGTCAGCGGCGCGAGCGGCGCCAGCGCCCGTTGGGCGAGCTGCCGCGCCAGGAACTCGTCCGCGAGCACGGTCAGTTCGACGAGGTGGTCGGCGCTGTCGAGGACGGGCCGGTCCGGCAGCACCTTCTCCCTGCTCAGCGCCAGGACGCGGCGGGCGCAGGCCAGCGACGTGCGGGCCTCGGCGGGCGCCACCGGCAGCCCCACCGCCGCTCTCCAGCCGGGCAGGGCTCTGCGCAGCCACCGCGAGACGGCGACCGGGTTCGGCACGAGCAGGTACGGCGTGGCGTCCTCGAAGTTCACGAGCACGTCGGCCGGCAGGTCGTCGGCTGGAGCCGCGGACGGTTCGAGCGCGACGGCCACCAGGCGGTCCGGCATCGGCCACGCCGCCGCCCGCGCCGCGTCCAGCACGGCCTGCCAGTTGCCGGAGGGGTCACCGACGAGCAGCTCCATCAGCCTGCGGCGCTTGCGTTCCAGCGTGCCCGCCGCACTCGCCTGCGCGGCCGCATACCCCTCGACCGACAGGCTGACGAGCTCGTCGACGTGCGCGATCATCGCCTCGCCCAGCACCGACATGAGGTGCAGCGACAGCTCCCGCCGCTCGGCGAACCCGCACACGTGCCGCCACGCCACCCGCGCGCCGATCCGGTAGGCGGCCTGCAGGCTGTCGAGACTGCGGCCGGACTTGAACTCCCACGCGCCGAGCTTGCGGTGGATGTCGTCGTGCGGGTCCGGCTCGGTGTCGGGCGCCGCGATCGTGTCGACGAACTTCACCAACGCCTGTCGAATGCCGTCGACGACGTTCTGGCGGAACTCGCTGTATTCCGGAATGGCTTTTTCGATTGCCTCGAAAATGCTCACCGAAACGGGCGCGACCTCCATTCGGAGCAGCGGCGCCAGCTCGTGCGGGACAGATCTGCGCGGATCGTCCGGCTGAGTCATCCTGGCAAGTGTAGAAGAGAAACGAAACCGGGTCGTTCAGCCAACTGGACCAAGTGGTTCACAGGAAGAACAGCCGTGCGACGGCATCGCGCGCCACCAGGAACCCGGCGATGCCGAGAACCCAGCCCGTCGCGCTCGCGCCCTTCTCGGTGAACCACGTGCTGATCCTGGTCAGGAACGGGTCGATCCTCGTCCTCAGCGCCAGCCGCGCGCCGAGCAGCACCACGGCGGGCACGATCATGACCAGGCAGTACCCGGCGAGCAGCAGCCCGATCTGGGCCGGCTCGAGGTCCGCGGCGCTCATCATCCCGATCGCGCCCAGGTACGGCAGCATCGTCGCGAGTTCAACGACACCGGCCAGCAGGGCGACTCCCGCGAGCGCCGCCGCGGAGCCGTTGGCGTTGACCCGGTTCCGCCACTTCCCCGTGTCCCGCTTCTTCTTGCCGTCGAACCGGAAGCTGACGGCGAACAACGCCACGCCGATCACCAGCTGGACCCACGACGCCACCGGGCTGTCGAGGTGGCCGGCCAGCCGCGACGCGCCGAGCACGATCAGGACGCCGACCGCGAAGTAGAACACCGTGATCGTGCCGAGGTAGACGGCGAACCTGCCCAGCCTGAGCCTGCCGGGCGTCAGCATCAGCCAGATCGGGATGAACAACGTCCCGATGCTCGTCGAGTCGAGCAGCGCCAACCCCGCCAGCGCCGCCACCAGCCCCAGTGTCATGCATCCCCCAAGCCGTTTTTAATACAGTCGTGAGAATACCAGGCCTCGCCGGTGCTCAGGGCCGATACCAGCCGCAGTCCGTATACATGGCGTTCATGGATCTCACGGCGGTTCCGCTGGTCGCGTTGCGAGTGTTCCAGGAGGTGGCCGAGCGGGGCACACTCGCGGCCGCCGCCTCGGCGCTGGGCTACACGCAGTCGGCCGTGTCCCGGCAGATCGCCGCGCTCGAACGTGTGGTGCGCGCGCCGTTGCTCGACCGTCAGCGCGATGGCGTCCAACTGACCGATACGGGGCACGTGCTGCTGCGGCACGCGGGTCTGGTGCTCGCGCAACTCGACGCGGCGAGTCGTGAGCTGTCCGGGCTGCCGGCCACCGCGGGCACCGTGCGTCTCGGGTGGTCCGCCAACGCCGTGTTCCCGACCGCGTTGGCGGCGTTGCGGCGCAGCCATCCGGCGTTGACGGTGACCACGCGCGAAGGCACCACTGCTTCGTTGGTGCGCGCGCTGCGGGCCCGTACCGTTGATCTCGCCGTGCTCGCGTCGGAGTCGCCTTTGGACGATGAGACACCGGCTCTGCGCACCAAGGTGCTCGACGACCGTCCGCTGCTGCTCGCGGTGCCTTCGACGCACCCGCTGGCGTTGAAGGACTTCGTGGACGCCGCCGATCTGCGCGGGTGGGCGTGGATCGCGAGCCCACCGCCCGGCCTCGGTGTGTGGCCCGGTCTCGACGAACGGCCGGCGGTCGCGCACGTGGCCCGTGACTGGCTGGCCAAGCTCCAGCTCGTGGCGTCGGGCGCGGGCATCACGACGTTGCCCGAGCCGCTGGCTACGTCCGTCTCTCACGGCGTGCGCGTGCTTCGGGTGCGCGGCTCTCGGGAGCGTCACCGCGTCGTCGTGGCGTGGCTCAATCTGTCCGAACCGGCGTCCGTGGTGGTGGACGCGCTCGTTGGCGCCGCATGACATCTGTCATGGGGAACTGGTGTCGTGCCGCACTGCCGGACCGGGGTTTTTGCCGAGATCGTTGACCGCATGACAGCGATCGAGGTGCGCGAGCTGACTCGCCGGTACAGCGGCGGGTTCGAGGCCGTGCGAGGGGTGTCGTTCGACGTCGAGCGCGGCGAGATGTTCGCCCTGCTCGGCACGAACGGCGCGGGGAAGACGTCGACGGTGGAGGTCGTGGAAGGGCTCTCGCGCCCGGCGGAGGGGACCGTGCGCGTGCTCGGCCACGACCCGTTCAGCGAACGTGCCGTCGTGCGGCCGCGGGTGGGCGTGATGCTGCAGGAGGGCGGCTTCCCGCCGGACCTGACCGTCGCCGAGGCGACGAGGATGTGGGCGGGGACGCTGACCTCCCCGCGCCCGGTCGACGAGGCGTTGTCGCTGGTCGACCTGGCGCACCGGGCGTCGGTGCGGGTGAAGCAGCTGTCGGGCGGTGAACGTCGTCGCCTGGACCTGGCGCTGGCGTTGCTGGGCAAGCCCGAGGTGCTGTTCCTCGACGAGCCGACCACCGGGCTCGACCCGGAGAGCAGGCGCAACACGTGGGAGCTGATCCGCGGGTTGCTGCTCGAGGGCGTGACGGTGCTGCTCACGACGCACTACCTGGAGGAGGCGCAGGCGCTGGCCGACCGGCTGGCGATCATGCACCGCGGCCGGATCGTCGCGCAGGGAACGGTGTCCGAGGTGGTGGACGCGTACCCGTCCCGCATCTCGTTCGCTCCCCCGGCAGGCGTCGCGCTCCCCGTCGTCGCCGACCTGGACGCGTCGGGACGCGTGACCGTGCGGACGAACGACCTGCAGCAGACGCTGCACGAGCTCCTGGCGTGGGCGCATGCCCACGGAGTCGAGCTGTCCGGTTTGGACGCCCGGTCGGCGTCCCTCGAGGAGGCGTTCCTGGCGATCGCGGAGGAGGCGGCATGAGGGCCGTGGCTGTCGGGCAGGCGGAGCTGAAGCTGTTCTGGCGCAACAAGACCGCGCTGTTCAACTCGCTCGTGCTGCCGTTGCTGCTCATCCCGGTGCTGGCCTCGGTCGACGCCGACGGCGTGCCGCTGGTGGTCGGCCTGATCGGGTTCGCGCTGGTGATGGCGGTGTACTACAACCTCGTCACCACGTTCGTCGCCCGGCGCGAGGAGCTCGTGCTGAAGCGCCTGCGCGTCGGCGAGCTGACCGACCCGGAGATCCTGGTGGGCGCGTCCCTGCCGTCCGTCGTGGTGGCGCTGGGGCAGATGGTGCTGTTCGCGGCGATCGTCGGCGTGATCACCGGCGTGGACCTGCCGTCCCGCCCGTGGTTCATCCTGCTGGGCGTGATCGGCGGCGTGGCCGTGTTCGCGCTGCTGGCGGCCGCGTCGTCGGCGTTCACCCGCACCGTCGAGATGGCCCAGGTGACCTCGCTGCCGGTCCTGATGGCGTGCATCCTCGGCTCCGGCCTGATGTTCCCGCTGTCGATCCTGCCGGAGAACCTCCAGTCGGTGCTGCGCCTGCTCCCCCTGACCCCGGTGCTGGACCTGCTCCGCGCCGCCTGGCAGGACGGCCCGGTGCTGCGCCCGACGATCGTCCTGGCGGTCTGGATCGTCCTGGGCACCTACGCTGTGCGACGCTGGTTCCGCTGGGACCCCCGGAGGTGATCTTGCTCGACTGGTGGCGGTCCCGCGGCAACGCGGCGCGGTTCGACTTCTTCGTCCGCGCCACGTTCTACCTGGCCTACCTGTTCCTGCCACCGTTCCTGATCCTCGGCATGGCAAGCGAGATCAGCACCGCCGCCGTCCTCACGGCCTCGGCAGCGGTGCTGGTCCACGTGGTGCTGGGCATCCGCCTGGCCCACCGGGGCATCGAGCACTACCTGGGCAGGACCGCGTTCCCGAGCCGGCTGCTGGTCGCGTTCGCCGTCTACACCGTCGCCGTCCTGGTCACCGCCGAACTGGCCTACCCGCACCCGTCACCCGGCAAGCCCGACAGCCCGGCGGACGGCATCGCGGTGCTGTTCCTGGCGCTGACGATCACCACGCTCTCCGCCCTGCGCCCCGTCCGCCCGCTGGTCCTGGCGACCCCCGCCACCTGCCTCTACCTGTTCTTCACCGCACCGCTGGGCCACGCGGTCGCGTCCACCGTGATGCTGGTCTTCCTGGCTCTCGCCTTCCGCAGCACGCTCTGGATGCTGGGCCTGGTCTGGGAACTCGACCACTCCCGCGAGGTCCGAGCGAACCTGGCCGTGGCAGAGGAACGCCTCCGCTTCGCGAGAGACCTGCACGACGTAGTAGGCCGCAACCTCTCCGTGGTGGCTCTCAAGGCAGATCTGGCAGCCCAACTCGCCCGCCGAGGCCGCGAGAACGCCATCGACGAAATGCTGGAAGTCCGCCGCATAGCGCAAGACTCCCTGGACGAACTCCGCGCCGTCGTGAGCGGCTACCGCACAGCCGACCTCTCGGCGGAACTGGCCGGCGCCCGCTCCCTGCTCGCCTCGGCAGGCATCGACTGCCGCGTGATCGGCGACGTCACCTTCGAAGGCGAACCAGCAGGCGCCCTGGGCTGGGCAGTCCGCGAAGGCGTCACCAACGTCCTGCGCCACAGCAAGGCCAGCAGGTGCACGATCACGTTGCGGGGCAAGATCCTCACCATGTCCAACGACGGCGTCTCCCTCTCCGAAACCCGCTTCGGCAGCGGCCTGACGGGCCTGCGCGAACGAGTCTCGGCCCTGGGCGGCTCCGTCACCGCAGCCCCAGAAGCTCCCAACCGCTTCGTCCTGACCGTGGAGCTCCCGTGATCCGCATCCTGCTGGCCGACGACGAACACCTCATCCGAGGCGCCATGGCAGCCCTGCTCTCGCTGGAAGACGACCTGGAAGTCGTGGCCCAAGCCGCCACAGGCGCCGAAGCCCTGGCCACAGCACGGGCAGTCCGCCCAGACGTAGCGGTGATCGACCTGCAGATGCCAGATCTGGACGGCGTAGCAGTGGCCCAAGCCCTGTCATCCGACCTGCCGTCGTGCGGCACGATGATCGTCACGAGCCACGGCCGTCCAGGCCACCTGAAACGAGCCCTGGCAGCAGGCGTGAGGGGCTTCCTCCCCAAAACCGTCTCGTCGGACGTCCTCGCCACGGTAGTCCGCACAGTCCACTCAGGCGGCCGCTACGTGGACCCGGCACTAGCCGCAGAAGCCATCAGTGCAGGCGACAGCCCTCTGACCCCAAGAGAAGCCGACGTCCTGGAACTGGCCCTGGAAGGCGCCCCCATCGACGAAATAGCCCGCCGCGCGTCTCTCTCCCCCGGCACAGTCCGCAACTACCTCTCCTCAGCGGTGGGCAAAACCGGCGCCTCGAACCGCCACGAGGCAGCCCGCTACGCCAGAGCCAAAGGCTGGATCTAACTCCCCCACCACCGAAGAACCCTCAAGGCGTACAACGTCAGCCACTTGGACGGCTCACCTTCGCCCACATCTACCTCAAACCACACCCGCCCAGGATGCCGCCCACCCTGCAACCAGGTCCCATCGACCTGCCGAGCATCCTCGATCATCTCCACGGCAGCCCCCATCCGAGGATCCTTGACGCCGGCCAGCCGGAAGTACTCCATGGCATTGAGCACGCTGTACCCCCACCGAAACGGCGACCGGAACCGCGAAACCCACTCCCCCACAGCCTCCTGAGTGGACAACCGCTTGTAGAGCTCCCGCTCCAACAGGTACTCGTCCCCACGCCGCCGCGCAGCCCTGCTCGCCTCAGACCCACCAGTGACCAACTCGTGAGCCAGCAACCCCTTCACCGAGTTGAGCGTCGAATGAAACGACGACCGCGTGGACCCCTCAACCCACTCACAGTTCCACCCACCATCCTCCAACTGACGCCCGACAAACCACTCAGCGATCCCCTCGACGTCAACCCCGAGCCACACCCCGTTGGCCAACGTCCACGAGTTGATGCAGCAGTCGACCTCCCCACCCCAATAGGGCAGGTCCTGGTACTCCCACCGACACCCAGCCGCGAGCAACTCGACAGTCCGCCGCTCGTGCAACACCCGCGGCTCAAGCCCCCACTCCCGCAGCGAGTTCAACGACCAGGTGGTAGCAGTCCAAGGCTGCCCCTCCTCCTTCCCGTCGAACCCAGCGGGAAAGAAGGCCCCACCAGCCCACATGCCATCGGCCCCCTGCGCCGCCAGCAACCGAGCCCCAAACCCCTCAACGCCCACCCGAGCCCGAGTGGCCTGCCAAACCTCAGCCGGCTCACCCACAAGATCCCTCTGCACCTGCCACCGCAGGGCCGGGTCGGAGTCGAGCAACCACCCCATCAGCTCATCCACGGCCAGACCCTAGCCCGCGCCCACCCGACACCTTTCCACCGCTCCAACCAGCACAAACACCGTCTCGAGCCCCCGATTTTGGTGCGCGCCGACGATCATGTAACCTATGCACACACCACGGCGAGAGCCGAGGCAGAACTAGATACGTCCGGGTGGCGGAATGGCAGACGCGCTAGCTTGAGGTGCTAGTCCCCGAAAGGGGGTGGGGGTTCAAGTCCCCCCTCGGACACAAAAATGTCGCAAATTTGCGACGTCTACGTGGCAGGTGCTCAAGTCCACTTGAGCACCTGTTTTGCGTTTCCGTGCCACGTACAGGTGGCGTTCGATGACGATTTCCTACATCCGCCCGATCGTCCCGGACACGACGCCGGAAAAGGCGTCCGACACCTTGACCCGCGCCATTGCTCAGCCTCTCCCCCTGATCGCTGTCCCCGCGTCCCGGCCTCCCAGGCTGACGAACGTCCTGTACCGGATGGCCACCGTGGACCAGCGCGGCCGCCTCGCTGACCGACACACCACGGCCGCACTTGACTGGAACGCGGGCACGAGGCTGAACATCCGCGAGCACGACGGCCTGCTGGTCATCACCGCCGACCCGCACGGCGTCTTCCAACCCACCAAGCAGGGCTACCTCCGCCTACCGGCAGACGCCCGCCGCGCAGCGGCCATGAGCTGCGGCGACGGGGTACTCCTTCTGACACACCTCGACCGCCAGACCGTCACGGTGTTCCCACCAATCACCCTGGACGACCTCCTGCTGCGCGTCCTGCCGGGTGGTGAGGAGGCGTGATCGGCGCCCCGACGCAAGCTGAACTCGACGCCGCACGCTTGGTCCTCGACCGCATGGGTGTCACAGCCGAAGACCTGCTCAACTCCGTGAGGCCGCCGGCACCCACGTTCGGCGAGTACATCCCGGTCGTCTCGGCCGCGGTCAGTGACGGCACTCGCCGCGCCTACACCCCGTACTGGAACCGGGTGCTGGACCAGTGGGCGGACATTTCGCTCAGCGACCGCAGCCCCACCGACATCCAGCGGCTCGTCCAGCACATCAAGGCCAACCTCACCGTCCGCCGCAACACCCGCAACGGCAATTCCGCCGCGGAACACCTCATCGCCGCGCTGCGCTGCCTCCACCGGCACGCGGTCAACGACGAGCTGATCGACGAGCGCTCCAACCCGGCCGTCAAAGTTGCCAAGCCGCGGCGTCAGCCCAGCAATCGGCGGGCGTTGTCGGGCAGGCAGATGGACCAGGTCAACGACATCGTCGCGACGACCGGCAATGATGCGCAGCTCGACTCGTTGATCATCCGGTTCCACACCGAGACTGCCGCCCGACGCGGTGGCGCACTAGCTCTGCGGCCCAAGGACCTCGACCAGGAGCAGTGCCTGGTCTACCTGCGGGAGAAGGGCGAGACCTCACGCTGGCAACCGGTCTCCCCCACCCTGATGTGGCACCTGCTCCAGCATGTTGAACATCGCGGCGCACCAATGAACGGCCGTCTGCTCCGCAACGCGAACGGCACCCAGATCACCTACCACCGCTACGACTACCGCTGGAGCCGCGTCGCCGCGGATCGGCGGGATCGCGTCGATGAGCGGGATCAGCTGGGTGACGTCGTTGCGGTGTCCGCCGGTGAGTGTGACGGCCAGCGGGACCCGCTGGCGTCGGTGATCAGGTGGTGCTTGGAACTGAGTTTGCGGCGGTCGACCGGGCTCGGCCCCGTGTGGGCCCCCCTTTGAGCGCACGCAGGTAAGTGGAGTCGACCAGGGCCGCGGACAGGTCCAGTAGCCCGGAGGCGCGCAGTTCGGCGAGCAGAAGCTCGTGTAGTTGCTGCCAGACGCCGGCCTCGTGCCACTCGGTCAACCGCCGCCAGCAGGTCGAGCCCGAGGCACCGAACAAGGCAGTGGGCAGCCGGTTCCATCCGATGCCAGTGCGCACCGCGTAGAGGATGCCTTCCAGCGCGGCCCGGTCGTCGGCATGTCTGCGACCTGGATAGCGGAAGCGCCTCGGGGGCATCGGGATCAACGGTTCCAGCCGAGCCCAGAGCTCGTCGGTCAAGACCTCCTCACACACACCGTGATCTTGGAATGTCCTGTCCCGCAGGCAAAGCCGACACGCCAGCTCATTTTGAACTGGTCACTAAGCCCGCTTCAGCTCAGGTAGCGCCTATCCGGACGAAGTGCGGGTTGTAGACGCGGCATGCGAACCTCTGATGAGTTTCACACTAGACGAGGTTGCCGAGCTCCTCGCGGGTTCACTGTTCGGTTGACCACTTCCGACGTGGAATAAGACCTGATCAGGTGGAACGCTACAAGTATCCCGCTGGCCGCCCGCTCAATACTGGGCCGCATTGCACCTGTCTCGCGTAGTGCGCTGTGCCCCTTGTTTGCGGAAGCGGCATTTTTGCCGCCAGTTGTTGATAACGTGACTCATGTGACTGCTGAGAGCCATGACGACGGTGCCGTGTCCAGACCCAACCGCGCGGGCGCGGCCTGGTCGGCGCAGGACACCGCAGCTCTGTTGGACGGGCTCCGGCACGGCATGACGCTGAACGCACTGGCGCGAACGTTGCAGCGCACGA
>NZ_DATLEC010000002.1:0-18354 GCF_035525475.1 Lentzea sp. | reverse complement strand
GGACGATCAGGGACCGAAGCGCGACGTCACCTCAGAACGCCTGGAACACGCTCCGCCAGCCGCCGACGACCGGCAGCTCCACCGATGTGCGGGTCAGGTCCAGCGACAGGCCGGCGCCCGGCCGCGGGCGCAGGGTGTAGTCGTAGTCGCTGGAGATCAGCACGAACTCGAGCCGGTGCCCCGCCTGCAGGACGTAGTCGTCGGGCACGATCGGCACGTCGACGTCGTAGAACTTGCCGGGCTTGATCGGCGACGTCCTGTCCGGCCGTTCCCTGTTCTGCGGGTCGGTCGAGCCGCGCGTGATGACGTGCGACGTGCCGTCCGCGGCCCGGTCGACCAGGAGCGTCGTCACGTTGGCGGCAGGGCGGTCGAACGCGATCCGCAGGTGCGCGGTCGACTTCCCGGACAGCCGCACCGGCTTCTGCGCCGGTTCCGAGGCGTAGGAGAGGCGGTTCGGCGACGTCGGCTGGTCGATCAACGACTCAGCCGTCTTCGTCGCGTCGTCGGTCAGCTTTTCCACGCCGCGGCCGGGCAGGACTCCGAGCCCGCCCTTGGCCGATCCGCCCGCGGACAGGCGCAGCCGCACGTCGGACGTGCCGGGAGCCGGCCAGTCTTTCTCGTCGACCCACGTCTTGTCCTCGCGCTGCAGCGTCGCCTTCGGCTCCTTGTCGACGCCGTTGCGATGACCCCACAGGTACTGGGTGAACCAGCGGTTCAGCGTGCGCCGCCACTCGGCCGACCGCAGTGTGTCGGGGTCCGTGTGCCCGGACTGGTGCAGCCAGATCTTGTGCGGCACACCGACCTTCTTCAACGCCGAGTACCACTGCTCGACGTGCGTCATCTTGACGTTCGAGTCGTTGAGCCCGTGGACGGCGAGCACGGCCGCGCGGACCTTGCGGACGTCGTTGAGGTAGTTCCGGTCGTCCCAGAACTTGTTGTAGTCGCCGGTGATCCGGTCCTGGTCCTTCGCGATCTCCGCGAGGACCGGCTTGCAGATCTCCCTGTCCGCGCGCGTGTAGACGTACTCGGCGAGCACGTCGGCGTCCTCGCCCTGGAACGTGCCGGGGGCGACGACGGCGCCGTCCGCGCGGTAGTAGTCGTACCAGCTGGAGATCGCGGCGATCGGCACGATGGCCTCAAGGCCGCGCACGCCCGTGGAAGCGACGGCGTTGGGGAGCGTTCCGTTGTAGGAGACGCCCATCATGCCGGTCTTGCCCGTCGACCAAGTCGCCTTGATCGCTTCGCCCGTCGCGGTGCGCGCCGACGCACGACCGTTGAGCCAGTCGACGACGACACGCGCGCCGATCGTCTCGTTGACGTCACCCGTCGTCGGGCAGCCCGTCGACTTGCCGGTGCCGAGCGATTCGGCGTAGACGACCGCGTATCCGCGTGCGATGAAGTAGGCCTCGTAGCGGCCCGACGTGATCGGGTTCGGGCCCAGAGCGGCGGTGACGCGTTCGTCGGAAGTGGACTTCAGCAAACGGCCGTTGCGCTTGTCCGGCACGTACAGCTCGACGTCGACGTTGTGGTTGGCGACGTCGTTGCCGCCCGAGAAGTAGGGGCTGACCATGTAGACGACGGGCACTTTGAGGCCGCGTTCCGTGGCACGCGGCCGGACGACCTCGGTGTAGACCTCGTCGTCCTTGCCGTCGCGGTCGCTGTCGACCGGCGCGCGGACCCAGAGGCTCTCCTTCACCACGTCCTTCGGGTCGAAGACGGATTGCGCCTCACCATCCTGGAACACCGGCCCTTCCGCGGCCTGGGCCGTCGTGGGCAGGAATGGCAGAACTAGCACCGCTGTCAGCAGTGCGACTCTTCGTGCGCCCCTCACGAGGCACCCCCAATGCGGAAGCCGGGGACAGGGATTCGACCTGCACCCTCTCCCCTGACTGCAAGACATGTCACCCGTCGAACGGCCCTTGACCTGAGAGCATGGGCCGTGCACATTTCCGACTTCGTCCGCGCCTTGCCGAAGGCCGAGCTGCACGTCCACCTCGTGGGCGCGGCTTCCGCCGACACCGTCCTCGCACTCGCCCGCAACCACCCCGGCGGGCCCGTGCCGACCGACGAGGAAGCGCTGCGGGAGTTCTACGAGTTCACGGACTTCAAGCACTTCATCACCGCGTACGGCTTGGTCAGCGACCTCGTCACCACCGGCGAGGACGTCCGCACCCTGATCGTCGGCTACGCCCGTGACGCCGCGCGCACCAACATCCGCTACGCGGAGCTGACGATCAGCGCGACGAGCCACCTGCGGGCCGGCATCCCGCCCGAGGAGCTCGTCGAGGCGTTGGCGGCGGCCCGTGAGGAAGCGCTCGCGGTGCACGGTGTGACGTTGCAGTGGATCTTCGACGTGCCCGGGATCTGGGACCACGACTGGGGCATGACGAGTGCGCGGTTCGCGGCGGACCACCGGCCGGAGGGTCTGGTCGGGTTCGGGCTGGGCGGCTTCGAGTCGGACGCGCCCCGGGCGAAGTTCCGCGAGGCGTTCGCGATGGCGCGCGACGCCGGGTTGCACATGGTGCCGCATGCCGGTGAGACGACGCCGCCGAGCGAGATCTGGGCGGCGGTGCGCGACCTGCGGGCGGAACGCATCGGGCACGGCGTCAGCGCGGTGCGGGATCCGGAGTTGCTGCGGCACCTCGCTGACGAGGGTGTCGTCGTCGAGGTCTGTCCGACGTCGAACATCCGCACGGGCGCGGTGTCGTCGCTGGACGAGCACCCGTTGCCGCGGCTCGTGGAGGCGGGAGTGCCGGTGACCATCAGCACCGACGACCCCGGCATGTTCCACACCGATCTCGACCGCGAGTACCTGCTGTGCCATGAGCGGTTCGGGTTCGGGCGGGACGACCTCGCCGGTCTCGCACGGGCCGCGGTGCGCGCGTCGTACGCACCGGCCGAGTTGAAGGACCAGTTGTTGAAGGAGATCGACGCGCTGTGAGTGGTGTGTGCGTGGTGACGACGACTGTCGACTCCGCCGAGGCCGCGGATACGTTGGCGAAGAACGTCGTCGAGGCACGCCTTGGCGCGTGTGTGCAGATCGTGCCGATTCGCAGCGTCTACCGGTGGGACGGCGAGGTGCACGTCGACGCGGAATGGCAGTGCGTCGTGAAGACGTCCGCCATCCGCGTCGACGAACTCGTCGCGCACATCAAGGCGCATCACACCTATGACGTGCCCGAGATCGTCGTCACCTCCGTGGCCGGGGCAACAACGACTACCTCGCATGGGTCTCAGAGGAGACCTCGTAGGTGACGGGGCAACGGCTCGGTGTGCAGGATGCCGAGTCGTTGCGTCGCCCTCGTCAGCGCCACGTACAGCTCACTGGGTGACATGCGTTGCGGTTCGACAACGAGGACGACGTCGAACTCCAGCCCTTTCGACGCGCGCGGCGGCATCCAGCCGTCGCCGATGACGGCGATCGTGCGGCCGTCGCGTTTGGCGGCGTGCGCGTCGAGCTCGGCGCGCACGGCAGCCGATATATCAGTCACACGGCGGGCCCACGGGCGTGCGCCGGTCCTGCGCACTGACACCGGCGCCGACGCGTCGGGGTCGACGAGCTTCAGGACCGGGATCGCGACCGCCATGATCTCGCCGGGCGTGCGGTAGTTGACCTCGAGGCAGCGGTAGGCGAACCGGTCGAACACCGAACCCCAGCTCCGGACGCCACCCGCCGACTGGCGCTGGGCCAGGTCACCGACAACGGTCATGGACCTGTTGGGACACCTCCGCAGCAGCACGCGCCAGTCCATTGCAGACAGCTCTTGCGCCTCGTCGACGACGACGTGCCCGTACGTCCAAGTGCGGTCTTCGGCGGCGCGCTCGGCGAGAGAACGGTGATCGCGCACCTCGTGGCGTGTGACCAGCACCTCGGCGTTGACGAAGTCGGTGACGATGTACTCGTCGGAGTCGGCGCGCCTGTCGATGGACAGGACGTCCATGACGCCGCGGGCGTACTCGAGCTGTTCCTCTTCCTCCCGCTTGGCCGCCCGTTCCGCCGAGCCGTCGGAACCGAGCAGGTCGGCGAGCTCGTCGAGCAACGGCATGTCGGACACCGTCCACGCGTCGGCGTCCTCGCGATACAGCTCCGGCGCGCCGATCCGGAAGCAGCGGCCCCCGTACAGGTCGGCGAGCAGTTGTTCCGGGGTGAGCAGCGGCCAAAGCCTGTCGACGGCGGCGCGCACTTCGGAGCTGTGGCGGAGCTCGTGGCGCACGTCCTCCTCGATCTCCGGCCAGTCGACGCCGATCAGCCGCATCGCCGGTGCGACGAGCTCCTCGGCCAGCGCGAGGAAGAAGTACTTGCGGGCGGCGTTGTGCGGCAGGTCGTAGTAGCGCGTCTTCTCCCGCGCGACGGCGGCGATGTGCGCGTCGAGCGGGACGACGACGTCCTCCAGTTCGATCTCGATGGGCTCGTCGGGGAGCTCCTGCCTGTCGGCGACGGCGACGGCGAGCAGGTCCAGAACCGAGAGATCGCCCTTGATCCGTTGCAACGACGGGCTGTCCTCGACGTCGGTGACGACACCGGGGTAGAGCTCGCCGGGCGTCGCGAACACGACGTCGGTCTCCCCGAGCGACGGCAGGACGTCGCCGACGTAGCGCAGGAAGCCGGTGTTCGGACCGACGATCAGCACACCGTGCCGCGACAGGCGTTCACGACGCGTGTACAGCAGGTATGCCACGCGGTGCAGTGCCACCGCGGTCTTGCCGGTACCGGGACCGCCCTCGATCACCAGGACGCCGGGGCCCGAGTAGCGGATGATCTCGTCCTGCTCGGCCTGGATAGTCGACACGATGTCGCGCATCGTCGCCGTGCGCGGTGCGTTGAGAGCGTCGAGAAGTGCGGTCGTGTCTGTCAGCAGTTCGTCGTCGTGGAAGTCGCGCAATTCCCTGTCACGGACGCGGAAGTGCCGGCGCAGGACGACGCCTTCCGGGTTCGCGGCGGTCGCCGTGTAGAACGGCCGCGCGGCCGGTGCACGCCAGTCGAGCAACAACGGTTCGACGTCGTCGTCGAACAGTCCGACGCGTCCGATGTAGGTGCAGTCGCCTCTCTCCGAGTCGATGCGGCCGAAGCACAACCCCTCCTCCGCCGCGCGGTACTTCCCGACCTGCCTGGTCAGCATCTCGACGGCGGCTTCGCGGTCCAGCCTCTGGGTGGTGGTGTCCCGCAGCGCGGCCGCTAGGTCTGCGGCCGCTTTGTTCCGTTCCTGATCGAGCTTTTCATACAGAGCGGTGATCCGTTCCTGTTCGCTCGCCAACACCTTGCCCCCTGTGATACAATCAATCCGTCTTCCCGGAAAATTCATTCCGAAAACACAAAGCCATTCTTTCTATCACGATCTCGTCGTGCGCGGAACCCTGAACGCGGTCCGCACCGGGATCACCCAGCCCGCACCTCTCATGCGCCTGAGCTGGCACAACACCTCCGCCGCTACATCACCACGGTCAGGTCTGGGAACACGACCGGCTGTCGCACTCGATCCGCCGGAGCAGTACTCGCCCGGCCTCCCAGCAATTCGTCGCACACCGCAGCTGAAATGTAAGATCGGCGATGTCGTGCGCACTGCGGGAGACGCCGGAATGGACGTGGTCGAAGCATGAAGCTGGTCATCCTGGGTGGCGGTGGCTTCCGCGTGCCACTGGTGTACCGCGCGCTGCTCGCTGACAGGTCGCCCGGCCGCGTCACCGAGGTCGTACTGCACGACCTCGACGCTTCCCGGCTCGCGGCCGTGGGCGGCGTCCTCGCCGAGCTCGTGGCCAACGTGCCGGACGCGCCAGCCGTGACGACTTCGACCAACCTCGACGAGGCGGTGCGGGGAGCGGACTTCGTGTTCTCGGCGATCCGCGTCGGCGGGCTCGACGGGCGCGCGGCCGACGAGACCGTCGCGGCGGGATGCGGGGTGCTCGGACAGGAGACGGTCGGGGCTGGCGGCGTCGCCTACGGGCTGCGCACCGTTCCCGTCGCGCTCGACATCGCGCGTCGTGTATCAGTGCACGCGCCGGATGCGTGGGTCATCAACTTCACCAACCCCGCGGGCATGGTCACCGAGGCGATGTCGGCGCACCTCGGCAACCGCGTGATCGGTATCTGCGACTCCCCCGTCGGGCTCGGCAGGCGGGTCGCGCGTGCCGCGGGCGTGAGTCTCGAGGACGTGTGGCTCGACTACGCCGGGCTCAACCACCTGGGCTGGCTGCGCGGTGTTCACGTACGCGGGCATGACGTGCTGCCGGGGCTGCTCGCTGACACCGAGCAACTGGAGTCGTTCGAGGAGGGCAAGCTCTTCGGCGCCGAGTGGCTGCGCGCGTTGGGCGCCATCCCGAACGAGTACCTGCACTACTACTACTTCACGCGTGAGGCAGTGGCGGCCGGTGCGTCGCGCGGGGCTTTCCTGTTGGAGCAGCAGAAACGGTTCTACGCCGCGCCGTCGTTGGAGAGCTGGGAGCGGACGCGCCTCGAACGCGAGCAGACCTACATGGCCGAGACGCGCGATGAGGAACGAGACGCCGACGACCTCGACGGCGGTGGTTATGACCAGGTCGCGCTCGAGCTGATGCACGCCATCGCGTCCGACAAGCAGGCCACCCTGATCCTCAACGTTCCGAACCGGACGACGTTGACGTGTCTGGACGCCGACGCCGTCGTCGAGGTGCCGAGCCTGGTCGACGCCAACGGCGCGCGGCCTGTCGCGGTCAGCCAGGTGCCTGACGAGGGCGTCGGACTCGTCACCTCGTTGAAGGCCGTCGAGCGCGCCACCATCAAGGCCGCGATCAGTGGCGAGCGCGCGCATGCGGTGAAGGCGCTCGCACTGCATCCACTGGTGGACTCCGTCACCGTCGCCCGCAAGATCGTCGACACCCACCCGTTCCTGTTCGGCGGGGAGCGGGCGCCGAATATCGGGTGAAACGAGGCGGTGCCCGCGCTAGCGTCCGATGCCGTGGACACCGACTTACTGCGGCAGCTCAACGGCGACATCTGGCTTCCGTTCCGGCTGTCCTACTCGCGGCTGGACGCACCGGCGTTCCTCGCGCTGCACGCGCCGGAGCTCGTCCGCGCCGGCGGACCGACCAAGCAGATGATCGGGTTCGCGGAGTACTCGGACCAGATCGAGAAGTGGTTCGCCGAGCTCGCCGACCGCGGTAGCTCCGTGGCCATCTCGTTCCGGTTCATCGAGCGCATCGTGGCCAACGACCTCGCGAGCGAACGCGGTCTCTTCCAGATCGTGGCGACGCGAGCGGACGGTGACCAACGCACGTTCTACGGTCGCTTCCATACATATGCGCGACGCACCGACGGACGGTGGCGCATCTGCGTCGACTACGACACCAACGAGCGATCGGCCACGCTGGAGGAGGATTTCCTCGCGGGTGCCGAGGTCGATGACGTCGATGCGTTCGCCGCGTGACCAGGGTCTAGTGCCGAGTGGTGGTGTTCTTAACTACGCTCGTCCGCAAATGGACACCACCACCTCTCGCCGCGTGCCGCTCGTCGTGGGTATCGCCGTGCTCGTGCTGCTGCTGGACCAGGCCACGAAGTTCTGGGCCGAGAGCGCGTTGACCGGCCGCGCGCCCATCCCCGTGATCGGGGATTTCCTGCAGCTCAGGCTCCTCTACAACCCCGGTGCCGCGTTCTCGATCGGCGCGGGGTCGACGTGGATCTTCACCATCGTCGCGGCCGTCGCCGTCGTGATGCTCGCGCGGTACGGCCTGCAGCCGCAGACGAGGCTGCGGGCGGCGGCGCTCGCGTTGATGCTGGGCGGCGCGACGACGCACCTGCTCGACCGGCTGTTCCGGCCGCCGGGTTTCGCGCGCGGGCACGTCGTCGACTTCATCGACTACAACGGCTGGTTCGTCGGCAACGTCGCGGACATCGCGCTGGTCTGCGGCGCGATCCTGCTCGTGCTGCTGAGCTTCACCCCGACGAAACAGCCTGCCGCGTGAGCGTGTCGGCGCGACGGGTCGTCTCGGGCAGCCGGTAGCGCGGGGCGAGGCGCAGCACCTCGGCGCACGCCCGGTTCAGGTCGATCTTGTGGCCGACCGACACGAAGACGGGCTTCACGCCGTCCTGCGTTCGCAGTGCCTTTCCGACGACCTCGTCGTCCATGACGAGGTCGCTCGTCGACCCGCGTTCCTCGCCGGGTTGCTCGAACGTGCCCATCGCGTTCTTGGCGACGCCGATGCTCGGGATGCCGGTGTGCACACCGAGGTGGCACGCCAGACCGAACCGGCGCGGGTGCGCGAGGCCCTGACCGTCCGCGACCAACAGGTCCGGTGCGACGGTCACCTGATCGAGAGCGCGGAGCAGCACCGGCATCTCCCGGAATGCGAAGAGCCCGGCGATGTAGGGGAAGTCCGTCTTGTCCTCGACGACGACCTCGTCGAGGACGACCAGCGTCTTTGCATCTAGTACCACGCAAACGCCCGCAACTGTGTCGTTGCTACGGTAGCCGACGTCGAGGCCTGCGACGGTGTCTATGCGCAGGTCAGAGGGACTAGTGGTGATCACCCGCGTGCGCAGGCGCTCTTGCATTGCAACGGCGTCGTCAACCGTTCTTGGCCACTCCACGGGCGACAGTGTGCCGTGACGCGTCGTAGTGGGCCGCGAGGAGGTCGTCGCCGAAGTCACCCGAATGGCGACGCCAGACGGTGTGGATGTGGTTGGCCTCGTTGGCCGTGTTGTCGTACTCGATGAGCAGTTCCGCGCCCTGGACGCGGTAGTAGTGGCCCTCTCCTCGGCGGAGCGAGCCTTCCCACGAGAAGTGGAGGCGGTCTGGGTCGATCTGCGCGAACTCCTCGTCGGCCAGCTCGAACGCGAGCCGGTCGAGGTAGAAGCGGACGAGGTCGATCAGCAACTCACCGGCGGGCTTGCTCAGCCGCGCCGGCGTCACACCGATCGGGTCGGACGGGCTGATGCGCGGGGAGTTGCTGGTGCGGATGTCGTGGGGCGCGGTGTCTGACACGACGGCGAGGCGGCGTGCGGTCGGGCCCATGCGGTCCAGGAGTTCGCGGGCGAGCTCTTCCTCCAGGCGCAACGGCTGTCCTACTACGTGGCCTCGGTAGGTGACGCGGGCCGGATTCGCGCCGAGGAAGAACGGTGTCGCCGAGACGCGGCCGTCGGCGACGACGACGTTCACCGACAGGTGATGGCCTTCGATCCGCCAGCCCCATGGTTCATCGCTGCCGGGGGTGCCGAAGAGGATCGTCCAGAAGTCGCCGCTGTGGCGGTCGCGGTGTCCGCCCTCGCGGTGGTCGAGGACGTCCTCCAATGCCATGACCGCCGCGGCCTGCGCGTAGGCGTGTGGGCTGAGCACCGTCGCGAGCATGCCGTGGACCGCTTTGCGTTGTTCGCGCCGGAGGTCGCCGAGCACCAGGCCGGGTCGTGAACCGGGTGTGTATGCCCAGCGGTGCCTCAGGTCGTCGTCGGTGACCGCGCGGATCCCGTGTTCGCGCTGGTCAACGTCGAGCGAGCTGATATATCGGCGCGTGGCGTCGGCGACGTCGTGCAGCATCGTTCGAACTTATAGGCCCTGCGGGTGTGCGGCACAGGTAGCGGTTCTGCGGCGCGCGATCCTCGACGTCCATGCGTCTGCTTTGCAACAGGACGTTTGCGGTCGACGACAAACGTCCTGTTGCAAAGGAGTGGGGTGCAAGAGTGGCGGCCGGTTAGCCGATATATCAGTTGAGGTCAGGCGTGACAGGCGATCGGGCCGCCGTGGAGCTCCGTCATGTCCGTCCACACGCGGACTAGTTCGAGGCGTTCGGACAGGGGCTTGCCGTCGAGCTCGTGGTAGGCGCGGTGGAGGTTGCCGACCAGGCGCTCGGACTCCTGCCACGACGAGAAGCGCGACTCCCCCGCCTCGCGGACGACCTGCATCGGGGTCTTGCCGGCGGCGTGGCCGGTCGCGGCCAGTTCGGAGAGGTACGTCGTGTAGGCGACGAGGTCGTCGAGGACGCGGGTGATCTCCTCGCCGCGCAGCAGCGGGCCGTGGCCGGGGACCAGGACCTCGGCGTCGAACGAGCGCAGGAACTCGAGCGCCGACAGGTAGCCCTGGACGCTGCCCTCGGCGAGGAACGGCTGGCCGCCCGCGAAGACCAGGTCGCCGGTGAACAGGACGCGGTCGGCCGGCAGCCACACGACGGTGTCGCCGCGGGTGTGCGCCGGGCCGGGGTGGTGCAGCTCGACCACTCGGGTGCCGAGGTGCAGCGTCAGGGACGAGGTGTAGGTCAGCGACGGCGGGCGGACCTCGAGGTGACCGTAGTCCGGGCCCGCCAGCACCTGGGAGGCGATCAGGCCGGCTGCCAGGACCTCTTCGCGGCAGGCGTCGTGGCCGATGATCGTGGTCGACGGCGGGAGGAGCCAGTTGCCGAAGGTGTGGTCGCCGTGGTGGTGGGTGTTGACCACATAACGAGGGTCGGACGCGTTCACCGACGCCACCGAGGCGAACAACGCGCGGTTGCGCGCCTCGGTGGACGTGGTGTCCACGAGCAGCAGCGAGTCGTCGTCGCCGACGACCACGCCGGTGTTGTTGATCATCCAGGACCCGTCGGGCTGGATGTAGGCGTGGACGCCGGGAGCCACTGACACCAGTTCGGGCCGGTCCGAGGAGGAAATCACCCGATCAAGCGTAGTGAGGCCGGGTCAGCCCTGGGCGATGTAGGCCTGCAGCTGCTCGTGGGTCTTTTCGAGCTGTCCGATCCGGCTCTTCACCACGTCGCCGATGCTGACGATGCCGACCAGTTGCCCGTCGGACATCACGGGCACGTGCCGGAAGCGCCGTTCGGTCATGACGACCGTGAGGTCGTCCACGGTGTCCGTGGGCGAGCAGGTGTAGACGTCGACGGTCATGATCGACGAGACCGGGGCGGACAACAGGTCCGCGCCCGTCTCGTGCAGGTGGCGGACGACGTCGCGCTCCGACACGATGCCCGTCACGCCGGACGGGCCCACGACGACGATCGCGCCGACGTTGTGGTCGGCCAGCGTTCTGAGCAACTCGGACACCGATCGGTCCTGGTCGATCGTCGCGACCGCCGATCCCTTGGCCCGCACAACGTCAGCAATCCTCATCTGGCGCCTCCGATCCGGTCGGTCCGGTAGGCAACTCAGGCTAGATCGGATCCGGACAGAACGGGAGGTCGTGCCCCCAAGAGAGCAGGGGACGCGCTCGAATGACCGAACGCGTCCCCCGCGGTGTCGCGCCTGGTTCGGCGTCGGCTACGCGGTTCCCCCGCGGCGACGGGTCGCGAACTGGCGCGGCTGGACCATCGGCGCACGCTGCTGCGGCAGCGGGAAGTGCGGGTTCTGGTCCTGCTTGCCGCGCTTCTGCGCGCGGCGTGCGGCGCGGTTGCCCGGCTCGGGCGGAGTGGTGGCAGGCATGCGAAAGCCTCCTCGTGACGAGGGCGTGCAAAGAACACGGCGAAGACGACGGCCGTGAGAGAAGGACCCGCGGAAGGGTCACCACACGCGACAGAGGGTCGCGAAGCGAGCGTCAAGAGCGCTGCGGGGCTTCATCAGCTGAAGTACATGGCCGCAACGCTAGCGACGTCGTCGTGTCACGCCAACCGAATTAACCGCGAGCCCGGGCCGCCGCCGCTCCGGCGCCGAGCATCACCAGGACGATCGTCACCATCGCCCACTTGCGCGACTTGGTCAGCGGCGTCGACTCGGCCTCCGGTGAGAGGTCCTCGCGCGGCTCGGACTTCTGCCGTGCCGCGCGCACCGGAACCGGTTGCGGCGCAACGGAAGGCGGCGTCGCCACCACCGGAGGCGGCGTGACGACCGGTGCGACGGCGGGGGCCTGGACGGGGACTGGCACAGGTGCGGGCGCCGGGGCGGGCGCGGGTGGCAGCGGCACCTCGGGACGGGGCGCGGGAGGGTCGACGCGGGGCGGCATCGGCTTCGGCAGGCAGCCCGCCGCGTCGATCATGCCCATCTGCTCGCCCGACGACAGCTCGACCGCGGACGTCCCGGCGATCCGGTAGACGCGGCTGCGGCCCTTGTAGCCGTTGTTGACGGCGTAGACGGTGCCCGCCGGGTCGATCACGGCGGCGCCGTACGTGGACTTGCCGGGCAGGCCGGCGATCTCGGTCCTGGCAAGCACCCGCCCGGTCGCCGGGTCGAACGTGACGACCTCGCCCGGCCCGTGGCCCGCCGCCGACACCCCGGTCAGCTTCCCGCTCACCGGGTCCGGCGCGAAGTCGTCGAGCGTGAGCGCGGGCCAGCCCAGCACGACGGTCCGCACGATCTTGAGGTAGGACGGGCTGGCCGGGTCGATGTCGATCGCGTGCAGCAGCGCGTGGTCGCGCACGTAGAACGTGGTGCCGACGACGGCGCCCGCGGACACGTCGTCGGTGCGGAACCAGTGCGCGTCAACGGGTCCGAGGTCGTTGACCGCGCCTTTCGTGTCGATCAGGACGACGTGCGACGGGTTCTTCCACCAGTGGTGGCCCCGGGAGGTCAGCCCGACCAGGCGACCGAGTGCGGACGAGTACCCCATCGCATTCACCGCGTAGTCCAGTCGAGCTATTTCTGTCACTCCACCGGATGACACGTCGAGTGCCGAGAATGTCGAAAAGTTTCCCCGATTGAGTGAACGTACTTGATAAGCGTCACAGTTCGGCGGAGCGGCATGCGCAACGGCGCTGGTGAACGGCACGGAAAGCACCACAAGGGTCGACGCGGCGCTCAACGCGAGCAAATCGCGCCGCCACCGGGATGGAGCAGCCCGATACGACAACCGGGTATTGCAGCTGTTGCCGCGCATTTCCACCTGACCGTTACTCGTCAACCAGACCGTGCTGTACCGGCCACAGTAGACCGTGGTCTAATCCCACACCAAGAAAGGAGCCGAATTGAGCATTTACCTCAGCGGCACGCTCTGGGTTCTGGGTGCCGCGATCATCTCCGCCGTGCTCGTCGTCATCACCCGCCGGTTCGGCTCGGACGAGGTGAGCGAGAAGAACCTCGCCGCGGGCGGCTCGGTGTTCAGCATCGTCGCCGGTCTGCACGCCGTGCTGACCGCGTTCATCCTGATCTCGCTCTTCGACGCCGCCAACCGCGCGGAGGAGCAGGTGCAGAAGGAGGCCAACGCGCTCGTCGCCCTCAACTGGTCGTCCGCGTCCCTGCCCGAGCCCGCGAAGTCCAGGGTGGACCAGCTCAGCCGCGACTACGTCTCGACCGTCGTGCAGGACGAGTGGCCGCGCATGCGCGAGGGCGAGAACGTCGACAACCGGGGCTGGGTCCTGTTGAACCAGCTGAAGGAGACGGTCGCGACGACCGCGCCCGAAGGCGGCTGGCAGGAGGACCGCAAGACCGAGGCCGCGAACCAGCTCTGGGACGTCTACCAGGCCAGGCAGGAGCGGCTGGACGCGGCGGACAACGGCGTCAACCCCGTCGTGTGGCTCGCGCTGGTGATCGGCACGCTGCTGTCGCTGCTCTTCCCGTTCCTGTTCGGAGGACCGAACCTGGTCTCGCAGCTGCTCTTCACGGTCACGCTGGCCTCGACGCTGGTGCTGCTGCTGTTCGCGATCTACGAACTGCAGAACCCCTACAGCGGAGGTGTGCTCATCCCGTCGGACGCTTTCAGCTCCGCACGTGACCGGCTGAGCTAACGCGAATCGGTCGCCCCGTCCGCCTCGTCGATCTCCACGTGCAGCACTTCGCCGTCGATGACCTTCGGCGACGGGTCCGTCTCCGGCAGCAGTTCCGACTGGGTGAAGTAGCGGTTCGCGAATGCGCCGACCGCGCGGGTCGAGGCGGCGTCGACGCCACCGCCGATGACGCCGCCGAGCACCGGAACGCCCTTCGCGACGATGCTGCCGAGCTTTTTCGTACCGTATTTCGTGATGAGTGCCGAGGCGGCCTTCTTGGTGAACTGCTTGATGCCGACTTTCTTGAACAGCTCGGTTCCGGCGTTGCCGAGCAGGCAGAGCAGGATGGCCGTCTGCACCTCTTCGCTGTCCACGTCGTGGCCGCGCAACGACGCGATGGACGCGATGAGGTGCGTCTGGATGACGTACGACGCCGCGATGTTGGACGGCAACGAGACTGGCAGCGTGATCAGGCCGCCGAGGTTCGTGATGAAGCCCTGCGCGCCTGCCAGCGCGACGTGGGTGCGGATGAGGTGCCTGATCGCGGAGTTCTCGTCGCCCTTCTTGGCGAGCGCGTCCGACGCGGCCTCACGGGCGCTCTTGAACGGCCCGAAGCCGTCCACACCCGCGCGCAGCAGGTAGTCGGCGATGCCCTGCTGGACCTTGCTCAGCTCACCCTTGGACTCAGCCACGCCTCCGAGATTACGCGTCCGGCACGCGCCGTGAGACCTCGACAGGCGAGTCGGCCGTGATCACCGCGCCCGTACCGCCGTCCACGGTGATCCGCTCACCGGTCCTGATCCTCGTCACGGCCTCGCGGACGCCGACGACCGCCGGAATCCCGTACTCCCTGGCCACGACGGCACCGTGCGAGTTCGCGCCGCCCATCTCCATCACCAGGCCACCTGCCGTCAGGAACAACGGCGTCCACCCCGGATCCGTCGACGGCGCCACGAGGATCTCGCCGGGTTCGAGGTGTGCGCCGACCGGGTCCATGACGACCCGCGCGATGCCGGTGACGGTGCCCGCCGACGCCGGCGTGCCGACGAGGTCGCCCTCCGCGGGAACGCCGTGGTGGACCGCTTCGGGCTCTGTCCCGTCCGACAGCAGCACGCGCGGGATGCGCCTGCGCCGCATCTCGCGGTCGTAGACCTCGCGCCGCCCGGCCACGATCGCGCGCAGATCTCCTTGCGCGGAGCGCATTTCCTCGAAGTTCAGGAAGAACACGTCGTCCGCGGCGTCGAGGCGGCCGTCGGCGGCGAGCAGGCCGCCGGCCTCCGAGATCCGCTTGCGCAGTGCGCCGAACAGCGTGATGACCAGGTACTTCGGGTACTCCCGCAGTCCGGCGAGCACTCTGGTGCGGCGCAACGCGAAGCGCACCAGCCAGCCGCGTCCCCACGCCCGCCGGGCGAGCGTCTCGATCATCGCCTCGGCTTCGGTGGCGCCGCGCGCGAACACCGCGTCGGGTTTGGCCCCGTCCCCTTCCAGGAGCAGGAAGTTCCGCACGACACCTACGACGTGCGCCGGGTCGTCGGACCACCGGGGCAGGCCGAGGTCGATCTCGGCGACGGCGCGGTGTCCCCACCTGGCGAGGAACCCGTCCAGCACGGCGGGCAGTTCCCCGTTGCGGAACTGTTCCAGCGCAACGGGATCATGGCGGATCTCCTGCGTGACACCCCACATCGCCAGATCCATCTCGGTGGTGATGTTGTTGGGCAGGCCGCGCAGCACGGTCTGCAGCTCCCCCGGCTTCGTCCTGACGACCTTGCTGACGAGGCCGAGCATCGCGAACCCGACCAACGCGGTCGGCGCGAGCCTCGGCAGCATGGGCACGACGCACTGCCGCAGCGCCTGTTCGATCGAGAGGGTCGCGGACTTCTCCAGGACCTCGCGTTCCATCCGCAACGCGTTCCGCACGGCCTTGTCCGGGTTGACCAACGCTTTCACGGCCGTCACGGGTACGTGGAACCGGCGTGCGAGCCGCAGCACCCGCTTCAGCGCGGGCATCGGCGAGGAGCTCCTGATCGCGAACCTCGGGTCGTCGAACAGGCCGCGCAACACCTCGGAGGACCTCGCCTCCATCACGCCGAGCAGGCGCGTCACGAACTCGCGGCCCACCTTGCTGCGCAACACCTTCGTGGCGTCCAGGAAGATCCGCTCACCGGCCTCCACATAGGACTTGCTGGCCGGGTCTCCGATCACGATCTCAAGGGCGGACCGGGAGATCTCGCGGAACGCCGCGCGCCCCATCGGCGTGATCGGCCGTTCGAGGCCCTGCGCGAGACTGAAGCAGAAGTACACGTGCGCGTCGCCGTCGGGGTTGTCCGGCAACGGGAACAGCGTCGTGATCGGCCGCGCCTGGGTGAGGCGCAGGTCGCCGTCGGGGTCGATCGCCCACTCGATGTCCTGCGGCGCGCCGTAGTGCCGCTGCACCTCGCGGCCGAGATCGGCGAGCGCGTGGATCTGCCCGTCGGTGAGGCACGGATCGTCGTTCTCGCCGACCTCGACGTGCTCGGTGCCGCCACCGGACAACGAACGGATGACGAACCTCTTGTCCCCCAGCCGCTTCTCGGCGATCTCACTGCCGTCGACGACGAAGTGGTCCGGGTTGACCGCGCCGGACACGACGGCCTCGCCGAGTCCGGGGCTCGCGTCGATGACGACCTGGTCGCGCTTGCCGGTGACCGGGTTCGCCGTGAACATCACGCCGGACACCGCGGACTGCACCATCCGTTGCACCACAACGGCGAGATAGGTCGTGGTGTGGTCGATTCCGTTGGTCTCGCGGTAGCTGACCGCGCGGTCGGTCCACAGCGAGGCCCAGCACCGGCGCACCGCGGCGACCACCTCGGCCTCGCCGACGACGTTGAGGAACGTGTCCTGCTGGCCTGCGAAGCTCGCGAACGGCAGGTCCTCGGCCGTCGCGCTGGACCGCACCGCGACGGGGGCGCCATCGCCGAGCCCGCGGTACCCGGTGACGATCGCGTCCCGGATCTCCTGCGGCACAGCGATTTTCAGCAACGTCCCGCGGGCGTTCTCCGGAGTGGTGCGCGCCAGCTCTTCGGCTTCGGCGACGGCGCGGTAGGCGTCCGTGGTGACGCAGAAACCCGGCGGCACCGGGAAGCCCGCCCTGGTGAGCTCGCCTAGGTTCGCGGCCTTGCCGCCCACTACCGCGAGCATCGTGCGGTCGACACCGCTGAAGTCGATGGTGAACGCCATGGTTCCCCCTCCGGGTTCCGCCTGAAGAGGAGGCTACGAGCGTTCGGCCAAAAACTCAACACGTGATGAATAAATCATGCCTCCGGGACGAACTCCCTGATCAGCGCGGCGATCACCTCGAGGTCCTCCTCCAGCGCGAAGTGGCCGGTGTCGAGCAGGTGCAGCCGGGCGTCCGGCAGGTCGCGCAGGTAGGCCTTCGCACCGGGCTCGAGGAAGAACGGGTCGCCCCTGCCCCACGTGATCAGCGTCGGCGGCTGGTGCTCACGCAGGTAGGCCTGCCACCGCGGGTACTGCGCGACGTTGGAGCGGTAGTCGAGGAAGAGGTCGATCTGGGGCTGCGGGCGCAGGTCGAGGTAGTGCTGGTCGAGCGTCCACGTGTCGGGCGAGATCGTCTCGGGGTCCCGCGCGCCTTCGAGGTAGCCGAACTTCGTGTGCTCCAGCGCGAGCAGGTCGCGGGCGGCCTGCGGGTCGCGGTTGCGGATGAAGCTCCAGGCGAGGTCGGACAGGCCGTCCTCGTAGGCGTTGCCGTTCTGGACGATCAGGCCCTTGACCCACTCGGGGTGCCGGGTCGCGACGCGGAAGCCGACGGGCGCGCCGAAGTCGAAGACGTACATCGTGAAACCGGTGAAATCGATGGCCCGCAGGAACTTCTCGACCGTGTCGGCGAGGAGGTCGAAGGTGTGAGGCCGGTCGGGCGCGTCGCTGTGACCGGAGCCGGGGTGATCGGGGGCGACGATGTGGAAGTCGCCCCTGAGCTCCTCGATGAGCCGCGCGTACTGGTGCGAGGCGGACGGGAAGCCGTGCAGGAGCAGGAGTTTGGGCTTCGCCGGGTCGCCCGCCTCCCGGTAGAAGACGGTGATGCCGTCGACGTCGACGGACCGGTACCTCGTCACATGGGTTCTTGTGGTCATGACGCATTAGGCTAATGGGTACTTCGCGTGTTGTACAGTTAGAAGGTGCTCGCGATCGACTTCGTCAACACGCTGACCTCCGAGGACGACCACTTGGGGGAGTGGTTGCATTCGCAGGGTTTGCCCTGGTCGGAGGAGGTCGTGGCGCTGCGCGGCCAGGTGGAGGCGGCGGTGCTCGCCGCGCGGGACGGCCTGGAACCGGACTTGGCGCCGTTGAACGCGGCGTTGCGCGGTGCGCCGTCGTTCGAGGTGCTGACCTGGAGCGACGGCGTCGTGGTCGCGCGGGAGCGGGAGGGTGACGAGGTCGCGCGGACGCTCGCCCTGCTGGCGGGCGCGGCGGCGGAACTGCTGGCGTCACCGGCCGTGCGGAAGGTGAAGTCGTGCGAGGGGCCGGGGTGCCGGCTGCTGTTCGTGCCCGCGCACCCGCGACGCCGGTGGTGCGATCCCGCGACGTGCGGGAACCGGGTGCGGGTGGCGCGGTACTACCAGCGGCACAAGGACTAGCGGCTCACCCAGTCCGGGAGGGGTTCGCGTTCCGCGACCCACTCCGGCGGCGGGGTCGCGATGATGCCACCGACGATCGCGGCTGTCGTGTCGACGTCACCGCCTGCTTCGACGCACGTCGTGATCGCGGCGCGGT
>NZ_DATLEC010000133.1:0-56726 GCF_035525475.1 Lentzea sp. | reverse complement strand
TGCCCGGATATGCGACGCCGCGGATCGTGTGCGACGTGCCGTACGTCGGGAAGCGGTGGGTGCACCAGCTCGCCGATTACGACCGCGAGCTCGGGATCTCCTACTGGACCAAGAACTACCGCACCGGGATCGAGCTCGAAGACCCCGAAGCGCTCGACCGCCGCTACCCCTACTACGACCCGATCTCCACCCTTGGCGCGGCCGGCCAGAAGTGGTGGGCCGACCAGAGCTGACGGGTCACGATGGGGCCTGAGATGAAGCAGCCCCCGGTTCGACGCTCGGCAGCCCGTTCGATGATCACGGCGTCCACCCCGCTCGGCGCAGCCCGACCGCCGCGGACAGGCCCGCGACCCCAGACCGACGACCAACGCACGCTTCTGCATGACGTGTTCCCTCTTCCTGATCCAACCGGTGCCTTCGTGCACCCAGGGACCGCGTCGCAGTTCCATGACCAAGTTCAACTCGCCTGGGGACAGGCGATGTCTGAACTTCGTTAAGGTGTCGACCGTGGGAAAGGGCATAAACAAGGAACGGATCGTCGCGGCAGCGCTCGAACTGCTCAACGACAAGGGCATGGACGCACTGACCGTCCGTGCGCTCGCCGCAAGGCTGGACGTGCGGGCACCGGCGCTGTACTGGCACGTCCGCAACAAGCAGGAACTGCTCGACGAGATGAGCACGTTCGTCATGCGCCGCGTCACGGATGCGCTGTCGGCCGTCCCGCCAGACGCCGGCTGGCGCGCCAACCTCGCCGACTACGGCCGCGCCCTGCGCACGGAATACCTGTGTTACCGGGACGGAGCCCGCATCTTCAGCGGCACGCGCCTTTCCGACCCGGACGTGGTGAAGGCCAAGGAAGCTTGGCTCGCGCGCTTCATCGAGGCCGGATTCACCCTTGCCGATGCCGACGACGCCCTCGACGTGGTCACCGCGTTCGTCGTCGGCTTCGTCATCGAGGAACAGGAGCGAGTGCAGTCGGAGGAGACCACCCCGGGTCGCTACTCGCTCGCCGAACGCGATGCCTGGCTGGGTGAGGGGGCTGATCTGGTCAAGGCCGCGGGTCGCCTGCCCGATGACCGCCACACGCGGTTCGGGCGGCACCTCGACATCGTCCTCGACGGCCTCGCGGCCCGGTTGCAGCACTGATCGCCATGGCCCGCACCGTGCTCGTCGCAGACGACGACCGCGCGACGAGACCGTGCCCGCGGAACTCGATCGCGGCCTGAACCAGCCCGCCGCTCCAGGAGATCGCCGATGATCCTGGCGGCCTGCCGCTCGGGTGAACCGCCTGCCTGTTGCCGAAAAGGACCGGCCTTGGGGCGGGTGCTCGGGGGTGAGGCCGTGAGGGTGCGGATGGAGTCGTTGCGCCGCTTCCGCGACGCCTGGTTTCAGGATGTCTCGGCGGGCGCGGGTCAGCTCCTGCACGCCGTCGACCCACGACGCGGCATCCCCCGAGCTCCAGCGCACGACCCGGCGATTCGCGGATCGCGCGGTCGTCCGCGACGAGCACGGTGCAGGTCACCGAACCTGTTCCTCTCTCCGCGTCGGCCCTTCGGCGGGCCAGCTGCCCGCGAGTCCGTTCAGAACGATGCCGAGATGCCCGTTCGAGTCGTCCATCACCGTCGTCGCCCACGTGTTCGGCGTCCTCGCCCGAGCGTCCTTTGCCGCACTTGACACCTTAACAAAGTTCAGGCACGGTGAGTGCCAGACGGGGTGAACATAGTTAAGGAGTCTCTGGTGCGTGCAGCAGTAGTCAGCAACCCGGACGCCACCCCCGCCTGGGCGGACCTCCCCGGTCCACAGCAGCAGCCGGGGAAGGAATCGCTGCGGCTGGTGGGTGCGGGTCTGCACCACGTCGTCCGTGCTGGTCACCGGCGGCCACTACGGCCACTACGGCAGCGACGGTGCGCATCCGCTGATCCCGGGGCCGGACGCGGTGGCCCGGACCGAGGACGGGCGCCTGGTCCACACGGGTCTCGCCCGGTCGCCGTGGGCACGAATCCCATTGCCGAGGCCGCCTTCGCCGCGCTGGGAGGGGTCGACGCGGCCATCGACCACGTGCGGATCGGCTCGCTCCCCGGGACCGCGGCGTCGCTGCCGGCCGCGTTGCTGCGCAGCCGTCGGATCCGGCTGACCGGCAGCGGTGCGGGCTCGGTCTCGAAGGTCCGGATGATCGCCGAGGTTCCCGAGATCGCCCGGTTCGGCGACGGGACCTTCGACGCGCCGTACGCCGTCTGCCGGCTCAACCGCGTCGGCGAGGCAGGGCGCACCAGGAGCGGACCCGCGCCGTCGTCCCGGACTGCCTGGGATCGATTCGAGGAGTGCGGAGGGCGGCATCGTGCGAGGCGCGCATCAGTTGACGGCTGACGTCGAAGGCGGACCCCGGGCCTCGGGGCAGCTCGGTTCCCGCAACCGCATCGTGATCGGGATACTGCTGGTCTCCACGTTCGTCGTCTTCCTCAACGAGACGATCATGGGCGTGGCGCTGCCGGTGCTCATGACCGACCTGCAGATCGAGGCGAGCGCAGGGCAGTGGCTCACCGCGGGCTTCCTGCTCACGATGTCCGTGATCATCCCGGTCACCGGGTTCCTGATCAGGAGAGTGCCCACGCGCACCCTGTTCGCCACGGCCATGGTGTTGTTCAGCACGGGCACGCTGGTCGCGGCGGTCGCGCCGGGCTTCGGCGTGTTGCTCGCCGGCCGCGTCGTGCAGGCCGGTGGCACGGCGATCATGATGCCGCTGCTGATGACCACGGTGTTGACGCTCGTGCCGGTGGCCCGCCGGGGTGCCCTGATGGGCAACATCGCGATCGTCATCTCCGTCGCACCCGCGATCGGGCCCACGGTGTCGGGCGTCGTGCTGGACCTGTTCGGCTGGCGCTACATGTTCTGGCTGGTGCTGCCGATCGCGCTCGCCGTGCTGGTGCTGGGGTTGCGGCGGATCACGAACGTCGGGGAGACCACCGCGACGCCGATCGACATGGTGTCCGTGGTGCTCTCCGCGCTCGGCTTCGGTGGCCTCGTCTACGGGTTGAGCAGCCTGGGCCACTCCGGTGGCACGTCGCAGGTCGTGGTGTGGGCAGCGTTCGCCGTCGGTGCCGGGGGCCTGGTCGCGTTCGTCGCCCGGCAGCTGGTGCTGCAGCGAACCGACCGCGCCCTGCTGGATCTGCGCGCGTTCCGGTCGCGGACCTTCACGGTCGCGAGCGTGATGATGATGCTGACGATGGCCACGCTGCTGGGCATGTCCGTCCTGCTGCCGATCTACCTGCAGAGCGTGCTGATGCTGGAGCCGCTCACCACGGGCCTGCTGCTCCTGCCGGGCGGGCTGATCATGGGTGTGCTGGGGCCAGTCGTCGGGCGGCTGTACGACCGGTTCGGCGCGCGGAAGCTGCTCGTGCCCGGCACGGTCGCCACCAGCGCGGCGCTGTGGTCCACGACCCTGTTCACCGCCGGGAGCTCGCTACCGCAGGTGGTCGGGTTCCACCTGCTGCTGTCGACCGGACTGGCGTTCGTGTTCACGCCGCTGTTCGCCGCGGGCCCCGGGGCGGTGCCGCCGAAGTCGTACTCCTACGGCAGCGCGATCTTCAGCACCGTCCAGCAGCTGGCCGGGGCTGCCGGGGTGGCACTGCTGGTCAGTGTGCTGTCGGTGCGCTCGGCGGCGCTCGCCGCCGAAGGCGTGCCGCTCCTGGAGCAGACGGCGGGCGGCGTGCACGCGGCGTTCCTGGTGGCGGCCACGCTGTCGTTGTTCACGATCGTCGGAGCGTTCCTCGTCCGGGGCCCGGCGCCCGGCGGAACACCCACAGCGCGCTGATCGCAGCGCCTCTCACCGAATTCCGAACCGCATCGTGATCGCGATTCACCCCAGGATCGAGATCGCGGTGGGGTACCTCTCCCCAACCAAGCGGTGCGCGGTTGTGCATGCCGGGCATCGCCGAGTCGCAGAGCCTGGTGACGTTGGAGGCGATGGCGGCCTGTGGTGGCCGCCGACGCCGTTGCGCTCCCGCACCTCGTCCACCCCGGCCGCAACGCCTGCTGTGCCGGCCAGGAGACGTGGCCGGACTCGCCGCGGCGCTCACCGCCCCACTCGACGATCCGGCGACCCGTGTGCGGATGGGCGCGGCGGGCCGGGAGGCGGCCGCGGCACATGATCTCGACGCGGCCCCGGAGGCGTTCGAGGACGTGCACTCCCACGTGCGCCGAGGATTCGCGTCCGCCGCCCCGTCACGGGCGCGGGGTGGTGGCGCTGCAGACCGAGCGCTCCCCGGAACCGGAGAAAGAAACCCTCGAGGCGGTCGGGTGTTCCCGGCTGCCGCTACCTGGAGAGAACTCATGATGCAGGACATGTCGACAGCGCGCCCGTCGGGTGGCGCGGAAGACAGGTGGAGCCGTCGACTGGTCGGCTGGTTGATGATCCTCGTCGGGGCGAACCTGTTGTCCGACGTGGTCATCGTCGCACCGCTGCTGGCGTTGCCGGACATGATGCGGCACTTCCAGACCGACCAGGCCGCGTGGCTCAACTCGAGCGCGATGCTGGCGGGCGCGATGTGGGCGCCATTGCTCGGGCGCACCGCCGACATCCACGGCAAGCGCCGGATCCTCGTCGCCACCATGCTCGTCACGGTTGCGGGATCGCTGGTCTGCCTGGTCGCGCCGAACGTCGTCGTCTTCGTGCTCGGGCGGTTCCTGCAGGGGGCGGCCATGGGAGCGGTCCTGCTCACGGTGGCGATCACCCGGCAGGTCTGCACCCCGCGGGTCGGGATGGCCGCCGTCGGCTTCGTGACCACAGGCGCGTCGCTACTGGGGATTCCCATGATGTTCCTGCTGAACCCGGCGATCGACGCGTTCGGCTACCGGAGCGTCTTCGTCGCCGCCACCGCTCTCGCGGTGGTCTGCGCGGTCACCGTGCGGCTGTTCATCCCGGATCCGCCGATCCGCTCCGGCGGGTCGGTCGACCTCGTCGGGGCACTGCTGCTCGGTTCCGGTCTGGTCGCGGTGCTCGGTGGCATCAGCATGGCCCCGGACGTGGGCTGGACGAACCCTGTTCTGCTGGCCGCGCTGGTCGGCGGCGTCATCGCGCTGGCCGCCGGGGTGCGGCACGTGCTGCGGGTCCCCGAGCCGATCGTCGACCTGCGTGGGCACAGCAGGTCGCTGGCGTTGACTCTGGGAGCGGTGGCGCTCACGGCCGGCGCGGTGCAGAGCATGCTGCAGCTGAACAGCCTCGTCGCGGAAGTGCCGCCCGAGCTCGGCCTCGGCTACGGCCTCGGCGGTGGCGACGTGGTGCTCGCGTTGTTCGTGCTGTCCGCGGTCGGGATCATGATCGGCGGTCCGGTGTCAGGTGTCCTCGCGTCCCGGATCGGTCCGGCGCGCACGCTGCTCGCCGGTATCGCGGTGGGCCTGTTGGCCACGTTCGGGATGCTCGTGGGCGTCTCGGTGCTCCCGGTCGGGCTGGTCTGCGCCACCCTGCTCGGTGTGGCCGCCGGCGCGGGCATCGCCTCCAGCTTCAACCTCGCGACCGTCATGACGCCGCCCGAAAACCACGGTGCGATCGGCAGCCTGGTAGCGGTCATGCTCTGCGTCGGGTCGGTCGTGCTCAACGTCGTCGGCGTGATGATGCTCAACGCGACAGCCACCGACACGCTCGTCGCGGAGGTCGCCGCGAACTCCCTGACCGGGGTGCAGCTCTACATTCTCATGGGTGGCGCGGCGCTCGTCGCGGCCGCGGTGCTCGCGACGGTGCTGGTGCGCAGGCGCCGGTGAGTCACGCGTCCGGCCGGGCGGCGATCCCGTCGAGGGCCATGCCGAGGTGCCGTTCGAACCGCTGGTCGCCCTCGTCCTGGAGGTGCCCGGCCTGCTTGACGAGTGACGCGCCTTCGCCGAGCCAGGCGTCGCGCTGGTCGATCGAGTAACGCGACGGATCGGTCCCGGCGGCCTGGCGCCTCTCCTGTTCCTCGATGACGAAGCCGACGACGAAGGCGGTGACCAGGTCGATGGCGTCGTCGGCGTCGTCGGGCTCCCAGCCGGCCGCGGTCCAGCGTTCGAACAACGGCTCCTTCATGCGGACCACGTTCGGGTCGGTGATCCGGGTGCCGCTGAAGATGCGGGCCCCGTCGCGGTGGAGCAGGTACTCCGAGCGCAGCACGCGGGCGTAGGCGGCGAGATCGTCGCGCCACCCGTCTCCCGGCGGGACCGCGGCGAAGGCGCCGGCCACGCGGCGCATGACCTCGGTGCCCATCTCGTCGAGCAGTTCCTGCTTGTTGCGCACGTGCCAGTAGAGGGCGGAGGCACGGACGTCGAGCCGGGAGGCGAGCGCGCGGACGGTGAGGGCGTCCATGCCCTGGTCGTCGAGGAATTCGAGCGCCGCCGTGACGATCCGCTCCCGGGTGATGCCCTTGGTCATGGTTGACACCTTAACAATGTTCAGGCATGCTGGCCACAGCGTTGAACTTAGTTAAGGAGAGCCTGATGCGTGCTGCAGTAGTCACCGCCCCCGATGTGTCACCCGCCTGCGCCGACTTCCCCGAGCCGACGGTCCCGCCCGGTCACGAGCCACTGCACCTGGTCGGAGCCGGCCTGCACAACATCGTCCGCGGACTGGCCACCGGCCAGCACTACGGCCGCGGCCAGATGACGTATCCGCTGGTGCCAGGCATCGACGCGGTCGCACGCACCGGCGACGGGCGCTTGGTCTACACCGGATACGCGCGTCCGCCCTTCGGGACGATGGCCGAGCGGCTGATCGCTCCGTTCCAGGCGGAGGTTCCGGCGGGGGCGGATCCGCTCGCGATCGCCGCGGGCATGAACCCCGGCCTGTCGGGGTGGATGGTGCTCGCCGCGCGGCGCAAGGAGGTGGGGGCCTTGGGCACCGTGCTGGTGCTGGGCGCGACCGGGATGTCGGGCAGCCTGGCGGTGCAGGGCGCGCTGGCTCTCGGGGCGGAGCGGGTCATCGCCGCCGGGCGTGATCCGGAGGCGCTGGAGCGGCTGCGCAGTGCCGGGGCGACGACGGTGTCGCTGGCCCAGAACGGGCCTGACGACCTGGAGAAGGCTCTGGCCGATGCTGTTGCCGAGGCGCAGCCCGGTCTCGTGCTGGACTACCTGTGGGGGCCTGTCGCCGAGGCTGCGTTCGCCGTGCTGGGGCGAAGCGGCGAGGACACCGAAGCGGACACGGCCTACACGCAGATCGGCTCGCTCGCGGGCCTGGAGGCATCGCTGCCCGCGGACCTGCTGCGCAGTCGGCGGATCCGGATCACCGGGAGCGGCGTCGGATCGGTGTCCCCGGAGGAGATGCTCGCCGAGGCGCCCGAGGTCATGGCCCGCTTCGCCGACGGGTCGCTGCAGGTGCCCTACACCGCGTTCCCGCTGAGCCGGGTCGGTGAGGCATGGGCGCACACCGGGCGCAGCCGGGCCGTCGTCGTGCCGGATTGAGTTGTCCACCAATCGATCGTTGTCGCAGAAGGGAAGAGCCATGCAGAAGAGGGCACTGGTGGTGGGGCTCGGGATCGCGGGGATGTCCGCGGCCATCGGGCTGCGCCGGGCGGGGTGGACGCCGGTGATCGTCGAACGAGCAGCCGAGCGTCGGACGGGGGGCTACTTCATCTTCATGTTCCCGGAGGGTGTTCAGGCCGTGGCCGACCTGGGGATCGCCGACCACCTGCACACCCGCAACCCGGAATGGCGACCGGGCGGGAACTCGTGGTCCGTGGATCGCCGGGGCAGGCGGAAACCGGTTCTGGGCTTGCTGGACGCGCCCAGCGGGCTGGCCGCGGTGCTGCGCGGCGACATCGAGGCCGCGTTGTGGCAGGGCATCACCGGGGACGGGACCGGGGACCCGGTCGAGGTGCGGTTCGCGACCACTCCGGTCGAGATCACCGAAGGCGCCGGCGGGGTGCGGGTCCTGCTCGAGGACGCCGGCACCGGGAAGCAGTACCGCGAGGACTTCGATCTCGTGGTCGGCGCGGACGGGATGCGTTCGAGCGTGCGCCGGATGGTGTTCGGTCCGGACGAGGACTACCTGGCGAACTGGAAGGCGATGATCTGCGCGTTCCAGATGAAGGAGCAGGTGCCTTCCTACGAGGCGAGCGACAGCATCATCGTCTCGCGCCCGAAGCGTGCGATGTGGGTGTTCGGACTCGCCGACCACGCGCCCTGCGCGTGGCTGACCTACCGCACCAAGGACATCCCGGACCGGTTCGCCGGGCCGTCGATCGAGCAGGTGCGCGCGGCCTTCTCCGGGATGGACGACGACCCCGTGGTGCGCCACATCCTGCATTCCCTGGAGCAGGCCCCTGAGCACGTGTTCGACTCGATCCACCAGGTGAAGATGCCCCGGTGGAGCAAGGGCCGGGTCGTGCTGGTGGGGGACGCGGCCTGGTGCATGAACACCTACTCGGCGATGGGCTCCTCGTCCTCGTTGCGCGGCGGCGCCGCACTGGGCGCGGCCCTGCGGGAGCACCCCGGCGACCTCGCCGCCGCTCTGGACGCCTGGGAGACCGGCCTGCGTCCCTACATCACCCGCCAGCGGCGCTCCGCACGGGTCAAGCAACAGCGGTTCGTCCCGTCCAGCCGCCCGGCCGAGGTGCTGGTTTCGGGCGTTCTCGAACTGATCCGCAGGGTCGTCCACCGCCGGCTGGCAGCGGAGTTCACCGCGGCGACGGCTGTTGCCCCGTCCGGCACGGCGCGGTGACGGCCATGCGGAAGAGGGCGTTGGTGGTCGGGCTCGGGATCGCGGGGATGTCCGCGGCGATCGGGCTGCGCCGGGCCGGTTGGACGCCGGTGATCATCGAACGGGCGCCCGAGCGGCGTACCGGAGGCTACTTCGTAGGGCTGTTCCCGGAGGGCCGGCAGGCCGCGGTCGACCTGGGCATCGCCGACCACCTGCACACCCGCAACCCGGAACGGCGACCGGGCGGGAACTCGTGGTCGGTGGATCGCCGGGGCAGGCGCAGGCCGGCTCTGGGATTCCTGGATCAGCCCGGGGAGCCGGCAGCGGTGCTGCGCGGCGACATCGAGGCCGCGTTGTGGCAGAGCATCACCGGCGTCGAGGTGCGATTCGGGACCACACCGGTCGCGATCAACGATGGTCCTGCCGAAGTGCAGGTCCTGCTCGAGAAGGCCGGCACCGGTGCGCAGTACCGCGAGAGCTTCGACCTGGTCGTCGGCGCGGACGGGATGCGCTCGAGCGTGCGCCGGATCGCGTTCGGTCCGGACGAGGACCACCTGGCGAACTGGAAGGCGATGATCTGCGCCTTCCAGTTGAAGGAGCAGGTGCCCTCCTACGAGGCGAGCGACAGCATCATCATCGCGCGCGCCAAGCGGGCGGTGTGGGTGTTCGGGCTCGCCGACCACGCGCCCACCGCGCTGCTGACCTACCGGACCGGGGACATCCAGGAGCAGTTCAGCGGGTCGCGGGTCCAGCGGCTGCGCGAGGTCTTCTCCGGAATGGACGACCCCGTGGTGCGGCACGTCCTGGACTCCCTGGAAGAGGCCCCTGACCACCTGTTCGACTCGGTGCACCAGGTGCGGATGCCGCGGTGGAGCACGGGGCGGGTCGTGCTGGTGGGGGATGCGGCGTGGTGCATGAACCTCTACTCGGGCATGGGCGCCACGTCCTCGCTTCGCGGCGGCGCCGCACTGAGCGCGGCCCTGCGGGAGCACCCCGACGACCTCGCCGCCGCCCTGGACGCCTGGGAGGCCGGGCTGCGTCCGTTCATCACCAAGCACCAGCGCACCGCGCGGCTCAAGCAGCAGATGTTCGTCCCGTCCAGCCGTCGGGCCGCGGTGCTGCGTTCGGTCCTCCTCGGTCTGGTCCGCAGGATCCGCGGACGTCGGCCGGCGACGGAGGCGGGCGGTCAGCGAGCCCAGGCGCTGTCCGGCACGTCGCGGTGAGAACGTCGCGCACGGCAGCCTGACCTTCGGCCGGCTCGGCGCCCTGGGGATCTTCGGTGGTGTCCGCCGTGGAAGCCGGCGCGACGGACTGGAGCCGGCCTACCGCGCGGAAGGTGTCAGGTCTTCCAGGGCGCGCTTCTGGCCGTGGGAGAAGATCACCGAACTGCGGAACTGCACGACCTCCTTGCGGCTGCTGAGCTTGTCGACGAGGAAGCTGTGCAGGTGGGTCACGTCACCGACGCTCACGTGCAGCAGGAAGTCGTCGCCGCCCGCGAGGACGAACACGGCCATGACCTCGGGCATGGCCAACGCCTCGTCGTGGAACTTGCTGATCAGGGCCCTGGTCAGCGGGCGGATCTGGGCGAAGATCATCGCTTGCACCGGCCGGCCCAGTGACGCGAGGTCGACGTCGGCGTGGAAACCGGTGATCAGGCCGCGTGAGCGCAACCGGCGGATGCGTTCGGAACAGGTGGAGGCCGCCACGCCCACCATCTCGGCGAGTTCGCGCATCGGGATGCGCGCGTCCTGCTGCAGGGCACGCACCAGCTGCCGGTCGACCCGATCAAGGTTCGGATTTTCAATCATTTTTCGAACATATATCAGTATCAGGGCGTGCGGTTCCGCTCTATCGTAGAAACTGGCGGCATGAGTCGAACAGATCTCGTGTCCACCCTCGACCGCGTGGGTATCGAGCACGAGGAACCGCACGTGGTCCGCGGGGCCCGCAGCGGCATCCCGATCGTCGTGGCAGTGCACTCCACGACACGCGGTCCGGCGATCGGGGGTGCCGGATCAAGGCGTACCGATCCGTTGGCGACGGCGTGGCCGACGCGTTGCGGCTCTCCCGCGCGATGACGCTCAAATGCGGGCTGGGCGGGCGCTATCGCACCGGGCCCGACATCGGTACCACCCAGCAGGACACGGCGGTGATCCACCGCCTCACCCCGGGGTGGGCGTTCTGCCGTCCCGAAGCGCTCGGCGGCAGCGGCAACTTAAGCGCGGCCACCGCCCGCGGGGTCCACGCCGGTGGCCGCGAAGAGCCGGCCTGCGACGAACCGGAAACCGACGCCCGCATCGACGCCATCGGCGCCAAGGTCGACCGGCTCCGGATCCACGGGATCACCCCGCTGCGGGCCGCACACGCACTCGTCACCCACCACCAGCCGGCAACGGCCTGAGATCGCGGAGCACCACGCATCATGACCATCGCGCCCGACACCCCTCAGCCGCCGCCCGACCCGCCGCTCAAAGTCGTGCTCGTCGTGCGGGACGGGCTACCCGCCAACCAGGCGGTCAACGCGGCGACCGTCCTCGGGGCCAGCATCGGCGCCCGGCTGGGGCTTCCGCTGGGCCCCGAGGCGGTCGACGCCACCGGCACCCGCTACCACGGCATCGTCACCACTCCGGTACCGATCCTGACCACCGACGCCGCCGAACTGACCCGCCTCCACCGGCTCGCCGGCGAGCGGGAGCAGCTGACCGTGCTGTGCCTGACCGAAACAGCCCGCCGCGCCCGCACCTACGAGGCGTTCCTGGCCGACCTCGCCGCCACCACCGAGTCCGACTCCGACCTCGTCGGCATGATCGTCGCGGGCCCGCGCAACCAGGTCACCAAGCTGACCAAGCGGCTTCCCCTGCTGGCCTGAGGCAACGGGCGCCCAGCCCCGTGGTCACTTCCCGCGCCATTCGTTCGCGTGCTCCGAGACGAATCGCGCGAAGGTGCGGGCGGCCGGACGGTCAGATCGAGCACCGTCGTGCTGACGCGGTCTTCCCGCCCGCGTCGGATCCCGTCCTCGGCGGGAAGCCCAGGCGAGGCGTTCCAGGTGGTCCCGCTCGTGGTCGTCGAGCAGCAGGGCGCGGGCGATCGCCTCGAGCACCTCCGCCGACGCGCCACGGGACAGGCCCTGTTCGAGCCGGGTGTAGTAGGACACGCTGACCCCCGCCAGCTGCGCCAGCTCCTCCCGGCGCAGTCCCGCCACCCGCCGGCGCGGCCCGAGGTCGTGGAGCCCCACGTCTTCCGGGCGCAGCCCGGCCCGCCGTGCCTGCCGGAAGTCTCCGAGCGGGCCTGGTCCGTCCATCACTCCACTATCCGCGCCGGCGGCAGCGCCCAGCCACACCCTGCCAGGGGTAGGACAAGGCGGGGCTGGTTGGCGCGCGCGGACGCGATCAGGCTCGACCTGGTCAGGGCAACCGCCCGCGACTCACGAGGAGTGGTCATGGATCAGATCGAGCTGGGCGACGTGACCGTCACCCGCGTCAAGGAGTACTACGGCTCCGTCGAGATGGGCCCCGCGGACTTCTTCCCCGGCAGCCCCGACGGCGCCTGGGACGAGCACCGGAGCTGGCTCGCCCCGGACTTCCTGGACGCCGGCACCGGCGAATGCCGCTCGGCCATCCAGACCTGGCTGCTGCGCAGCGAAGGCCGCACCATCCTCGTCGACACCGGGGTCGGCAACCACAAGGACCGTCCCTACGCGCCCGTCTGGAACCGGCTGAACACGAACTACCTGGACAACCTCGCCGCCGCCGGAGTCCGGCCAGAAGACGTCGACGTCGTCATCAACACCCACCTGCACATCGACCACGTGGGCTGGAACACCTACCTCGACGGCCGGACCTGGGTGCCGACCTTCCCGAACGCCGAGTACCTGATGACGCGGCAGGACTTCGACTTCTGGAACCCGGCCAACAACCACGAACCGGTGCTGGGTCGCGGCAACCAGAACGTCTTCGAGGACAGCGTCGCCCCGGTGCACGAGGCCGGGCTGACCCACCTGTGGGACGGCTCGTACCGGATCGACCGGAACCTACGGCTGGATCTCGCGCCCGGCCACACCCCGGGGTCGTCCGTGCTGACCCTGGAGTCGGGCGGCGACCGCGCGCTGTTCGTCGGCGATCTGGTGCACACCCCGCTGCAGCTCGTGGAGCCGGAGACCAACTCCTGCTTCTGCGAGGACCCGGCCGAGGCACGGGCGACCCGCCACAAGCTCCTCGGCCGCGCGGCCGAGGACAACGCGCTGGTCTTCCCCGCTCACCTCGGCGGCCAGGGCGGCGCCGAGGTCGAGCGCGACGGGTCGAAGTTCGCCATCAAGGAGTGGGCGGGCTTCTCCCGCATCGCCTGAGCCCGGTGCGGCCGGCCCCTGCCCCTCAGTAACCCGAGAGAGGAAGCGTTTCCCGTGCCCCAGCAGGCAAATCCGGTCGTCGAGACCCCGGCGGGCGCCGTGCGCGGTGTTCGTGACCGCTTCGGCGAGCTCTACCGCGCCGTCCCGTACGCGGCGGCACCCACGGGCGCCGGCCGGTTCGCGCCACCGGCGTCCCACCCCGGCTGGTCCGGTGTCCGGGACGCCACCGCACCGTCGCCGACCGCGCCGCAGCCGGCCAGGGACTTCGGGCGACTCGACATGATCCCCTACTTCGGCCCTGGCTGGGTGCGCGGCGAGGAGTACCTGACCGTCGACGTCCGCACGCCCGGCACCGACAGCGGGAAGCGGCCGGTCATGGTCTTCGTGCACGGTGGCGGGTTCGTCACCGGCTCCACCCGCGCCGCGCTCTACGACGGCCGGTCGTTCGCCCGCGACGGCGTGGTGCTGGTGACGGTGAACTACCGCGTCGGCATCCCCGGCTTCCTCGACCTGGAGGGCGCCCCCGCCAACCGCGGGCTGCTCGACGTCCTCGCCGCGCTCGGCTGGGTGCGGGACACGATTGCCGCGTTCGGTGGCGATCCCGGGAACGTCACGCTGTTCGGCCAGTCCGCGGGCGCCACCATCACCGGAGCTCTGCTGGCGACGCCGGAAGCCAAGGGGCTGTTCCGGCGCGCGATCGTCCAGAGCGGCAGCGGCACCGGCGCCTTCACCCCCGAGCAGGCGCACCGGGTCACCGCGGCGGCCGCCAGGGCACTGGGCGTGCCGCCCACAGCGGAGGCCTTCGCCGACATCCCGGACGAGAGGTTCCTCGAGATCCTGCCGGATCTCGCGGGGATCGACCTGCGGACCGCGACGGCTACGGACCCACTCGTCGAGCTGAGCCCGTTCTCCCTGGTCCTGCCCGTGCAGCCGGCCGACGCCCTGGTGGAGGGGCCGGCGGGAGAGGTCGGCCTGCTCATCGGCACCAACACCGAGGAGGGCCACCTCTACCTGGTACCGCAGGGGAAGCTGGACTCTTCCACCGACGACGACGTGCTCGCCGTCGCGGCGAAGGTCGGCTCGGACCCCACCGCCGTCGTCGCGGCCCACCGGGCGGCCCGGCCGGGGGCGACCCCTGGCGAGCTGCGCTCCGCGGTGCTGGGCGAAGGCCTCTTCGGGGCCGGCACCGCGCGGCTGACCGATGCCCACGCCCGGCTGTCCGGTGGCCGCACCCACGCCTACTCGTTCGGCTACCGCTCGACGGCACTGGACGGGCGGCTGGGCGCCACCCACACGGTCGAACTGCCCTTCGTCTTCGACATCGCCGATGAACCGTGGCTGCACGGCGACGCCGGTCTGCTCGGTCCCGACCCGGCGCCCGCCGGGCTCGCGGCCCGCGTGCACGGCGCCTGGGTCGCCTTCGCGACCCACGGCGACCCTGGCTGGGCCGCGTACGACCCGCAGCGGCCCCTGGCGGAAGCCCTCGGTGGCTGAAAGATCCATCAGGTCCGGCGCAATCGATTGCTGATCGCGGGGCAATCGATTGCGCCGGTAGACTCACCGACATGCCCACGCTCCAGGACGTCGCCGACGCGGCCGGGGTTTCCCGCTCCGTGGCGTCGCGGGTGCTCACCGGCGACTCGCGGGCCCGGGTCAGCGAGGCCACCCGCACACGGGTCCGCGAAGCCGCCGAAGCTCTGCGGTACGTACCAAGCCACCGGGCCCGGGCCCTGCGCTTCCGGCGCTCCGGCGCCGTCGGTCTGATCGTCCCGGACGTCACCAACGCCGTCTTCGCGGACATGCTCGGGGGTGTGCAGGACCGGGCCCGGGAAACCGGCATGTCGGTACTGCTCGGTCAGGTCGACCCGCCGCCGTCCGGGCACGGGCGCCTGCGCGAGCTGGTTGCCGAGGGCCGGGTCGACGGCGTGCTGCTGCAACGTCGCGAGGACCTCGACGACGCCGCCCTCGCCCAGGTGCTCGGCGACGACGTCCCCGTCGTGCTGATCAACTCCCGGCTGCCGGGCCGGGCCGGCTCGGTGGTCCTCGACGACGTCGCCGGCGCCCGGCTGGCGACCCGTCACCTGGTCGAGCTCGGCCACGAGCGCATCGGCCACCTCGCCGGCGTACCGCACCACGACACCGCGGTCCGCCGGCACCAGGGCTACCTCGAGACGATGGCCGAAGCCGGGCTGGCGATCGCGCCGGAGTGGGTGGTGCGGGCGGGCTGGGAGGCGGCCGCCGGGGCGGAGGCCGCCCACCGGATCCTGGGCGCGCCGCAGCGGCCGACCGCCCTGGTCGTGTCCAGTGTGAACGCGGCGGTCGGCGCGGTTTCCGCGCTGGGCCGGGCCGGCGTCCGGGTACCCGACGACATGTCCGTCGTGACCGTGCTGGACACCTGGGTCGCGCAGGCCTGGAACCCGGCGCTGACCACGGTGCGGCTGCCGCTGCGAGAACTCGGTCGCGCGGCGTGCGGAGTGCTGATCGAGCACCTCGGCGGCACACCGCTGCGCGATCTCGTGGTGGCCGACCCGGCGCCGCGGCTGGTGCTGCGGGAGTCGACCCGCGCACTCTGACCCCGCCGGGGAACGACCGGTGATCGTGCGCGGCCGCGAACTCGTTGTGGTACCGGCGGGACCGGTCGTGCCGATCCCGCCGGCTTCCGTACCGCGATCAGCGTCCGGTGAACCTCGGCGTGCGCTTCTCGACGAAGGCCGTGATGCCCTCGCGGCCGTCGGCGGACGCGAACAGCTCCCCCAGCGCCTCGCGTTCGCGGCGGAAGCCCCGGCCGGCGGATCCTTCGGGTCCACCGTGGACGGCCGCGACGACCACGTCCCGGATCGCGGCCACGGCCAGCGGCGCCCGTTCGGCGAGCAGGTCCGCGACCTCCAGCGCCCGCGGGACCAGCTCGTCCCCCTCGCACAGGTGGGTCACGATGCCCACCGCCTCGGCGGCCACGGCGCCCAGGCGGTCGCCGGACATCGTGAGCCAGCGGGCACGGGTGGGGCCGACGTGCCAGGTCAGCCGCTGGGTGCCGCCCCAGCCAGGCAGCAGTCCCAGGGTGACCTCGGGTAGGCCGAACGCGGCGCCACGCTCGGCAACGACCACGTCGCACGCCAGCACGAGCTCGAACCCCCCGCCGAGGGCCAGGCCGCGCACCGCCGCCACCACGGGTACGCGGCACCGCGCGATCCGGTCGCACAGAGCGTTGCAGCGCTCGGTGAAGGCAGCGAACTCGCCGTGGTCCGCCCGCGCGTAGAAGGCGATGTCCGCGCCCGCGGCGAATGCCTTGCCGGCACCGGTGAGCACCGCCGCCCGCACGTTCCGGTCTGCCTCGATCTCGTCGAGTGCGCCGGTCAGCGCGTCGACGGTGGCGTGGTCGATCGCGTTGTACTTGGCCGGCCGGTTCAGGGTGAGGACCGCGACGGCGCCGCGGCGCTCGACGAGCACCGGCCCGGCGGTCCCGCCCTCAGGACTGGGCACCGAACGCACCTCCCGCGACCAAGGCGTCGACGGCGGCCGGGCTGTAGCCGAGCTCCCCGAGCACCTCCCGGGTGTGTTCACCCAGTGCCGGTGGCACCCGGCGCAGCCCGGGGCGCTCCCCGCCGTAGCGGATCGGGTGGGCAGGCACCCGGACGTCGCCGGCCTCCGGGTGCGGGATGGTCAGGATCGTCTCGTTGTGCCGGACCTGCGGATCGGTGGCCACGTCGTCGAAGTCGTGGACCGGCGCGTGCCAGACCCGGAACTCGGTGAACCGCTCGATCCAGTACGCCGTCGGGTGCTCGGCGAGCAGTGCGGCGACCCGCTCGTTGACCTCCTCGCGGCGCGCGTACTCGTCGGCGGGGACGACGCCGGTGAACCACGGCTCGTCGAGCACCTTCGCCAGCACGTCGGTGCCCGTGAGAGAGATCGTCAGGTACCCGTCGGCAGTGGCGAAGACGCCATACGGCGCCTTGTAGAACCGCGACGAGACGCCGGAGGGGCTTCGCTCGCCGCGGAACCCGTTGAGGTGGTAGGAAAGGGGCTCGACCTGCAGGTCCAAGGCCGCGCTGAGCAGTGCTCGTCAGCGTGAAGTCGGATCAACCGCACGGCCCCGGGCTTCCGCTTCCGTGAAGGCACCCGCCTCGGCGACCTGCGCCTGCGCAGTACGAGCCACGGCGTGAGGGCGTGCGCTACGCGGCCGGGCCGGTGAGCAAGGCCCGCTCGGGCGCCGGCGTCAGGTTCCCGTCGATCGGGTAGCTGTCCTCCCACAACGTCGCGAGCCCCTGCTCGAGGATCGGTGCGACGCCATCGGCGAAGACGAGGTGGCTGCCCCGCCGGCCGAGCGACCGGAACGGTGATCCCGCCGACCGCGCTCGCGGCGTGCTGAGCCGGCCCCGGTCAGCGCGCAATGTCCAAACTGGACGCACGCGACCGCGCGCAACTCGTCGTCATCGCCCACCAGACCGGTCTGGTGACCGGTACGGAGAGTCCCACCTAGACGTCCCCGAACCGGTCGGCACCGGCAGGTCGCGGCCGGGCCGCCGTCGCACCCCGGTACTACGGAGGGACCGAATCCCCTCCCCCGGTACCACGTTTCGCTGCGGCCCCGCCCCCAGTGCGGAGAGTGAGCGGACCGGGCTGTCCGGTCTGGAATCCCAGGGGACGAGCAATGATCGAAGCACTCCAGCTGACGAAGCGATACGGGGTGAAAACCGCGGTGGACGGCTTGGACTTCACCGTCCGCCCGGGCGCGGTCACCGGATTCCTCGGTCCCAACGGCGCGGGCAAGTCGACCACGATGCGGATGATCGTCGGGCTCGACGCCCCGACCGCGGGCGCGGTCACGGTCAACGGCCGCCGCTACGCCGAGCACCGCTGCAGGAGGTCGGGGTCCTGCTCGAGGCGAAGTCCGTGCATCCGGGCCGGTCGGCCCACGACCACCTGCTCGCGCAAGCCCAGACCCACGGCATTTCGCGCCGTCGCGTCGATGAGGTGATCGAGCTGGCCGGGCTGCAGTCGGTGGCGAAGAAACGCGTCGGGAACTTCTCACTCGGAGGATGTCGCTGTGCCCAAGGCCGGCCGTCCACCGAGCTCGTATGCGGTGAGGTCACCGTCCACAAGCACGTGAACACGTCCAGGACGAACTGGCCGCGGACAACATGATGGGCTATCGCCGATGCCGGCGCCGCACGGGTGACAAGAAGACTGTGGCCTGGCACCATCTGATGCCAGGCCACACCCGCACAGGGCGTTCATCGCGCGCCCTCCTCGAGGAGTCGTGCGCGGCGACCGCCAGGTGCCATCGAAGAACCGCCGCCCCGATCCTCCTGGCCGGAGGCTGGACGACGTTCCCTCCCGTTCACGCCAGGCCGAGGCCTCGTATGTGATGCGCACGCGGCGCACGCATCCCCGTTGAACCAATGCCGTGGTCGACGAGACGACCGGCTGGTCGATCACCTGGCAGCGACACCTCGCCGACCGGTCACAGCTGTCGGGAACGGCGATGTGGGGGGCGACGCCGCCACCTCCGGGATCTTCAGTCTCACCAATGCGGTGGTCGCACGGATCAGCGGTCAGCTCACCGGCCAGCCGATGTTCTGAATTCCCACGTTGACTCCGAGCCACGACGGCCACGCGGTGGTGACCCGGTCACCGCGGCTGCCCTTCTGGCCAGGCAGGTCGAACTCGACGAATGCGGGGGTCACCCGCGGGCCCTTGTCCCAGGAGCTCACATAGGCGACGGGCCCGAACATCCCGTGGACCGTCACCTCGCGGTACTCGCCTTGGCCATTGGCCAACGGGACGTTCATGTCCGCGCCCTTGGCGTCGAGGAACCGCACGTTGCCCAGAGTGCCGCCGATCGTGCAGGCAACGTCCTCAGCGGTGGTGAAAACGATGGCGTGCCGCTTGATCGCAGACCCCGTCGGGTGCACGTCGTAGGCCTTGATCATCAGATCGCTGCTGGTGCACCACGGTGCGGGGCCGGCCTGCGCCGCGGGCGCTCCCACCACGGCCAGAGCGGCGGCGGCGACCACCGAGCCGATGGCTGCGGACTTGCGGATCCTGTTCACGTGTTCTCCTGACTTACGCTCGGTCAACGTTTCCGTGCAAACAGGTAACGCAACCGATTCGCGGCAGGTTGTCAGGAGATCGACTCCTCAACGGCCTCCGTCTCGATTGGCGATCGCCGGTGGCTCACTTCCCGATCCGGCTGGCGATCGCGTCGCGGATCAGGTCGGCATGGCCGTTGTGCCGGGAGTACTCCTCGACCATGTGGGATGAAATCCAGCGCAGGCTCACCCTGTGGCCGTCCTGCCAGAGGGCGATGAGCTGTTCCGGTGTGTCCTGGGCGCCGAGTGCCAGTCCCAGTCGTTGCCGGTCTTCCAGTCGACGAGTTCGCGTCACCAATTGTTCTCGACGCGGCCGGCAACACCACTTTGATCTTGCGGAACCGCTCCGGTTCGACATGGCAGCTCGAAACCCGCCTCACGAAGCCGTTCCTGACCCGGCAGCAGGGTGTGCCGCCGTGGCAGAGGAGGAAGTCGCCGGATCATCCAGGCGGCTTCGACCACCGGGAGCTCCCGCAGGGCGCTCGCGGCGGCCTCGGTCCCGGCGATCCGGGTGGCCGTCGCGTCAGCGACGAGCTCCTGCTGACGCGACAGGGACGCGGTGGGAGAAGTGTGCACGATGGACGGTCCCACCGGGCAGCGTGCCCCCGAAAGTCGCGCATCACCGGCACCGGGCTCGTCATGGCGGTGCGATGAACAGCACGGTCACCTTGTCCTGCAAGGGGATCACGTGCGCGGCCCGGCACGTTCACGGGTCGATCTCCGCGATGTCGACGCTGCCCCGCAGCCCCAGTCCTGTCCCTTCGGGAAGACCTCCGCGGCCCGGCAGTCATGCCTGAACCGGAGCGGTCGCGTTCGCACCGAGACCGAGATCTCGCCTGCGACCCCGCCTCGGCCAGGCTCAGAGCTCGGCGTTGGTCAGGTGTCCGTTCTAGGGTGGGCGGATGAAGGTTCTGTCCATCCAGTCGGTCGTCGCCCACGGCCACGTCGGCAACTCCGCCGCCGTGTTCCCGCTGCAGCGCCTGGGGATCGAGGTCGTCCCGATCCCCACGGTGAATTTCTCCAACCACACCGGGTACGGCGCGTGGCGCGGTCCGCTCCTGCCGCCGCCGGACGTGGCCGAGATCCTGCTCGGGGTGGAGGAACGCGGGGTGTTCCCGCAGGTCGACGCCGTGCTGTCCGGCTACCAGGGCGGCACGGGCATCGCCGATGTGATCATCGACGCGGTGCGCAGGGTGAAGGCCGCGAACCCGGCGGCGCTCTACGCGTGCGACCCGGTGATGGGCAACGCCAAGTCCGGGTGCTTCGTCGCGCCCGAGATCCCCGTGCTGCTGCGCGACCGGGTCGTGCCGGTGGCCGACATCATCACCCCGAACCAGTTCGAGCTGGGCTTCCTCACCGGCACCGAGCCGGCGAGCGTCGAGGAGACGCTGGCGTCGGCCGACCTCGCCCGCGCGATGGGCCCGTCGACCGTGCTGGTCACGAGCGTCGAGCGGCCCGACCGGGAGCAGGACACGATCGAGATGCTCGTCGTGGACACCGCCGGGTCGTGGCTCGTGAGCACCCCGCACCTGCCGTTCAAGGCGAACGGGTCCGGCGACGTCACGGCCGCGCTGTTCACCGCCCACTACGTGCGAACGAAGGACGCGGCGCTGGCGCTGGAGCGCACCGCGTCGAGCGTCTTCGACCTGATCGACCTGACCTACCGCTCCGGTGAGCGCGAGCTGCGGCTGGTGCAGGCCCAGGAGTTCTACGCGACGCCGCGGATGCAGTTCAAGGCCGAGCAGGTGCGCTGAGTCCGGGTCGCGCGCGATCGCCGCGCAGGACGACCGCCACCCCGCGCAGGTCGGTGCCGAGCCACGCAACCGGCAGCACCGGGGTGGCGGGCAGCCCGGCGACGCGCGGGAGAGCGAGGTGAGCGTCGAGCCCGGCTGGTCACGCGTACGCGCGGTGGGAGACGAGGGTGTCAGCCGTACTCGATGAGAACGGGTTCCTCCGTGACCGTGATGGTGTCGCCCGACTGCGTCGAGGTGCTCGTGCCGTCGAGCCGCCGCACGCTCCGGGCGCCGGGTTCGGCCGTCGTGGTGGCCGAACCCGTGTCGGTCCAGCGGATGCTCTCCTCGTGCGGCGACGTGCTGGGCATCGATCGCTCCAACTTCACGGTGACCGGCCCAGGTCGGACCACAACTGGCTGCGCACCCACGAGGTGAACGGCACACGGGTGGCGCCCCCGGCCGAGGAGACGGACTCCGTGCTGAACCACCTTGCCCGGGACGCGATCGCCAGGCTGGTTCAGCGCGCCTGACGTGTGCGCGGCCCGGTCGCTACGTCTGGTTCGCGGCCCGCTTGACGGTCCTGATCACTGGCGCCGTCTCGATGTGCGTGATGGCGGGCAGCATGGCCACGCGGGTGGTCAGGTACCGGTACAGCTCCTGCTGGTCCGCGCACACCACGCTCGCGTACAGGTTCGTCGGCCCGGTCGTGGCGGCAGCGAACGCGATCTCCGGATGCCCGGCCAGCGCCGTACCGACCTCCTCCAGGTACGCGGGGGCGACCGAGAGCCAGAGCAGCGTTCGGGGGCCGACGCCGAACAGGCGTCCGTCGATGTCGATGTCCAGGTACAACACCCCGCGTTCGCGGAGCTCGGTCATCCGGCGCCGGACCGTCGTCGGCGACCAGCCGGTCAGCGCGGCCAGCTGCTCCAGCTCGGTCCGGCCGTCAGCGGCCAGCGCGGCGAGGAGCTTGCGGTCCCCGTCGTCGAGCCGCACCGGTCCCGGCCGACGCGGCACCGCGGGTGGGCGCAGCCGTTCGATCGCCTTCTCGTCCAGTGACCCGAGCTTGGCGACCACGTTGTCCGAGCCGCCGTAGAACGCGTGCAGCACGGAGTGCGCGCTCACGCCCTCCACTCGTGCGGTGCGGGGAAGCTTGGCCAGCAGCAGCGCCTCGCTGTCGGCCACGCTCTCGGTCCGGACCGTGCAGGTGATCTCGGTGCCGCCGGAGGTGATGCTCACCCAGGACGTGTCGGGACGCCGGGCCAGCGCCTCAGCGACCGGGACCGACGCACTGGGCGCGCACCGCACCCGCAGGAACCACAGCACCGCGCCCAGTGCGGTCGGGTCGACCCCGCCGAGCACCCGCACCGCCCCCGCCGCCCGCAACCGGGCGTACCGGCGGGCGATGGTGCGATCCGACACGCCGAGAACCTCGGCGATCGTGCTGAACGGGGCTCGCCCGTTGACCTGCAGGGCGTGCACGAGCCGACGATCCAGCTCGTCGTAGTCGAATTCCACTGCTCGAATCGTAATCGGTGTCGGATATCGACGCCACCAAGCTCGTTTCTGGCGCCTTTGTGTCGGCCGGTGCAGCGTTGCTCTCGTCCTGATCGGCACAACCGAAGGAGAATCCATGGACACCGATGTGCTCGTCGTCGGCGCGGGTCCGACCGGCATGACGCTGGCCGGCGAACTGCGGGTGGCGGGGGTGTCGGCCGTGCTGGTCGACAAGCTGGCGCAGCGCAGCGCGTTGTCGAAGGCGGGTGGCGTGCAATCCCGCACGCAGGAGGCCTTCGACCAGCGCGGCCTGCTGGAACCGTTGCTGGCCACGGGGAACTACCCGGCAGGCACCGCGCACTTCGCCGGTATCACGCTCCCGCTCACCCGGGACAGGCACCGCCATCCGTGGCGATCCATCCCCCAGGTGGCGATCGAGGGATTTCTCGAACAACACCTTGCGGCACAAGAGATCCACGTGCTCCGCGACCACGAGCTGACCGGCATCACCCAGGACGAGGACGGGGTGACCGCGACCTTCGCGAACGGCGGCGTCATCCGCTCCCGCTACCTGGTCGCGGCCGACGGTGGCCACAGCACGGTGCGGTCACTGCTGGGAGCCGAGTTCCCCGGCAGGCCGGGCACCGAGACCGTGGTCGCCGCCGACGTGCGGTTGAGCGGCGACGACCAGGCCATGACGCACACCCGGAGCGAAGACGGGCACTGGGTGTTGGTGTTCCCGCTCGGCACCGATCCGCAGGGCAGGCCGCTGCGCCGGGTCTCGATGGGCGGGCCGGGCCGGTCGGTGCCGCGGGAGGTCCCGGTCACGGAGGACGAGATCCGCGAGGGGTTGCGCGCCGTGTTCGGCTCCCAGGTGGAACTGCTCGAACTGTGCTACGCCCGCCGCATCACCAACGCGGCCCGGCAGGCGACGCGCTACCGGCACGGGCGGGTGTTCTTGGCCGGCGACGCCGCCCACGTCCACCTGCCGATCGGCGCGCAGGGCATGAACACCGGGATCCAGGACGCGCTCAACCTCGGGTGGAAACTCGGTGCCGCGGTGCACGGCTGGGCACCGGGGCACCTGCTCGACACCTACCACGCCGAGCGCCACCCGGTCGCGGCCGCTGTGCTGCGCAACGTCCAGGCGCAGAGCCTGCTGATGGACCAGCAGGGCACCGGCGACCCGGATCTGCTGGCCGCCAAGGACCTGTTCGCGGCCCTGACGCGGCTGCGGGACGTGCAGTACCACCTCGACGACATGGTGTCCGGGATGGGCATCCGCTACCCGATGCCGGGCACAGAAGACCAGCCGCTCGTCGGACTTCCCGCGCCGGACCTGGACCTGGGCCCGGTCCGGTCGCACGAACTGCTCCGCTCCGGACGCGGCCTGCTGATCGATCCGGCCGGCAGGTTCGCCGAGGTCGCCGCCCTCTGGCCGGATCGGGTCGACCGCGCGGGTCAGGGCACCGGCACCGAGCCGATGCTGATCCGGCCGGACGGCTACGTGTGCTGGGCGGGCGACCAGGACGCCCTCGAACCGGCGCTCGGTCACTGGTTCGGTGAGCCGCGCTGATCAACGGCGCCCGACCGGCTCCGGTGTCGCCGAACATCCGCACAGCTCGCGTCTGTCGTGCGGTCTGCCGCATTCGGTTTCGTCCGGTGGATCACTGGTCCGGTCAAGTGCCCGCCCCCTGGGGAATTCTCGAGTCACCTATGTGAGCACGTCGAACAGAACGTCGATTCCCCCTCCAAAGAATCGTCGATATTCGACAATTTTCATGCTCGTGAATGCCGGTGTTCATACCCGTGAATTTTCTTTGAAGTCCGGGAAATGTCCGGTTAAATTCGCCGGAGGGGGCGTTGCGGACGGATTGTGCCGGGCGTTCCGGTCCCTGCTCTCGAGGAGGCGATGCATGAATTCGCGCATGATCAGGCACACGACCAGGCAGGCCCGCCGGGGCACGGCCGTGGCCGCCGCCGCGTCGGCCGTGGCGGTGTCGGCGTTGATGGTGGCCGCCGGCGGCACGAGCGCCGGGGCGGCGGCCGGCTGTCGGGTGAACTACACCGTGACGAACCAGTGGCAGGGCGGCTTCGGCGCCGACGTGACGGTGACCAACCTGGGTGACGCGACGTCGAGTTGGACGCTGGAGTGGACGTTCCCCGCGGGTCAGCAGGTCACGCAGCTGTGGGGTGGTGAGTTCTCCCAGTCGGGCAGCGCGGTGACGGTGCGCAACGCGTCCTGGAACGGGTCGCTGGGCACGGGTGCGTCGGTGACGCCGGGCTTCAACGGCTCGTGGACCGGCTCCAACCCAGTCCCGACCTCGTTCAAGCTCAACGGCGTCGTCTGCACCGGCGTGCCCACCGACCCCTCCACGTCGACCACGACGTCGACCTCCACCACCACGACGACGTCCACCACCACGACCACCACTACGACGAACCCGCCCGCAGGCACGCTGTACGCGGCGCCCAACGGTCGCGACAGCGCAACCGGCACCCAGGCCGATCCCACCACGCTCACCTCCGCCATCGCCCGTGTCGCCCAGGGCGGGACGATCTTCCTGCGCGGCGGGAACTACGCGTTCTCGCAGACCGTCACCATCCCGCAGGGCAACAACGGCACCTCCGGTGCACTCAAGAAGCTGTACGCCCAGCCCGGCGAGACCCCGGTGCTGAACTTCTCCGCCCAGGCCGAGGACCCGGCCAACCGCGGCCTGGCCGTGAACGGCAACTACTGGCACGTGCGCGGCATCGTGGTCGAACGCGCCGGCGACAACGGCATCTTCGTCGGCGGCAGCAACAACATCTTCGAACGCACGATCACCCGCTTCAACCGCGACACGGGCCTGCAACTGTCGCGCATGCTGTCCACCACCCCGAAAGACCGGTGGCCGGCCGGCAACCTGATCCTCAGCGCCGAGTCGCACGACAACGCCGACTCCGACGGTGAGGACGCCGACGGCTTCGCCGCCAAGCTCACCGTCGGCCCCGGCAACGTCTTCCGCTACGCCGTGTCCCACAACAACATCGACGACGGCTGGGACCTGTACACCAAGACCGACACCGGTGCCATCGGCGCGGTCACCATCGAGGATTCGCTCGCGTACAAGAACGGCACGCTGAGCAACGGCGGCCAGGCCGGCAACGGCGACCGCAACGGCTACAAGCTCGGCGGCGAGGACATCGGCGTCAACCACGTCATCCGCCGCAACATCGCCTACGACAACGGCAAGCACGGCTTCACCTACAACCGCAACCTCGGCACGATGACGATCTCCGACAACGTCAGCATCGACAACGACGAGCGCAACTACACGTTCGACGGCGGGTCCTCGGTGTTCCGCAACAACACCTCGTGCCGCAGCAGCAGCGGCACCAACGACCGCATCGTCGGCAACTCCGACGCGTCCAACCAGTTCTGGACGGGGACGAACGGATCCCGATGCGCGTCCTACTCCGGCGCGCTGGGCTGGTCCCATGCCGCCGACGGCCGCCTCACCGTCACCTTCGGAGGCAAGCCCGTCACACCATGAGCCCGTCGAACCAAATGGATCGACGGCCGGAATACGTCCCGGCGCTGCCCGCAAGGAGGCCAATGCATGAATGCGCGCATGATCAGACACAAAACCCGGCCGGCCCGGTGGGTTCCGGCCCTGACCGCAGCCGCGTCGGCGGTGTCGATGGCGGCGTTGATGGTGGCCGGCGGCACGAGCGCCGGGGCCACGGGCGGGCTGTACGTGGCGCCCACCGGCAACGACAGCGGTCCCGGCACGGTCGACCAGCCGTTGAAGTCGATCCAGAAGGCCGTGGACCTGGCCCAGCCGGGCACCTCGATCCTGTTGCGCGGGGGCACCTACACCGTCACCACCACCGTGCAGATCCGCAAGAGCGGGGAGCAGGGCCGGCCGATCCGGCTGTCCAACTACCCCGGCGAGCGTGTGGTCGTGGACGGCGAGCAGCTGCCCGCCAGCCACACCCCGGTGGGCGGCAGCATCCCGCGCGAGCAGCGCGGCACCTTCCACCAGGAGGGCTCCTCCTGGTGGCACGTGTCCGGCCTGGAGATCATCCGCGGGCCGTACGCGTGGTACTGCGACGGCTGCGACAACAACGTCTACGAGCGGCTGGTGACCCGCGACAACTACGAGTCGGGTTTCCAGTTGCAGGGCTCCTCGTCGGACAACCTGATCTCCAACCTGGACAGCTACGGCAACCGCGATCCGCGCAAGAACGGCGAGAGCGCCGACGGCCTGGCCATCAAGGAAGGCAGCGGCAACGGCAACGTGGTGCGCGGCGCACGGTTGTGGAACAACGTCGACGACGGCTTCGACGCCTGGGAGTTCGGCTCACCCATCCGCATCGAGGACACCATCGCCTACGGCAACGGCTACAACCGTTGGAACCTGCCCGGCTTCGCCGGCGACGGCAACGGCTTCAAGATGGGCGGCGGCAGCCCCATTGCCCCCGCCGGGAACCACACGCTGGTCAACACCATGGCCTTCCGCAACGCCGCGCACGGCTACACCGACAACGGCAACCCCGGCGCGATCACCTTCCTGCGCGACACCGCCTGGAAGAACGCCAAGAACGGCTTCACCGTCAACCGGTCCAAGTCCACGCTGACCGGCAACCTCGCGGTCGGCAACGCCTCACCGGTCTCGCTCGGATCGTCCACCGCCTCCGGCAACTCCTGGGACATCAAGTCCAGCTGGAACGACGCCGACCTCACCAGCACCGACGACGCCACCATCACCGGTGCCCGCACCACGGGCGGCGACATCCGCAGCTCGTCCTTCCTGGTGCCCAAGAACTATCAGCTCGGCGCACGGCTGTAGCCGCGCTGTCACCCATCCTCCGAAGACGCAGGAGACGAAATGAAACGATCAGTCGCATGGCGGATCCCCGCGGTCGTGGCCGCGTTGGCCGTCGCGACCTCGACCAGCGCGGTGCTGGCGATGTCACCGGCGTCGGCCGCGGCCGGCACCGCGACCGGCTACGCCTCCCAGAACGGCGGCACCACCGGCGGCCAGGGCGGGGCCACGGTCCGGGCCACCACGGGAACCCAGATCCACCAAGCCCTGTGCGGCCGGGCCAGCACCTCCACCCCGATCACCATCGAGGTCTCGGGCACGATCAACCACGGCAACACCGCCAAGGTCTCGGGCGACAGCTGCGAAACCGCCGCCGGCGTGATCGAGCTCAAGCGGATCAGCAACGTCACCATCATCGGCGTCGGCGGCGGGGCCGTCTTCGACCAGCTGGGCATCCACATCCGCGAGTCCCGCAACATCATCATCCGCAACGTGACCATCCGGAACGTCAAGAAGTCGGGCTCCCCCACGTCCAACGGCGGCGACGCCATCGGGATGGAGAACAACGTCCGCAACGTCTGGGTCGACCACGTCGACCTTCTGGCGTCGGGTGGTGAGTCGGAAGGCTACGACGGCCTGTTCGACATGAAGAACAACACCCAGTACGTGACCCTGTCCTACAGCACCCTGCGCAACTCCGGTCGCGGCGGGCTGGTCGGGTCCAGTGAGAGCGACCGCTCGAACGGGTTCATCACGTACCACCACAACCTGTACGAGAACATCGACTCCCGGGCGCCTTTGCTGCGGGGCGGCATCGCCCACATGTACAACAACCACTACGTGAGCCTCAACGAGTCCGGCATCAACTCCCGGGCCGGCGCCAAGGCCAAGGTGGACAACAACTACTTCAAGAACTCCCGTGACGTCCTCGGCACCTTCTACACCACCGAGACCGGCTACTGGCAGGTCAGCGGCAACGTCTTCGACAACGTGACGTGGTCCGCCCCGAGCAGCGACCACAAGCCCGCCGGTCCCGACGTCAAGTCCACCACCACCGTCTCCGTGCCCTACGGCTTCACCCTCGACCAGGCCGGCTGCGTGCCGAACGTCGTGAGCCGCACGGCGGGCGCCAGCACGGGTCTGAGGGAGTCGGACGGCAGCTGCTAGGAAGGCTTCGCGGACCTGAAGGATTGCGACGGGGCCGTTTTCGGGACATCCCCCGAAGGCGGCCCCTGATCGACCGAGTCGCCGGAACGCTGCTCCTGCCGAGGTTCGCACTTCACCCACGCCGATGTCGGGCGTGGTGGCGAAGACGTGTGCGCGACCTCGTCGCGCGGGACAAGGAAGTGCACGCCGCGGTCCGCGCTGCGCACCTACGTCAGGGGGCCATCGAGCCTCACCGGCACACCATCGAGGAAGCACTCGACGGTGAACGCGCCGACCTTCTCCGCACCTACCTGCGGCACGGGTCCGACGCCCGTCCATCCAGAATGGACATTCGACGGGTGATCAGCACGGTCATGGCCGTGACGATCGTCGGTGCAACTTGACCAACGGACCCCTGGCCAATGCCGCCGGTCGTGGTCACAGGTTGCCGTCGCCGCAGCCCGAGGCCGGAACTGTCTCCATTGTCGAACAAGCGGCTCACCCGCACGTTCGATGAATTCCAAGATCACGCTCGCAGACTTCCGCGACTCGCTGTCACAAGCCCCGAAGTAAAGAAAACCTTGATTGATCGAAGGGCAGCGGCCGATAATGATTACGCCTGAGATTGTCTTTCGAAAAGTTTTCGATAATTCCGCCGCCGGCACAACCTGATCGAAAGGAATTCTGTGACCGTCGAACCGAACTGCTCCAGGATCCGTTCGAGGGCTGCCGTGCTGACCGCGGCGGCGCTCATGATCATCGGAGCGGCGACCACTCCCTCCACCGCGGCGGCAGGCCCGATCGAAGACGACGGAGGTGACTGCGCGGTGACGCTGCCCGGATCCCTTGCCACGAATCCGAGGCTTCCCGATCCGTTCACGAAGCTGAACGGCGCACGCATCACGGCCAAGACCGACTGGCGGTGCCGTCGAGCGGAGATCAAGGAACTGGCGGAGAGGTACGTCTACGGCGAGAAGCCGGCGAAGCCGCCCACCGTCACGGGAACGGTTTCCAGCAGCAACATCACGGTCAACGTCACGCACAACGGCAGGAGCGCGAGTTTCTCCGCGGGAGTCGAGCTGCCGACCGGTTCCGGGCCTTTTCCAGCCGTGGTCGTCCTGGGCGGTTTCGGGGCGGACACAGCCACGATCAAGGCCTCCGGTGCCGCGGTCATCAGCTACGACCCGCTGGCGGTGGGGCGAGAGGGCACTCCGCGGAACAACAAACAGGGCGCCTTCTACAGCATCTATGGTTCCACGAGCAGCACCGGTCTGCTGCTCGCGTGGGCGTGGGGTGTCAGCCGGATGATCGACGTCATCGAACAGTCCGGGGGCAACATCCTCAAGGCGGACGCAGTCGGCGTCACCGGGTGCTCGCGCTACGGCAAGGGCGCGTTCGTCACCGGTGCGTTCGACCAGCGCATCGCGCTGACCATGCCCGTCGAATCGGGCAGTGGCGGTGCTCCCGCCTTCCGCTCGATCGCCAGGGAGAGCGGGGCACAACCGTTGAGCAGCGCCTACGGTGAACAGCCCTGGCTGGGGGACGCGTTCAGCGCTTTCACCGGCAACCCGGCCACGTTGCCGGTGGACACCCACCAGGTCGCGGCGATGATCGCACCGCGCGGCCTGTTCATCATGGACAACCCTCACATCGACTGGCTGGCGACGAGGTCGGGAAGCGTGGCGGCCCTGGGCGCGGCAGAGGTCTACCAGGCACTCGGCGCCAGAGGCAACATCACCTACTGGTCCGATGTCCAGAACGGCACCCACTGCGCCACCAGGCCGGAGTGGCGCACTCCCCTGCAGCAGCACATCCAGAAGTTCCTGCTGAGGACCGGCAGCGCGGCCGGCGTCTTCCGGATCTCGAGCAAGAAGGCCGGCAACCTCTCCGAGTGGCGGGACTGGCAGACCCCGGTCCTCTCCTGACGGAACCGACAGGCCCGGTGTGCCCGCACACCGGGCCTCACGGTCAGCGGCAATCCTGCGGCCCTCGACCAGACCTTGGTTCATCCGCCGTGCCGCCCACGGTCTCCCGCCGTCACACCACAAACGCACAGGAAAGCGACAATTCCCTGGTCAGTGGCAGCGGGCCTGTCTCAGGCGGAGCAGGAAGGACGCAGGAGGCAGCGATGCGTTCAGCGACGCGTGTGAGGCGTATGCGTGCCCTGGATGTGAAGCGCACCACCTCCTCGAGCAACAAGGCCGTGGAATGTTCGGGCTGGTGCTCAAATACGTCCGCAAGTTCTGGAGCCCACGCGTCCTCCGGCCGGTTCGGCGTGGCCGCGAGGCAGCGAAGGGTCACCACGGAGGAGAGAGCGCGGCATGCAACGACGGGCGCTGCTGGGTCGCGAGAGAGAGCGCCGCGCACTGGCCGCACTGGTCGAGCAGGCCGCCTCCGGCTCGGGTGGCGCGGTGGTCGTCCTCGGCGCCCCCGGGATCGGCAAGTCGGCGCTGGTCTCCGAGGCGGCGGCGCGGGCAGCCGACCGCGGGACACGGGTGATCACGGCGGTGGGGGTCGAGTCGGAGGAGAACGTGCCCTGCGCCGGTCTGCACCAGCTGGTCCACCAGTTGCGGGACGGCATCGACGACCTGCCCGGACCGCAGCGTGCTGCGCTGCGCGCGGCCGTCGGACTCGCCGACGAGTCCGTGCCCGACCTCTACCTCGTCGGACTGGCCGCGCTGACCCTGTTGTCGGACGCGGCGGTGAGGGCACCGCTGCTGGTGGTCGTCGAGGACGCCCACTGGATCGACCGGGCCAGCCTCGACGTGCTCGGGTTCGTCGCGCGGCGGATCGAGTCCGACCCCCTCGCGCTGGTCGCCGTCACCCGCTCCCTCGACGACCGGCTCGGTGGCGCCGGGCTGTCCGTGCTGCACCTGGACCCGTTGGCGGACGAGGTGTCGGGTGAGCTGCTGGACGCGGTGGCCCCCGGCCTGGGGCAGCAGGTCAGGCGGCGGCTGCTGGTGGAGGCGGCGGGGAACCCGCTGGCGTTGACCGAGTTGCCGGTGGCGCTGCGGTCGGTCGGTGGTGCGTACGCGCTCACGCCGGGTCCGCTGCCGTTGACCGAGCGGCTGGAGCGGACCTTCACGGCACGGGTCTCCCGACTTCCGGCCGACACGCGGGCGGTCCTCCTCCTCGCGGCCCTCAACGGCGACGGCACGATGGACGAGTGCCTCGCCGCCGCCGCCAGGATGCTCGGGACGGCGGTCGGCGTCGGCGCTCTCGGGCCGGCGGTCGGCGCCGGCCTGCTGGAGTCCTGGGGGATGGTCTTCCGGCACCCGCTCGTCCGCTCGGCGTTGCACCACGCGGCGACCGCCGCGGAACGACAGGCCGCGCACGCCGCTCTCGCCTCCCAGCTGGAGGGGCAGCCCGATCGTCAGGCGTGGCACCGCGCCGCCGCCACCGCAGGTCCCGACGAGCACGCGGCGCGGGACCTGGACCTCACCGCCGGCAGGGCCTTGCGGCGCGGCGGTGTCGCGGTGGCCGCGGCCGCGCTGCGGCGAGCGGCGGAGCTGACCGCGGACCCCTCCGCCCGTGCGGACCGGCTGCTGCGCGCGGCCGAGCTCGCCCTGGAGTCGGGCCAGTGCGACGCCGCGGCGCACCTGCTGGACCAGGCACGGTCGCTGGACCTCTCGGCCAGGGATCGTGGCCGTGCGGCCTGGGTCGGCATCGCGCTGGCCGAGGGGGCGGCGCAGGGCCAGGGCACCGCGACCGCCGAACTGGCAGAGCTGGCCGTCGAGATCGCCGCCGGTGGTGAGCCCGTGCTGGGACTGCGCATGCTGTGGGGCGCGGTCCTGCACTGCTTCTGGGGAGAGCCGGGGCCTGCCGCCCGCCGGCGGGTGGCCGCCGCCGCCGACCGGATGCCCGTGGACGCGGACAACGCCGACCTGGTGGCCCTGCGGGCGTACTGCGCGCCGGTCGACCGCGGGCGCGCCGTCCTCGAGGCCCTGACCGGTCAGCTGGAGCGGTCGTCCGAGGACGCCGAGGGAGACCAGCTCCTGGGTGCCGCCGCGGTGACGGTGGGTGCTCCCGCCCTGGCGAGCCGCCTGGCGACGAGGTCGCTGGACGCCCTGCGGGCACAGGGCCGTCTGTCGATGCTGGCCAGGGCCCTGTGCGTGCAGGCGGGCAGTGCCGCACGGCTCGGTGACGTGCGCGCCGCCCACCTCGCCGCCGAGGAGGCCGCGGAGCTGGCCCGCGAGACCGGCCAGTCCCTCGTGCACGCGATGGTGCACGCCATTCGCGCACAGGTCGCCGCCGTCTGCGGCGACCCGCTGGCCGAGGCGTGGGCAGCGGAGGCGGAGCGCACCGCCCTTCCCGGTGGCGCGCGCCCGGCGCTGGCCATCGTGCAGATGGCCCGCGGGCAGGCGGCCCTCTGCCAGGGGCGCTACGGCGACGCCTTCGGGCACCTGCGCCGCGTGTTCGAACCGGCCGACCCCGCTTTCCACCCGTGGCTGCGCTTCTACGGGGTCGCCGAACTGGTCGAGGCGGCGGTGCGCAGCGAGTCCGCCGACGCGGCGCGGGAGGTCCTGCGGGAGCTGGCCCCGCTGGCGGAGCTGACCCCGTCACCCGCCCTGCTCTGCGGACTGCGCCTCGCCCGCGCGCTGCTGAGTCCTCCGGACGACGCCGAGCAGCTCTACCGGGCGGCACTCGACGCCGTTCCCGTCGACTGGCCGTTCGAACGGGCGCGGGTGCACCTCGCCCTGGGCGCGTGGCTGCGGCGGCACCGGCGGCCCGCGGAGTCCCGCGCCGTCCTCCAGGCCGCGCGCGAGATCTTCGACGCGCTCGGCGCGTCGGCCTGGGCGGAGCGGGCACGCCAGGAGCTCCGCGCCGCGGGCACGTCCTCCCCCCACCAGGACCCGGCCGCCGTCGACCGGCTCACCTCGACCGAGCTGCACGTCGCCCAGCTCGCCGCGCAGGGGCTGACCAACCGGGAGATCGGCGAGCGGCTGTACGTCTCCCCCAGGACGGTGAGCACCCACCTCCAGCGTATGTTCCCCAAGCTGGGCGTGACGTCCCGCGGCGAGCTCGCCGCGGTGTTGCGCGGCACGATGACGTACGCCGAAGACGTTGTCTGACGGACGCGGCGGGCCCTGCTCGCTCCCTAGGTTCGTGCCATCCCCGATCCGCACACGGCGGAGGGGCGGGAAGGCACCATGGGAACCATCACCGTCGGCACCGAGGGCTCGACCGGCATCGAGCTGTACTACGAGGACCACGGCTCCGGCCAGCCGGTCGTCCTGATCCACGGCTACCCGCTGGACGGGCAGTCGTGGGAGAAGCAGACCGACGCGCTCGTCAAGGCCGGCTACCGCGTCATCACCTACGACCGCCGGGGCTTCGGCCGGTCGAGCAAGACCATGACGGGCTACGACTACGACACCTTCGCCGCCGACCTGAACGCGGTCCTGACCCGGCTCGACCTGCGTGACGTCGTCCTCGTCGGCTTCTCGATGGGTTCGGGCGAGGTCGCCCGCTACCTCGGCACCTACGGCTCGGAGCGGGTGGCGAAGGCGGCCTTCCTCGGCGCGCTCCAGCCGTTCCTGCTGCAGACGGAGGACAACCCCGCGGGCGTGCCGCAGTCGGTGTTCGACGGCATCGCCGAGCAGGCCGAGGCCGACCGCTACGCCTGGTACGAGAACTTCTTCGTCGACTTCTTCAACACCGACGAGACGCTCGGGTCCCGTCTCAGCGATGCCGCGCTCCGGGCGAACTGGGTCACCGCCATCGCCTCGGCGCCCGTGGCGGCGTACGCGTGCGTCCCGGCGTGGCTGACGGACTTCCGGGACGACGTGAAGAGCATCGACGTGCCGTCGCTGATCCTGCACGGCACCGCCGACCGCATCCTGCCGATCGACGCCACGGCCCGCGAGTTCCGCCGCCGCCTGCCCGACGCCCGCTACGTCGAGATCGACGGTGCACCGCACGGCCTGCTGCTCACCCACGCGGCCGAGGTCAACGCCGCCCTGCTCGCCTTCCTCACAGACTGAGAACCGGACATGCACAAGCTCACGCACCGCGTCACCGCTCTACTGGCCGTGCTCGTCGCCGTGGCCGGGTTCGCCCTGCTCGGCACGTCGAACGCGGCCCCCCACCCGGCAGCCGGGCAGAAGCCCACGATCGTCCTCGTCCACGGCGCCTTCGCGGACGGTGCGAGCTGGAACCCCGTCATCGAGCGGCTGCAGCGACGGGGCTTCACCGCCGTCGCCGTCGCCAACCCCTTGCGTGGGGTCGCCTCCGACGCCGAGGCCCTCGACACGCGTCTCGCCGCCATCGACGGACCCGTGGTGCTCGTCGGCCACTCCTACGGCGGTGCCGTCATCACCAACGTCAAGTCGCGTTCCCCGAAGGTGAAGGCGCTGGTGTACGTCGCCGCCTTCGCCCCCGCCGAGGGCGAGGCCGCGGCGCAGCTCGCCGCGAAGTACCCCGGCAGCACGCTGGGCGAGACGCTGGCACCGGTCCCGCTGCCCGACGGCTCGCAGGACCTGTACATCAAGCCCCCGCTCTTCCGGCAGCAGTTCGCGGCGGACGTCCCGGCGCGTCAGGCCGCCCTCATGGCCAGCACCCAGCGCCCCATCCGTGACGCCGCCCTGAACGAGGCGTCCGGCGCCCCCGCCTGGGCGAGCATCCCCTCGTGGTTCCTGCTGGCGGGCGCCGACAAGAACATTCCCGTGCGGGCGCAGAGGTTCATGGCCGACCGGGCCGGCTCACGCGCCACCGTGACAGTCGAGAAAGCCTCGCACGCCGTGGCGGTCTCACGTCCGGACGCGGTCGTCGACCTCGTCCTCCGCGCCGCGCGCTGACGTCTCCCCCGGCCCCGTGATCCGGAAGTCACGGGGCCACCCCCTTGCCGTTCCCACTAAGGAAAGTCATGCGCTTCAGCCCGTCAGTCGTGCTGTCCCGGATCATCGAGAGCACGCTCGTCCTGCTCGGCGTCCCCATCTTCCTGTCGGATGACATCAGGTGGATCGCGTTGTGGGACATCATCGCCGTCGTCTACCTCGCGATCCGCGTCATCCGCCTCAGTCGCGGCAAGCGGGCGGGCGACGACCAGGGCGCGTGGGTCAAGAGCACGCTGGGCCGCCGCAGCGGCACCTTGTTCACCCTGTTCACCAGCTTCACCGGGATCACGTCCGGTCTGACCATCGCGGTCACCGAGGAAGGCACCCAGGCGGCGCTGAACAGCAAGATCGCCGGTGTGCCCGCCGTGCTGCTGGCGTGGGCGATCCTGCACTTCGGCTACGCCGACCGCTACGCGCAGGCGTACTACGCCGCCCTGCCCGAGAAGCTGCTGGTGTTCCCCGGCTCCGAGCACCCGACTTTCATCGACTTCGCGTACTTCTCGTTCACCGTCGGCACCACGTTCGCGGTCTCCGACGTCGAGTCACGCACCTCCGGCATGCGGCTGCGGATCCTCGCGCACGGCGTGCTCTCGTTCATCTACAACACCACGATGCTCGGCATCGCCATCGGCGTGATCAGCGGCTGAGACGCGGAACTCCCGTGGTGACATCCCGACAACGCGCCGGAAAGCGGTGCTGAAAGCGCTTTCGGACTGATATCCGATAGCTGCCGCTATGGCCGTGAGGGAGTCCTCCGTGCGCAATGCGGCGCGCGCCAGCTGCATTCGCCACTCGATGAGGTAGTCCAGCGGAGGTCTTCCGACCCTGCTCCTGAAGTGCGCGGAGAAAGCCGACCTCGACATCATCGCGGTTCTGGCGAGTTCTTCGAGCGTCCAGCGACGGTGCGGTTCGGCGTGTACAGCTCGTAGCGCTGCCCCGATTCCGTCGTCGATGACCGACGCGAGCCATCCCAGGGGCTGGTGGGATGAACCGGCGTGCGACCTCAGCATGTGCACCAGGAGGATCTGGGCCAGATGTTCGAGGACGAGAGACCGGCCCACCTTGGTCGCCTCGAACTCGTGGACGAGAAGGGTCGCGATGTTCCAGAGCAGTTTTCCGCCGGCATCGTCTGCTTTGACGACCATGGCCGGAGGGAGCGACGAGAACAGGATCGACGCATCGGAATCCTGGAACTCGAAGTCGACGCTGCACGTGTACGTGACGGAGCCCTGAGAGATCTCGGGGCCGGCCCCTCCGACCGAGCTTCCGAGGACATAGGGGGGTGGGTTTCCGAGGAGGTAGAAATCGCCCGTGCTCAGGAAGAGAGGTTCCAGTCCGTCGACGCTCAGCCAGCACTCGCCTTCCACCACCACGCCGAGCTTGACGTGCGGGAAAGGGGAGAAATGGGCTCTCCACGGCGCCGTAGCGCGGAGCGGGACGGGAACGACGGTCCGGGGCCGCGCCAGCGCCAGGGCGTCCCGGAAGGGGTCCCGTGCGTCGAGAGCGACCTCGAAGCTGGACGATCGGTAAACATCGCTGGACTCCACGTTATGGACTGTACGCCCGGCGAGGGGAACGATCATGTCTGGCGGCGGGAGCTGCCCGGTGCGAGGAGCCTCCTCGTGCCGGATGGACGCTGGGAGTGAAAAACCGCATGCGATACCGATTCCTCGGACGATCGGGACTGCGAGTATCAGAACTGTCGCTGGGGACAGGCAATTTCGGCACGGGCTGGGGGCACGGAGCGGAGGCGCCCGAGGCTCAGGCGATGTACGACACGTACAGGGAAGCGGGAGGGAACTTCATCGACACCGCTTCCAACTACCAGTCGGGAGACGCCGAGGAGTTCCTCTCGGACATCATCTCCTCGGATCGCGAGGACGTGGTCCTGGCGACGAAGTACACCATGGGGACTTCCGCGAGCAGCGGCCTCCAGATGACGGGGAACAGCAGAAAAGCGATGGTCCAGTCCCTGGAGCAGAGCTTGCGCCGGCTGGGCACCGACCGGGTGGACGTGTTCTGGGCCCACGTGGCCGACGAATCCACACCGATCGAAGAAATACTGCGGGCCTTCGACGACCTGACGCGCGCCGGCAAGATTCTTTACGCCGGCCTCTCCAGTTTCCCCGCATGGCGTGTGGCAACGGGAGTCACCCTGGCGCAGCAGCGGGGCTGGGCCCCTCCCGTGGCGATCCAGGTCGAGTACAGCCTCGTCCAGCGCGCCGCCGAACGGGAGTTGCTGCCGATGGCAGAGGCCTTCGGACTGGGCGTCCTCGGGTTCTCGCCTCTCGGCGGTGGTCTTCTGACGGGCAAGTACCGGCAGGGCGCCACAGGTCGTGCGCAGAGCTCGATCAGCCAGTTCCTCCACACGGAGGACGACCCCGCCAAGACCGGTGTCCTGGACACCGCCGAGAGCATCGCCAGGGATCTCGGCACGACTCCGGAGCGGGTGGCGATCAGGTGGTCGATGTCGAAGGGGATCATTCCCATCATCGGGCCGAGGAGCGTGGACCAGCTCACGTCCAACCTCGCGGCCGCCGAGCTGGACCTCTCACCGCGTCAGCTCGACCAGCTGGACGAGGTGAGCGCGCCGCAGCTGGGATATCCCCACCGGATGTGGTCGGAGCCCGACCGGGTCGCGAAGAGCCGATTCGCCCAGGTGTGAGAAATGCTCGTCAGTTGATCACCGCGATCGCGGTGATCACGTGGATGACCCCGGCGAGGGCAGGAGCCACGGTCATGCGGACCTCGCGCCGATGGGCGCCGATGGCGGCGTCCCCGATCTGCACGACCGCGGCGGTGATCAGCACCAGTGCGCTGACCAGGCCGGTCGCGACGAACGGCACCACGCAGACGAGAAGTCCCAGCGGCACTCCCCTGATCGCGTACATCCACGCGTAGAAGCGCTCGCCCGCGGTCGGTGTCGTCTCGTGGCTCAGGGACGACGGCCGGACCGCCGCCACGATCGCGAACCCGGTGGACACCAGGGCGATGATGCCGTTGAGCACGGCCAGCGCGATCATTCGCTTGGCGTCAGGTAGCCGCGGGAGAACGCGGCGGCCACGGCGGCTGCCCGGTCGTTGACGCCCAGCTTCGCGTACACGTGCAGCAGGTGCGTCTTGACCGTCGTCTCGCTGATGAACAGCCGCTTCGCCGCCTCGCGGTTCGTCGAGCCCTGGGCGATCAGTTCCAGCACCTCCTGTTCGCGCCGGGACAGGGGTGCCGGGACCGGTTTGCGCACCTGGCCCAGGAGCCTGGTGGCGACGGCGGGTGAGAGCACCGCCTGCCCGCGTGCCGCGGCCTCGACCGCGCGGACCAGCTCGTCGCGAGGCGCCTCCTTGAGGAGGTAGCCGGTGGCGCCGGCTTCGATGGCGGGCAGCACGTGGCTGTCCGTGTCGTAGGTGGTGAGCACCAGGACCCGTGACGGCACGCCGCGCTTCGCCAGCTCCCTGATGGCGGCCACCCCGTCGGTCCCGGGCATCCGCAGGTCCATGAGGATCACGTCGGGGCGCAGGCGGTCCCCCGCCGCGACCGCTTCGGCGCCGTCACCGGCTTCGCCGACCACCTCGAAGCGCGGGTCGGCGCCGAACATGCCGCGCAGGCCGTCCCGCACCACCGGGTGGTCGTCGATGATCAGCAGTGAGATCAACTCTCGCTCCCGGCGGGGATCGCGGGCACCGTCACCGTGATCGCGGTGCCGCCTCCCGGCTCGGACTCGACGTCCAGGCGTCCCGCGAGGAGCTGTGCCCGCTGCCGCATGCCGGCGAGCCCGAAGCCCCCGTCCGCGGAACCGCCGGCGCGCTTCGCGTCCGGCAGGAAACCTGCTCCGTCGTCCAGGACGTCGAGTGTCACCAGGTCCTCCATGTACGACAGGGTCAGGGCGACCCGGCGGGCTCGTGCGTGCTTGGCGACGTTGGCGAGGGCCTCCTGCGCGGTGCGCAGCAGTGCCACCTCGACGTCGGTGTGCATCGGCCGGGCGTCGCCGGTCGTGGTCAGCACCGCCTCGACGCGGTTCACCTCCGACCAGCGCCTGGCCACGTCGCCGATCGCGTCAGGGAGGCGTGCTTCCGCCAATGCGGACGGTCCCACCGCGTGCACCGTGCGGCGGGCCTCGGTGAGGCTCTCGCGGGCCAGGCTCATCGCGTTCGCCACGTGCCGGCGCGACACCGCCGGTTCGTCCGACGCCTGCTCGGCGGCCTGGAGCTGGGTGAGGATGCCGGCCAAGCCCTGGGCGAGGGTGTCGTGGATCTCCCGCGCCATCCGGTGCCGCTCGTCGAGCACGCCGGCCTCGCGGGCCTGCACCAGCAGCTGGGTGTGCAGGTTCGCGTTCTCCGCCAGCGCGGTCTCCAGCTCGGTGTTGGCCTTGTGCAGCTCGACCAGCGCCCGCTTCTGCCGGTGGTTGCGCCGGTCGGACATCACGTCGGCGTAGAAGGCCGCCGTGGCCATCACCGTGGTGAACGCGGTGACAGCGGGCCACTTCCACCAGTCATCGACCGTGATGTTGGCCGCCCCTCCCACGTAGGAGACCGCCGAGACCGCGGACGTGGCGACCACGCCGACGTAGCGCCACCGGCCCTTCAGGTACTGGAAGGCGTGCACGTACCCGACGAAGGCGAAGAAGCCGAACCAGGGCGTGAGCAGCACCAGGCAGCCGGTCAACGCCACGAGCCCCGCGTAGTACAGAGCCATCAGCGGGGCATTGCCGTGCCACTCCCGGTGGAACGTGTGGAACCACATGACCCACGCGGTGAGCAGAGCGGAGAGCCCCAGCACTCCTGGCAGGTGCACCGGCGCGTTCCAGAGCGACTGCAGCAGGGTCAACACGACGCTGATCGCCAGCAGCGGGTACGGGAACACCTTCAGGACCGCGGTCTCCTTGCGCTCCCAGCGGTCGAACTCCTCGCGCAACTCGGCCTCGACACCCACGACCCGCTCCCAGCGGAAGTACCTCGCGGCCGGACCCCCGGCCACGATCGCCCACACCAGCACCACGTGCGCTGTCCAGCCATGATCGCACGTGATGCCGGCCGTAACCCGAGGTCGCACTACACCACTGCCCGCACGGCGCGTATACGGCGCAGAGCGCCCGAGATCGCCCAGCTCCCGGCCGCGGCGAGCACCAGGGTCAGCAGGAACTTCGGCACGGGAGCCGCGTCCAGTGGGTGCAACACCGCCACGACTCCGACGATGACCGGCGCGTGCACGAGGTAGACGGCGAAGGCATTGTCGGCGAGGTAGCGGCTGAGTGGCGACGAACCGGCGACGAAGCGTTCGAACACGCGGAGCAGGACGAGGATGACGCCGACCGCGAACAGCGACTCCCACAGCGCGAGAGCCAGGTGGACAGGGCTGACAACGGTCAGGTCGCCGGAAGCCGCGAGACCGCGGTAGCCGCCCAGTGCCATCGGCACGGACGACACCACCACGAGAAGCACACCGAACCAGCCCGATCTCCGCGGGAGCGACATGAGCCAGCGCCGACGGTAGGCCGCGACACCGGCGGCGAAGAACAGCACGTACTGGGGCATGTAGGCCGGGCTGGGCAGCGCGAGCACCGGTTCATAGCTGCCGAACGGGACGAAAATCCGCCACGCGTAGGTGGCCGCCGCGAGGACGAGCACGAAAGCGAGCAGATCCCGCCGCCGCAACGGTCGTGACCGCACGGGCTCCGCGGTCGTGCGCAGGTGCCGTAACAACGCATACGCGAGACAGAAGATCAACAGCACTTCGAGGAACCAGGCGGGCCCGATCAACCAGGAGGTGAAGTAGTAGACCGCGAAAGACGGCCGGGTCGCCGACGGCAGGTCGAGGTAGGTCGGCAAGACGAAGAGCGGCCGTAGCAGCACGACGAACGCGAGGAAAGGAATCCCGACCCGTTTGAGGCGCTCGACCGCGAACTTGCCCGGCCCTCTCCGATCCACCCCGGCGGGTGCGAAGAATCCGGACAGCAGGAAGAAGAGCCCCATGAAGAACGTCTGGTCGACCAGGATCAGCAGGTCCAACGGCAACGCCGCGGACGCCGAAGCAGGCTGTCGCCAGTTGGGCCAGAGCGGGAGATTGCCGTAGGGGGCCGCGGAGTGGTGCGCGACCACCAGGAAGGTCAGGAAGACGCGGAGGTTGTCGATGTGGAAGATGCGCGCCGGGCGGGAAGTGCTGACGACGCCGAGTTGTGTTGTCACAGGGCGTTCACCGCGGTGTGGTCGCCGTAGCGCTTGACGAGGCCGTGTACCTCGATGATGGTCATGATCGAAAGCCTGCCGCTTGCGAAGACGCGCCGGATCGACCACGCGGTCGGGGATCACCGCGGACGCGGTAGACCCCCTCCATCCTCCGATCGGAGGATGCGGGACAGGACGTACGCTTGAACCAAGATCATTCACCGTAGCTGGTCGAGGAGTGGGGTCGTGGCGGGAAACCTGGCTGTGCCGATCACGGAGTACCCGGCCGGCGAGCCGGGCTCGGGGCCGTACGGGATCACCGCGGGGCCCGATGGCGCGGTGTGGTTCACGCAGGTGCACCACGGCCTGATCGGACGGATGGCGCCGGACGGCGAGCACGTCTCGTACCGGCTCGACCCGTCCTCCGGCCGGCCGTCGCTCCTGACGACCGGCCCGGACGGCGCGTTGTGGTTCACCGAGTCGCTGGGGCATCGGATCGGCCGCATCACGACCGACGGCGCGGTCACGGGTTTCGACGTCCCCACGCCCGAGGCGGGGCCGTTCGGCATCACGGCGGGACCGGACGGGGCGCTCTGGTTCACCGAGATGAACGCCGGCAAGGTCGGCCGCCTCACCGTCGACGGAACGGTCACGGAGTTCGACCTCCCCGCGAAGGGGAGCTTCCCCTCGATGATCACCGACGGCCCGGACGGCGCGTTGTGGTTCACGATGAACCAGGCGAACGCCATCGGCCGGATCACCGTCGAGGGGGACATCACCACGCACCCGCTGCCCACCGCCGGCGCGGGACCGGTCGGCATCACCCGCGGCGGTGACGGCGCGCTGTGGTTCGCGGAGATCGCCGCGGGCCAGATCGGGCGCGTCACCGCGGACGGCCGGATCACCGAGTTCCCGTTGCCCGACCGGACCGCACGGCCACACGCCATCACCGCGGACCGGGACGGGTCCTGCTGGTTCACCGAGTGGGGCTCCGGCCGCATCGGCCGGATCAGCCAGGAGGGAGAGGTCGAGACCTGCGCCCTGCCGCGCCCGGACTCGGAACCCCACGGCATCACCCTCGGCCCCGACGGCGCTGTGTGGGTCGCCCTGGAAATCGGGTCGATCGCCCGCCTGGCACCGTGACCCGCGCTCCCGGGTCGCGGATGTTGCGCGAATCCCGGAGCGCGTTCAACATTGAAAGATGTCGAAGCAAGAGGCGGGCTGCTGCGCACCGCTGCCGGAGGACCCGCTGGCCGCGGAGCAGGTGGCCGAGCTGTCGGCGATGTTCAAGGCGCTCGGTGACCCGGTGCGCCTGCGGCTGCTGTCGATGATCGCCTCGGGACCCGGCGCCGGGGTCTGCGTCTGCGAGCTGACACCGGCTTTCGAGCTGTCCCAGCCCACGATCTCGCACCACCTCAAGCTGTTGCGCCAGGCGGGTCTGGTCGACTGCGAGCGCCGCGGCACGTGGGTCTACTACTGGCTGCGCCCGGAGACGACCGACCGGATGGCCGCGGCTCTGAACGGTGTGAGCCGCCGCCCGGTCATGGCCTGATCTTCGCGACCGTCGCCTTCGCGGTCGGCCCGACCCCGATGAGGGTCGCGGACGCCGGGCCGGTCCAGCCGCCGTAGCCGAGCAGGTGCAGACGCCGCTCCCCCGCGGCGGTCGTGCCCTCGACGGCGACGCGGCCTTCGGTGCCGCGCAGCCGCAACGGAGCCAGGTGGCTCAGGGCGGGCCGGAACCCGGTGCACCACACCACGATCTCCGCGCCGGACAAGGCTTCAGCGTCCATCGGGGTGGCCACGAGAAGTCCGGTGTCGCGGGCTTCTCGGACGGGCGGCACCGCCACGATGTCGCCGAGCTCGGCCACGCTGCCACGGCGGGTGGCGATGTCGAACAGTGCTTTGCCGTCGATCTCGTCGGGCATGTAGCGCGGCGGGCGGCGGGTCATCCAGGTCAGTTCGGTGTGCGGGGCGAGGTCGGCGGCGATCTGGGCGCCGGAGTTGCCGCCGCCAACCACCACGACCTTGCGCCCGGCGAACTCGAGCGGCTCGCGGTAGTCGACGGTGTGCAGCTGACGGCCGGGCAGGTCCATCAACGGCCGGAAGGGCCGCCACCACGTACCCGTCGCGCTGATGACGTGCCGAGCCGACCACGTTCCGGAGTCGGTGCGCACCAGCAGGCGGTCACCGTCGCGGGTCACCGAGGTGACCTGGACGGGCCGGTGGACGGGGATGTCGTAGCGCTTCTCGTAGGCGGTGAGGTAGTCGACGACGTGCCGCGCGGTCGGGTATCCGTCCGGAAAGGACGGCATGGGCCAGCCGGGCAGCGAGCTGTGGCGGGCGACGGAGAACAGGCGCAGCGAGTCCCACGTGTGCGGCCACGCCCCGCCCGGCACGGGCCGCGCGTCGAGCACCACGTGGTCCATGCCCGCGCGGCGCAGGTAGAAGGCGGCGGCCAGTCCTGACTGACCACCGCCGATCACCACGACGTCAGAGCTGAGCACGAGCCACCCAACGACGCCGGAGCCTGAGGCTGACGTAGACGAGCGCGACGAGCACCGGCACCTCGATCAGCGGGCCGACGACGCCGGCCAGGGCCTGCCCTGAGGTCACGCCGAACACGCCGATCGCGACGGCGATGGCGAGCTCGAAGTTGTTGCCCGCCGCGGTGAACGCCAGCGTCGTCGTCCGCTCGTAGGAAAGCCCGGACGCCTTGCCCAGCGCGTAGGAACCGGCCCACATGATCGCGAAGTACACCAGCAGCGGCAGCGCGATCCTGACGACGTCGAGCGGACGGTTCGTGATGGTCCCGCCCTGCAGCGCGAACAGGATGACGATCGTGAACAGCAGGCCGTACAACGCGATCGGGCCGACGCGCGGCAGGAACTCCGACTCGTACCAGTCGCGGCCGCGCGACCGCTCCCCCAGCTTGCGGCTCAGGTACCCGGCCAGCAGCGGGATGCCGAGGAAGATCAGCACGGACTTCGCGATCTCCCACGCCGAGAAGTCCACCGACGCGGTGCCGAGGCCGAGCCAACCGGGCAGAAGGTCGAGGTAGAACCAGCCGAGCACACCGAACATGACGACCTGGAACACCGAGTTCAGCGCGACGAGCACCGCGGCGGCCTCGCGGTCGCCGCAGGCGAGGTCGTTCCAGATGATCACCATGGCGATGCAGCGGGCGAGGCCGACGATGATCAGACCGGTGCGGTACTCGGGCAGGTCCGCCAGGAAGATCCACGCCAGGGCGAACATCAGCGCCGGGCCGAGGACCCAGTTCAGCACCAGTGAGAGCAGCATGGTGCGGCGGTCGCGGGTGACGGTGCCGAGTCTGTCGTAGCGCACCTTCGCCAGCACCGGGTACATCATCAGCAGCAGGCCGAGCGCGATCGGCAGCGACACCTCGCCGATCTTCACCGCGTCCAGCACGCCTTGCAGGCCAGGGACGAACCGGCCGAGCACCAGACCGGCGACCATGGCCACGCCGATCCACACCGGCAAGAACCTGTCCAGGAAGGACAGTCGGTGCAGCACGTCAGGTGCCGCGTTTTCGTTGGTTCTCAACAGGTTCCCTTGAACGAGGTCAGGTCAGTCGCAACAGGTGCCGGCGTCGCGCAACGGTCCTCCCGGCGCCAGCACCGCGGCGAGCACGTCGATGGCGGCGTTGTCGATGCGGTACCAGCTCCAGGTGCCGCGCCGTTGGCGGCTGAGCACTCCGGCGTTGACGAGGATCTTGAGGTGGTGGCTGAGCGAGGACTGCGGCATGTCGAACTGGTCGGCCAGGTCGCAGAAGCACGCCTCCTGGCCCTCGGTCCGGCGCACGAGACCGACGAGTTCGACGCGGATCGGGTCGCCGAGCGCCTTGAACAGGCGGGCGGCCGTCGTCGGGTCGAGCAGTGCCTGGTCCGCGCTCGTCATGACGACGACCCTAGCGGCTTGGATTGACAAAAGTCGATACACGGGGTGTGATCCGCGTCGACGAACTTCGATCCAAGGAGAACCGCCGTGCCCAAGACGCCCGAGGTGCTGTTCGTCTGCGTGCACAACGCCGGCCGCTCCCAGATGGCCGCGGCGCTGCTGCAGCACTACGGCATGGGCCGGATCGCCGTGCGTTCGGCCGGGTCCGAGCCCGCGGAGAAGGTCAACCCCGCGGCCGCCGCCGCGCTGGCGGAGTGGGGGCTCGACATCACCGCCGAGGTCCCGTCGAAGCTCACGACCGAGGACGTCGAGGCCTCCGACGTGGTGATCACGATGGGCTGCGGCGACACCTGCCCGGTCTTCCCCGGCAAGCGCTACCTCGACTGGCAGCTCGACGACCCCGCGGGCCAGGGCATCGACGCCGTGCGCCCGATCCGCGACGACATCGACCGCCGGGTGCGAGGTCTGGTCGCGGAGCTGCTCGGCTAGCGCGGCACGCCGGCGGTCGACAGCGCGGCCGCCAGCACCCCGATCGCCCCCAGCACCACGAACACCGCCGGATAGCCGCCCAGCCACGCCGCCAGCGCGCTGCCCGCCCACGGCGCGATCGCGGCCGTGAGCATGACCGGTGCGGTGAGCAGGCCGTTGAGCTGTCCGTAGTGGACCGCTCCCCACCGGTCGGTGATCGCGGTCGCCTGCACCAGCGTGAAGATCCCCCGCGTGACGCCGGCGAGCACGGAGCCCGCGATCAGCAGCGGTGCCGGGCCGGGCACCACGCCCAGCAGGGCGGTCACCACCGCGCTCACCAGGAGGATCAGCAGGGTGCGGGTGCGCACCGATGTCCGCGCAACCAGCTTGGCGTAGCCGAGCCGGCCCATCACCTGGCCGACGCCGCCCAGCCCGAGTGCGATCGCGGCGGCCGAGGTCGTCATGCCGCGTTCGGTCAGCAGCGGGACGAGGTTGATCACGACGGCGTACACGCTGAGCGCGGCCAGGCTCATCGCGGCCACGAGCACCAGGAACGGCCTGCTGCGCGCCACCGCCGACGGAGCGTGCGCGGTCTCGTGCTCGATCGCCGGCCACGGCAACCGCAGACCCCACAGGTGCAGCGGAATCGTCGTGACAGCAAGGAATCCGGCGAGCATCAGGTAGGTGCCGCGCCAGTCCACGTGCTCGTTCAGCACGGCGGTCAACGGCGCGAACACGGTGCTGGCCAGCCCGGCGACCAGCGTCAGCGCGGTCAGCGCGGACACCCGGCGCGCCCCGTACCAGCGGGTCAGCGCCGCGAACGCGGGTGCGTAGAAGATCCCGGCCATCGCCACGCCGGCCAGCAACCACGCCGCCGTGAACCACACCAGCTCCTCCGCCGTCGCCAACGCGACGAGCGCGAGCACGGCGACGATCGAGCCGGTGGTCATGATGGCGCGCGGTCCGTGGCGGTCGAGCAGCCTTCCGACCGGGATGCCCACCAGGCCCGCGACGACCTGGCTCGCGGAGAACCCGGCCGTGATCGCCGCGAGCGACCACCCGGTCCGCGCGCTGATGGTCGGCAGCAGCACCGGGAAGGCGTAGTAGAGCACTCCCCAGCTGATGATCTCGGTGGCGCACAGGACGATCAGCACGCGGCGCGGCCCGGCGTCGATGCCGGGCCGCGCCGTCGTGTCAGCGGGCACTGGGCGCGAGGCCGATCGTCTCCGGTGCGCCGCAACAGCCGCCGGTGTTCTTCTGCTCCTCGGGAGCGTCGAACACGCCGGCGCCACCGCACACCCCGGTCTCGGGCAGCACGAGCTCGACGCGCCCGGCCGCCTCGTGGTCACCGGCGAGCGCGGCCACGATGGACCGCGCCTGCTCGTAGCCCGTCAGCGACAGGAACGTCGGCGCACGGCCGTAGCTCTTCATGCCGACCAGATAAACACCCGGCTCGGGGTGCCGCAGCTCGTTTTCACCATGGGGGTAGACGGTGCCGCACGAGTGCACGTTCGGGTCGATCAGCGGAGCGAGCTTCGAGGGGGCCTGCAGCACAGGGTCCAGGTCGAGCCGGACCTCCGACAACCACGACAGGTCCGGCCGGAACCCGGTCAGCACCACGACCTCGTCGATGCGCTCGACCCGGTCGCCGTCGAACGACTCCAGCGTCAGGCTGCCGTCCGCCGCGCGCTCGACCGCCGCCGTGCGGAACCCGGTGGCGGTCTCGACGTGACCGGCTTCGGCGGCCTTCCTCGCCCGCAGGCCCAACGCGCCGCGCGCCGGGAGCTGGTCGGCTTCGCCCCCGCCGAACGCGTTGCCGACCGCGCCGCGCCGCAACAGCCACACGATCTTCGTGCCGGGCTCCCGCTCGGCGAGCTCGGCCAGCGCCACCAGCGCGGTGAGGGCGGAGTGGCCACTGCCGGCGACCGCGATCCGCTTGCCCGCGTAGCGAGCCCGTTCGGCCGCGAGGTCGGGCACGCGGTAGGTGATCCTCTCGGCCGCCGCTCGCTCGCCCGCCGCGGGAAGCCCGTCTCCACCCAGCGGGTTCGGTGAGCCCCACGTGCCGGAAGCGTCGATCACCGCACGCGCCGTGATCCGCTCTTCCCCGTTCGTGGTCCGCACGTGGACGGTCAGCGGCTCGTCTTCGCGGCCCGCGTCCACGACGCGGTCCCGGCCGCGCCGTGCCACTCCCACCACGCGCGAACCGAAGCGGACCCGGTCGCCCAGCACCTCCGCCAGCGGTCGCAGGTACAACTCCGCCCACTCCCCGCCGGTCGGATAGGCGTCACCGGCTGGACGCGCCCAGCCGGCCTGACCGAGCAGGCGTCCGGCGGCCGGGTCGACGAGCTCGCTCCACCGCGAGAACAGCCGGACGTGGTTCCACTGCGACACAGCGGAACCGGCGCGGTCACCCGCTTCCAGCACGAGCACGTGCTCGCCCCGTTCGACCAGGTGCGCCGCCGCGGACAACCCCGCGGGCCCGGCACCCACCACGACGACTGGGAACTCACTCACGGCACACCCCTTGTATCGACGGATTTCGAATCAACCCGTCGGACTGTATCGACCGGGATCGATTGACGCAACCATCGATCTGCGTCGATACTTCACCGCATGACGACGACAGCGGCCGTGCTGCCCGCCGAGGACGCCGCGACCTACGCGGACTGGTTCGCGTGCCTGGCAGAGCCGACCCGAGTGCGGCTGCTGCACGCCGTGGCGACCGCGGGCCGCTCGATGACCGTGGGCGAGCTGACCGACCTGGTCGGCATCAGCCAGTCCACCTGCTCGCACCACGTGCGCAAGCTGGCCGAGGTCGGCTTCCTTCGGATGCACAAGGAGGGCACCGCCACCCACGTCACCGTGAACCCGTCGTGCTGCACAGGTCTGCCCCATGCGGCCGACATCGTCATGGGCGTGCTCGCGCCCCGCCCGTGCCGCCAGGAGAACCTCCCGGCCGACGTGACCGTCCGCGCGATGCGTGACGACGACTGGACCGCCGTGCGCCGCATCTACGCCGAAGGCATCGCCACCGGCGACGCGACGTTCGAAACCGAGGTGCCCCAACGCAGAGCGCTCGACGCCAAGTGGTTGCGCGAGCACCGCTGGGTCGCCGAGACCGGCGGCGTGGTGGCGGGCTGGGCGGCGGCCACCCCGGTGTCCACAAGGGACTGCTACGCGGGCGTGGCCGAGCACTCCGTCTACGTCGGAGCCGACCTCCGCGGCCGAGGGGTCGGCAAAGCTCTGCTGCACAAGCTGGTCACGGCCGCCGACGCCGCGGGCCTGTGGACGTTGCAGACCTCGATCTTCCCCGAGAACCGCGCGAGCCTCGCCCTGCACCACGCGGCGGGCTTCCGCACCCTCGGCGTCCGCGAACGCATCGCGCGACACCACGGCGTGTGGCGCGACACCGTCTTCCTCGAACGCCGGGCCGCCTAGACCGGCGCCTGGAACCCGCCGATCGTCTGCTCGAGCAGTTCGGCCAGCCGCAGCGGTGTGCGGTCCTCGAACATCGGACCGATGAGCTGCACCCCGACCGGCAGCCCCTCGGGAGACCGGCCGGCGGGTACGGCGGTGGCGGGCAGACCGGGCATGGTGGCCAGGCCGGCCCAGACCAGCTGGTCGAAGTACGGGTACTCGACGCCGTCGACGTCGATGCGCCGTTCCATCGGGTCGGGGCTGTGGTCGTGCGGGAACGCGGGCGTCGGCGTGATCGGGCACACCACGGCGTCGAACTCGGCGAACAGCCGCCGCCAGCCGTGGCGGTGGACCTCGCGGCGGTGGTGCGCCTCGATCCAGTCGCGGTGGCTGAACAGCATGGCGCGCAGCCGCACGGAGTCAAGACTGCGGTCGTCCGCACTCAGTCCGGCGACGCGGTTCCGCAACTGCTCGTCCATCTCGACGGGGAAGCGCGCGACGGAGCCCGAGATCAGCAACTGCATGTAGAGCGTCGCGGCCTCGGTCAGATCGGGCAGCAGCGCACTGCGCCGTTCGACGCGGGCGCCGCCGTCGGCGAGCGCGGCGGCCACCCGGTGCACGCCCGCCCGCACGGCGGCCCCGGTCGCGATGAGCGGATGCTCGTCGAGGACCAGGACCCGGAAGTCGCGGAGCCGCTCGTGCCGGGCGGGCGGCAGTGCCACGCGGTGCGCCACGCCGAGCGTCAGCGGGTCCGGTCCGGCCATGACGTCGAGCAGGAGCGCGAGGTCGCGGGCGGTGCGCGCCATCGGCCCGACGACGGCGAGGTCGAACTCGGACGGCAACGCCGGCTCGCCCGGCGGGACCATGCCGCGGCTGGCCGCCAGCCCGAGCGTCGGCTTGTGCGCGTAGACGCCGCAGAAGTGCGCGGGGGTGCGCAGCGAGCCGGCGATGTCGGACCCGATGGACAACGCGCCGAACCCGGACGCCAGCGCCGCCGCAGACCCGCCGGAGGACCCGCCCGCCGTGCGACCGCGGTCCCACGGGTTGGTGGTGGTGCCGTAGATCTCGTTGAAGGTCTGGATGTCCTGCAACCCCAGCGGCACGTTGGTCTTGCCGAGCACCACCGCGCCCGCGGCCTTGAGCCGCGACACCTGCACCGCGTCCTCGGCCGGCACGTGGTTCCTGTGCGCCGGCATGCCCCAGGTCGTGGGCAGCCCGGCGATGTCGTACGACTCCTTGACCGTCACCGGGACGCCGAGCAGCGGCCGGTCCTCACCCCGGGCCCGCGCCCGGTCGGCACGGCGTGCGGCGGCCCGCGCACGGTCGAAGTCCGGCACGCAGACCGCGTTGACCACCTCGTCGCCCCGCTCGATGCGGGCGATCGCCTCGTCGGTCAGGTCCACCGATGTCACCGCGCCGACACGCAGGGCGGCAACGAGTTCTTCAGCCGAGTGATAGCTCCATTCCATGAATTCAACGCTATTGACCTGCTGCAGAAGCCACGAAATTCCGGTTCGCGCAACCAGGAAGACCCGATAGGTCATCCTCACCGACGAGTTCCGCTTTATCGGACGAGTCAACGCAGGTCACAGCGTTGATCAGGGGTGAATTTCGCTCATATCAGCCACGAAATTCCGCGTGCCACAACAGGACGGATGTCTCATTCTTGTTCACCGGCCGCCGATGTCTGCCGATGGGCATGTTCTCTCGCTCGCGGGCGGGTTGCCGGAGTCCTCCTCGATGCCCACGGACGCCGACGAGGGGGGCCCATGATGCGGGCCAAGATCCGTTGGTGTACGGTAGTGTCATCCGTCATGGCTTCGAGGTTCCCCGTTCGCCCGTGACCACAGGTCGCGGGCGCCGTGCTGTTCAGCGCCTTGGAATCATGACGGATCACTACCCGGCCCCGCACAGTGCGGGCGCCACATCATGCTTGGAGTGCACCATGGCCACCGGAACCGTCAAGTGGTTCAACGCCGAAAAGGGCTTCGGCTTCATTGAGCAGGACGGTGGCGGCGCCGACGTCTTCGCCCACTACTCGAACATCGCCGCCCAGGGCTACCGCGAGCTCCAGGAAGGCCAGAAGGTGTCCTTCGACATCACGCAGGGCCAGAAGGGCCCGCAGGCGGAGAACATCGTCCCCGCGTAGTTCTGATCGGCGTCGCTGAGCCTTCAGCGGCACGCGCGGAACACACCAGAGCCCGGCCGGATGATCCATCCGGCCGGGCTTTGTTGCGCGTCGCGGGAGCGAACCCCTCTTGCTGCTCAGCGCCCGTTACGATCGCTGTCCATGACGGCACGCCGTTTCACCGGCACGGCCCGCACGGACGGACGCGGCCGCGTGGTCGTGCCCGTCCCGTTCGACCCCGACCAGGTCTGGGGCGTCAAGGACCGGCACCACATCACCGGCATGATCGACCAGGTCCGCGTTCGCGGTGTCATCGAGACTTCCGACGCCGACCCCCGGATCGTTCTCACCCCTGCCTGGCTGCGCGACACCAGCCTGGCGCCCGGCGACCGCGTCGAGGTCGTGCTGTCCCCGGAAGGCCCGCAACGCGCGGACCTCGCCGAGGACATGGCGGCCGCGCTCGACGCCACGCCGGCGGCCGGCGCGTTCTTCGACTCCCTCGCCCAGTTCTACCGCCGCGCCTACCTGCGCTGGATCGACGGCACCACACGCCGCCCGGAGCTGCGCGCGGCCAGGATCGCGGAAGTGGTCGACCTCCTCGCCGCCGGAGTCAAGCAACGCCCCAAGACATGACTCAGGCGTAGTGGTCGAACTCGCTTTCCAGCACCCCTTCCCCTCGGGTCAATGAGGGCAGGCGTCGTTGCAGATCGTGCACCCGCGCCGCCGGAACGTGCCCGTGGAGGACGGTCGCGGTCGTCTCCAGCGGAACGGCGCCGACCTTGCCCAGCGCGGCGAGCACCGCGGTGAGCGCGTCCGCCGGGATCTCCAGCCGGAAGCGGTGCACCGGTTCGCACGTCACGGTTCCAGCTCGGCGCAGCGCTTCCCGCAGCACGATCGGCGCGAGACCGCGGAAGTCACCCGCCGCACTCACCGGTGAGAAGTACCCGGAGTGCGTCATCGTGACAGTGCAGTCGTGAATCCGATCAGCGCGCACCGTGTCGCGCACGGCGTCCTCGGTGGCCCGGAAGAAGGCGAGCGGCAGCGAGCCCAGCTCCACCTCCAGCCGGAACTCCTCCGGTCCCGGTTCCACCCGGAACCCGATGGTGGCCGCGTACGGGGTCTCACCGAGGAACCGCACCGCCTCACCCACGCCCCGGGGACGTTCCACGCGGATCGTTCTCGTTTCGCGGAACGTGACAGCGACGCCGTACTCCAGCGCGAGCGTCGCCTCGATGACCTCCTTCTGCACCTCGCCGTACAAAGAGACCACGATGTCGTCGCCGTCGAGCCGCAGATCGATCAACGGGTCCTGCTCGGCAAGCTGCCGCAACGCGGAATGCAGAGCCACCCGATCATGTGATTCCACCACGGTTTCCAGCGTCGGTGGCGCGAAGTGGCGGGCACGGTCGTGGTGAGCGACGCCGATCGTGTCGCCGATGCGGACGTCGAGGCCCCAGAGCTTCGCGATCTGCCCTGCCCGCGCGGTGGCGCGACGTGGTGCCGAGCCACCCCCGAACACCGCGATCGAGGTGACCTTCCCTTCGCGGTCACCGATCTTCACCCGATCGCGCACCCGCACGGTCCCGGAGAACAGCCGCACGAACGCGATCTTCTCCCCCGCCCTGCCACGTTCGATCTTGAAGACCGTGCCGGACAACGGACCGTCGACCACGTCTGCCACCGGCGACAACGACAGGACACCGGCGACCAGTTCGTCGACCCCGTCACCGGTGATCGCGGACCCGAAGCAGATCGGCGCCTCGCTCGCCAGCTTCTCGACCACGTCACGCGCCACGCGCTCCCCGTCAGCGCCACGACGGTCCATCTTGTTCACGAACACGACAGTCGGGATCTCCAGGCGCCGCAACGTGCGCATGAGCACGCGGGTCTGCGCCTGCACGCCCTCCACCGCGGACACCACCAGCACGGCGCAGTCGAGCACGTCGAGCACCCGCTCCACCTCGGCGATGAAGTCCGGGTGGCCCGGTGTGTCGATCAGGTTGACCGCGACGTCACCGACGACGAACGACGCGACGGCGGACTTGATCGTGATGCCGCGCTGCCGTTCGAGCGCGAGCGAGTCGGTCTGCGTGTTCCCCGCGTCCACGCTGCCGAGTGCGCCGATGACACCGGCGGTGTGCAGCAACCGCTCGGTGAGGCTGGTCTTACCAGCGTCGACGTGAGCCAGGATCCCCAAGTTCAAGGTGCGCGACAAGCGTCATGTCCTCTAGATAGGCAACGAATACCTTCTGGGTGAACACGGACGCCACGCGCATGTGCCTCTCCTTGTCCGGACGACTGGTCACGAGCAGTCGATCAGGCTGTCGGTCGCAGCGCAACCGAGATTGTCCTGTCCTCTCCTACCGCTGATCGCGTTGTCGGTAGGCGATGCTGTTCCGGGCGGTCAAGCTCGGCGAGGCCGAAGCCCGTCGCAGACGATCTCCACCATGCGCTGCTGCGCGGCGCCGTCGTCGTCGCGGGCGATGCAGCCGGTGATGAGCGCTTTGACGTCGGCCGTGTCGACGTCATCGCGGACCGCTCCGGCCTGCTGTGCCGCGGCGAGCAGGCCGGTCATGGCCGCGTCGAAGTCGTGGATGGCCGTGGATGCCGCGGCCTGGAGGTCGAAGCCGGCGCCGGTGAGGGCGTCGCCGACGGCATGATCAGCAGCGCCTTGACGGACCAGCAGCGCGAAGAAGGTGAAGAACGCTGTTGCCGGTTCCTCGTGCGCGGTGATGTCCTCGGCGCGGCGGACGAGGTGTTCGATGCGGTGCAGCGCTACCGCCCGGAAAAGTGCTTCCTTGGTGGGGAAGTGCCGGGTGACGGTGCCGGTGCTGACGCCGGCCCGGCGGGCGATCTCGCGGATCGGGACCGCGGCACCGTGCGCCGCGAACGCGGCGAATGCCTCTTCCAGCACTCGCGCGTGGTTGCGCCGGCCGTCGGCGCGCTGGGGCCTGTCCGGTTCCGTGGCCGCGTCGACGTGCGTGGTGTCCGGGGTTCGTTTCGACGGTGACATCCCGGCGATCGTAAGCCGTGTCGTGCCAGGCCGATGACTGCCTCGCGGTGACGCCGCACCGCTCAGCCCTGCAGTCGGCTGGAACCGCCGATCTCGTACCGCACGACCTGCACGCTGCGCACGTGCGGCATCGGCGCCTGGGCGACTCCGGCCAGGTGGGCGTCGAGGTGCGCCTGGGACTCCCACCGCTCGTAGATGTTGACGCGGTCCGGCTCGATCGGGTCGGCCGCCACCACGTAGTCCAGGCAGCCCGGCGTGGTTCGAACCCGGCGCAGGGACGGGGCGAGGCCCGCCAGGAGCGTGTCGCGGTGGTCTGGGTCGACGTAGGCGGTTCCGGCGACGATGGGCACGACTGGGCCTCCAGGGTTGACGGGTCGGTGCTACCGGAGCACTGTAGCAACTAAACGGCACGCGTGTCCCGGATAAGTCGATCAGCTATACCCGAGGAGATCTCCCTTGCGCTTGACCATTTTCGGCGCGACTGGACGTACAGGCCGCGTCGTCGTCGAGCACGCGCTGCGCCTCGGCCACGAGGTCACCGCGCTCACCCGTGACCCGTCGCGGATCGGTTCGCGGCCGCGGCTTCGCGTCGTCGGCGGTGACGTGCGCGATCCCGCGGCGGTCGCGGAGGCATTGCGAGGCGCCGACGCGATCGTCAGCACCCTGGGCCGGCGACGGCGAGGTCCCGATGTCTGCACCGAGGGCATCCGCGCGGTACTGGCCCACACGGCCCGCCGCGGTCCTCGCCGTCTCATCCTCTTGAGCAACTACGGCGTCGCGGACAGCCGTCACCGCACCGCGTACGTCGCCGTGTCCTGGCTTCTCGAACGAGCCGTCCTGCGCGACAAGGAACGGATGGAGGCACTCCTGCGCGGCAGCGACTCCGACTGGACCGTCGTGCGCGCACCAGTTCTCACCAACGGGCCGCGCACCGGCGACTACCGCACCGGAACCGATCTCCGGCTTTCCTTCACTGCCAGGGTTTCCCGTGCCGACATCGCGGAGTTCATGCTCGCCGAACTCCGCGACAACACCTACCTGCGCCGAGCCGTGGCCATCACTTCGTGAAGGGATGGGCTTCGGTGCGGTGGTGCGCGCGTACCCCGGCCGCTGACCACCGCCGCTGACCACCGCTGCCACGGCGTCAGCACGACACAGGCATCCGGTCATGCCGCTGACTGCGCGATCAGAGCTTGGGCTGAGTGGGAACCAACTCGACGATCTGACGCGCTAAGCGCCGGTGGAATGCGGGCCGTGGCATGTCTGGCGCCGCGCTCAGCGGCGTGCGCCAACATCCCCCAGTGGCCGGCATCTCAACCGAGCCGCCGACCACCCTTCTGACTGGACAAAAACAGGTCAGTTGAGGGGAGGGCCGAAACAGAACCCGGCGGCAACACGAACCACAACGCGTGCGGCTGACGAGCGGTACCTGTTTCGGCTGCTTATCTCGCGGAACGAGCCCGCCGGGCCCGGGCCACTCCAGTCAGCGGCTGACCATCCATACCAAGGCAACCTGAAGAGGTGACGACTTGAAACCCACCATCCGACGGCGGCGACGAGTCTTGGCGTTCGGCACCGTCTTGATCACGTCACTCACGTTCATCCTCGCGAGCATGAGCACGGCCTCTGCCAGCGTGACCGTGTTGTGCGCAGGCAATTCCTACGCCACGTGCATCAACGCCGGCTACACGGCGCACGGTTTCGAGCAGCACTTCCAGTCCAGCCACTGGGGCGCCTACGCAGGACACAACTGCACCAACTACGCCGCCTACATGATGACGATCAACGGCGCGGCCACGCCGAACTACCAGCTGGGCAATGCCTCGCACTGGGCATGGAACGCATCCCAACACGGTGTCCTGGTCAACCAAACACCGACGGCCGGTGCGATCGCCCAATGGGACTCCAACGCCGGCGGCACAGGCCCGGATGGCCACGTCGCCTACGTGGAGGCGATCAACGGCAACTCCATCACGGTATCCGAAGACGTCTACTCGACAGGCCCGTTCCGCTGGCGCACCATCACCACCGGCGACGCGAAGTGGCCGACCAACTTCATCCACTTCAAGGACCAGCCGAACTCCAACCCGGGCTCCGGCGCCCGCCATCTCAGCGACGTGGACCACAACGGCGCCTCCGACCTCGTCCTCGTCACCAACGAGCCGACCGGGGGCAGCGGCGCCACCATGCTCGTATCGACCTGGCAGGGCTTCTGGCAGTTGCCGGCACAGTGGTGGCGAGACCCCACCGTGGGATGGGCTGGCATCACACCCTTCGTCGGCGACGTCAACGGCGACGGCAACGCCGACTACATCTTCGCGGCCAACGCCGGCACCGGAGGCATCGCCGTCTACGTGGCACTCTCCAACGGAAACGGCTTCGGCATCCCTCAGTTGTGGTGGAGCGGAAACCAGTTCGACTACAACGCCACAAAGTTCAGCTTCGGTGACGTCGACGGCAACGGCGGCGACGACCTGATACTCAGCGTCCCGCAACCCGGTGGCGTGGCGA
>NZ_DATLEC010000130.1:0-18543 GCF_035525475.1 Lentzea sp. | reverse complement strand
CCTGTGGACAACTCGCGATCATGACCCGACCGACCGGATCAGGTCCTTCAGCCCCTGCTCGTCCAGCAGGTCCGCCGGCCGCACGGTGTGGTCGTGCCGCACGTAGTGGAAAGCCGCCCGCACCCGCTCCAGCGGCTCCCCCACCAAAGCCGCCCAAGCCAGCCGATAAGCGGCCAGCTGCACCGACAAAGCGGGCAGAGCCGACGGCTCCGGCACGGCGCCCGTCTTCCAGTCCACGACGGTCCAGCCGTCGGGGTCCTGGTAGACCGCGTCCATGCGGCCGCGGACCGAGATGCCGTCGAACTCCGCCTCGAACGGCACCTCCACGTCATGCGGGGTGCGGTTGGCCCAGGTGCTGGACAGGAACGCCTCCTTCAGGCCTTCCAGGTCGGTGTCCGGGGCCGCGTCGGCGTCGCCTGCTCCGGGGAGGTCGTCCAGGTCCAGGAGTCTTGCGGCGCCGAAGCGGTTTTCCAGCCAGGTGTGGAAGGCCGTGCCCCTGCGGGCCAGCGGGTTGGGTGGGAACGGGAGGGGGCGGCGCAGGCGGCGGGCCAGCAGGTCCGGGTCCTTGGCCAGCTCCACCAGTTGTGACACCGAGAGGTGGTCGGGCAGGGAGACCTGTTCGCGGCGGTTCTGGGACGCCGCTCGTTCTGCCAGCAGGACATCCACGTCGCGGGCCCAGCCTTCCGGGTCGTCCTCCGGCATTTCCGGGTCGTCCGGGACCACGTCGTCGGGCAGGGGTTCCGGTTCCGGCGGGAAGTCGTCGTCCGGGGGTTCGTCCGTGGGGGGTGGGTAGTCGTCCACCAGTTCCGCGGCGGGCTCTTCCTCGAAGATCAGCGGTAGTGGTTCGGGCGGGGTGTCGCGCAACGAGTCCAGCGCTGAGAGCACCAGTTGGGCGCCTTCGACGACGGCGTCGCGGCGTTTGCTCAGCGGGTCGGCCGGCCATTGGGACGACTTGACGTCTTCCGCGAGCGGGTTCGGGGTGTCCGGGTCGGGTTCTCCGGCCCAGACGGAGATGTCGCCCGGCGCGGGGTCGCGTCGCAGGACCTCGTGCATCTCGCGGAGGAACACCGACGGGCCCTTGGGCTTCTCGCCGGCCTCCGCCCACCAGTGGCCCGACATGAGCAGGCTGTGCTCGGCTCGGGTCACGCCCACGTAGAACAGGCGGCGTTCTTCGACCAGGCGGCGGTCTTCGAACTCCTCGGCGTGGAGGGTGAGGGCTTCGTCGACCTCCTTGCGGTTGAAGCCGGCGGACAGCTTCAGGGCGGGCAGGTCGGCCGCGTCTCCTCGCAGGGGGGCCGGGAGCTCCGTCACGGACTTGAGCCAGCACGAGGACTTCTTGCGGCCGGGGAACACGTCGCGGACCAGGTGCGGCAGCGCGACGATGTGCCATTCCAGGCCCTTGGCGGAGTGGACGGTCAGGATCTGCACGCGGTCTTCCGACACCTCGACCTCGCCGGGTTCGAGGCCGTCCTCCGCGTGTTCGGCGGTGTAGAGGTAGTCGAGCAACGAGGGCAGCGTCGCGGACGGCGAGGCGGCGGCGAAGTCCATGACCACGTCGGAGAAGGCGTCGAGGTGGGCTCGGCCGACCATGCCGGGGCGGGACATCGACTCGATGTCGAGCAGCAGGGTGCGTTCGACGTCAGCGACGAGTTCGGGCAGCGGCTGGTCGAGTCTGCGCCGCAGCGCGGCGAGCTCGCCGCCCAGGCGCCGGATTCGGCGGTAGCCGTCGGTGGAGTAGGCGTCGGGGTCGCCTGGGTCGTCCAGCGCGTCCGCCAGGCCCGCCTGTTCGGCGTGTTCGCCGGGCAGTGCGTCCGCCAGCACCAGGAGTGGATCGTCCACAACGGACTGTCGTGGTGCGACACCGGCCAGTTCCCTGGCGCGGGACCACAGAGCGGCCAGGTCGACGGCGGCCAGCCGCCAGCGCGATCCGGTCAGCAGGCGCGCGGCGGCGGTTCCTGCCAGCGGGTCGACGAGGACGCGCAGCGCGGACACCAGGTCGCGGACCTCGGGTTCGTCCAGCAGGCCGCCCAGGCCGACGACCTCGACGGGCAGTCCTCGTTCGCGCAGTGCCGAGGCGATGGCGGCCATGTCGGAACGGCGGCGCACCAGCACGGCGGCGGTCGGGGGCACGCCCTCGGCGTCGAGGTGGGCTTCCCACTGCGCCGCGACGTTGTCCGCCAGCCAGTCGAGCTCCTGCCGGATGTCCTCGTGCAACGCCAGGCGCACGTCGCCCGGTCCGGCGCCGGGGCGGGCGCGCAGCTCGTCGACGTCGAGGCCTGCCTCGCGCAACGGCAACGACACGGCGTTCGCCAGTTCGAGGACTTCTGGCGGGTTGCGGAAGCTGGTCAGCAGCCCGTACTTCCTGGCGGGCGGGAAGTCGTCGACGAAGCGCGGCAGGTTGGCCGCGGACGCGCCGCGCCAGCCGTAGATCGCCTGTGCCGGGTCGCCCACCGACGTCACCGGCATCGGGGCGCCGAGGCCGAACAACGACCGCAGCAGCACGCGTTGGGCGTGGCCGGTGTCCTGGTACTCGTCGAGCAGCACGGCGCCGTACCGCTCGCGTTCGCCGGTGGACACCTCTTCGAACCCGGCGAGCTGCGCCGCCAGGGACATCTGGTCCGCGAAGTCGAGTGCGGCCTCCTTGCGCTTGCGCTGCTGGTACGCGTCCAGAAGGGGCAGCAACGCGATCCGCAACCGTTGTGCCGCAACGATTTCACGAAGCTTCTCCGGCAACGCGTCCCGCTGCCGGGGCGTCTTGGGGGCGTTTTCGACCAGCGCGCAGAACTCGCGGGCGTGCGCCTCCAGCTGGTCCGGTGTCACCAGGTGCTCGCCCAGCTTCCCGGCCAGGGACAGCAGGTAGCCGGTGATCGTCGCCGGCACCTTGTCGGTGTCGAGGTCGCGCGTCCACGTCGAGACGACCCGGTGCGCGAGCTGCCACGACGCCGTCCCGGTCAGCAGCCGCACGCCCGGCTCGACAGGCAGCCGCAGGCCGTGCTCGGTGACCAGCCGGCCGGCGTAGGCGTGGTAGGTGAGCACCACGGGTTCGCCGGTCAGCACGGACATCTTGCGTTCGCCGCTCGGGTCCAGCTCGTCGAGCAGCGACGACCCCGCCAGCCTGCGCAGTCGGGCGCGCACGCGATCGGCGAGCTGGCGGGCGGCCTTGCGCGTGAACGTCAGGCCGAGCACGCGGTCGGGTTGCACGAGGCCGTTGGCGACCAGCCACACGACGCGGGCGGCCATGGTCTCGGTCTTGCCCGCGCCCGCGCCCGCCACGACCAGCGCGGGCTGCGCGGGTGCGGCGATGACCTCGGCCTGCTCGGGTGTGGGTTTGTTCAGCCCGAGCGCCTCAGCGATCTCGAACGGGCTGACGGTCACCTGTACATCTTCCTATCCGGGCCTCGCGGGCCCGCACCACCCGGGCTGATGGGTTCCGATGCGCGAAACGCGCAGGTCAACGGGCACCTACTCGCTCACCTGCCGCCCGGACGGGTGGACGGGGCAGGTCGTGCGGGCGGGGCACCGGTCGCAGTCGGCGTTCTCGCGCGCCGTGTACTGCGGGCCGAGCACCGACTCGGCGGCGCCCTGGACCACCTCGAGCCACGCGCGGACGCCCTGCTCGTCCAGCGGTGCCTGGGTGCGTTCGACGGCTCCTGTCTTCTTGTCCTCCTTCGCGACGTACAACAACCGGGCGCCGCCCGGCTCTGTTCCCAGCCCGATGTGCGTGAAGCCGCCCAGGGAGGACGCCAGCTGGTAGACGGCCAGCTGCGGGTGCTCCTGCGACGCCTCGCGCGACACCGGGTTCTTGCCGGTCTTGAGGTCGATGACGACGGGGCGGCCGTCCTCGTCGTGTTCGAGGCGGTCGACCCGGCCGCGCACCTGCAGCCACGGGCCGCCGTCGCGCTTCGGGACCTCGACGACCATCTCCTCCTCGACGGCGACCTGCGTGAGCTGGCTGCGGCTCATGGTCAGCCAGGCGAGGAACGTGTCGAGCATCTTCTCCACGCGCTGGCGTTCGCGGCGGGAGAACCACGGCGCGCCCGCGTCGACGGCGGCCCACGCCTCGTCGAGCTTCACGCGCAACGCGGCGGCGTCCGCGCCCGAAGCCGCCGCCTGCGCCAGTGCGTGGACCAGCGTGCCGGTCACCGAGGCCAGCTCGGCCGGGTCCTGGCCGCCGTGCCGCTCGACCACCCAGCGCAGCGGGCACTTGGTGATCACCTCGATCGTCGACGGCGTGACGCTGACCTTCTGGTCTTCCGTCCACAGTGGAGCGTCGACCGACACGTCGGCCAAGCCGTACCAGGACTCCGGGTGCGCGCCGGGCACACCGGCCTCGGCGAGCCGGGCCAGCTGAGCGGCCGCACGCGACCGCCGGTCGGGGGTCTCCGAGTCCGAGCACACGACACGGCGCAGCTCGCCGACCAGCTCGCCCAGCACCAGACCGCGCTGGGGCCGGTGCAGCTTCCGCTCGTCCTCGGCGGAGGACTCGATCTCGTCGAGGAACCGCGACGGCTGCTCGTCCTCGCCCCGCACGGCGCTGATCAGCAGCTTCGACCGGGCGCGGGAGGCGGCGACCAGCAGCAGGCGGCGTTCCTCCGCCAGGATCGGCGCCACGGCCGACACCGACGGTTCCATCCCGGCCAGCACGTCCACCATGCGTTCGACGCCCAGCACCGTGCCGCGCAGCCGCAGGTCGGGCCAGCTGCCCTCCTGCACGCCGGGCACCGCGACGACCTCCCACTCCCGGCCGGCCGCCGAGTGCGCCGTCAGCACCGACACCGCCTCACCGGTGGGGGCCGAGGCGGCCAGGGTGTCGCCGACGATCCGTTGCGACTCCAGGTAGTCGGCGAACCCGGCCACGCCGGAGCCCGGCAGCCGGTCGACGTACTTCGCCGCCGCCTCGAACAGCGCCACGATCGCGTCGAGGTCGCGGTCGGCCTGCATGCCCGGCACGCCGCGCCGCGCCGACTGCGCCACCCACCTGTCCTGCAGGCCGGACGCCGTCCACAGGTCCCACAGCACGACCTCGACGGACTTCCCGGCCGCGATCGCCTTGCGCGCCAGGGACACCAGGTGCGCGATCCGCCGCGCCGGCAGGGACTCCGCGTCCTCCAGGGCGGCCAGCCGGTCCGGGTCCTCCACGACGTCGACGAGCAGCTCGCCGCTCGGCCTGTCGCCGCCCGCGGCCATCTCCAGGCGCCGCAGGCCGCGCCGCAGCCGCCGCAGCGCCAACGGGTCCGCGCCGCCGTAGGACGACGACAGCAGCATCGCCGCCGTGTCCTCGTCCAACGACCCCGGCGACGCGGCCGCGCGCAGGAGAGCCAGCAGGGGACGCACGGAAGGCTGCTGCGCCAACGGCAGCTCCTCCGACGCCACCGCCACCGGCACACCGGCGGCGAGCAAGGCCCGTTGCAGCACCGGCAACGACAACGTCGCCGACCGCACCACGACGGCCATCTGCGACCACGGCACCTCGTCGGCCAGGTGCGAGCGGCGCAGCTGGTCGGCCACCCACGTCGCCTCCTGCGCGGACGACGCGAGCAGCCGCACCTGCACGGACCCCTCGCCCTCGACCGGCAGCACGGAACGGGCGGGAGAGGCACCCGGCAGACGGGCCGCCAGCCGCGCCACCGCGTCGCGGATCTCGGGCGTCATCCGGTGCGACTGCCTCAGCACGACGGTCTCGCCGGCGACCTCGCGGAGGATGTCCGGATCGGCGCCGCGGAACGTGAAGATCGCCTGGTCGGGATCACCGGCCAGCACGAACCGCGACGCGGCCGACCCCAGCGACTTGACCAGCGAGTACTGCATCGGGTCGAGGTGCTGCGCGTCGTCGACGAACAGGTACCGCACGCGACGCCGTTCGCCGGACAGCAGCTCCTCGTCGTTGACGAACGCCGCGTAGGCCGACGACACCAGCTCCGCCGCGTCGTAGGCGGGCGCGTACGACGTCGCCGAGTCCATGCCGGACAACAGGTTCACGGCCTCGTACTGCGCCCCGAACCGGCCGGCCGCCACCCACTCGTCCCGCCCGTGCTCCTCGCCGAGCTCGATCAGGTCCTCGGGCCCGAGACCGCGTTCGGCGGCCCGCAGCAGCAGGTCGCGCAGCTCGTGCGCGAACCCCGGCAGCTCCAGAGCCGGGCGCAGCCGCTCCGGCCACTTCAGCGCGCCCGACTCGACGTCGCCGGCGAGCAGTTCGCGGACCATCGCGTCCTGGTCGGGCCCGGACAGCAGGCGTGGCGGCGGTTCGCCGAGCAGCACGGACTGGTTGCGCAGCACAGCGAACGCGTAGGAGTGCACGGTGCGCACCAACGGCTCGCGTATCGCCGACAGGTGGCCGGTCAGCAACCGCGTGATGTGCGCGCGCAACGCCACGGACGCACGCCTGTTCGCGGTGAGGACCAGCACGTTCTCCGGGTCGGCGCCCTGTTCCAGCACGACGTGCGCGGCCAGTTCGGCGAGCAGCGTCGTCTTGCCGGTGCCGGGACCGCCCAGCACCCGCAGGAAGCCCTCGTGCGCGAAGACCCGCTGGGCAGCGGAGTCCCACCGGGGACGCGGGCGCGTCTCCGGCTTCCTGCGGACCAGCTGGGGTGGAAGTGCCACGACTCGATTTCACCACGCTGCACCGACAAGATCAGCGACGTCCGCCGGACGGAGCAGCCGCCGTTCCCGGCTACTTTCTTCCCGGAGACCGGCGGGCCAGTCCTTTTGCGACCCAACTGTGATCCCGGTCACCTACGAGGATCACGGGAGGGGCAGGTCCTGCAGGAACTCCCCCGGCGTGCCGGCCGCGCCGAAGTGGTCGCCGGTGCCGAAGTCCGCACCCGCGTCACACCACCAGCGGGCGTGCTCCTCGCTCGAGATCCCGTCGACCGCGACCGTCACGCCCGCGTCGTGCATCAACGGCAGCAACGCCGTCACGTACGGGGACCGGCGCTCGACCAGCGGTGGCGCCACCCGCACCGACCTCACCGGCAGCTCCGACACCGCGGCGGGGTCGAGCGGGCCGAGCCCGAAGTCGTCGAGGCCCATGTGGACGCCCATGCCCGCGAGCGTCGTGAGGTTGTCGGCCGCGTCCGTCAGCGGCAGCACCTCGGCGGACATGCTGAGCGCGAGGCGCCCCGGCTCCAGCCCGGTCTCCTCCAGCACCCGCACCACGCGCGACACCAGGTCCGCGTCCGTCGACTGGTGCGGGGTGAGCCGCACGACCAGCGCCCTGTCGAACTGCCCGCGCTGCCGCCACCACGACGACTGACCGGCCCCGACCTTCATCAGCCACTCGCCGAGCGGCAGGACCAGCCCCGTCGCCTCCGCGAGCCCCGCGCACCGGTCGTGGTCGAGCACGCCGAGCTCCGGCCGGTCCCAGTGCAGCAACGCCTCGACGCCGCCGACCTCGCCGTCGGCCAGCCGCACGAGCGGCCGGTACCGCACGGTGATCTCGCCGTTCTCCCACGCCTCCGGCATGGTCACGGCCAGCAGGTGGTCGCGCCGGTCCTCGGCGTCCTGGGCGGAGTGGAACACCTCCCACTGGCCGCGCCGGCGCACCTTGGCCCTGCGCAACGCCGTGTCCGCCGCGCGCAGCAGGTCGACCGGTTCCGCGTCGCCGCCCGGCCGGTGCACCACGCCCGCGCTCATCGACACCGCGAGCCCGCGACCGTCCACATAGGTCGGTTCGAGCAGGTCGTCGTTGATGCTCTTCATGATCGCGCCGATGGTCGGCGTCGTCGCCGTGTTCTCGATGAGGACGCCGAACTCGTCGCCGTCGAAGCGGGCGATCATGGCCTTCTCGCCGGCCAGCAGCAGCCGCAGCTGTTGAGCGACGTGCTGCAGCAACCGCTCGGCGATCCGGCCGCCGAAGCTGGTGGACACCATGCCGAACGCGTCGATGTCCAGGTGCAGGATCGTGATGCCGTGCTCGGGATCGGCCTTGCGCAGCGCGGTCTCCAGCTGCGTGGTGAAGAACTGGCGGTTCGGCAGCCCGGTCAGCACGTCGTGCAGCGACTGGCGCTGGAGCTCGTTCTGCAGCAGCTCCAGCTCGGTGCCGTCCTCGACGACCACGACGAAGTGGCTGCGCTCGTCGTCCGCACCGCGCAGCAACGACACCGTCAGCGCGAGCCGCGCCGGTTCGCCGTCGACGCGCAGCATCCGCTGGGCCTGCCGCACGCGCTGCGCGGTGCCCTCGACCAGCTCGGCCAGCGCCGCCCGCAGCATCTCGACGAACCCCGGCGCGACGAGGTCGAACAACGACATGCCGGCGAGCTCGTCGGTGGTGTACCCGAGGATCTCGCCGATGGCGGCGTTCGCCCTGAGCAGCCGTCCTTCGAGGTCGACGATCATCACGCCGTTGCTGGACGACGTGACGACCTCGTTGTAGCGGGCCTCGCTCTCCCTGAGGTTCCAGTTGGCGTCGCGCACCGCCTTGAGCAACGACCGCTGCATGCTCTCCTGCTGGGCGAGCACGGACTCGGTGTTGGCCGTGGTGAACCCGGTGCCGATGGCGCCGATCGCGAGCGCGATCCGTTCCGCGTAGCGCTCGACCGGCTGGAACTCCGGCAGTGCGAGCAGTCCCTTGCCGAGCACCTCGGCGGTGACGCGCATCCCCTGCCGCCCGAGGTGGCCGAGACCCGCCAGCTCGGCGCCGATCTGCTCGACCGCGGTGGTGCCGGGCTTCTCCTCGTGCAGCAGCGCGCACAACGCGTCCAGCCGACCGCTCAGTTCCCGGTCGAGGCCTTCGCGGCCCAGCGGAATCGAGACTGTGCCGAGCAGGAGGTACGACCATTTGCGCGCAAGGGTCAGCCGCGCCCTGGCAATGTCCTCCGGCGAGGGCGTGACGTCAGGTATCCGACTCGGGTTGGACATTCGGGAATGCCTCGCATTGGCTCTGAGGTCCCGGAAGTTTACTCACGCACCATACGCCCCACCTCAACCGGTAGCGTGAATCACCGTCACTCGATCGAAATTTCTATGACTTGCGGCCGACACCGGCGAACGCGATCCGGTTCACCGCCGGATCATCGGAGATGTCGGCGGGTCCCGAAGGTCGCCACTCGACGTACTTGACCAATCCGGGTTCCACCAGCTCGAAATCGCCGAAGAAGGACTCGATCTCGTCGCGGTCGCGATAGGTGACGTCACCGCCGCCCGCCTTGCTCATCCTGTCGGTCACGGCCCTGGCCTCGTCGTTGACGTGGTCGCCCGCCATGTGCGAGATCGCGAGGTAGCTCCCGCTGGGCAGGGCCTCGCGGTAGCGCTTCATCAGGCCCTGCGGGTCCGCTTCGGCCGGCACCCAGTGCAGCATGAACAGCAGCAGCACGCCGACGGGCCGGTCGAAGTCGACCAGGCGGCCGACCTCGCTGCTCCCGAGGATGCTCTCCGGGTCCCGCATGTCGGCCTGCAGCACGCCGACACGGCTGTTACCTGCGACGATCAGCTCGCCGTGCGCGACGGCCACGGGGTCGCGGTCCACGTACACGACCCGGCAGTCGGGCGCCACCTCCTGCGCCACCTCGTGCACGTTGGCCACGGTCGGGATGCCCGAGCCGATGTCCAGGAACTGGCGCACGCCCTGCTCGGTCATGAAGCGCACCGCCCGGCGCAGGAACGCCCGGTTGAGCCTGGCGGCGTTGCGGGAGTTCGGCATCATCTGCTCGGCCCTGTCGCCCATCAGACGGTCGACCGCGAAGTTGTGCGCGCCGCCGAGCAGGTAGTCGTACACCCGTGCCGCGCTGGGCACGGAGACGTCCACGCTCTGTGGGACCCAGTTCTGCTCGCCGGCCACGCGACCACCTCTTCAGATTGCGGACGCACAAGCTTAGTCATGCACAAAGCGCGCACGATTAGGCCACACGTGTGAACACACGCCACCCGATCGGCCACTGTCACCTGAACCGAACGACTCCTATGGTTGTCCACCTCTTTCCCCGCTACGAGGAGCGATGATGGCCGTCCCGGTGGCACCCGGCAGGCTGCCATTTCTCGGGCACACGTTGTCGATGCTAAGGAAGAGATTCGAGTTCACCGCGAATTTGCGACGCCAGGGCGATCTCGTCGAAGTCGACCTGGGACCTTTGCGCGCTTTCTTCGTCACCAGCCCCCGGTTGACGCACCAGGTGCTGGTCACCGACGCGCCGAAGTTCCACAAAGGCCGGATGTACGACAAGTTCCGCCCGTTCGTCGGCAACGGGCTCGCGGTGTCGAGCGGGGCCTTCCACCTGCGTCAGCGCCGGATGGTGCAGCCGGCGTTCCACCGCGACCGGAGCACCGCGTACGCGGAGATCATGGTCCGCGCGGCGCACGACCTGCTGGAGAGCTGGCGGCCGGGCGAGGTGCGGCAGCTGGAGGCCGACATGCAGGGCCTCGCCGTCACGATCGTCGGTGAGGCGCTGTTCTCCACCGAGATCGGCAGGCGCGCGATCGACGAGTCACGCCGGTCCGTCTTCGTGATCATCAGGAACGGCATCGTGCGCGCGCTCTCGCCGGGGTTCGTCGAGAAGCTGCCCATCCCGGCGAACCGGGAGTTCGACGAGGCCATCGCGCGGATGCGCGCGATAGTGCGGGAGGTCATCGCCAGCCGGCGCGACGACGACACCGACCACGGCGACCTGCTGTCGACGCTGCTGGCGGCCAGGGACCCCGAGAGCGGCGAGCCGATGACAGAGGACGAGGTCTTCGACGAGGTCATCACGTTACTCACCGCGGGAATCGAGACCACCGCGCTGGCACTCGCCTGGATCTTCCACGAGATCGCCGCCAACCCCGTGGTCGAACGACGGGTGCTGGCGGAGGTCGACCAGGTGCTGGGCGGGCGCCGGGTGACCGTCGCCGACGTACCCCGGTTGACCTACCTCGGCCAGGTGACGAACGAGGTCCTGCGGAAGTACCCGCTCTGGCTCGTCATGCGCCGCACCGCCGAGGAGGTCGAGCTCGGCGGCGCCCGCCTCGCGCCGGGCACCGAGGTGATCCTCAGCCCGCACACGATGCACCACGACCCGGCGCACTTCCCGGACCCCGAGCGCTTCGACCCCGACCGCTGGACGCCCGACCGCGTGAAGCTGCTGCCGAAGGGCGCGTTCGTCCCGTTCGGCGGCGGCATCCACCAGTGCGTCGGAAACCACTTCGCGCTGACCGAGATCGCCATCGTGGCGGCGACGGTCCTCTCGCGCTACCGGCTGGTCCCCGACCGGCCCGTGCGCACCCGGTTCACCAACGCGGCCTACCCCGGCGACCTGATGATGAAGGTCGTCCCCCGTTAGCTGGAGGTTGTTTCCCTCATGCGTTTCCGTCGGCTCTGCGCCGCCGTGCTGCTCGCCGCCCTCCTACCGGTACCCGCGCCCGCGAGCGCCGCCCAGACCACCTGCGAGGACGTGCACACGTCCGTCCAGTTCGGACTGATCAGGCAGACGATGTACGGAAGGCTGTGCGTCCCGCGGGGCGCCACGACCGTCCAGGTGCTCGTCCCCGGTGGCACGTACACCAGCGGGTACTGGGACATCCCCGTGGAAGGCCAGAAGCGTTCCGTCACGCGCGCGATGAACAGCGCGGGCATCGCCACCATGGCGGTGGACCGGATCGGTTCCGGCAGGAGCAGCAAACCGCTCAGCATCCTGGTCGACGTCCCCAACCAGGCCGAGGCGGTGCACCAGGTGGTCCAGAACCTGCGCCCGCGGTTCTCCAAGGTGCTGGTGGGCGGGCACTCCATCGGTTCCGCCATCGCGATGGCGGAGGCGGGCAGGTACCGCGACGTCGACGGCGTGCTGGTCACCGGCATGACGCACCAGTGGGACTACATCAGGGCCGTGCCCGCGCTGACCAACCTGGTCCCCGCCCTGCTCGACCCGAAGCTGAGCCTGCGCGGCCTCGACGTCGGCTACCTGACCACGGCACCGGGGACCCGCTACACCATGTTCCACGCGCCGGGCCCGAACGTCCCGGCCGTGATCGACCTCGACGAGTCCACGAAGGACGTCGTCTCGGCCGGCGAGTTCGTCACCACCGCGCTGATGTCCAACCTCGTGCTGCCCGTCAGCGCCGCCATCACCGCGCCGGTCATGACCGTCCAGACCTCGGCCGACTACTTCTGCGGCACCCCGCCGCTCGGCGCCGACTGCTCGTCGGCGCAGGCGCTCGTCAGGTCCGAGAGGCCGTTCTACCCGCGGGCGCCGCGGCTGGACGGCTTCGTCGTCAACGGGTACGGGCACGTCTTCAACTTCGACACCAAGAAGGCTGACAGCTACCACGCGGCAGTCGTCGCGTGGCAGCGCGGCATTTGAGGCAGGGCGGCGTCTAAAGCAGGTTCTTCAGCACGTCGCCCGCGTTCTCGGGCGAACCGAAGCGGGCGCCCATCGCGAGGTCCGCGCCCGCTTCCGCCCACCACTGCGCCTGCTCGTCGGTCTCGACTCCGTCGACGCACAGGGCCACGCCCAGGTCGTGCACGGCCGGGATCAGGGCGGCGGAACGGAGGTCCTGACGCCGCACCAGGTCCTTCGGCACGAGCACGGACACCACCGGCAGCTCCGTGAGCCAGCCGAGGTCCCGCGGCCCGAGGCCGAAGTCGTCCAGCGCGATCCTGATCCCCATGCCCGCCAACGCGCTCAGGTTCTCCGACGCGCCGGACACGCCCAGCACGCCGACGGGCATGCTCAGCGTCAGCCGCTCCGGCGGCAGCCCGGTCTCCTCGACCACCTTGGCCACGCGGGACACCAGGGCGGCGTCGGTCGACTGGTGCCGGGTGAGGCGGACGCCGAACTGGGCGTCGAGCTCGCCCCGCTGACGCCACCACTGGGCCTGGCCCGCGGCGATCCTGATGAGCCACTCGCCCATCGGCAGGATCAGGCCCGTCGAGTCGGCGAGCGCGGCGCACCGGTCGGAGAGGTCCCAGTGCAGCACGGCCTCGACGCCCGCCAGCTCACCGGTCGCGAGCACGCGGACCGGCTGGTAGCAGACGCCGACGTCGCCCTGCTCCCACGCTCCCGGCATGACGACGGCGAGTGCCGCGTCGCGCCGGTCCGCGGTGCTCTTGTTGCCGTGGAACAACTCCCACTGGCCGCGCTGGTCCTTCTTGGCCTGCCGCAACGCCAGGTCGGCCATGCGCAGCAGTTCCGTGGGATCGACGTCGGGTGACGGCCGGTCGACCACGCCGGCGCTCACCGAGACGGCGAGGCCGTGGTCGTCGACGAAGACCGGTTCCGCCAGGTCGGCGTTGATGGCGTTCATGATCGTCGCGATGTCCGGTGTGGTGGCGGAGTTCTCGACGACGATGCCGAACTCGTCGCCGTCGAACCGCGCGACCATCGCCTGCTCGCGGGACATCAGCGCCCGCAGCCTGCGAGCCACGTGCTGCAGCAGCTTCTCGCCCACGCGGCCGCCGAGGCTGTTGCACACCAGGCCGAACGCGTCGAGGTCGAGGTGGAACACCGTGACGCCCAGGTCGGGATCGGCGCGGCGCAGCACGGTCTCCAGGTGGGTGGTGAAGAACTGCCTGTTGGGCAGGCCCGTCAGCACGTCGTGCAGCGACTGCCTGCGCAGTTCTCCTTGCAGGAGCGCGAGTTCCGTGTCGTCGTCGGCGACCACCAGCACGTGGCTCGGCTTGCCGTCGCCGTCGCGCAGCAGTGACGCCGTCAGCGTGACCTTGGCCAGGTCGTCCTCGCCGCGCAGCAGGTGCATCGGTTCGCGCTCGAAGTCGTCGCGTTCGGCGAGGACCTTCTCCATCATCTCGCGGAACACGACGATCGAGCCGGGCGCGAGGAGCTCCATGACCCGCGTGCCCTGCTCCGGGGTGTGGCCGAGGATCTCGCCGATGGCGTCGTTGGCCCACACCACCTTCCCGTCGAGGCCGACGATCAGGATGCCGTTCGTCGACGAGGTGGCGATGCCCTCGAACTTGGCCTCGCTCTGCCGCCGGTCGCGTTGCGCGTCGTGGGCGGCCTTGAGCAACGACCGCTGCATGCTCTCCTGCTGGTCCAGGATGGAACGTGCGCGTGCCGCGCTGAAGCCGCACGCCAGCGCACCGATCCCGCCGACGACACGCACCGTGAACTGGTCGACGTGGCGGAACTCCTCGAGTGCCGGCAAGCCCTTGCCGAGCACGTCGACCGTGCGTCTGAGCCCCGGTTCGTTGACGTAACCGAGAGCGACGAGCCGCTCGCCCACCTCCTCGAACGGGGCAGGGTCGAACGGCTCGTGGTGCAGTGCCGCGCACAACGCGTCGAGCTGATCGCCCAGTTCGGCGTTCAGCTCATCTCTGCTCAGCGCGACCACCACGACGCTGCTGAGCAGGTAGCTCCACTTGCGCGCCAAGGCTTCTCGCGCACGGACGGCGGCTACGCCCTGAGGTGGAGCGGCATCGGGCCTTCGGCTTGGATTCGTCATTCCCGTTGCCCTGCATGGGTTGAAGAGTGTCCGGAAGTTTACCTACCGGCAGTCGGCATCCATTGCGCCAACAGTGTGATGCTCAGACACTACAGTGTGGTTTCAGTCCTTACGACCGACGCCAGCGTACAAGAACATGTTCATGGACGCCTCGTCGGCGAAGTCACCTGGCCCGTCCGGCCGCCACTCACCGCAGCCGACGAGGCCGGGCTCCACCAGCTCGAACCCGTCGAACAACGCGCTGACCTGGTCGTGCGTGCGCATGTGCATCCGGTCCGCGCTCCTGCTGCTGTTCACCACCGCCGCGGCCCGGTCGACCTTCTCGTCGATCTGGTCCTTGGCGACGTGGGTCATCACGATGAAGCTGCCGGCGGGCAACGCGTCCCGGTAGCTCGCGACGAGCTCGACCGGGTCGTCCTCGTCCGGCACCCAGTGCAGCATGAGCAGCATCAGCAACCCGATCGGCTCGTCGAACCGCAGCAGCCGCTTGACCTCGGCACTCGACAGCACGGAGTCCGGTTCGCGCATGTCGGCGTGCACGATGGTGGCGTTGTCGTTGTCAGCCAACAACAATCGGCTGTGCGCGACGGCGACGGGGTCCTTGTCGACGTAGACGACACGGGCGCCGGGGTCGCGTTCCTGCGCCACCTCGTGCACGTTCGCGACGGTCGGGATGCCGGAACCGATGTCGAGGAACTGGCGGATCCCCTGGTCCATCAGGAAGTTCACCGCGCGGCCGAGGAAGCGGCGGTTGAGCCGCGCGACGCTCGGCAGTCCCGGCACCAGCTTCTCGATCTGGGACCCGACCTGCCGGTCCGCGGCGAAGTTGTGGGCGCCGCCGAGGATGTAGTCGTAGACACGGGCCATGCTCGGCACGTTGGTGTCGATGCCGAGAGGAACCCAGTTCTGGGTGTCTGCCACGGAGAACACCCCTCCGGTTTCGTGGCGGTCGGGAAGACGCACGAGCTTAGTCACCCGAGCGGTGCGCGCACTGCGCCATCAGAGTGATGCGGAACCACCCGTTCAGGCACTGTCATCTTCATCCGAACGGCTCCTAGGGTGGTCCGTCCCCGTTCGGCCCAACTCCCCAGGAGTCCGAATGCCCGTCCCGGTGGCCCCGCGCCGCTGGCCGTTGCTCGGACACACACCGGCGATGCTCCTCCAGCGCGCCCGGTTCACCGACGCGCTGCACGAGCACGGCGACGTCGTGCGTCTCGACCTCGGCCCGTTGCGCGCCCACTTCGTCACCAGTCCTTCGCTGACCTACGAAGTCCTCGTCTCGCAGGGCTCGAAGTTCCGCAAGGGCGCGATGTTCGACAAATTCCAGCCCTACCTGGGCACCGGGCTGCTGCTGTCGAACGGCGGGTACCACCTGCGACAGCGCCGGATGATGCAGCCGGCCTTCCACCGCGAACGGATCGAAGCCTATGCGTCGACAATGGCTCGTGCTGCTTCTTCGCTGGCTGCGCGCTGGCAACCAGGCGAGATCCGCGTCGTCGAGGACGACATGCAGGAACTCGCGGTCACCATCGTCGGCGAGGCGCTCTTCTCGTCGGAGATCGGGAAACGCGCCGTCGAGGAGGTCCGCCGCTCGATCTTCACGGTCATCCAGCAGGGCATGATCCGCGCGCTGACCCCGTCGTTCGTCGAGAAGCTCCCCCTGCGGGGCAACAAGGAGTTCGACGCGGCCATCGCGCGCATGAAAGCCGTTGTGCTGCAGGTGATCGAGAGCTGGCGCGCGGACGGCACCGACCACGGCGACGTCCTCTCCACGCTGTTGCTGGCACAGGAGGACGGCGTCGGCATGACCGACCGGCAGACCTACGACGAGGTCCTGACCCTGCTGACGGCCGGCATCGAGACCACCGCGATCGCACTGGCCTGGGCGTTGTACGAGTTAGGCGACAACCCCGAGATCGAGAAGCGATTACACGCCGAGCTCGACACCGTCCTCGGCGACCGCCCGGTGACGTTCGCCGACATCCCCTCCCTGACTTACACAACGCAGATCGTGCAGGAAACCCTGCGCATGTACCCGATCTGGTTCGTCATGCGCCGAACGCTCGAGGAAGTCCGGCTGGGCGACGTGACGCTCCCCGCGGGCGCCGAGGTGATCGTCAGCCCGCACGCCCTGCACCACGACCCGCGCTACTTCCCGGAACCGCGACGCTTCGCGCCGGAACGCTGGACCCCCGAGTTCCTCTCGACCCTCCCGCGCGGCGCGTACGTCCCGTTCGGCGGCGGCGCCCGCCAATGCCTGGGCAACACCTTCGCCCAGACCGAGATCGTCATCACCCTCGCGACCGTCGCGGCCCGCTGGCGACTCGTCCCCACACGCGCGGCGCGGGTGAAGTTCACGTCCGCCCCGTACCCCCAAGGCCTGTTGATGAAGGCCGTCCCCCGCGACTAGCTGGAGGTAGTACTCCCATGCGTTTCCGCAGGCTCTGCGCCGCGGCCCTGCTCACCACCGCATCGTTGCTGGCCCCCGCACCCGCCTCGGCGGCGGTGACGTGCCAGGACGTCAGCTACCCGGTGCGAATCGGCCTGACCCCGCTGGTGACGACGCAGGAAACGATGGCCGGCAGGCTGTGCGTCCCCGCCAACGCGAAGGCCGTGCAGGTCCTGATCCCGGGCGGCACCTACGACCGCACCTACTGGGACGTGGGCTTCGAGCCGCTGACCCACTCGTTCACCCAGGCCCAGAACAAGGCGGGCTTCGCCACCCTGGCCCTCGACCGCCTCGGCACCGGCAGGAGCTCCAAGCCGCTGAGCGCCCTGGTCACCGCCTCCACCCAGGCCAGCGCGGTCCACCAGGTCATCACGACCCTGAAACCCCGCTTCGCCAAGGTGATCGTCGGCGGCCACTCCATCGGCTCGGCGATGGCCATCATCGAGGCGGCCACCTACGACGACGTGGACGGCGTCCTCGTCACGGGCTTCACGCACAAGATGAACCACCTCACCGTGGTCCCGGTGCTGGCCAACATGGTCCCGGCGGGCCTGGACGTCGGCTACCTCACCACGATGCCGAACACCCGCTACAACTCGTTCCACAAGCCAGGCCCGCTGATCACCGGCGCCATCTCGTTCGACGAGTCCACGAAGGACGTCTTCGCCGTGACGGAAGCGGTCGACACCATCCTCCTGAACACCGTGGTCGTCCCGGTCTCCCGCAAGATCGACGTCCCGGTGATGATCGCCCTCGGCAACGACACCCACTTCTGCGGCGCGGGCATCCCCCTGGAAGGCAGCGACTGCTCCTCCCCCGCAGCCCTGAAGGCCGACGAGGCGCAGTTCTTCCCAGCGGTCCCCCGCCTGAACACCTACATCCTCAACGGCTACGGCCACTCCATCAACTACGCCCCGAACGCCCCCGCCTACCTCACCGCGGTAGCCAACTGGGCAAAGACGATCTAGCTAGACTCGCGGGATGGACGAAGAGATCCACGAGCGGATCCGCGACTGCATCAAGGCCATCCCCCGCGGACGAGTCGCCACCTACGGCGACATCGCGGATCTCGCGAAGGCGCCGTCGCCACGGCTGGTCGGCCGCATCCTCAACGAGGACGGCCACGACCTGCCGTGGCAACGCGTCCTGAAGGCCGACGGCACCTGCGCCCCACACCTGCGCGACACGCAACTCCAACTCCTCCACGAGGAGGGCGTCCCGAACCTGGACGGCAAGGTGAACCTGCGCGAGTACCGCTGGGAGGACGCGCGCAAGCCGGAGGAGGAAGTGCCCGGCCTCTGGTGAGACCCGCCTCGGGTGGGGCGGGCCGACGGTGAGCAGGGCCGACGCGGCGGTGGCACGCTGACGCAGGGGTCCCCTTGCGTTGTGGCTCCCCCGCGACCCAACGTACTCAGTGGGTCTGACACTCCGGCCGCGCTGGAAATGCCCAGGTGCGGTGAGGCGCGGAAATGCCCAGGTGCGAACCAGCGCTGGAAACGCCCAGGCGAGGTACCTGCTGGAAATAACCCACGCCCGGTACCTACTGCCCGACACCCTCGATGGCGATGCGAAGCGAGCCGTCTTCCCGATGAACCGCCGAAAAGCGGTGTACCCCAACGCTGTGCGATTGGGGCTTGACTTTGGGTGCGAGGTGCTACCTTGCCGGGATCGGGCGGGCGCGGAGCGTCCGCCCTTTTCCGCCCGATGAAGCGCCTCGCAAGGGCCCCGAA
>NZ_DATLEC010000243.1:0-43676 GCF_035525475.1 Lentzea sp. | reverse complement strand
AGGCGAAGGGCGGTGCCTTCCGGGTCAACCGCAGGCTCAGCTACGCCATCGGCGACGGGCGGCTCACGTTCACCAACACCGGCGCCGAGGTGCGGGTCGTCCCGCAGGAGCTGACCGAGCTGCCGCTGCTGCGCGAGTTCGACGACGTCGACGCGCTCACCGCGCTCGCCGACCGCTTCGAGCAGCACGAGTACGAGCCCGGCCAGGTGATCGTCGAGGAGGGCCGGCCGCAGGACGAGGTCGTCCTCATCGCGCACGGCAAGGTCGAGAAGATCGGCCGCGGCGAGTACGGCGACCAGACCGTGCTCGGCGTGCTGGCCAACGGCGACTACGTCGGCGACCAGGTGCTCGCCGACCCGCAGGACGAGTGGGAGTTCACCATCAAGGCGGTCACCCCGGTGATCGCGCTGACGCTGCCGTGGCGGGTGTTCGAAGAGCTCAACGGCGCGGCGGGCGGCCTGCGCGCACACATCCAGCGCGCGTTCACCGGTTCCGCCGGCCGCTCCAACGCGCACGGCGAGGCGGAGATCGACATCGCCTCCGGCCACGACGGCGAACCGGACCTGCCCGGCACGTTCGTCGACTACGAGCTGGCGCCGCGCGAATTGGAGCTGAGCGTCGCGCAGACCGTGCTGCGGGTGCACAGCCGCGTCGCGGACCTCTACAACAACCCGATGGACCAGGTCGAGCAGCAGCTGCGGCTCACGATCGAGGCCCTGCGCGAACGCCAGGAGCACGAGATCGTCAACAACCGCTCCTTCGGCCTGCTGCACAACGCCGACCTCAAGCAGCGCATCCACACCCGCACCGGCCCGCCCACCCCGGACGACTTCGACGAGCTGCTGTCGATCGTGTGGAAGGAGCCGAGCTACTTCCTGGCCCACCCGCGCACGATCGCCGCGTTCGGCCGCGAGCTGAACAAGCGCGGCCTCTACCCGCAGCACATCGACTTCAGCGGTCAGAAGGTGCCGGCGTGGCGCGGCGTCCCCGTGCTGCCGTGCAACAAGATCCCGATCTCGGACACCCGCACGTCCTCGGTCATGCTCATCCGCGCCGGCGAGCAGAACCAGGGCGTCATCGGCCTGCACCAGACCGGCATCCCCGACGAGTACCAGCCGGGCCTCTCGGTGCGGTTCATGGGCATCAACGACCAGGCGATCATCAACTACCTGGTCAGCGCCTACTACTCGGCCGCCATCATGGTGCCGGACGCGATCGGTGTGCTCGAGCACGTCGAGCTCGGCCGCGAGGGCTAGCACGTTGGCCTCCTTCACCATGCCGGAGTTCTATGTGCCGCACCCGGCACGGATGAGCCCGCACCTCGAACGCGCCCGCGCCCACTCCACGCAGTGGGCGCGGGACATGGGGATGCTCGACACCGGGGTGTGGACCGACGAGGTCCTCGCGGGCGACGACTACGGGTTCATGTGCGCGTGGACCCACCCGGACGCGCCCGCGGAGATCCTCGACCTCATCACGGACTGGTACGTCTGGGTCTTCTACTTCGACGACGAGTTCTTCGCGGAGTTCAAGCAGAGCAAGGACGTCGCCGGGGCGAAGGCCTACCTCGACCGGTTGCCGGCGTTCATGCCGCCGGGCGGCACGGACCCGTGGCCGGAGCCGCGGAACCCGACCGAACGCGGGCTCGTCGACCTCTGGCAGCGCACGATTCCCCTCATGTCGCAGGACTGGCGGCGCCGGTTCACCACCAGCACCCACAACCTGCTGCTCGAGTGCATGTGGGAGATCAAGAACATCGAGAGCGGCACGGTCGCCAACCCGATCGAGTACATCGAGATGCGCCGCAAGGTCGGCGGCGCGCCGTGGTCGGCGAACCTGGTGGAGGTCTCCGAAGCCGCCGAGGTGCCCGCCTCCGTCGCGGGCACCCGCCCGTTGCGGGTCCTCTCCGACACGTTCTCCGACGCGATCCACCTGCGCAACGACATCTTCTCGTACGAGCGCGAGGTGCAGCGGGAGGGCGAGAACTCCAACGGGGTGCTCGTGTTCGAGAAGTTCTTCGGCCACGACACGCAGACCGCCGTCGAGGCCGTGAACGCGCTGCTGACGTCGCGGCTGCACCAGTTCGAGAACACCGTGTTCACGGAGTTGCCGCAGCTGTTCGCCGAGAACTCGTCGGGCCCGGAGGAACAGGCACGGGTGCTCAAGTACGTGAAGGGCCTGCAGGACTGGCAGTCCGGCGGGCACGAGTGGCACCTGCACGCCGGCCGGTACACCAAAGCGGACAACTCCGGGGTGGAGGGCGCGGGCAACAGCGCGTTCTTCCGCACGATCCTGCGCGGGCCGACCGGGCTGGGCACGTCCGCGGCGTGGCTGGGGGCGCCCCGTGGTTGAGATCCCCTCGTTCGACATGCCCTTCGCCGCAAGACTTTCTCCTCACGTCGACCGCGTCCGCCAGCACACCAAAACGTGGGTGCGGGACATGGGCATGCTCGGCGGCGTGCCGTGGACCGAGGCGTTCTACGACGCGGCGGACTACGGCGGCTTCGCCCCGCTGGCGTTCCCCACGGCCTCCTTCGACGAGCTGAAGAACATCAGCCTCTGGGGGACCTGGGGCTTCTACGTCGACGACATGTTCCTCGAAGGCTTCCTCCGCCCGCGCACCGTGGCGGGCGGCAAGGCGTTCGTGGCCCGGCTCAAGGACGTCCTCGCCGGCTCCGCGCCGACGACCCCGGCGGAGCGAGGGCTCGCGGACCTGGTCGCCCAGTCCACCATGGACGACGAGGACCGCACCAACATCACCGAGTACCTCGACGCGTTGCTGTGGGAGCTGCACAACACCGCGCAAGGCCGGGTACCGGATCCGATCGACCTGGTCGAGATGCGCCGCAGGACCGCGATGGCGGACATCTCGGCGAAGCAGGTGCGCAGGACCGCGCGCGCCGAGCTCCCGGCCGAGCTGTTGCGCAACTCCACGATGAGAGCGCTGGTCGACTCGTTCGGCGACGTTCCGGCGCTGCGCCAGGACCTGCACAACTTCGACCGGATCGCCGCCACCGGCGGCAGCACGGTCAGCGCGGTGCTCGCGGTGCAGCAGTTCTTCGAGTGCGAGACGCAGAAGGCCGTGGACGTCGTCGCGGACCTGATCGCCGCCCGGTTGCGGCAGATCGGCTCGATCTTCGCCGAACTCCCGTCGCTCGCCATCGAGTACGACCTCGGCACCGAGGCCAGGGCCGGGCTGTCCCGGTACGCCGAGGCGCTGAGGTCGTGGCTCGCCGGTGAGCTGCTCTGGACGCAGCGCACCGGCAGGTACCGCTTCTCCCCGGTCCCCACCCGGAAGTCGTTCCACTCCCCCAGCGGACTGGGCACGGCCGCAGTTTCAGTTCGCTAGTTCCCTTCGCGCAAGCAGATTGGCAGGATTCGCAGTGACTGTTACCGATCCGGATCTTGGGGTCGAGGACCAGCAGATGAGCCTGTCGAGGGCTGCTGCGCGCAACCTCTCGACGACCACCAAGTCCGCACCGCAGATGCAGGGGATCTCGCCCCGCTGGCTGCTGCGATCGCTGCCGTGGGTGGAGGCCAAGGGCGGCGCTTTCCGGGTCAACCGGCGGCTCAGCTTCGCGATCGGCGACGGCCGCGTCACGTTCACCAGCGTCGGCTCCGAGGTGCGGATCGTGCCGCAGGAGCTGGCGGAGTTCGTGCTGCTGCGCGGGTTCGAGGACGAGGCGGCGCTGACGGTCGTGGCGAACACCTTCGAACAGCGCGAGTACCAGCCGGGCGAGGTGATCGCGCAGCGCGACGAGTCCGTCGACGAGATCATCGTCATCGCGCACGGCAAGGTCGCCAAGACCGGCCGCGGCGAGTACGGCAGCGACGTGGCGCTGGGCACGATCGCGGACGGCGAGTACCTCGGCGACGAGCCGGTCCTGTCCGGTGCCGACAAGAAGTGGTCCTTCACGGCGCGCGCGGTGACGCCGACGACCGCCGTCGTGCTGACGCGGGCCGCGTTCAACCGGCTCAACGACCAGATCGAACCGCTGCACGAGCACATCGCGCAGCAGCTGGCGCACCCGGCTAACCCTTCGAACAAGCACGGCGAGGCCGAGATCGACATCGCGTCGGGCCACGACGGCGAGCCGGCGCTGCCCGGCACGTTCGTCGACTACGAGCTGCGGCCGCGCGAGTACGAGCTCTCGGTGGCGCAGACGATCCTGCGCGTCCACACGCGTGTGGCCGACCTCTACAGCAAGCCGATGGACCAGGTCGAGCACCAGTTGCGGCTCACCATCGAGGCCCTGCGCGAGCGGCAGGAGTACGAGCTGATCAACAACAAGGAGTTCGGCCTCATCGCGAACGCCGACCTCAAGCAGCGGATCAGCACGCACTCGGGTCCCGTCACGCCGGACGACATGGACGAGCTGATCTCGCGGCGCCGCAACACCAGGCTGATCCTCGCCCACCCCAAGGCGATCGCGGCGTTCGGCCGTCAGCTCAACTCGCGCGGGGTCTACTCGCCGACCGCCGACGTCGAGGGGCAGCAGCTGCAGACGTGGCGCGGCATCCCGATCGCGCCGTGCGACAAGATCCCGGTCAACAAGAACGGCACGACGTCGATCCTCGCAATGCGCCTGGGCGAGGAGAAGCAGGGCGTCATCGGCTTGCGCCAGACCGGCATCCCAGACGAGTACGAGCCCGGCTTGAACGTGCGGTTCATGGGCGTCGACGAGCACGCGATGCTCAAGTACCTGGTGTCGACGTACTACTCGGCGGCGATCCTCGTCCCGGACGCGCTGGGCGTGCTGGAGAACGTGGAGATCGGTCTCTAGCCATGACAGCGGAGACTTTCGACGAGGTGACAGAACCGCTCGCCGCCGGGAGGCCGGCCGGCGAGGTGCTCGCGTGGAGCAGGGGCCTCGTGCAGCCGGCTCTGCGCAAGGCGGTCGACCAGCTGCCGCCGTCGATGCGCACGATCGCGGAGTACCACCACGGCTGGCGCGACGAGTACGGCAACCCGGTGCTGGAGAACGGCGGCAAGGCGATCCGTCCCGCGTTGGTGCTGCTGGCGGCCGAGGCCGTCGGCGGCACCGCCTCCGAGGCCGTGCCGGCGGCCGTCGCGGTGGAGCTGATCCACAACTTCTCGTTGCTGCACGACGACGTGATGGACCGCGACACGACCCGGCGTCACCGTGCCACGGCGTGGACGGTGTTCGGCGTCAGCGCGGCGGTACTGGCGGGAGACGCGTTGCAGGCGTTGGCCATCGACGTCCTCGCCGCATCGGGACATCCGCGCGCGTTGGAGGCGATCCGGACGTTGGGTGACGCCGTGGTGGCGTTGCTCGACGGGCAGGCCTACGACCTCGACTTCGAGACGCGGTCCGACGTCGTGGTGTCCGAGGTCGAGCGGATGGCGCGCGGCAAGACCGGCGCTTTGCTGGGCGCGTCGACGGCCCTGGGCGCGCTGTACGGCAACGGGTCGGACCTCCAGATCGAGGCGATGCGCGGCTACGGCGCCGAGCTGGGCCTGGCGTTCCAGCACGTGGACGACCTGCTCGGCATCTGGGGCGACCCGGCGGTGACGGGCAAGGCCGCGCACTCGGACCTGGTGAACCGCAAGAAGTCCCTGCCGGTCGTGCGGGCGCTGACCGCCGGCGTCCCCGCCTCCGCCGAGCTGGCGTCGCTGTACTCCGGCTCGCACGAGCTGAACGCGGAAACGCTTGCGCGGGCGGCTTCCCTGGTCGACGAGGCCGGTGGCCGGGCGTGGAGCCAGTCGCAGGCCGACGAGCTGCACACGCGGGCGCTGGTCCACCTCGGCGAGGCCTCGCCGACCGCACGCGCGGCGGTCGAGCTGGGGACGCTCGCCCAGCTGGTCACCCACCGAGACCACTGAAAGGCCACTCATGACGGAACACCCGCCGCGTTCGGTGCTGCTCGCCTCACCCCGGTCGTTCTGCGCCGGGGTGGAGCGCGCGATCCAGATCGTGGAACGACTGCTCGATCAGCGTGGCGGCCCTGTCTACGTGCGCAAGCAGATCGTGCACAACGTCCACGTCGTGCGGTCGCTGGAGGAACGTGGCGCGGTGTTCGTGGAGGAGCTGTCCGAGGTGCCTTTCGGTGCCACGGCGGTGTTCTCCGCGCACGGCGTCTCTCCCGCCGTGCGTGCCGAGGCCCGCGGACGCTCGCTGGACGTCCTGGACGCGACGTGCCCTCTCGTGACGAAGGTGCACTCCGAGGCGCGGCGCTTCGCCGACCGCGGCGACACCATCGTGCTGATCGGTCACGCCGGGCACGAAGAGGTCGAGGGCACCCTCGGGGAGGCGCCCGACCGGATGGTGCTCGTCGAGACCGTTGACGACGTGCTCGCGCTGGAGATCACCGGTCCCGTGTCGTACCTGACGCAGACGACGCTGGCCGTGGACGAGACGGCCGAGGTGGTCGAGGCCCTGCGCCACAAGTTCCCCGACGTGCGCGGGCCGGGGTCCGACGACATCTGCTACGCCACCACGAACCGGCAGGTCGCGATCAGGGAGGTGGCCGAGCAGTCGGACCTCGTCCTGGTCGTGGGCTCCCGCAACTCCTCCAACTCGGTGCGGATGGTCGAGCTCGCCGCCCGCGCCGGCACCCCCGCGCACCTCGTCGACGACGCGTCCGAGATCGACCCGGCGTGGCTGGAGGGGGTGTCGTCCGTGGGGTTGTCGGCCGGCGCCTCCGCCCCGTCGGAGCTGGTGGACGAGGTGGTCAGGGCGCTGGAGGCGCTGGGGCCGGTCTCGGTGTCGACGCACACGACCGCGACCGAGACGATCGCGTTCACATTGCCGCCGGCGGTGCGCCGTGCTGGCTGACATCGCCTCGCCCGCGGACGTGCGGGCACTGTCGTCCTCGGAACTCTGCTCGCTGGCAGCGGAGATCCGGTCGTTCCTGATCTCCAAGGTGCACCGGACGGGCGGCCACCTCGGCCCGAACCTCGGCGCGGTCGAGCTGACCATCGCGGTGCACCGGGTGTTCTCCTCGCCCGTCGACGTGGTGCTGTTCGACACCGGGCACCAGTCGTACGTGCACAAGATGCTGACCGGCCGGTGCCCGGACTTCGACTCGCTGCGCCAGGCCGGCGGCCTGTCCGGCTACCCGTCCGCCGCCGAGTCGGCGCACGACGTGGTCGAGAACTCGCACGCATCGACCGCACTGTCCTATGCGGACGGTCTGGCCAAGGCGTTCGAGCTCAGCGGCGCCGACCGCCGGGTGGTGGCCATCGTCGGCGACGGGGCGCTGACCGGCGGCATGTGCTGGGAGGCGCTGAACAACATCGGCGGCTCCTCCCGGCCCGTCGTGGTGCTGCTGAACGACAACGGCCGCTCCTACGACCCGACGGCGGGCGGCTTCGCTGCGTCGTTGCTCGACGGCTCGGCCCGCCGGCTGTTCGAGGCCCTGGGGCTCGCCTACATCGGCGAGGTCGATGGCCACGACGTGCACGCCGTCGAGAGCGCGCTGTGGGAGGCCAAAGGCCTCGGACGCCCGGTCGTCGTGCACTGCAAGACCGTGAAGGGCAAGGGCTACACCGCCGCGGAGACCGACGAGGCCGACCGCATGCACGCGGTCGGCGCCTACGGGGCGTCCGGCGGCCGCACCTGGACCGACGCGTTCTCCGACGAGATCGTGGCGATCGGCGAGGAGCGCCCGGACATCGTCTGCCTGACCGCGGCGATGCTGGAACCGGTGGGGCTGCGGCCTTTCTCGCGGAGGTTCCCGGCGCGCACCTTCGACGTCGGTATCGCCGAACAGCACGCAGTGACGTCCGCCGCCGGCATGGCGATGGGCGGCCTGCACCCGGTCGTCGCCGTCTACGCGACGTTCCTGTCCCGCGCGTTCGACCAGCTGCTGATGGACGTGGCGCTGCACCGGTTGCCGGTGACGTTCGTGCTGGACCGCGCCGGCGTGACGGGCCCGGACGGCGCCTCGCACCACGGCATGTGGGACGCGTCCATCCTGCCCGTGGTCCCCGGCCTGCGCCTCGCCGCTCCGCGCGACCCGGCGTCGTTGGGCACATTGCTGCGCGAGGCCGTCAACGTGTCCGACGGACCGACGGTCGTGCGCTACCCGAAGGCCGCCATCGGCCCCGACGTGCCCGCCGTGCGCCGCGTGAGCCACTTCGACGTGCTGCGCGAGGTCCCGGACGCCGAGGTGCTGCTGGTCGCTGTCGGCCCTCTCGCCGGCCCTTGCCTGGCCGCCGCCTCGGAACTGGCCTCGCACGACGTCCGCGTCAACGTCGTCGACCCGCGCTGGACCGCACCGCTGGACCCGCACCTCGTCAAGTACAGCGGCCAGCACCGCCTGGTCCTGGCCGTCGAGGACACGACGTCCACCGGCGCGCTGGGCGCACGCCTCGGTCAGGCCCTGGCAGGTTTCCCGTCGTGCGTCGCCACCTTCGCCTTGCCTGCACGCTTCCTACCCCACGACTCACGCGCACGCATCATGCGCGCACACGGCCTGGATGCAGCCGGCATCACGACGAGCGTGCTGAAGCGCCTCGGCGCGAAGTGACGAACCAGCCGATGGCGGACGACAACGCGATCGCCTTCGCGCCCACCACCGGTGCCTTCACCTCGGCGGGCAGTTCCAGCGGGCGCAGGGCGGTCGCGAGGCTGAGCAGGATCGGCTCCTGCACGGCGAACGCGCCAGCGCCTGCCACCTCCAGCAACCGAGGAACGGTTCCGCGCTCTTCGCCAGGTCCAGCACACCCACGAGCGCCGCGGCGACCCGCTGTCCAGGAACGGCCGCCGATCCGTGAACGCCTGCCACCACGAGACCTGCCGCCCAGCACTGTCGTAGGCGATCCACACGAACGCCGGCCACACCACGACCGCACTGACCACCCAAGGCACACCAAGCCTGCCAAGCCGCTCGACGACGAACCGCCGCCGCCCTTTGCACTCGACCGAGCCGGGCGTGAAGATCCCGGCCACGAAGTAGGACGTGGCCAGCGCGGCAACGGCGAGGCGCAACGGCACGCGGCGCCACGGAGGGCGGCATACGTCAGGCAGGCTGGCGCGGCGAAGTTCGGCGAGGCAAGGCGGAGCGGGAGCGCAACGGCACGCGGCACGCTGGCGTCGGGCAGGCCGGCGGCATGGCGGCAGTGCAACAGGTAGAGCGGCACGGCCACGACGGATGTCGCAGAGCGCACAGGGAGGCGTATGCCGCCACGACGTCAGGTGCGGAAGTTCCGCGGACGCGGCCGGCTCTCCGCACCCCTCCCGCTCCCGCGATCACCCGCAGCCGCAGCAGCCGCCAAGGCTTCCCAGGGCTGCCCGCAACCGCGTGGGAGCGGCCGGCGACGGGCCGTGCCGTCGCCCTGCGCCGGCACGCTACGGCCTGTCCCCCGTGTAGACGCCCATCGCCCGGAACCTCAGCCCCGGCTCCTTGTACTCCTCCATCGCGTGCGCGATCCACCCCACGATCCGCGCGATCGCGAAGATCGCCTCCCCCGCGTCCGGCCGCATCTTGAACATCAGCCCGAACTGGGCGAGCGCCAGGTCGACGTTCGGGAACGTCTTCCTCTGGGTCGCGATCACCTTGTCCGCCACCAGGTCGCCGTGGCTGCGCAGCAACGCGAACAGGTGGTCGGCTCGTGGGTCTCGGGCCTGGTAGACGCGGTGGCCGAAGCCCGGGATCGGCACTCCCGAGCGCAGGTGCTCGGCCACGGCGCCCATCGGATCGGACTCGGCCTGGGCGAGGAAGCGGTGCGCGGTCGTCGTGGCGGTGCCGTGCTTCTGGCCCTCCATGGCGCCGAGGCCCGCGGACACGACGGCGTACGGGTGGGCGTGGGCCGAGGCTGCCACTCTGGCTGCCATCGTGGAGATCGCCAGGTCGTGGTCGGCCAGCAGGATCAGGGCGGCGTTCAGCAGGTCCGTCTGCGGTGGCTCCGCCGAGAGGCGGGCCCACAGGCGGTCGGCTATGTCGGTGCCCTGCGGGCGGCCGACCATGGGCAGGGATTCGACCACGTCGGCGATGAGGGCCTTGGCCGTGGTGACGCCCCGGTCCAGATCGAACCGCAGCGGGTCGCCGGCGCCGGCGAGGGCCACGGCGACGCGGACCCTGTCGGTCAGGGTGGCGCTCTCGGGGAGGGCCATCCAGATCTCCTGGCCCTCGGGGAACTGCAGGTCCGTCGAGTCGATCTCGGTCCACAGCCAGTGCGCCACATCCTCGAAGCGCCTGGTGCTCGAGAGCGCGGGCACGGAGCGGCCCCGGTAGTAGAGGTGGTCGTTCTCCAGCAACGAGATGCGGGTGCGGATGCAATCGGTCACAGCGGCCACTGAGCCGCGTGCACCAGTGCGTTGCGCCAAGGCTTCCACCTCCGCGACTCCGAACATGCTGGAGCGGTTGACCTTCGTGCTGGTCAGGAGCCCGCGACTGACGTACGAGTACACCGTCGCCGGCTTCACGCCCAGACGACGGGCAGCTTGATTCGTCGTCAACATTGATTCCATCAACGTTGACTGTACAAGACAGGTTGACGGACCCTCTTGTCCATGTTGATTGATGCACCCAAAGGGCTTAAAGACGTCGTCGTCACCACGACCCTGATCGGGGACGTGAACGGTGCCGCGGGCTACTACCACTACCGCGAGCACGACGCGATCGAGCTGGCCAGGACGCGGTCGTTCGAGGATGTGTGGTTCCTCTTCGTCGAGGGCCGTCTGCCGGATCCCGAGGAGGCCGCGCGGTTCGCTCAGGAGACCGCCGGGCTGCGGGAACTGCCGCCGGCCGTCAAGGAGGTGCTGCCCGCCATCGCGCGGTCGGGATGCACGGCGTTGGCCGGCCTGCGGACCGCACTGTCGATGTTGCCGTCGCAGCCGATGTGGGACGCGCCGATGAGCATCCGCAAGGCGGACGCGCTCAAGGTCAGCGCGATGACGCCGACGATCCTGGCGGCACTGCACCGGATCAAGCTCGGGCTTGATCCGATCGATCCCAGGATTGATCTGTCAACGTCGGCCAACTGGCTGTACATGTTGACTGGACAAGAGCCGTCGACGTGGACGAGTCGTGCCGTCGAGCAGTACTTGATCGCCACGATCGACCATGGGTTCAACGCGTCGACGTTCACCGCACGCGTGGTCGCGTCGGCGGGAGCCGATGTCGTGTCGGCGGTGACTGCGGCGATCGGGACGTTCTCCGGGCCGTTGCACGGCGGCGCGCCGGACAGGGCGCTGGAGGCGCTCGACCTGATCGGGTCGCCGGACAACATCGACGCCTGGGTCCGGGAGCGCATCGAGCGGGGCGACCGGATCATGGGCTTCGGTCACGCCGTCTACAAGACCGAGGACCCCAGGGCGCGCCTGCTCAGGGAGATCGCGCAGGAACGGCCGACCGGCCTCACGGACTTCGCGGTCACCGTCGAGCGGAGGGTCACGGAGCTGCTGGCCGAGCTCAAGCCCGGCCGGCAGCTGTACGCGAACGTGGAGTTCTACGCCGGCGTGGTGATGGAGCAGTGCGGGATCCCGCGCGAGATGTTCACGCCGACGTTCGCGTGCAGCCGGGTGATCGGGTGGTGTGCCAACGCGCTCGAGCAGTCCGAGGACACGAAGATCATCCGCCCGGTCGCCCGCTACACCGGCCCCCAGCCGAAGATCACCCGGTCGCACACCGTCAGGTGAGGTAGCGGAGGTCGTTGCGAACTCGGATGCGGTCACGGTCGTTGACGTCGGAGGAGCCTGCCAGGCCGGCGGTGCGGTCACGGTGCCGGTCGAGCCAGACGGAGATGCCTGCTACCACCAGGACGATCGCTGCAAGAGTCATGTCAGTAAGTTTGCGACCGGCTATATCCCGCCAACAGTGGCAGATCTGACGTGGCGCGCTAAAATCCTGCCATGCTGCGATCGGTGGCGGTACCCCTCATCGACGGTGTCGCGCCGTTCGAGTTCGGCCTGCTCTGCGAGGTGTTCGGCATCGACCGGACCGAGGAGGGCGTGCCGCTGATCGACTTCCGCGTGTGCGGCGAGCTCCCGAACCAGCCGGTGACCACGAGCATCCGCGGCGTGAGCATCACACCCGAGCATGGGTTCGACGCGCTGCAGAGCGTCGACCTCGTCGCACTTCCCGCCGCGCGCGTCCGCGAGGAGTACCCGGAGAAGCTCGTCAAGGCGCTCCAGGAGACCAGCGCGACGCTGCTCAGCGTGTGCAGCGGGGCCTTCATCCTCGGTGCGGCCGGGCTGCTCGACGACAGGCGCTGCACCACGCACTGGCACGAGGTGCGGCAGTTCAAGGAGCGCTTCCCGAAGGCCCAGCTCGACCCGGACGTGCTCTTCGTCGACGACGGCAACGTCATCACGAGCGCCGGCACGGCCGCGGGCATCGACGCGTGCCTGCACCTGGTCCGCAGGGAGCTCGGAACCAAGGTCGCGAACACCATCGCGCGCAGGATGGTCGTGGCACCGCAGCGCGACGGGGGTCAGCGGCAGTTCGTGGAGCTCCCGATCCCGGAGTGCAGCTCGGACAGCCTCGAACCGGTGCTGGAGAGGGTGCTCGCCACGATCGCGGACAACCACACGGTGGCGTCCATGGCGAAGCTCGCCGTCATGTCCGAGCGGACGTTCGCGCGCCGGTTCGCCGCGGAGACCGGCACCACCCCGAACAAGTGGCTGTCACTCCAACGGGTGCTTCACGCGCGCAGGCTGCTCGAGGAGTCAGACCTCGACGTCGACGCCGTCGCCACGAGGTCGGGCTTCGGGACAGCCGCCCTCCTCCGGCACCACTTCCACCGCGTCGTCGGCATCGCACCGAGCGACTACCGCCGCGCATTCTCCTGTCGTTAAGCGGGTGAAGATCTTCTCGGAGATCTCCCGCAGCGCCTCGACCTCGCTGTCGTCGAGCAGGTCGAACACCAGCTTGTGCACCGTCTCGGCGTGCGCTGGCGCGGCCGCCTCGATCGCGGACCGACCCAGGTCCGTCAGCACGACGAACGACCCACGCCCGTCGCTGCCACAGCTCTCCCGACGCACCAGGCCGCGCTTCTCCATCCGTGCGACGTGATGTGAGATACGGCTTTTCTCCCAGTTCAACGACCGTGCGAGCTCCAACACGCGCACGCGCTCCTCACGCGTGTCGGTGAGCTGCACCAGCACAGCGAAGTCGGCCATCGAGATCTCGGAGTCGGCCGACATCTGCCTGCTCAGATGCGCATTCAGCTCCCCCTGCATGCGGACGTAGGCACGCCACGCACGCTGCTGTTCAGGTTCCAACCATCGTGTCACCAGACCAGCATACGGGAATAGTTGACACATCATCCACGTTCCGGCAAAGTGGATGACACTTCAACCAGATCGAGCAACCGAAGGACTGACCACCATGACCACGGCCACCAACCTCACCGAACTGACCGGCGACTACGTCATCGACCCGTCGCACTCCCGCATCGGCTTCGTCGCCCGCCACGCGATGGTCACCAAGGTTCGTGGTGCGTTCAACGAGTTCGACGGCAAGATCACGGTCGACGGTGACAAGCCGGAGAACACCACCGCCGAGGTCGTCATCAAGGCCGCGAGCATCGACACCCGCAACGCGCAGCGCGACGGTCACCTGACCACCAACGAGTTCCTCGACGTCGAGACCTACCCGGAGATCAAGTTCGTCTCGACCTCCGCGAAGCAGATCGACGACGACAACTTCGAGATCTCCGGTGACCTCACCATCAAGGACGTCACCAAGAACATCACCATCCCGTTCGCCTTCGAGGGCGTGGCCGTCGACCCGTTCGGCAACACCCGCGTGGGCTTCGAGGGCTCGCACACCATCAACCGCAAGGACTACGGCGTCAGCTGGAACGCCGCCCTCGAGGCCGGCGGTGTCCTGGTGAGCGAGAAGGTCGTGCTCGAGTTCGAGATCTCGGCGATCAAGCAGGCCTGACCCAGGCCGTTTCCACCGCGGATGTCCGGGCACTTTCCCAGTGGCCCGGACTTCCGCGTTTCCGGGGCTCGTGAAAGACGCCCGATCGTCGTAGCGGGGCACGTGCTGTTGGTCCTCTCGTGCCGGGCTCCTTGGGTTACCGTGGCCTCCATGGCGACGCGTGTGTTCCTCGTCGACGACCACGAGATCGTCCGCCGCGGCATCGCGGACCTGCTCGGCGAGGAGTCCGACCTCGAGGTGGTCGGCGACGCCGCGTCGGTCACGGAGGCCCTGGCGAAGGTGCCGGGTGCCCAGGCCGACGTGGCGGTGCTCGACATCAGGCTGCCCGACGGCAACGGCATCGAGCTGTGCCGCGAGCTGCGCAGCCGGCTGCCCGGTCTGCAGTGCCTGATGCTCACGAGCTTCGCGGACGACGAGGCCCTGTTCGACGCGATCATGGCGGGCGCGTCCGGTTTCGTGCTCAAGCAGATCCTGGGCGCCGACCTGGTCAACGCCGTCCGCACCGTCGCGGCGGGACAGTCCCTTCTGGACGCCCGCACGACGTCGGCCCTGCTGAACAGGATCCGCCGCGAGCGGGAGGAGGGCGACCCGCTGCGCATACTCAGCGAGCAGGAGCGCACGGTGCTCGAGCTCATCGGCGAGGGCCTGACGAACCGGCAGATCGCCGAGCGCATGTTCCTCGCCGAGAAGACGGTCAAGAACTACGTCTCGCACCTGCTGGCGAAGCTCGGCATGCAGCGCCGCACGCAGGCCGCCGTGTTCGCGTCGCAGTTCCGCAAGGACGGCGAAAGGCCCCGCTAGTGGTGTGACCGGGACGTTGCCGGGCGAGTTCGCGGTCAGACGGGCGCATCGTGGTGCAGCCCCCACGTTCTCATACCAGAGTCGTATAGGGGCGTGGGGTCAGTGCCGCGAGGTGGCCTGCTGAGCGTGAATACGCCCTCCAACGGGCCGGGCCGCGCCACTAAAGCGGTACCCGCCACACGACGCACGCACCGCCTCCCTCGGCCGCGCTCACCGCGAGCGAGCCGCCGAACTTCGACGCGCGGTGAGCGAGGTTGCGCAGGCCGCTGCGCGAGGCGTCGTCCTGGATGCCGATCCCGTTGTCCTGCACGGTGATCACGACGTCCTCGCCGGCGTCGATCAGCACCGTGAGCTCGGTCGCCCGCGCGTGCCGCACGGCGTTCGTGACGGCCTCGCGCACCACGGCCTCGACGTGTTCGGCGAGCTCGGGCGGCACCGAGTTGTCGACGGTGCCGGACATGCGGACGGACGGCTTGAGGTGCGTGGCCTCGGTCAGGCCCGCCACCAGGTCGAGCAGGCGGCGGCGCAACGACGTGTTGTCCGTCGAATGCAGGTCGAAGATGGACGTGCGGATCTCGCGGACCGTCTCGTCCAGCTGCTCGACGGCGGTGCGCAGGCGTGCGGCCACCTCGGGGTCGGCGATCCGGCGCATGGTCGCCTGCAGCGTCAGGCCGGTGACGAAGAGCCGCTGGATGACGTGGTCGTGCAGGTCGCGGGCGATGCGGTCGCGGTCCTCCAGCACGTCGAGCAGCCGCTGTGAGCGTTGCTGCTCGGCGAACTCCAGCGCGACGGCCGCCTGGTCGGCGAACGACGCCAGCACCGGCACCTGGTCGGGCAGGAACTTCGTCTCGCCCGCCCTGCGCAGCACGACGAGCACGCCCGTGACGACCGGGCCGGAGCGCAGCGGCACGGCCAGCGCGGGACCGAACGCCGAGTGCAGGTCGTCCACCAACAGCGGGACGCCGGAGCGGACCACCTCGTCGACGGCGTAGTCGTGCGCGTCGAAGTCGCCGATCTTCACGCCCGCGTTCGCCGCCACCGACAACGGCGTGTGCCGCCCGTCGCCGAGCACCACCAGCGCGGAGTCGGCGCCGGCCAGCTCCAGGGTCCGCTGGGTGATCAGGCGCAGCGCGTACTCACCGGACGCGCCCCCGAGCAGCTCGGAGTTGACCTCGCCGATGGCCTCCAGCCACCGCTCGCGCAGGCGGGACCGCTCGAACAGCCGGGCGTTCTCGATGGCGATGCCGGCTGCGGCCGCGAGCGCCTGCAGCACGGCCTCGTCGTCCGCGGTGAACTCGGCGGCGTCGATCTTCTCGGTCATGTAGAGGTTGCCGAACACCTCGTCGCGCACGCGCACGGGCACGCCCAGGAAGCTGTGCATCGGCGGGTGGTTGGGCGGGAAGCCGACCGACATCTCGTGCCCGGCCAGGTCCCGCAGCCGCAACGGGGTCGGGTCCTTGATGAGCAGCCCGAGCAGGCCCTTGCCCTCGGGCAGGTGGCCCATCTTCTGGCGGGTCGCCTGGTTGATGCCCACGTGCAGGAACTCGGACAGGTCGTCACGGGTGCCGAGCACACCGAGCGCCCCGTAGCGGGCGCCGACGAGGTCGACCGCGGCCTGGACGATGCGCAGCAGCGTCGGCTCGAGCTCCAGCCCGGAGGCGACGGCGAGGACGGCGCCGAGCAACTCCTGCATGTGGTCGCGGGTGGTCACGATCTCGTCCATGCGGTCACGCACCTCGTCGAGCAGCTCTTCGAGGTCGCGGCGACCGGGCGAGTCAGGCACGACGACTAGATTCGCACACTTTCCGCCCACCGCACGGCCCTGACAAAAGGGGACCTTCGACCGTGGCAGGCCAGTCCCCACGGCCGGACAGTGTCACCATGACGATCGCCGTGCCCAGCTCACTTGGACTCGCGGGTGAGGAGGTGCGCGGCGTCCTGGCGCTCGCGAGAGCCGCCGCTCCCGGGATCCGGTTCGAGGTGCGCCCCGAGCAGATCGAGCTGCACACCACCGCCCCGCACAGCAGGGAGACGCGGATCGCCTGCGGTGTCGCGCTGCTCAACCTCCGGCTGGCGCTGCAGTGCCAGGGCATCCGTCCGCTCGTGACGCTGCTGCCCGGCCAGAGCGCCGCCGACGCCGCCGCGGCCGTGCGGCTCGGCGGCTACCAGGAGCCGGATCCGGACGCGCTGGCGTTGCTGCACTCGTTGCGCACGCACCGTCGCACGTGGACGACGTTCCCCAAACCGGCTTGGTGGCGCGGGCTGCTGTCGCGGGCCTCCGAGGTGGAACGGGCCTGGCTGCACGTGAGGAACGGCACCGACCTGGTGCTGTGCACGTTCAGCCAGGGGGCCGCGGCGGAGATCCGCGCGGGACAGGCGTTGCAGCGCGTCGTGCTCACGGCCGCGACGGCGGGGATATCGGTCGCCCTGGAGCCGGTGAGCCTGTCCGCGTTGCGCGTGGAACTCCGCCAGCACCTCGGCGACACGCTGGTGCCGCAGATGGTCCTGCGGCTCGGCTGAGCTCCACACAGGACCGCTAGCGCGACATCACCGCCCTCCACAGCAGCCTCGCCAGCTCCGGGTGGCAGATGTCGTTGTGGGCACCCGCGATGCCGTCGATGCGGCGGATCACGGACGTGCAGTCGACGTTGTGCACCTGTCCCCTGGTCAGCTCACCGGGTGAGCCGATGCTGTGGCCGTGGGCATAGGTGCCCTGCACGCCGTGCGAGCCGAGACCGCCGTACTTCGGGTACGCGTCGAGGTCGACCTGGCGGCCCGACCGCGCGGCCAGCGGGTAGAACCGGCCGATCGCGTAGTCGTGCGACGACGTGGTCACGATGATCGGGCCCGGCACGCGGCCGAGCACTCCCCGGAAGTAGCCGGAGCCCGGCTCGCCGGGCAGACGTTCCGCGAACGACCACAGCGACATCGCGCCCTGCACGAGGGTCAGCGTCGCGGCGGGCACGACGTTCGCCATCGCGGTCGCCGTGATGCAGCCGAAGCTGTGGCCCATCAGGTGGATGCGGGCGTTCGGGGCGGCCTGGGCGACTTCACGGGCGACGCGCGCGGCACCGCTCTCGCCGAACACCCTCGCGCGCCGTTTCATCTTCCAGAACGTCAGGATCCTCAGCGGTGACAGGATGCCGCCCAGCGCCGGGTCCTCCAGGCACGCCCGGTAGAGCTCCGCGGCGTCGAACGCCGACCCGTCCTCGCCCGGCAGGTCGGGAACCGAGCTCTCCAGGTAGTCGTAGGCCTGTTTGACCGCCGGGGACATCCGGCACGGGTGCTCCCGCGCCGCCTCCACGATCGTGCGGACGGCGGCCGTGCGCCCGGCACCTCCGCCGAGCCGGCTCGCCTGCGCCTTGATGAACTCGTCGGACCGCACGTCCTCGTCGCCCCAGGCCTTCGACGGCCAGTGCAGGCCGACGAGCAACGCCTTGAAGCCGCCAGGAAGCCGGTGCGCCGCCTCGCGTTCGGCGTGGCAGCCTGCCATCGTCGCGATCCACTGCCCGTACTGGTGGCGGGCGGCCGGTACGTCGCCGTTCCACCCGTGGATGAAGAAGAACACATCGGTGACGCCGCGACGGGCGTCGTACAGGACGTCCGCGCTCTCGCGCCCCCGCTCGTCACCGGTCTCGTCGAAGCAGACGAGGTGATAGCTGATGTCGTGGCCTGGCACGGTTTCTCGGGACATCGCGGATCACCACCACACACGAAATGCGCCTCTGTTCCCGGGTTATCGGATCGGTGGCGGCTCATGTGTAGGCCCTGCGATCAGGAAAACCCGTTCGGACCAGGCGATTCACCCCCGATTGCGCCGGTAGTGGCGCGCGGCGCGGACCCTGTTGCCGCACGACGGCGAACACCATTCACGGCGCGGGTGATCCTTCACGAAGTACAGCACGCACCCCGGCGCGTAGCAGGCGCGCAACAGGACGCGGTCCTCGCCGGCGAACAGGTCCACCGCCTCGGCTGCGATCGACGCGCGCTCCCTGTCCGCGAGCGATCCTTCGCTCTCGTTGTGCCGCAACAGCTCTCCGTCGGCCACGACCAGCTGCGGCCAGTGCCTCGCGCTCCTCGCCGCGCGGTTGACCTCGGCCACCGCGCGTTCCAGGTCACGACCTTGCGCGATCTCACGCGTGTCCTCGGTGAGCACACCCGCGAGGTCTCTCAAGGCCTGCCGGAGGGCGCGGAACGCCACGAGGTCGTCCTCGTCCGCCGGAACCCCCAGGAAGTCGCGGAGCCCACCGACCGTGGTCAGGTCGTCGTGCACCTGCGACCTGTTGGCCCAGACGGTGTTCATCAGCAGGACCGGACGGGGCTCGTCGGGCGTCAGCACGTCTAACGGTAACACAGGCTTGCATCCGTTAGTCTTCCGTTCTAACGTTTACAGCGTCACCCAACCGTTGGAAGGATCCGCCGTGACGCTAGTGCCCCCGTTCGACGCGGAGACCGCCCGCCTCAAGGTCCAAGCCGCCCAGGACGCCTGGAACACGCGCGATCCGCAGCGCGTCGCCGGCGCCTACACGCCGGACTCGGTGTGGCGCAACAGGTCCGAGTTCGTCCGCGGCACCGGCGAGATCGTCGCGTTCCTGACCCGCAAGTGGGAGCGCGAGCACGAGTACGTGCTGCGCAAGTCGCTGTGGGCCTTCGGCGACGACCGCATCGCCGTGCGCTTCCAGTACGAGTGGCACGACGACGAGGGCCAGTGGTGGCGCAGCTACGGCAACGAGAACTGGGAGTTCGCGCCGTCCGGCCTGATGTCGCGGCGTGAGGCGAGCATCAACGACGTGAAGATCGCTTCCGGCGACCGCCGCATCGATCCCGCGTCGACCTACGAGATCCCGACGGAGTGATGACGTGCACGTCGAGGCGTTGTGGCGATATCCGGTGAAGTCGCTGGGCGGCGAACCACTGCAGGAGGCCGAGTTCACCCCGGACGGCGTGGCGGGTGACCGGCTGGTGCACGTGCGGGGGCCGCGCGGCGTCCTGACCGGTCGCACCCGATACGGGCTGCTCACGATCCCCGCGACCACCGGCCCCGACGGCCCGCTGGTGGACGGACATCCGTGGGACAGCTGGCAGGCGCACGAGAAGGTGCTGCCGTACGGCGGCCGGTTGACCCGCTACGCCGGGCCGGAGCGGTTCGACGTGCTCAACGTCCTCGTCGCCACGGACGGCCAGGTCGCGGCGGCCGGGGTCGACGTGCGGCGGTTGCGGCCCAACATCCTGATCGGCGGTGTGGAGGCCGGCGTCGAGGACTCCTGGCCCGGACATGCGCTGGTGGTCGGTGACGTGGTGATCGGGATGCTGCAGAAGCGGGCTCGGTGCGTCGTGACGACGATCGATCCGGACACGGGCGCGCAGGACCTGGACGTGCACCGGCGGATCCGGCACGAGTTCGGCGGTGTGCTGTGCCTCGACAGCTGGGTGATCCGGCCGGGGGTGGTGGAGGTCGGCGACGCGGTGGAGGTGGTGCCGACCGACGAGCTGCCCGGCCACGTGGGCGGGTGGATCGTCGGCCGGCCTTACGCCGTCTAGACGTTGCGGCGGTACTGCCCGCCCACCTCGAAGAACGCCTCCGTGATCTGTCCAAGCGTGCACACGCGCGCGGCGTCCATCAGCACCGCGAACACGTTCTCGTTCGTTCGCGCGACCTCACGCAACCGCGTCAACGCCTTCTCGGCCTCGTCGCGGTGAGCGGCCTGGAACGCACGCGTGCGCGCGACCTGCGACTCCTTCTCCTCCTCGGTGGCGCGTGCGAGCTCGATCTTCACGACCTCGCGCGTGCCGTCCTCCGGCAGGAAGGTGTTGACGCCGACCAACGGCAGCGAGCCGTCGTGCTTGCGCTGTTCGTAGAGCATCGACTCGTCCTGGATGCGACCGCGCTGGTAGCCCGTCTCCATCGCGCCGAGCACGCCGCCGCGTTCGGAGATGCGGTCGAACTCCATCAGCACCGCCTCCTCGACGAGGTCGGTCAGCTCGTCGATGACGAACGAACCCTGCAGCGGGTTCTCGTTGGCGGAGAGGCCCCATTCCTTGTTGATGATCATCTGGATGGCCATCGCGCGGCGGACGGACGACTCCGTCGGAGTGGTGATCGCCTCGTCGTAGGCGTTGGTGTGCAAGGAGTTGCAGTTGTCGTACAGGGCGCACAACGCCTGCAGGGTGGTGCGGATGTCGTTGAAGTCCATCTCCTGCGCGTGCAGCGAACGGCCCGAGGTCTGCACGTGGTACTTGAACTTCTGCGAACGCTCCGAGGCGCCGTAGCGGTCGCGCATGGCCACGGCCCAGATCCGCCGTGCGACGCGGCCGATGACGCTGTACTCGGCGTCCATGCCGTTGGAGAAGAAGAACGACAGGTTCGGCGCGAAGTCGTCGATGTCCATGCCGCGCGCCAGGTACGACTCGACGTAGGTGAAGCCGTTGGCGAGCGTGAAGGCGAGCTGGCTGATGGGGTTCGCCCCGGCCTCGGCGATGTGGTAGCCGGAGATCGACACCGAGTAGAAGTTGCGCACCTGCTGCTGGATGAACCACTCCTGGATGTCCGCCATCATGCGCAGCGAGAACTCCGTGGAGAAGATGCAGGTGTTCTGGCCCTGGTCCTCCTTGAGGATGTCGGCCTGGACGGTGCCGCGGACGTTGGCCAGCGCGAACGCGCGCAGCCTCGCGTACTCGTCGGCGGACGGCTCGCGGGCCTCGTCGGCCTGGAACTTCTCCACCTGCTGGTCGATCACGGTGTTCAGGAAGTAGGCGAGGATCGTGGGCGCCGGGCCGTTGATCGTCATCGACACGGACGTGGTCGGCGCGACGAGGTCGAAGCCGTCGTAGAGCGCCTTCATGTCGTCGAGCGACGCGATCGAGACGCCGGAGGTGCCGATCTTGCCGTAGACGTCCGGCGGGGTGTCGGGGTCGCGGCCGTAGAGCGTCACCGAGTCGAACGCCGTCGACAGGCGCGTGGCCGGGTTGCCCTTCGACAGGTACTTGAAGCGGCGGTTGGTGCGGAACGCGTCGCCCTCGCCCGCGAACATGCGCGCCGGGTCCTCGCCCTCGCGCTTGAACGGGAAGACGCCGGCGGCGTACGGGAAGAAGCCCGGCAGGTTCTCCTTGCGCAGGAACCGCAGCAGCGAGCCCTCGTCGTCGTGGCGAGGCAGGCTCACCCGGCGGACCTGGTTGCCCGACAACGTCTCCCGCGTCAGCCTGGTGCGGATCTCCTTGTCCCGGACCTTGAACACGAGCTCGTCGCCGGAGTACTGCTCGACGGTCGCCGGCCACGCCCGGAGCAGGTCCGAGGCCTCGCGGTCGATCCTGCGCTCGGCTTCGGAAGCCAGCTCGGCGATGTCCGCGACGCCCTTGCCCGCGGTCTCCAGGGCCTTCTGCGCCGCCGTGAGCTGGGTGTGGGTGCGGACCGCGGCGACCTGCTCCTCGGTCTTGCGGTGGTAGCCCCGCACGGTGTCGGAGATGTCGCTGAGGTAGCGGGCGCGGGAGGCGGGCACGACCGTGGACGCCGACGTGGACGTCTTGCCGTCGACGATCGGGAGAGAGCCCTCCTCCACGTGCAGGCCGTGTTCCTTCAGACCTTCGCGCAGGAACTGGTAGAGCGCGGTGACGCCGTCGTCGTTGAACGTCGCGGCGGACGTGCCGAAGACCGGCATGTCCTCCCACCGGGCGCCGAACGCCTCACGGTTGCGCACCAGCTGCCGTGCCACGTCCCTGCGCGCGTCCTCGGCGCCGCGGCGCTCGAACTTGTTGATCGCGACGGCGTCGGCGTAGTCGAGCATGTCGATCTTCTCCAGCTGCGACGCGGCACCGAACTCCGGCGTCATCACGTACAGCGAGAAGTCGACGAACGGCACGATCGCCGCGTCGCCCTGACCGATGCCGGGCGTCTCGACGATGACCAGGTCCGCACCGGACGCCTTGCACGCCACGATGGCCTGCTCCAGCCCGTCCGGGATCTCGCTGCCCGCACGGCGCGTGGCCAGCGAACGGAAGAACACGCGGTCGCCGTCGAGGCAGTTCATGCGGATGCGGTCACCGAGCAGCGCGCCACCACCACGGCGGCGCGTCGGGTCGACGGCGAGCACGGCGATGCGCAGCTTGTCCTGCTGGTCGAGCCGGAAGCGGCGCACGAGCTCGTCGGTGAGCGATGACTTGCCGGAGCCACCGGTGCCCGTGATGCCCAGGACCGGGACCTTGCGGGTGGTCTCCAGCGGTGCGGCCGTACCGGCCTCGATGTGGGTGATCGCGCGCGCCAGGGCGTCGTCCGCCCCCGTCAGCAGCGCGTCGTGGCTGAACGGCTCGGTGAGCGCGTGGTCGCACTCCTCGATCATCAGGTTGATCATCCTGGCCAGGCCGAGCGACTGCCCGTCCTGCGGCGAGAAGATCCGCGCGACGCCGCGCGAGTGCAGCAGCTCGATCTCCTCGGGCACGATGACGCCGCCACCGCCGCCGTAGACGCGGATGTGCCCGGCGCCGCGCTCGTCCAGCAGCTCCACGAGGTACGAGAAGTACTCGACGTGGCCGCCCTGGTAGGCGCTGATGGCGATGCCCTGCGCGTCCTCCTGGATCGCGGCGTCGACGACCTCCGCCACCGACCGGTTGTGGCCGAGGTGGATGACCTCCGCACCCTGCGACTGCAGGATGCGCCGCATGATGTTGATCGCCGCGTCGTGGCCGTCGAAGAGGCTGGACGCGGTCACAAAGCGCACCGGGTTCACCGGCCTGTGCAGAGTGGTCGCCATGAGAATAGTTTGACTTCCTACTATTGGACGTGCAACCGAGGGTGGTCCAGGTCTCTGGATCGAGCAGGAAGGCGGCTCTGCGTCGAGGTTCGGGTGGACGGGTGGAGTTCCGGTGGACAGCGGGCCGACCCCTCATGCGGCCCGCTGCCGCACCCGTCACGCCAGAGCGTGCCCGACCAGGTCTACAGAGCGGGCGTGTTGTCCGGTAACCCGGAGCCGGGCCGGAAAACCGCCCGTGGACTACCCGGCCACGCACAAAACCCAGCTCAAGGCCTCGGACACACCGGCGTGTGCGGAAGCTCCGGCACGTAGGTGTGCCACTCGCGTTCGGTGAGCGGATCCCCCGCCCCACCGCACACGGCGGCGATCACGGCGTCGGCATCGGTCCGGAACGCGCGGAGGGTCCGATCGCCGCCCCCGGTCAGCAGCAGGTCGCCCGAAGGCCGGAACACCGCGGTGTTGACCGGCGACCCCGCGGCCGAGAGCACCGCGGTCCGCGTCGCGTTCGCGGGGTCGGCGACGTTCCACAACCAGGTCGAGCCGTCGATGACGGCGGCGGCGAGCACGTCGCCGCGCGGGTGGAAGGACAGCTCGAAGATGCGTCCGGTGGGCCCGTCGAGCGGGTGTCCGATCCGGCGGGGCGCGGCCAGGTCGCGCACGTCCCACAGCACCACGACGCTGTCGACGCCGCCGACGGCCAGCACGGTGCCCGCCGGGTTGAAGGTGGCGCTGTAGGCGTAGCTCTCCAGGCCTTCCAGCCGCCCCGACAGCCGTGGCGTGCCGGTCACGTCGAACAGGTACACGATGCTGTCCCCGCTCGCCGCGGCCAGGACCTTGCCGGACGGGTGCCAGTCCAGGTCCAGCACGAGGTCCGCGGGTGCGTCGAGCACGGCGGCGAGGCGCGGCCGCGGGAGGTCGGCGAGGTGCCAGAGCCGCACCGCCGAGTCGCGGCCCGCCGCGGCGAGCATCGTGCCGTCCGGGCTGAACGCCACCGCCGTCACCTCGTCCCGGGAGCCGCCCAGCCGTGCCAGCAGGTGCGGGTGGGCGGGATCGGCGACGTCGAGCAGGTGGACCTCGCCGCCGGTCGTCCCGGCGGCGAGCAGGGTGCCGCCGCCGGAGAGGTCACCGGCGCCGCTGAACGTGGCTCCGGTCGCGGTCAGCCCGGTGACCAGCGGTTTCATCACGGCCGAGGTGTCCCAGACCGACGCGCCGCCCTCAGCGAAGACCGCCAGGCGCGTGCCGTCGTCGCTGAAGGGCGTGTCGCCGATCGGCGCGTCCGCCCGCCGCGTCAGGGACATCGGCCAGACCCGCAGGGCGCCGTCGCTCGCCGCGGAGGCGATGGACGCGCCGTTGTCGGTGAAGGTGGCCCAGCTGACCACGTCGGGGTGCGGCAGCGTCTGCAGCGTCGCCCAGGTGGTGGCGTCGAGCACGCGGATCGTGGAGTCCGCGCTGCCCGCGACCAGGTACCGGCCGTCCGGGCTGAACGCGGTCGTGGTGATCTTGAGGTCGAACAGGGCCGTGGGCCGCTTGAGCGGTTCGGGCGTCCGCGGTGAGGAGATGTCCCACGACTGGAGCGAGCGGTCGTGCGCACCGGCCACGAGCGTGCGACCGTCCGGGGAGATCGACACGGCGGGCACCGGTCCCCCGCCCGCGTTCAGCACCGCCAGTTCGGTCCCGCCGTCGTTCCACAGGTGGACGGTGCCCGCCTCGGTTCCGAACGCCACCAGCCCGCCGGTGCCGTAGGTGACCGTCTTGGTCGTGGAGGGCGCGAGCAGAGGCGGCAACGGCTTCGGGTTCGCCGGGTCACCGATGCCCCACCGCAGGATCCTGTCGCCGGACGCCGCCGCGAGCTGCGTGCCGCCGGCGTCGATGTCGAGGCGTTCGACAGGACCGCCGGGAGCACTGAGCGCGCCGGTGAGCGGCATGGCGTTCCACGGGTCGGCGACGTCCCACAGGGTGATGGTCCCGTCCTTGTCGCCGATCGCGAGCATCCGGCCGTCCGGTGACAACGCCAGCGCGTAGACCGCGGCGCTCGCCAGCTGCCTCGGCACGATCCGCCGCGCGCGGCTCAGCCCCGACGGCGTCCTGGTGAACAGCTGCACGGTGCCGTCGGTCGCGTTGCTGACGGCCATCACGGAGCCGTCGGCGGAGGCGTCCAGCGCGGTCGGACCGGCGCCGCCGAGGTAGCGGGCGGGCAGCACCGCGTCCGACGACTCGAGCAGCGCCGACCTGGCCTCGGTGGTCCTGGCGATCCGGTACCCGGCGATCGACAGCTGCGCCGCGAGCCCGGGATCGGTGCCGCGCAGCTTCCCCGCGGTGAGCGCGAGCTGTCGGGACAACGCGTTGTTGCGGGCCTGCAACGCCTCGGTCCTGGCATTGCCGGCCACGACGGCGAGCAGACCGGCGACGATCGCGCAGACGACGGCGAGGGCGGTCACCGTGCGCAGACGCCGGGAGCGCCGCCGGACCGCGGCCTCGGCCCGCCGGACCTGGGCGGTGCTCTCCTCGACGAACGCCCGCTCCTCCCGGCTGAGCCGCACGGGCGCGGTGTCGGACCCGGCGTAGGCGCTCAGCAGCTCCAGCCGCGCACCGGTCGCCAGGGTCGTGGGGTCGTGCCCGTGCTCCGCCCAGATCCTGGTCGCCTCGACGACGGCCCGGTGCACGCGCAACGCGTCGCGGTGGTCGTCGATCCAGCCGCGCAACCGCGGCCAGGCGGTGAGCACCGCCTCGTGCGCGATCTCGACGGTGTCCAGGTCGACGGTGATGAGCCGCGCGCACGCGAGCCGGTTGATCACCACCTCCGCCTCCGGTGCGACGTCCAGCAGTTCGGCGAGGTCCGCCCGGCGGCGGACCGCCGCCCCGGTGCTCTCGTCGAGGGTGAGCAGCCTGAGCAGCAGCTCGGCGGCCAGTCCGTGCACCGCGGGGTCGAGCGCCCCGAACGCGGTCTCCGCCGTGCGCGCCACGGCGGCGTTGATGCCGCCCGCCGCGGTGAACCCGGCCGCGGTCAGCACGTCGCCGCGCCGTCGCCGCCACGTCTCCAGCAGGGCGTGGGAAAGCAACGGCAGCACGCCCGCCTGCCCCTGCGCCTCGTTCACGACCATGACCAGCAGCGCGCGCTCGACCGACAGCCCCACGGACAGGGCGGGCCTGCTCACCGCGGCGCACAGCTCCTCGCGGCCCATCGGCCCCACGAGCACCTGGTTCTCCCGCAGCACGTCGAGGAGGCCGAGGTGCTCGGCGCACCGACCGTAGAAGTCGGCGCGCACCACCAGCACCAGCCGGACCCGGTCCCCCGCCAGCGCCAGCAGGCCGTCGATGAAAGCGGTCCGCTCGTCCGCGTCGCACAGCGTGTAGAGCTCCTCGAACTGGTCGACGACGACCAGCACCTCGCCGTCCGGCAACGCCTCCGCCAGGCTCGCCGGCGGACGGCTGCCGGGGGTGAGGACGACGGACTCCGTCCCGGTGCCGCGCAACGCCGGCAGGACGCCCGCCGCGAGCAGCGAGCTCTTCCCCGCGCCCGACGGCCCGAGGACCACCGTGACGGGATGGGCCGCTATCCGTTCCACGACGTCGGCGACCAGCCGCTCACGCCCGAAGAAAAGATCAGCGTCCTCGGTCCGGAAACTGCTCAGCCCGCAGTACGGCGGCCGGTTTTCACCACCCGCCGAACGCGCGCTCCTGATCTCGGTCGCGGCGAGCGAGGCGATCTGCCATTTCGCCGCCCATTCCTGCTTGTCGCCACCACAGGCCACGGCATACGCGAGAGCCACGTCCAGCGTGGGCAGCCGCCGTCCTCCCGCGGCTTCCGACACGGTCGAGACGGCGTAGCCGCTGCGTTCGGCGAGCTGCCGGTAGGTCGGTTTTCCCGCGCGTTCCCGCAGCTCGCGCAGTTCGGCGGCGAAGTGCTGCACCGCGTCCTGGGCAGCATCCAGCGGTCGTTCCGGTCGAGGCATTTCGACCCCCCACGAGTACGTGCGCCTCATTCCCCTCGCGGGAGACCCTAATCCAGTTCGCGGGAATCCGCCTGCGCCGCCGCGCGGCATTTCCGTTGTTTCCGGCGGTTGCCACGCAAATTGGAATCAGCACACCTGGAGGTGTGAATCGGCTGGCTTACCGCGTGGCCGCCGCACCCCACTCGTGCGCCAATGCGGCCGCCTCGCCGCGCGAACCGACGCCCAGCTTCTCCAGGATCTTCGCCACGTGAAACTTCACCGTGGACTCGCTGATGTGCAGATCGCCCGCGATGTCGCGGTTGCGCCGGCCGCGGGCCAGCTGGCCCAGCACCTCCAGCTCACGGGCACCGAGCACCGTCAACGGGTCCTCGCGCGGGCTCTCCTGCGCGCCGAGCGGCACCTCGATCGTCACGGTCGTGCCCCAGCCCGGAACGGCGTCGACCTCCGCCTTGCCGCCGAGCGGTCCCAGGCGTTCGGTGGCGTGACGGCGGTCGAGGCTGCCGCACGACAGGGTGCCGGGGCCGTCGTCCCGCACGGTGGCCTTCAGCACCGTGCCCACGACCTTCCAGGTGACGTGGACACGGCCGACGTCGCGCTGGTCGTCGAGCATCGCGTGCACGGCGGAGCGGACCACCGCGGCGGCCGTCGCCGCGACCTCGGCCGGCACGACGCGGTCCGCGCCCTCCTCCGCGCCGGGGGTGCCCAGGTCCAGCCGCACGCCACGGCCACGCAGGACCCGGCGCAGCGACTCGGCGAGGCGGCCGAAGGCGTCGCCCGCGCGTTCCTCGGTCAGGGCGCGGTCCAGCTCGGCCCGGGAGCGCAGCTCGGTCAGTGCGGTGACGGCCAGGCCGACGGCACGCGAACGGGCGGTCGCGTCGTCCACGCCTCGATCCCGCAGCACGCCGAGCAACGCCGTCAGCGCGGTCCCGTAGGCGTCACCGAGGTCGGCGATGGTCATGCCACGCGCCGCCGCCGCTGCCCGTGACACCGCGAGCGTGGCGGGGATCGCCTCGTTGCGCAGACCCTCCGAATGCGCGGTCACGACGTCCCACAGCGAATGGGCCGGGGCCAGAAGCTCTTCCGGCAACAGCGTGTCGTCGGTCCGGAAGAACGCGAGCAACGAGCTTTGCTCGGTGACGTCGCTCGCCAGGACGACCAGCGGGACCTCCACGCCGGCCACGACCGTCCGCCCCTGCCAGGCTCCGCTCGCCGGCACCAGCGACCGCAGCGCGGCGATGTCGGCGATGGTGACCAGGGCACCGGGCGACTCGCCGCGGAACTTGAACGGCGCGAACGTGCAGTTGGACAGCTCGGCGACCGCGCGGTGGGGAATGGTGAGGCCCAGCGCCGCGGACAGCCGCGGCAGCGTCTCGCCCATGGGCGCCTGAATCACTTCTACGGCCGTCTGCAAGTCCACGTTCCCGAGCGTAGTGCGCACAGCAGGAAGTCCGGCTGGTCTTTCGACCAGGCGGAACTAGCCGAAGTACTGGCACGCTTCCCGCCGTCCAGAGATCAAGATCGATGTGTCACCACGATCGACGAGCACTGGAGCATGAAATGAAGGCGATCACCTACACCGAGTTCGGCGGCCCGGACGTCCTGCGCCTCGGCGAGGTCGACGAACCGCACGCCGGACCCGGACAGGTGCGGCTGAAGGTCGTGGCGGCGGGGGTCAACCCGCTCGACCACAAGATCCGCAACGGGTGGATGCCGCAGATGGCGCCCCCGTTCCCGGTGGTTCCCGGCCTGGAGGCGGCCGGTGTCGTCGACGAGGTCGGCGAGGGCGTGACCGGTGTCGCCGTGGGGGACGAGGTGCTGGGCTGGACCGTCACCGGTGCCTACGCCGAGCACGCGCTGGCCGTCGACTTCGGCCCGAAGCCCGCGGACCTCGACTGGGACCTCGCCGCCGCGCTGCCCGTGGCCGTCGAGACCTCGGTCCGCGTGCTCGACGCCCTCGGCGTCGGGGAGGGCGACACGCTGCTGCTGCACGGAGCCGCCGGTGTGGTCGGCGCCGTCGGCGTCCAGCTCGCGGTCGCCCGCGGCGCCACGGTCATCGGCACCGCCTCCCCCGGCAACCACGACTACCTGCGGTCGCTGGGCGCCATCCCGGTCGCCTACGGTGACGGGCTCGCCGACAGGGTCCGCGCCGCCGCGCCGCAGGGCGTCGACGCCGTGTACGACGCCGCCGGGCAGGGCGACCTGGAGGTGTCCATCGACCTGCGCGGCGGGACCGGCCGGATCATCACCATCGCCGACCCGAACGCCGCAGAGCTGGGCGTCACGTTCTCCGGCGGCGGCGCCCCGTTCGGTGCCCGGCTCGGCGAGTACGCCCGTCTCGCCGCCGACGGCAAGCTCACGGTGCGGGTCGCGGAGAGCCTTCCGCTGGCCGACGCCGCGACCGCGCAGGAGCTGAGCGCGACCGGTCACGCCGCCGGGAAGATCGTCCTGCGGCCGTAGGGCGTGGTCAGTCCCCGGTCGGCTGGGGAGGCACGACAGGGGTGCACCGGGCGGTCGTGACGGCCTCGGCGAGCCCGGCCAGTTCCTCCGCCTCCCCCAGGGCCGCCTGCCGCAGGTGGCCGAGGCCGCGGGCGAGCAGCAGTCCGGCCTGCTGCTCGCACCACTTCCGCCCGTCCTCGGCCAGTGAGGCCCTCTCCCGCGGGCTCGCCCCGCCGTGGACGTCGACGCCCGCGACCATCGCGGCCACCACCGGGAGGCCGCGGCGGCGGTGCGCCAGGTCGTCGTGCAACGCCAGCACGTCGTCCACGTGCTTGCGGGCCAGGCCGATGTCGTCGCCGAACTCCCGCAGGTGGCCGGCCCGGCTCCTGCTCGCGCCCGCGGCCAGCGCGCCGATCTCGCACGCCGCGGCCGTCAGCGCGCTGTGCTTCGCGGCCGCGACCCCCAGGTACCCGGCCATGTCGACGTCGTCCCGTTCGTCCATCTCGATCTCCTGGACGCAACCGTCCACAACGGACAGAAGAGCGATGTTGAGGATCATCACCCACGGCTTGCTGAGCCGCGCGAAGGCCAGGCAGAGCAACGCGTCCGCGGCCGCCACGACCCTGCCCCTCCCGAACTCCGCCCGCGCGCTCGCCTCCTGGGCCATCAGGTCGGAGTGCAGCCGTTCGTGCAGGGCGGCGAGCTCCAGCGCCGTCGCGACGCCGGTCACGTCCGCGGTGCCGCCGACGGCCCCGGCGCTGAGCAGCACGAGTGCGGCCGTCGAGAAGTCCTGCTGCCGCAGGGCGAACTCGGCCACCTCGCGGGTCTCGTCGGGAAGCCCGGCCAGCGCGGCCCGCAGCGGCGGCTCCACCGCGGCGCGGACGCGCTCCAGCACGTCCCTCGGTGGCGCGACCAGCTCGGCGATCGTCATGTGCTTTCCTCTCGGACACCGGGAAAGCGACGCTAAACCGCTGGTCGGGCACACGGGCCCGATCGCCACTGCCGTGTCGGAACGAGGCACGATCCGGCGAGCCGGACTAGGTTGATGTTGAACGGGTTGTCGCCACCATCACCCGGCCGTGACCGTCGTTTTCCTGAGAGGCTGACCGTGCGCTACACCAAGCTCGCCGGCATGGACGTGTCGGAGATCTGTCTCGGCATGATGAGCTACGGAGACCCATCGCGGGGCACCCACGCGTGGTCGTTGGCGGAGGAGGAGTCCCGGCCGTTCATCAAGGCCGCCCTCGACGCCGGCATCAACTTCTTCGACACCGCGAACGTCTACTCCGCCGGTTCCTCCGAGGAGATCACCGGACGCGCCCTGCTCGACTTCGCGCGCCGCGAGGACGTCGTGCTGGCCACCAAGGTGCACGGCCGCATGCGCGACGGGGCGAACGGCGCCGGGCTGTCCCGCAAGGCGATCTTCACCGAGATCGACGACTCGCTGCGCCGCCTGGGCACCGACTACGTGGACCTGTACCAGATCCACCGCTTCGACGCGTCCGTCCCGCTGGAGGAGACGCTGGAGGCACTGCACGACGTGGTGAAGTCCGGCAAGGCCCGCTACATCGGCGCGTCGTCGATGTACGCCTGGCAGTTCGCGAAGGCCTTGTTCACGCAACGGCAGAACGGCTGGACGCGGTTCGTGTCGATGCAGAACCACTACAACCTCCTCTACCGCGAGGAGGAACGCGAGATGCTGCCGCTGTGCGCGGACCAGGGCGTCGCCGTGATCCCGTGGAGCCCGCTGGCCAGGGGCCGCCTGACCCGCGACTGGGACGCGACGACGGCGCGCACCGAGACCGACGAGTTCGGGTCCACCCTGTACGTCGAGTCGGACCGCGCGATCGTCGAGCAGGTGGCCGCGGTCGCTTCGGCCCGTGGCGTGTCACGGGCGCAGGTCGCGCTGGCGTGGCTGCTGCGCAACCCGGTCGTGACGGCGCCGATCGTCGGCGTGACCAAGCCGGCGCAGCTCGACGACGCGGTGGCGGCGCTGGACGTCGAGCTGACCGACGACGAGGTGCGCTCGCTCGAGTCCGCGTACGAGCCGCACCGCATCGCCGGTCATTCCTAGTGGTGTGGTCCGGCAGCGTTCCGGATCACGCCATCAGCGCACGGCTTCTTTCCTGAGTTCCACCAGCAGCTCGTTCTGGCCCGCCAGCACCTCCGTGAGGATGCGCCTGGCCACTCCGAGCAGCTCGGCCACGTCGGCCCCCGCGAGGACGTAGACCACCGTCGAACCCTCGCGGGTCGCCGTGACGATCCCCGATCTGCGCAGCACGGCCAGCTGCGCGGACAGGTTCGAGGCCTCGACGTCTATCTCGGCGAGCAGGTCCCGCACCGCCTTCGGCCCGTCCAGCAGCAGCTCCAGCACCCGGATGCGCACCGGGTGCCCGAGCATGCGGAAGAACTGCGCCTTGGCCTGGCAGAGCAGGACCGGCACGGTCACTTCACACCGTGCTCGGCAGCCAGTCGCCTCAGGTTGGCCAGATCGGCGCCGTGCACTTCCGCGCCGTAGGCGTCCTGCCGTTCCGTGGCCTCGCGCACGGCCTCCTCCGCCTGTTCGATGCGGGCGAGGAGGTTGTCCCTGAACTCGTTCACGGCATCACGACCTGTCGAATTGAAGAAGTCTTCAATTCGACAGGTTGCTCCTGCTCAGGCGCGGGGTCAACCGCGCGGCCTCACACGAAGGCGCTCTTCCCGGTGATGGCCTTGCCCACGATCAGAGTGTTCATCTCGCGGGTGCCCTCGAACGAGTAGATCGCCTCGGCGTCGGCGAAGAAGCGCGCCACGTCGTAGCCGAGCACGATGCCGTTGCCGCCGAAGATCTCGCGCGCCCAGGCGACGACCTCGCGCATCCGGGAGGTGACGAACGCCTTGGCGAGCGACGAGTGCTCGTCCCGGAAGATGCCCGCGTCCTGCAAACGCGCCAGCTGCACGAGCATGCCCCACGAGGCGGTGATGTTGCCGAGCGACTGCACCAGCTTGTCCTGCACCATCTGGAAACCGGCGATCGGGCGGCCGAACTGCTCGCGCTCCTTCGCGTAGGCGAGGGCGAGCTCGTAGGCGCCGATCATCACGCCGAGCGCCTGCCACGCGACGCCGCCGCGGGTGGCGCGCAGGATCTCCGCGACGTCGCGGAACGAGTTGATGCCCTGCAACCGGTTCTCCTCCGGCACGCGGACGTCGGTGAGGGTGATCTCGGCGTTCTCGACGATCCGGAACGCGATCTTGCCCTCGATCTTCTCCGCGACGAAGCCGGGCGTGCCCTTCTCGACGACGAAGCCCTTGACCTGGTTGTCGTCGAGGTCGCGCGCCCACACCACGACGTAGTCGGCGAAGGTGGCGTTGCCGATCCACCTCTTGGCGCCGTTGAGGACCCACGCGTCGCCGTCGCGCTTCGCGGTGGTGCGCATGCCGCCCGCCACGTCGGAGCCGCCGAGCGGTTCGGTCATCGCGAAGGCGCCGATCTTGTCCATCGCGGCCATGGCGGGCAGCCAGCGGTCGCGCTGCTCCTGCGAGCCGCCGGAGTAGATCGAGTACATCGCGAGTCCGTTGTGGACGCCGAAGAACGTCGCGACCGACGCGTCCGTGCGGGTCATCTCCATCGCCAGCATGCCGGTGAGCAGGTTGCTGACGGCGGCGGGGTGCTCGCCGTAGCCCTCGTACGACAACGCGGTGAGGCCGGCCCCGCGGAACTTGTCGATCAGCTCGTGCGGGAACTCGCCCTTGCCCCATGCGTCGTTCACCAGAGGCTTGACCTCGGTGGTCATGAACTCGCGGGCGCCGAGCAGGATCTTGCGCTCCTCGTCGCTCAGCAGCGCCTCGTAGTTGTAGAAGTCGGCGGTTAGCTGGTCTTCCACGCGGTCCATCAGTTCTCCTCCAATGCGGTCAGAACGGCGAGCTGCCTGCGGTCGCGCGCCTCGGCGAGCGCCGAGTACGTGGAGGAGCCGTAAGCGTCTTCCACGGCCTTGATCAGCCGTTCGGGATCGTGCGACGGGGTGCCCAGCTCCAGGTCGCGCATGGAGGCGCCGATGTGCTGGGCGAGGTGGCGGTACCCACCGGGGCCACCGCCGAGGTGGGCGCCGAGGAACGGGCCGACGGTCGCCCAGCGCAGGCCGAGCGAGCCGGTGACGACGGTGTCCAGGTCGGCGGGCGTGACGACGCCCTGTTCGACCAGGTAGGCGGCCTCGCGGGACAGCGCCGCCTGCAGGCGGTTGCCGACGAAACCGGGGATCTCCTTGCGCTCGACGACCGGAGTGCGCCCGGCGGAGCGGTAGAACCCGACGGCCCTGGTGATCGAGTCTTCCGAGGTCTGCTCCCCCGGCACGACCTCGACCAGCGGCATCACGTGCGGCGGGTTGAACGGGTGTCCGATCAGGACTCGCGAGCCGTCGATGCCCTCGGTGAACGCGGTGGAGGGGATCGCGGACGACGAGCTGAGCAGCAGGGCGTGCTCGGGCGCCTCCCGGACCAGCTCGGCGAAGAGGTCCTTCTTGAACTGGAGGTCCTCGGGGCCGTTCTCCTGCACGAAGTCCGCGTCCCGCACGGCTTCGGCGACGCCCTGCGCCACCTGGACGCCATCGGGCACGACCTCGGCGAGGTCCGGCCTCGGGTCGGTGACCAGCACGGTCATGCCGTGCTCGGCGAACAGGCGGGCCCAGGACAGGCCGATGACACCGGCCCCGACGACTGCGACGGTCTTCATGCTTCCTCCAAGTAGTCGTGAACCGGCTTGGCGGGAGCGAGCGTCAGGTCGGTGATGATGTGGCTGGCGGAGACGACCTCGAGCACGGGGAGGTCGGCGAGCGGCGCGAGGACGTGCTGGAACAGCTGCAGGCGCGCCGGGCCGGTGTACGCGGCCTTGACCACCACGTCGGTGATCTCCGTGCGCACGAGCTCCTGCACCCGCAACGATCCGTCATAGTGAGGAATGGTCTTCAGCATGAACGTGGGAACCGTGATCTCCGCCTCAGCCTTGCGCGTGTCCAGTTCGTACTGCTTGTACCCCATCGTGGCCGTCGCCACCCGCAAGGTGCCGTAGTCGAGCGTGCCGACCAGGGCACCGCTGTCGACGTAGAGCTCCGGCGAGCCCATGACCTTCGGGTAGGCGCTGACCTCGCGGCCGGACGCGGTGGCGGCGAAGCTGTCGAGGTACATCGCGTGCAGGTACTCGCCGCGTTCGCCGTCGAAGACGACCTGGACCGCCTGGCCGGCCTCGGTGTAGGGGCCGTAGCCGGTGACGTCGTTCATCTTCATGACCTCGAACCGGACGAGCGGCTCGTCGATCTCGAGCGGCGCCGGGACGACGGCCCGCAGCGCCTCGGGATCCGTCCGGTACACGATGTTCAGGTACTCGCGGTCGAAGAACCGGGGCCGCACCGCGGGAAACGCGGGCGCGGTCAGCGGTGTGATGCCGAGCACGGTCACCGCCCCGTCCACTGTGGAGCGCGGCGTTCGGCGAAGGCGGTCATGCCCTCGCGGACGTCGGCGGTAGTCATCAACCGGGCGCTCTCAGTGCGTTGCGCGGCCCAGGGATCCTGCGACCGCACGACGGCCTTGACGGCGGCGAGCGCCAGCGGGGCGTTCAGCGCGATCTGCTCGGCCAGCTGGAGGGCGACCGCGGCGGTCTCGCCGTTCGGCACGACCCGGTTGGCCAGGCCCAGCTCGCCGGCACGGCGGCCGTCGATCGGCTCGCCGGTGAGCAGCAGCTCCATCGCGAGGTGGTGCGGGATCCGTCGCGGCAGGCGGACGACTCCCCCGGCGGCGGCGATCAGGCCGCGCTTGACCTCGGGCAACCCGAACTTCGCGTCGTCGGCGGCGACGACCAGGTCGCAGGCCAGTGCCAGTTCGAACCCGCCGCCCAGCGCGAACCCCTCGACCGCGGCGATCAGCGGCTTGCCGAGCTCGGCCTCGGTGAGACCGCCGAGCCCTCGATCGCCGACGACCGGCGACTCGCCCTTCAGCGCGGCCTTGAGGTCCATGCCCGCGCTGAACGACCCGCCCGCTCCGGTGAGCACGCCCACGCGCAGTTCCGGGGTCGCTTCCAGCTCGTCCAGAGCGGCGGACAGCGCGGTGGCGACGGTCGCGTTCACGGCGTTGCGGGCTTCCGGGCGGTCGATCGTGATCAGCAGCGCCGAGCCGACGCGTTCGGTGCGAACCTCGTTCATGACAGCTCCTTCAACACTTCGGCGGTGTCCGCGCCGGGCAACGGCGCCTGGCGGCGGACGGTGGCGGGCGTGGCGGAGAACCGGACGGGGATGCCGATCGAGCGGATCTCGCCCTCGGTGGGGTGCCGCACGACGTCGAGCAGGTGACCGCCGCAGACGTAGTCGTCCTCGTGCGCCCGGTCGAGCTCCAGCACCGGCCCGAACGGGATGCTGTGCTTCGCGCACACCTCGCCCCACTCCTCGGTGGTCAGCGCGGACGCGCACTCGTCGGCCAGGCCCATCAGGTCGTCGCTGTGGCCGGGGTCGATCCGCTCCCCCGCGACACGTGGGTCCTCGACCAGGTCGGGACGTCCGGCGGCGGCGAAGAAGTCGCGGAAGTTCTGCGGGTTGTAGGGCACGACGCACGCGAGGCCGTCCTTGGTGTGCACGGCGTGGTGCCCCTTGGCCATCGACAGGGTGAAGCCCGTCGGCCCCTCCTCCGGCACGAACGTGTGGCCGGAGAGGTGCTCCACCAGGTTGAACGCGATCATCGTGTCGGCCATGGGGACCTCGACCCGCTGACCCTCACCGGTGGCGTTCCGGTGCACGAGCGCGGCGAGCACGCTGTAGGCGATGGTCAGCGACGACACCTTGTCGCCGATGATCGTCGGCAGGTAGACGGGCCGGCCGAGGGCGCGGTTCGCGATGTCCACCAGGCCGGACGCGCCCTGGATCGTCTCGTCGTAGGCGGCGATCCCCGCGCGGTCGGAGTCTCCGCGGAAGCCCTGGGCGTGGGCGTAGACCAGTCCGGGGTTGCGCGCGGCGACGTCGGCGTAGTCCATGCCGAGCCTGCTCAGCGCGCCGGGCCGCATGTTGGTGATCAGCACGTCAGCCGTGTCGATCAGTTTGAGAGCGGTCTCGCGCTCGCCGGGATCCTTCAGGTTCAGAGCGACGCTGCGCTTGTTCCGGTTGACGTTGAGGCTCAGCGGCGTCATGCCCGGCGTGGTGCGGTAACGGCCGTTGCGGACGGTGTCCACAGGCGACTCGATCTTGATCACGTCGGCGCCGAGGTCTCCGAGGATTTGGGCCGCGTACGGGCCCATCACCACGGTCGAGAGGTCGATCACCCGCACGCCGTCCAGCGGACCGGCGGTGATGTCCTTCATCGTTCGTCCTTTCGCACCTGTTCGTCCTGCACCACCGAAGTTAGTGACGAACAGCGGAAAAGGGAACGATCAAGTCGCGAACAATGGTATGACCACAGCGGTCACACCATTATCTGACGATGGGCTCCGCGAAGATCTCGCGGGCGGTTTCCACTATTTCCGCGATGTCCTGCTCGCCTCGGTCGCGCCGCCACAGCAGCCCCGTGTCGAGCTGCGCCCGGAAGTCCTCGAAGGGCAGGATCGCCATGTTCTCCAAGCGATAGCCCTGCATGGCGCTGTCCTCGTCGAGCATCGAGACGGAGAACCCGAGCCCGCTCGACACGATCTCCGACGTGCCCTGGTAGCCGGTGTTGCTGAGCTGGATGCGCTTTTTGATGCCCAGCTCGTGCAGTTGCCTGTCCAGCTGCTCGAAATACGCGGGCATGATTTCCTCCGGTGATTTCGCATAGGCGAGATCGGCGAGATCGGCCAGTGTGACGGATTCCCTGTTCTCGAACTGGTCGGCGGGCACCACGGCACCAAGGCGTTCCGTCATCACATGGAGAGTCTCGAGAGAGGCCTCCTGCACGGGCAACCGCGCCAGTGTGAGCGCGAGCCTGCCGTCCTTCACCGCCGCGACCAGGTCCGTCGTCGTCCCCGGCCACCGCTTGACCTCGAACCGCTCACCGACCCGTTCCGCCAGCACGGCCAGCCGTTCCCGCAACGCCGGGTGGACCCCAGCCGGCATGCCGACGAACACGGTCGACCGCGCGGGCTTCGCCGCCTGGTCGAGGCGCCACCTGATGGACCCGACCCGGTCGAGCACGTCCCGCGCGATCGGCAACAGGGCACTGCCGGCGTCCGTCAGCGCCACGTGGTGGGTGCTGCGGTCGAAGAGCGGGCGCCCCAGCTCGTGCTCCAGGTCCTTGATGCGCTGGCTCAACGGCGACGCGGCCATGTGCAGCTTGCGCGCGGCCGCCGAGAAGTTGAGCTCTTCTGCGACCGCGACGAAGTACCGGAGGTGCAGCAGTTCCACGTGATCCAGACTAGGCCGTTCGGCTCACTGAACGGGCAGCGCCGCGAGCTTCCTGGACGCTTCGGACTCGCCCCAGCGGAACCCGATCCGCCGCGACAGCTCGACGGCCCCCGCGTACGACGCACGCGCCTCGGCGACCCGTCCGGCCAGCTCGTGCACGATGCCGAGGTCGAGCAGCACCCCGGCCTCGACCTGCCTGTCCCCCACCGACCGCGCGAGCGGCAACGCCTCCTCCGCCCGTTCCAAAGCCCTGTCCAGGGACCCGAGCCGGCGGTGGGCGTCGGCCATGTTCGCCAACGCGTGCAGTTCGCCCGACCTGTCGCCGCACGCGCGCAACGTCGTCAGGGTCTCCTCGTAGCAGGCCAAAGCCGCCGGGAGGTCACCCAGCGCCGCGTGCACCAGCCCCAGGTTCGTGCGCACGTAGGCGGCGCCCTGCGCGTCGTCCAACTCCTCGCGCAACGTCAGCGACGCCTCTAGTGACGCCACCGCCGCGGGCAGGTCGCGGCGGCGCCAGTGCACGATGCCGAGGTTGTTGAGCGTCACGGCTTCGAGCCGCCGGTCGTGCAGCGAGCGGGCCAGCGCGAGCGCCTCCGTCCAGTGCTGCTGAGCTTCCGCGAACCTGAACCCGCGCTCGCAGGCCGCGCCGAGTTCCTTCAACGCCTGCGCTTCCGCGCGGACATCGCCCAGCGACCGGGCCGCTTCCAGGGCGAGCACGTTCACCGCGGCCCAGTCCGCCACCTCGGACCGGCGGCGGAAGTACCAGGAGAGCCCGGCGGCGAACGCGATCGCGTCGGCCGGCGAGGCCTGGTGCGCGGCGGCGATCAGGTTGTCGCGCTCCTCCGCGAGCCAGAGGTCGGAAGGGGTGTCCGACAGGGCTTCCAGGTAGTGCTTGTGCAGCCGCTCCAGCGCCGGCTCCCGTTCCCCGGACGCCTCCGAGCCGCGGCAGCGCTCACGGGCGAACACCCGCAGCAGGTCGTGCAGGGCGAACCGGCCGGGCACCGGTTCCTCGACGAGGTGCGCGCCGGCCAGTTCGGCGAGCAACTCCCCGACGTCCGGCACGTCGGTCAACGCCCGCGCCGCCGCGACCGAGAAGTCCGGCCCGTCCACGAGACCGAGCAGGCGGAAGACCCGTGCCGCGGCGGGAGAACGCAGCTCGGCGTAGCTGACCTCGAACGCCGAGCGCACCGCGACGTCACCGAGCCCGAGCCGGCGGGTCTCGTCGGCAAGCCGTGAGGCCAGAAAGGCTGCCGTCCACTGTGGACGTGCGGCGAGCTGAGCGCCCGCGATCCGCAGCGCGAGAGGCAGACCTCCGCACCAGCGCACGAGCTCCGCCGCGTCCTCGACCTCCCCGGCAACCCCTTCGAGGAGCTGGAGGGCCTCGTTCAACGGCAGGGCGCCGAGCTTCACGTGCGACGCGTCGTGCAACGACGCGAGCGGGAGCCGTGACGTGATCAGCGCGACCGAGCCGGAGCCGGTGGGCAGCAAGCGCTTGACCTGGGACGTGCTGGCGACGTTGTCCAGCACCACGAGCAGCCGCCGTGACGCGGTGAGCGACCGGTACCGCAACACCTCCTCATCACCGGGCCGTTCCCCCAGCGCACGCAGGAACTGGCTCAACACCCGGTCGGAGGCGCCGTCGGACAGATCGGCGTAGAGCTGGCCGTCCGGAAACCCCGGCGCGATCTCGTGGGCCGCCCTGACCGCGAGCGCCGACTTGCCGGCGCCCGCCTGCCCGGTGATCACGCACACCGCGACCCCGTCCTGACGGAGCTGCGCCTTCACCAGCCCCATCTCGCGGCTGCGGCCGAAGAACGGCACCACGTCCGGCGGCAGCTGCCGGATCGCCGCCGCCCCAACGGGTTTGGCGCGCAGGATCTCGGCCTGAAGCCGCCGCAACGACTCCCCCGGCTCGACGCCGAGCTCGTCCAGCAGCACCCGGCGGCACTCCAGGTAGGCGGAGAGCGCCTCGGCGGGCCGTCCCGCGCGATGCAGCGCGAGCATCTGCTGCTCGCGCAGGCGTTCGTTCAACGGGTGCTCGCGCACCCACTCGGTGAGGTCCGCGACGATTTCACCGTGCCGGCCGAGGTCGAGCTCCGCCTCGGCGCACTCGACGCGGGCAGCGAGCCGCAGTTCCTCCAGCTGCGCAACGACTCCACCCAGCAGCCCGGAACTCGCGAGGTCGGCCAGCGCGGGCCCGCGCCACAACGCGAGCGCCTCCCGATAGCGCTGCGGCGTACGCTCTTGCCTGGCGATGTCGAGCAGCTCGGTGAACCGGATGAGGTCCAGCTCGGCGGGACCGACCGACATCAGGTAGCCGGGCGGACGCGACTCCAACCGAGATCCGACGACCTTGCGCAGCTGGTAGACGTACACCTGGAGGTTCTTGAGCGCCGTCTTGGGCGGCGCGTCGTCCCACAGCGCGCTGACCAGCCGGTCGACCGGCACCACCTGGCCCGGCTCGGCGAGCAGCAGCGCCAGCACGGCCCGTTGCTTGGGCGGCCCCAGGCCCAGGCGCACGCCGTCGTCGGCGTAGCACTCCACCGGCCCGAGCACCCGGAACTCCACGTCCGCGATCGTAACTACTTGACGACAGGCGTCAAGTACTTGCTATCGTCTGTCAAGTGGCGACCACCTCGGAGCACGTCGACCTGCGGAACGACCTGATCCGGCTCGTGACGAGCCGTCTGCTCGACCCGCTCGAGATCCTTCTGCCGCAGGCCGATCTCACCGGTCTGCGGCACTCCGTCGAGGCCGACGCCGAGATGTGGGCGGCACAGCTGCTGGGCCCGGACGACGCGGTGGCCCGGCAGACCGCGGTCCGCCTCATGACGGTGCTGCACCCCGGCGACACCCCGTTCGACCCGCCCGACACGTGGTGGTCGACGCCGCTGGGCCGGGTGGCCGCCCGTCGCGTCGGCCACCCGAGCAAGCAGGGCGTGTCCTTCGGGGTGGCCGGCGCGATGCTCGGCATCACCCGCCAGGGCGTCCACGACCTGGTCAACCGCGACAAGCTCGTGCGCCACGCCGACGGCGGCGTGACCGTCGACTCGATCCGCGCACGGCTCAGCCTGAGGAGACAACAGTGAAACTGGCGGCTCGCGAGTACGGCTCCGGCGGTCAGCCGTTCCTGCTCCTGCACGGCCTGGGCGGCGACATGTCGGTGTGGGAGACGCTTGCACCGCAGCTGAACGGCCGTGCGGTGGCCGTGGACCTGCGCGGGCACGGCCAGTCCCCCGACGGCCCGTGGGACTGGGAGGCCGTTCTCGACGACCTCGACACGACAACCGTCCACTTCGGACTAGCAGACCCCGTGGTCGTCGGCCACTCACTGGGCGGCATCCTCGCCGCCATGTGGGCGCTCCGGCACCCGTCGTGCCCGGCCGCGGTGAGCTTGGACGGACACCGTTCCGCCACAACGGATCCGGAGAACTACGCGGGACTGCCCGACGAGCAGCTCCAGACCGGCCTGGCACGCCTGAACGCCCTCTTCACCGCCCAGCTGGAGACGATCACCCGCCCGGACCGCTCGATCACGTCGTTCTTGCGCACCGCACCGGAGTTCATGGACGCGCTGCCGGTCTTCGCCAAGGCGACCAGCCCGTTCCTGCTCGTCCTCGCCACGAGGAACCTGCCGGTACCGCCCGATCTCCTGCCACTGATGGACGCCCACCGAGCGGGCCTGCGCCGCGACCTGCCGACCATCTGCCCGAACGTCCGCGTGCACGAGATCGACGCGACGCACGGCATGGTCGTCGAACGACCGGCCGAGATCGCGGCGATCGTGAATCACTTCGTGAGCAACCGCTCCAACGCCTGACGGGCCCTGCGCGGCGCGGCGGCGTCGCGCTCCAGCTGCAGGAAGTGGTTGAGCGCCAGCATGACCCCGAGGATCTCGTAGATCAGCTGGTCGACGTCCGCGTCCCCCGGCAGCTCGCCATCGCTGACCGCCCGCCGGATGTGGATCCTCAGGTCGCGGCGCCACAACGCGTTCATGCCGGCCAGCGCGTCCCGCACCGGCCCGCTCCGCCCGTCGAACTCCGCTGTGGCCGCCGTGAAGAAGCAGCCCCCTGGCAACACGTTGCGCTCGAGGTACGACACCCACGCCTCGGTGACCGCCTTGAGCCGCGTCAGCCCGGACGGCATCTGCTTGACCTTGCGCGGCACCTCGCGCTGGAAGACCTCGGCGGCCTGGTCGACCACCGCGAGCTGCAACGCCTCCTTGGTCCCGAAGTGCCCCAGCAACCCGGCCTTGCTCATCCCGAGCTCGGCGGCGAGCCGCCCGATCGTCAACCCCTCGAGCCCTTCGGCCGAAGCGATGGCGAGACTCCGGTCCAGGATGCGCTGCCGGGTCTCCAGCGTGTCGGCAACGGATCGGCGCGGGCTCATCGTCACAGTTTACGACCCTTTAGCTACCGACCGATCGGTTGCTATATTCGCCGCGTCGCAGTCCAGGCCTCGCAGAAGGAGCCACCGTGTCCGGATCCCGTGTCGTAGCGCTAGGCCACCACCAACCAGAACGGGTGCTGACCAACGCCGACCTGGAAAAGATGGTCGACACGAACGACGAGTGGATCCTCCAGCGCACCGGCATCTCCACCCGCCGCATCGCCGCTCCCACGGAAACCGTGGCGGACATGGCCTCCAGCGCAGCCGCCAAGGCCCTGGCGAACTCGGGCCTGGCCCCGTCCGACATCGGCCAGGTCATCGTGGCCACCTGCTCCGCCATAGACCGCAGCCCGTCGACCGCAGCCCAGGTGGCCGCACGCCTGGGCATTCCCACAGCAGTGTGCTTCGACCTGAACAACGCCTGCGCGGGCTTCTGCACCGCCCTGGCCACCGCAGACCACACCATCCGAGCAGGCGCCGCCCACCACGCACTGGTGATCGGCGCGGAAAAGATGTCCGACCTGGTCGACTGGACCGACCGTTCCTCCTGCATCCTGCTGGGCGACGGCGCGGGCGCAGCGGTGGTCAGCGCCTCCGACAACGCCGGCATCAGCCCCGTCACCTGGGGCTCAGACCCCTCCCGCAGCAACACGGTCCGCCTGGTGAACGAGTGGCAGCCGCGCTTCGAGCAGGAAGGCCAAGCAGTCTTCCGCTGGGCCACCAGCGAACTTCCTTCGATCGCGGCCCAGGCCTGCGAACGCGCGGGCATCGCCACCACCGACCTCGCAGGCGTGGTCACGCACCAGGCGAACCTCCGCATCATCGAAGCGATGACCCGCAAGCTCAAGCTCCGCGACGACGTGGTGATCGGCCGCGATGTAGTCGTCTCGGGCAACACCTCGGCGGCTTCGGTCCCACTCGCCCTGTCGAAGATGGTGGAACGCGGCGAGCTCCCGTCAGGCCAGCCAGTCCTCCTCTTCGCCTTCGGCGGCGGCCTTTCCTGGGCGGGTCAGGTAATCACCACTCCCTGATCCCCACAGGCAGCCACTCGCACGGCACCAACGCAAGGCAACCACCCACACGGCAACGCGGGCCAACGGCGAAGCCAAGGCACACCCGAAGCCGCGATGCGAAGCGAGCCGGACAGCCTTGTGAACCGCCGGTGAGCGGTG
>NZ_DATLEC010000125.1:0-21374 GCF_035525475.1 Lentzea sp. | reverse complement strand
TTCGCCCGCGCGTAGTGCTCCATCAGCGGCACGACCGGCTCGTCGCCCACGGGCGTGGAGATCATCGACGGCAGGGGCAGGACCTGGTAGGCGAGGTGGCCCGCCAGGCCGCTGACGCCGAACTCGGGCAGCGCGCTCGGCTTGTCCCAGTTTCGCGCGACCTCGTCGTGGCGCAGGAGGTCGAGCGCGATGCGGGCCGTGGTCAGGAAGTCTTCTCTGATCGTCACACCGGAGAAACTACGCGGATCACTCGCCCCTGATCACGCGCCGCAGAAACTACGCGGATCACTCGCCCCTGATGACGCGCCGCAACTTGGGCAGCCGTTCCGCCACCGCGCGTTCGGCTCCGCGGCCCGTCGGCTCGTAGTAGTCGCGTCCGACGAGGTCGTCCGGCGCGTACTGCTGCGTCAGCACGCCTTCCGGGACGTCGTGCGGGTACCGGTACCCCTGGGCGTTGCCCAGCTTCGCCGCGCCCGCGTAGTGCCCGTCCCGCAGATGTGCCGGCACAGAGCCGATGGCGCCCTTGCGGACGTCTTCGATGGCGGAGTAGATCGCCGTCGTGACGGCGTTCGACTTCGGCGCGGTGGCGAGGTGGATCGTGGCCTGCGCGAGGTTCAGGGCGCACTCCGGCAACCCGATGAGCTGCACGGCCTGGGCCGCCGCGACGCACGTCTGCAACGCCGTCGGGTCCGCCATGCCCACGTCCTCGCTGGCGTGGATCACCAGCCGCCGTGCGATGAACCTCGGGTCCTCGCCCGCCTCGATCATGCGCGCGAGGTAGTGCAGGGCCGCGTCGACGTCGGAGCCGCGGATCGACTTGATGAACGCCGACGTCACGTCGTAGTGCTGGTCGCCGTCGCGGTCGTAGCGGACCGCCGCCTTGTCCACTGTGGACTCCAGCAGCGGCAGCGTGATCGCGCCGTCGTTCGACGCCAGCGCCGAGTCCGCCGCCGCCTCCAGCGCGGTCAGCGAGCGGCGCGCGTCGCCTCCCGCCAGCCGGATCAGGTGGTCTTCGGCATCGGGCTCCAGCACCACGGACCCGCCCAGGCCGCGTTCGTCGGACACCGCGCGCCGGATGACCGACCGCACGCCGTCGTCGGTCAGGGACTTGAGCTGCAGCACCAGGGACCGCGACAGCAACGGTGACACCACCGAGAAGAACGGGTTCTCCGTCGTGGCCGCGACCAGCAGCACGATCCGGTCCTCGACGGCGCCCAGCAGGGCGTCCTGCTGGGTCTTGGAGAACCGGTGCACCTCGTCGATGAACAGCACGGTCGACTCGCCGGACCGCACGAGGCGGCGCCGGGCCTCGTCGATGACCGACCGCACCTCCTTGACGCCCGCCGACAACGCCGACAGCGCCACGAAACGCCGCCCGGTCGCCTTGGAGACCAGCGTCGCCAGCGTCGTCTTGCCGGTGCCGGGAGGGCCGTAGAGCATCACGGACGCCGGGGTGGCGCCCTCGACCAGGCGGCGCAGCGGCGCGCCCGGCCCGAGCAGGTGGTCCTGACCGACGACCTCGTCCAGCAGGGCCGGACGCATCCGCACGGCCAGCGGGGCGTTGGCCGCGATGCGCTCGGCCTTCTCCTCGTCGGTCGCGCCGAAGAGGCCCTCGTCGAACAGACCTTCGCTCATGCGTTCGAGCCTAGGTCATGTGCGAGGATCGCGTCCCGTGCCCATCCCCCGCGCCGTGCTGCTCGCCGGACCGTCCGGCTCCGGCAAGTCGACCCTCGCCGCCCACCTCGGCTGGCCCGTCCTGCGCCTCGACGACTTCTACCGCGACGGCGACGATCCCCTGCTGCCGCGCGACGAGCACGGCCGCGCGGACTGGGACGACGTCGGTTCCTGGAACGCCGACAAGGCCCTGCAGGCGATCATCGAGCTGTCGGACACGGGCAAGGTCGAGGCGCCGGTCTACTCGATCAGCGAGGACCGGGCCGTCGGCACGCAGACGATCGAGCTGGGCGACGCGCCCGCGTTCATCGCCGAGGGCCTCTTCGCGGACCTGCTGGTGCGGGGCGCCGGGGAGGCCGGTGTGCTCAGGGACGCCATCGTGCTCGCGCCCAGTCCGCCGGTCACGTTCGTCCGCCGGTTCGCCAGGGACGTCGCCGAGGCGCGCAAACCGGTTCCGACGCTGGTCAGGCGCGGGCTGAGGCTGATGCGCGAGCAGCCGCAGGTGGTCAGGCGGTGCGTGGACGCGGGCATGCGCCGCACGACGCCCGCCAGGGCGCGGACCGAGCTCGTTTCGTGATCAGCTTGCTCAGTGGCGACAGCCCTGATCTGGCAGGATGCCGCTCACACCACGACCGGGGGTAGCCGATATGTCCGAAACGCCTGGTTGGTCCTCACCCGACCAGCAACCGAACCAGCAGCCGCAGCAGCAGCCTCCCGGCTACTACGCGCCGCCCCCGCCGGGCGCGCAGCCGTCGATCAAGCCCGGTGTGATCCCGCTGCGCCCACTGGCCGTCGGCGAGATCGTGGACGGCGCGATCACCACGATGCGCCGCTACCCGAAGCTGATCATCGGCGCGGCCGCGATCGTGGCGGCGATCACGCAGATCATCGGCCTGCTGGTGCAGCTGCCGTTCCTCGACGACCTCACCGCGCTGGCGACGCTCGACCCGAACGCGATGACGGACGAGCAGATCCTCGACCAGTTCCGCGACTCCATGGTCGGCTTCTTCGGCGGCACGTTCCTGAGCATCCTCCCGCTGCTGTTCGGCACGGTGTTCCTGTCCGGCTTCATCACCGTCGTGGTGGGCCACGCCGTGCTGGGCGAGCCCGTCACGTTCGCGCAGGCGTGGGAGGAGTTCAAGCCGCGTCTGCTGCCGCTGCTCGGCGCGACGCTGCTGTCCGGCCTGGCGATCACCGTCGGCCTGATCTTCTGCGGCATCCCCGGCATCTACCTGTGGGTGCTGTTCGCGCTCGTCACGCCCGCGCTGGTGCTGGAGCGCTGCGGCGTCGGCACCGCGTTCGGCCGCTCGAAGGCCCTCGTGAAGGGCGCGTGGTGGCGCACGTTCGGCGTCCTGCTGCTCACGGTCGTCATCAGCTCGGTCATCAGCTGGATCATCAGCCTGCCGTTCGGCATCCTCGGCTCGGCGAGCACCGGCTTCAGCGCCGACCCGGCGGCGGCGCTCAGCATCGGCTCGCTCATCCTGGCGACGATCGGCGCGATCATCGCCTCGACGATCACGCTGCCGTTCAGCTCCGCCGTCACCGTGCTGCTCTACGTCGACCGCCGGATGCGCGCCGAGGGCATGGACATCGAACTCCAGCGGGCCGCGGGGCATGGCGGTATCTGACGTACCGGTAGATCTCGGACGGGACGAGGCCCGCGAGGCGGCCGCACGGGAGCTCAGCGACCCCGCGTACGTCTCCGACGACCCGAACCCGCTGGAACGCGCGATCGACTGGGTGCTGGACCGCCTCGGCGAGCTGTTCGCCGGGGCGGGCGGCGTCAGCGGCATCACCGCCGTCACGGTGCTCGTCGTGGTGGCGATGGTCATCGTGATCGTCATCCGCCTGCGCACCGGGCGCACCGCCCGTTCGGTGCGCTCCGGCGCGAAGGTGTTCGGAACAGCGGTCATGACCGCCGCCGAGCACCGCGCCGCCGCCGAACGCGCCGCGGAAGCCGGTGACCTCGCCGAGGCCGTGCGCGAGCGGTTCCGCGCCGTCGTGCGGGAGCTGGAACACCGCGGCGTGCTCGACGCGCGTGCCGGGCGCACCGTCGACGAGGTCGCGGCCGAGGCGGGACAGGCGCTTCCGGCGCTGGCCGGTGACCTGCGCGGTGCGGCCGTGCAGTTCGACGACGTCTGGTACGGCGGGCTTCCGGCGACCGACGAGGGGTACCGGCGGCTGGTCTCCGTCGACGACAGGGTGCGCGGATGACGACGGTCTCCCCCGACGCGCGGCGGATCTGGACGGCGGCGCGCGGCCCCCTGCTGATCGGCGTGATCATCCTGTTCGCGGCCGTCGTGATCACGCTGCTGCGCGGCAGCGGCGAGGGCGGCTCGCTCGACCCGCGTTCGTACCGCCCGGAGGGCAGCCACGCGGTCGCCCGGTTGCTGGAGCAGAACGGCGTGCGCGTCGAGCTCACCGACAACGCGTCCTCCGTGGAGGGTGCGACGCTGTTCGTGACGCAGCCGAACCTGATCGACCCGGAGCGGCTCGCCGGCCTGACCCGCCGCGCCGCCGCCACCGTGCTCCTGGCACCCGCCGGCGGCGTGGGCCAGGTGGAACCCGAGACCCGTCAGCCGGGCTGCCCGCTCGCGTCGAAGGCAGGCGCGGCGACCACCGGCGGGTTCGTCTACGAGGGCGAACAGCGTTGCTACGACTCGACGTTGGTGCGCACCGGCACCATCACGGTGATCGGGTACGGCGGCATCTTCACCAACCGCGACCTCGACACCGAGGGCAACGCCGCGCTCGCGCTGTCGTTGCTGGGTCAGCACGACCGGCTGGTCTGGTACGTGCCGTCCGCCGCGGACCGGTCGCAGCAGAAGTCGCTGACCGACCTGATGCCGGCCGGCTGGAAGTTCGGCGCCCTGCAGCTCGGCATCGCGGCCGTGCTGGTCGCGCTGTGGCGGGCGCGGCGGCTGGGCCGGGTGGTGCCGGAACCGCTGCCGGTCGTGGTGCGCGCCGCCGAGACCGTGGAGGGACGCGCACGGCTCTACCGCCGGTCACGTGCCTCGGCCCACGCCGCTTCCGTGCTGCGGCAGGCGGTTCGCGACCGGCTGACGCCGTTGCTGGGTCTGCCGGCGGGCGAGGATCCGTCCGACGAGATCGCTCGCAGGACCTCGCGTCCTGCCGGGGAGATCAGGACTGTGCTGTATTCCGAGGAGCCGGTGGACGACCGGGGGCTGGTCGCGCTCGCGTCCGAGCTGGACGCACTGGAGAACGAGGTTCGCAAGGGATGACTGTCACCACAGAGGAAGCACGCACGGCGCTGGTGGCGTTGCGCGCGGAGATCGGCAAGGCGGTGGTCGGCAACGACGCCGCCGTGACGTCGTTGATCCTCGCGTTGCTGTGCAAGGGACACGTGCTCCTGGAGGGCGTGCCGGGCGTCGCGAAGACGTTGCTCGTGCGCGCGATGGCCCGTGCGCTGGACCTGTCGACCACGCGCGTGCAGTTCACGCCCGACCTGATGCCCGGCGACCTGACCGGATCGCTGGTCTACGACTCGCACAACGCGGCGTTCTCGTTCCGCGAGGGCCCTGTCTTCACCCACCTGCTGCTCGCGGACGAGATCAACCGGACGCCGCCGAAGACGCAGTCCGCGCTGCTGGAGGCGATGGAGGAACGGCAGGTGTCCGCCGACGGCAAGACGCGGCCGCTGCCGTCGCCGTTCATCGTCGTGGCGACCCAGAACCCGGTCGAGTACGAGGGCACCTACCCGTTGCCCGAGGCGCAGCTGGACCGGTTCCTGCTGAAGGTCACGATGCCGATCCCGGCCCGTGAGCACGAGATCGACGTGCTCACCCGGCACGCGTCCGGCTTCGACCCGCGTGATCTCTCCGCCCTGTCACCGGTGGCCGGCGCCGCGCATCTAGAGGCCGGTTCGGCTGCCGTGCGCGCGTTGACCGTGGCACCCGAGGTGATCGCGTACGTCGTCGACGTGTGCCGTGCGACCCGTGAGTCTCCAGCGGTGCGCCTGGGTGTTTCTCCACGTGGTGCAACGGCTCTGCTGGCCGTGGCGCGCGCGTGGGCGTGGCTGTCGGGCCGTGACTACGTGACTCCCGATGACGTGAAGGCACTCGCACGTCCCGCGTTGCGGCACCGGCTGGAGCTGCGTCCGGAGGCCGAGTTGGAGGGCGTCACGGCGGACGGCGTGCTGGACGGCGTGCTCGGCGCGGTCCAGGTGCCGCGCTGACGTGGCGCTCACGGGCCGCGCGGGCCTGCTCGCGCTCATCGGCGTCCTCGTCGTGGGACTGCTCTTGCCGTCGTGGCAGGGCATCCTTCTCATGCTCGGCGTTCTCGTGCTGTGCGTGGCTGCCGACTTGGTGTTGGCGGCGGGTGTCCGGCGGTTGACCTTCACACGCGCTGGGGCGACCTCGGTGCGCACGGGCGAGTTGTGCAGTGTTCAGCTGACGGTGCACAACCCCGGACGTCGGTTGCGTGGCGTTCTTCGTGACGCATGGGCGCCTTCCGCCGGTGTGGTCGCGGACCGCGTTCCGGTCGACGTGCCCCCTGGTGGCTCGCGTGTCCTGTCTTTCGAGCTACGGCCCGTGCGCCGAGGTGACCGCGTTGCCGACCGTGTGACCGTGCGGTCCCTCGGTCCGTTGGGGATCGCGGCACGGCAGGGTTCACACGAGGTTCCGTGGACCGTGCGCGCGCTGCCGCCGTTCCACAGCCGTCGCCACCTCCCGTCTTTGCTGGAGCGCCTGCGCGAGTTGGACGGCCGTCGCGCCTCGCTGATCCGTGGTGCCGGCACGGAGTTCGATTCGTTGCGCACCTACGTCATCGGCGACGACGTGCGTTCGATCGACTGGCGTGCGTCGGCCCGGTCGTCCGACGTGGTGGTGAGGACGTGGCGCCCGGAACGGGACCGTCAGGTGACGATCGTGCTCGACACGTCCCGCACCTCGGCCGGACGGGTGGACGGCGTTCTCGGTGGCCTGCCGCGCCTGGACACGTCGATGGACGCCGCGCTGTTGCTGTCCGCACTGGCATCACACGCCCGCGACCAGGTGGACTTCCTGGCGTTCAGCCACAAGGTCCGCGCATCGGTGCCGCGTGCCTCCCTGCCCGTGCTGGTGCGGGCGATGACGCCGTTGGAGGCGGAACTGGTCGAGTTCGACGCCCGCGGCGCGGTCGCGGAGGTGCTGCGCCGGGCGTCACGCCGGTCGTTGGTCGTGCTGCTGACGTCGCTGGAGCCGTCGATCGAGCACGGTCTGCTGCCGCTGCTGCCGGCTTTGGCGTCGCGGCACCGGTTGTTGATCGCGTCGGTGTTGGATCCGGCGGTGCACGCGATGGCGTCGGGCCGTGGGGACTTGGAGTCCGTGTACGCCGCTGCTGCCGCGGAACGGACGTTGGCCGAACGTCGTCGCATCACCGCTTTGCTTGCACGGCACGGTGTTGACGTCGTGGACGCACTGCCCGACGACCTGCCACGTGCTCTCTCGGACCGCTACCTGTCGTTGAAGGCCGCAGGAAAGCTCTAAACGGCGACCGGGGCGACGTCCTCGCGTTCACTCGCCTCGACGTCGCCCGTCTCGCCCTGCCGGGCCGCACGCCTGCCGATCACGAACACGTACAGCAGGAACAGCACCTCGGCGACCACCCCGATGCCGACGCGGGCCCACGTCGGCAGCCCGGACGGCGTCACGAACCCTTCCAGCACACCGGAGACCAGCAGGACCAGCACCAGCCCGAGCGCGACGGCGACCACCGACCGCCCCTCGGCGGCCAAGGCGGCGGCACGGGTGCGACGGCCGGGGTCGATCACCTGCCACCCCAGCCGCATCCCGATGCCGGCGGCGACGAACACCGCCGTCAGCTCCAGCAGCCCGTGCGGCGCGAGCAGTCCGAGGAACAGCCCGCCGCGGCCCGCGCCGAACATCAGGCCGATGGCGACGGCGACGTTGAGGGCGTTGGTGAAGAGCAGGTAGATCGGCGGGATCGCGAACAGCACGCCGAGCAACAGGCAGGCGGCGCTGATCCAGGCGTTGTTCGTCCACACCTTCGCCGCGAACGACCCGGCGGGGTCGCTGGAGTAGTAGGCCTCGAAACCGCCGCCGGCCTTGGTCATCTCGCGGATCTCGTCCGGCGCGGCGATGGTCGCCCGCACGTCGGGGTTCGAGGCGATCCACGCCGCGATCAGGCCGGTGACCAGGTAGAACGCCAGCCCGGCCGGGACCCACCAGCGCCAGCCGAGGTAGATCGCGGCGGGCAGGCGGTGGGTGAGGAAGCGGGTGACCACGCGCCACGCCGGGGTGTGCGCGCCGGTCAGCGCCGAGCGCGCGCCCGCGACCAGGGCCGAGAGGCGTTCGACGGTGGCGGGGTCCGGGGCCTGGCTGCGCACGGTCGACAGGTGCGTCGTGACGCGCTGGTACAGCTCGACGAGCTCGTCGGCCTCGGGTCCGCTGAGCCTGCCGGACCGCTTCACCAGCTGCTCGAGCCGCTGCCACGACGCGCGGTGGCGCTCGATGAACACGTCCAGATCCACGATGGGTCACACTATCCGCGTGGGGGACCTGGTTACCGGTGAAGCCGTAGTTCTGGACCTGCGCGTCGCGCAGCTCGCGAGCAGGGCGGTGGCGTTCGCGTTCGACGTGGCCGTGCAGTTCGGCCTGCTGCTGCTCGTGTTCCTGATCTCGCCCGTCGACTTCGACGGCGCCCTGCAGACGGCACTCGCGCTGGCGCTGACGGTGGCCGTGATGATCGGCTACCCGACGGCGGTCGAGACGCTGACGCGCGGCCGTTCGCTCGGCAAGCTGGTCATGGGCCTGCGCGTGGTGCGGGACGACGGCGGCGCGATCCGGTTCCGGCAGGCGCTGGTGCGCGCGCTCGGCGGGTTCGTCGTGGACTTCTGGGTGCTGGGGCTGGGCGGCGCGATCGCGTTGTTCGTGTCGCTGTTCTCGGCGCGGGGCAAGCGGGTCGGTGACTACCTGGCGGGCACGGTGGTGATCCACACCCGTGTGCCGAAGCAGGAGGTCGAGCTCGCCGCGATGCCGGCGCAGCTGGCGGAGTGGGCGTCCGGCCTGGACCTGTCGCAGCTGCCGGACGAGCTGGTGCTGGCGGCCCGGCAGTACCTCGCGCGGTACCCGGAGCTGAACGACAAGGCCAAGTGGGAGCTGGGCGTGCGGCTGTCGGACGACGTGGGTGCCGCGATCCGGTCGCCGCGGGCCGAGTACACGCATCCGCACCCGTACCTGGCGGCGGTGCTGGCGGAGAGACGGCGGCGCGCGGCCGGTTAGGAATCGCACGAAAATCGCAACACCGATGATCGTCAACCGGCACTCGGCAATCGGAGCGGCAATTCCTGCCGCCACCTTCCTTCGGCGGATCGCACACCCAGCTGAACAGCCAGGCCAACACCCGGTATCGGTGGCGGCGGCGCCAGGTGGACCAGGCGCGGGGGCCGGCCGTGACGCGGCTGGGTTCGATGAGCAGGGCGGCGCGGCGGCGAGTCTCGATCCGGCCGGACCCGGTGGCGATCGAGGCGAGCAGCCTGTCGGTCCCTGCTCGCCAACGGTCAGGTTCTGCTCCGTGGCCCACGGCCACCGCTTGGTCATCCGATGTCGGCACGACGGAGGAGGATCACGCGGTGGCCGTGCCATGTCCGGGAACGCCGGCAGGATCACGTCCTACGGCCGGAGCATCAGGAACGGACCCGGTCCGCGGGCGCGGTCCAGCCGGTGGAGCGGATCCACTCGGCCAGGTCCCAGGTGGTCGGCTCGATCGCCTTCACCGCCGCGAGGTCTGACGGGTGTTCGGACGCCTTGGCGAACTGGCGGAACATCGCCTTGTCGAGGTCGTTGCCGAGGACGCTCAGTGGCAGGGCCTCGTAGCGTGACGGCAGCCCGGCGCGCGCGCCGAACGCGGCGGCGATCTGGGGGCCCGTCGGCTCGTCGCCGATGACGTCGATGGCTCCGCCGGGCACGTCCGCGGTGCCGAGCAGGATCGCGGCGGCGACCTGGCCGATGTCCTTGATCGAGATCATCTTCAGGGCGATGTCGTCCGGCAGGGGCAGTCTCAGCACGATCGTTCCGTCCTCCAGGCTCGGCGCCATCACGGTCGCGAAGTTCTCCATGAAGGCGGTCGCGCGAACCATCGTGGCCCTCAGGCCGGAAAGCTTCAGGTATTCCTCGATCCGGTGCTTCGAGTCGTGGTGCGGCACGCCCGTTTCGCGCTCCGCTCCGCTGACCGAGTTGAACACGACGTGTGGCACGCGCGCCGCGGCCGCCGCATCGACGAGGGCGGTGCCCACTCGGACCTCCTCCTCGACCTCCTCGAGGCTGTTCGCCTCCGGGGTCATGAAGTAGAACGCGTCGACCGCCTCCAGCGCGGCGACCGTTGACGCCGGGTCGTCGATCCGGACGGTCGCCAGCTCGACGCCCCGGGCGGCCAGCGCCTGCGCTCGATCGGACTCGGGGGTGCGGACGAGGGCCCGCACCCGCGCTCCTCGGGCCACGAGCGCGTCGACGACCGCCCCGCCCTGCTGTCCCGTCGCACCGAAGACCGCGATAGCACCGTTTTCCCGCGTGACCATGTCGCACCCTCTCACTAGTTCATGCCATGAACAAAGTAGTTCATGACATGAACTTACACAAGGTACGAGGGTGCCCAGGAGGACTGCGCGGTGTCAGGACGAGGTGGACGCCGAGAGGCCCGACGCGTTCACGATGGCGGTGGCCAGGCGTTCGGGGTCGCACTGGTCGTCGGCGTCGAGGTTCTCCGCGAAGTCCCTCGGCGCCTGGCAGATCCGGCCGGACTCGACAAGCGCCAGGACCACCTGGCGGCGTTGGCCGGCGTTCGCGATGCTAGGCCCCTGCAAGCCGGAGGCGTTCGGCTCCCTGTTCGCGCACGGCGTCACCCGATGGCGTCGGATCGCCGTGCAGCACCTCCCAGCGTGCGTTGTGCACGGCGGTCCACGTGCTGCCGGCCCACGCGATCTCCAGCTCCTCCTCGGTGAACCGCCGGCCGCGGCACCGCTGGTAGGTCTCCAGGAACGCCGCCGTGCTCTCGATCGGCACCAGGCTCGGCGGCGAGGCGTTGGCGAACGCCCCGGCGGCCGCGCCGACGAGAGCCGCCTCCGGTTGCCGGCCCAGGCTGTCCCAGTCGTGCACGGCCCACACCTCGCCGTCCTTCCAGCGCAGGTTCTGCGCCTCGAAGTCCAGATGTCCCAGCACGCAAGGCAGACGCGTGGCCAGCAGCCGCTTGCGCAGACGCTCGGCCGCGTCCACCACGAACTCCGGGACGACGCTCTGGTCGCGCGAGTCGAGGAAGCCGATCGACGGCCACAGCCCCGAATCGGTGTGGTCCCACCGGGACCAGCGCGGGTTCGGCAACGGCGGCGCCACGTCGACGTCCGCCAGCAGGGCCATCAGCCGCGCGAACACCTCCGCGTAGCGGCGGGCCACCGAGGGCGAGGAGCCGAGCAGCATCTCACCGCCGGGCAGCGGTTCCTCGGCGTGCACCGCGAGTCCGCCGGCCAGCACGACCGGGGTGATCGGGCGAGGGCACGGGAATCCGCGAGAAGCCAACGCCGCCTGCGCGGTCACACAAGAGGAAGCGCGGCCGTCGTCCTCGCGGGCCTTCACGTAGATTTCGCGCCCGTCGGCCAGCCGCACCCCGTGCACCGACGAGATCGACACCCGCTCGTAGAACACCTCGACCGGTGCGCTCCCCAACGCGGAAGCGCACCAGCCCGGCAGGTCGAACGTCATACGCCGAGCAGTTCCTGCAACAGCAACGGGTTCATGTAGTCGTCGTAGCGGACGATCTCGCCATCACGCAAGCGGATGATCGCCACGGCGGTGAACGTGTAGTAGTCCTGCTTCAGCTTCGACCAGCCCCGGTGAGTGATCTCCGCGACCGCCACGGCCGGGTCGTTGGTGAGCCAGCACTGCGCCTCGACGCTCTGGATCTCGATCCTGTCCCGCACCGAGGCGCCGCGGACCTGGGTGAAGTACGCGCGGATCTCCTCGCGGCCCTGGATCTCCTCCGGCTGGAAGGACGTCGGGAAGCGGTACGCCATCACCCCGTCCTCCGCGAAGAGGTCGGCGAACTGGCCGTGCGTCTCCTCCCCCGCGACCATCCTGCGGACGTGCTCGACGATCTGTTCAGCCGTGCGTGCCATGTCGTGTCCCCACAGTCTCGTAAAATCGGAACGGTGACCCCGGTTATGACGATACGGAACGCACGCCCCGGTTGGCAACGATGAGAGCCGATGCGGCGCGGAACCGCGAGAAGGTGCTGGAAGCGGCACGGCAGCTGTTCGCGGAACAGGGCTACGAGGTGCCGTTGGACGAGATCGCGACGAAGGCGGGTGTCGGGCCCGGCACGGTCTACCGCCACTTCCCGACGAAGCAGGCGCTGTTCCAGGCCGTCACGGAGACACGCGTGTCGGCCATGATCGCGTCGGCCTCCGAGCCCGCGGAGAGCCCGCGGCAGGCGTTGTTCGCGTTCCTCGGGCGGATGGCGGACGAGGCGGCGGCGAAGCGGGACATGACGGACGCGTTCACCCTGTCACCCGACCTGCGCAAGAGCCTGCACGCGGCGCTGGGCGGTCTCCTCCAGCGCGCCCAGGAGGCCGGCGAGGTGCGGACCGACGTCACGGCCACCGACCTCGTCGTGCTGATGAAGGGGATGCTGCAGAGCATGCACGAGGGGGCGAACCCCGCCGTACTGCTGGAGATCGTGCTCAGCGGGCTTCAGTCGAGCCGGAAGCCGTAGGGCAGTTCCAGGCGGTGCCGCGCGAGCAGGGCGGCGTCGGCGAGGATCTCGCGGGTGGGGCCGTCCGCGACGACCACGCCGCCGTCGACCAGCACGCTGCGGGGGCAGATCTGCAACGCGAACGGCAGGTCGTGCGTGACCATCAGCATCGTGCGGTCCAGCGACAGCAGGAGCTCGGCGAGCTCGCGCCGCGCGACGGGTTCGAGGTTCGCGGACGGTTCGTCCAGGACGAGGATCTCGGGGTCGCAGGCGAGCACGGACGCCAGCGCGACGCGGCGGCGCTGACCGCCCGAGAGGTGCAGCGGCGACCGGTCGGCGACGGACTCCATGCCGACGGCGCGCAACGCCCTCAGCACCCGTCCGTCCACATCGGACATGCCGAAGTTGCGCGGCCCGAACGCCACGTCCTCGGCGACCGTCGGGCAGAACAGCTGGTCGTCGGGGTCCTGGAAGACGAGTCCGACGCGGCGGCGGATCTCGCGCAGGTTCTTCCTCGTCACCTCGAGGCCGGCGATCGACACCGTGCCAGAGCCGCCGGAGTGCACCCCGTTGAGGTGCAGGGCGAAGGTGGTCTTGCCCGCGCCGTTCGGGCCCAGCACGGCCACGCGTTCGCCGCGCTCGACGCGGAGGTCGACGCCGAACAGCGCCTGGTGTCCGTCGGGGTAGGCGAAGGCGAGCTTCGAGACCTCCAGCGCGGGCGCGGCCGGGGTCTCCGCGACGATCGTCGCCGAGCCTGCCCCGCTGCCCGTCCAGCCGCGCGACACCATCGCGAGGTGCACCCTCTCTCCGCGTTCGTAGGACCGGATGAACAACGTGCCGACCGCCCGCGCGGTGGCGCCCGCCTGCCACAGGAACCGCGGGTCGTCACCGCGGGAGATCCGGGCTACGCGCATGCGCTTCGCCTCACCCACCACGACCTCGCCGTAGCGGAGCATCAGCGTGGCGATCATGACCAACGGCGCGGGCACGCGCAGCGTCTGCAGGCCCTTGAGCAGCTCACCCGGAGCCGTCGTGGCGGCCAGCGTCAGGCTGACCAGCACACCCAGGGTGCCCTTGACCAGGATGTTCCACCCCGCCAACGACCCCTCGACGGAGACCGAGAAGCCCAGGAGCTCGGTGCGCGGGTCCGTGCCGAAGATCGGCAGCAGGAACGCCAGCACCACGAACGGCACCTCGATCACCGCCCGCTTGAGGAACCACAGCACGGGAACCCGCGCGACCGACCACACCGCGACGATCAGCAGCAGGTACAGGCCGAACAGCGGGAATAACGTGCGCGGGGTCGCCACGACGCCCAGCACGGCCCCGAACGCCACGAGGATCTTCACGTGGGGCGCGAGGCGGTGCACCGGCGAGTCGCCCGCGTGGTGCAGGACGTCGTGGCCGCCGGCCATCAGGCGTCGGACTTCTTGCGCAGGAACCAGAACAGGCCGAAGGACAGCGCCAGCACGACGACCACGCCGAGCACGCCCGCGAGGCCGGTGAACCTGTCGTCGCCGCCGAGCGCGTAGTCGGCGAACGCGCTGCCCGAGAGCGGGTGGTCCTGGGCGTGCTCGGCGATGCCGGTGTCCTCGACCGTCTTGTCGAGGCCGTCCGGCTCACCCGACGCGAAGTAGGACAGCACCCCCGCGACCAGCAGGGACACCACCGCGAACCCGAGGAAGAACTTCTTCACGACCGCACCTCCAGCGGCTTGCGGCCGCCCTTGAGCAGGTAGACGAGATCCGGCCGGATCGCCGCCACCGACGTGACGGTCACCGCGGTGATCAGGCCCTCACCGATGCCGATCAGCGCGTGCAGACCCCACATCAGCAGCGCGACCTTGCCGATCTCCACACCGCCGACGCCGCCGATCGCGTACTCGACGACGAAGCCGGTCGAGGCGACCACGGTGTTGACGAACGCCGAGACGAACGCGACGGTGGCCAGACCGCCCTTGCCCCGCGCGGCGAGCCTGCGCAGGGCGACGGCGACGAGGAACCCGGTCGCGGTGCCGATCAGCGCCATGTTGGTGACGTTGGCGCCGAGCGCCGTGAGCCCGCCGTCGGCGAACAGCAACGCCTGCACGACCAGCACGATCGTCACGCACAGAGCGCCGACGTACGGTCCGACCAGGATCGCCGCGAGCGCGCCGCCGAGCAGGTGGCCGGACGCGCCGGGCAGGATCGGGAAGTTGATCATCTGGACGGCGAAGATGAACGTGGCCACCAGGCCCGCCATCGGCGCCGTGCGGTCGTCGAGGTCAGCACGCGCCTTGACCAACGCGAAGCCGACGCCCACTGCTGCGATCACGAGGAACGCGACCGAGACCGGCGCGTTCAGCAGACCGTCGCTCATGTGCATGGCAACAGGTGACATGAGCAGTCACGCTAATTGCCGGGACTCGGCTATGGCTAGAACTGTGCAACAACAATCTGGAGGCAGGAAGGCGTTGGTCGTCACAGCTCTCCTCCTCGACGGCCTCTTGGACGCGTGCGTCTTCCGGTCCGTTCGTCCACTTGGACCGATGCGCCGACCTCGTCGTTGCGCGCGCAAGGAGCGTTCCTCGTGGACGCTTCTCGCCCGGGAAGCCGCACGAGATCCGTGGTGCAGCCGTCGAATCCCCTTCGACGAGGTCAGGCGGCTGTCGCCGCGCGGCGCGGCACACGTTCGAACCTCACGCCGCGCGATGTGACGCCGAACGCCTCGTCTTGGCGCTGCGGCCTGCCGTAACGTCCAAATTCGAACATCCGCTTCCAGGACGAAAGGGTGTGCGGTGGATCTTCAGCACTGGCTCAACGAGGCGCTGGCCAACCACGAGAAGTGGACCGCCGAGTACGGAGCCTTCACACCCCACTCGTCGCTGCACGTCGACCCGGCGGTCTTCGGCTCGGCGCTGGCCGAGCTGCAGGACCGGCTGCGCGACAACTACCCGTTCTTCCACCCGCGCTACGCCGGTCAGATGCTCAAGCCCCCGCATCCGGCCGCGGTCGTGGGCTACCTGTCCGCGATGCTGATCAACCCGAACAACCACGCGCTCGACGGCGGTCCCGCCACGGCCGCCATGGAACGCGAGGTGGTCTCGGAGCTCGCGTCGATGTTCGGCTACGGCGAGGGCCACCTCGGCCACCTGACCTCCAGCGGCACGATCGCGAACCTGGAGGCGCTGTTCGTCGCCCGCTCGCTGCATCCGGGCCGTGGCGTCGCGTACTCCTCCGAGGCGCACTACACGCATTCACGGATGTGCGGCGTGCTCGGGATCGAGGGGTTCCCTGTGGCCGTGGACGGCCGTGGGCGCATGGATCTGGACACTCTCGAGGAGCTTCTGCGGACCGGCAAGGTCGGCACCGTGGTCGTCACGCCGGGAACTACCGCTTTGGGCGCCATCGAACCGGTACATCTCGTGCTGGAAGTCGCACGCCGCTACGACGCACGGGTGCACGTCGACGGGGCGTACGGGGGCTTCTTCGCCCTGCTCGCCGGTACGGAGCTGGAGCCCGAGCCGTGGGAGGCCATCGGCTCGTGCGACTCCGTGGTGGTGGACCCGCACAAGCACGGTCTACAGCCGTACGGCTGCGGCGCGGTCCTGTTCCGTGATGCCTCCGTGGGCCGCTTCTACCTGCACGATTCCCCGTACACCTACTTCACGTCCGACGAGATGCACCTGGGCGAGATCAGCCTGGAGTGCTCACGGGCCGGGGCGGCCGCGGCGGGCCTCTGGCTGACGCTGCGGCTGCTGCCGTTGACCCGCGAAGGCCTGGGTGAGGTGCTGGCGGCCGGACGGCGGGCGGCCGTGCGGTGGGCGTCGATGATCCGCGAGTCGGAGCGGCTGGAGCTCTACCAGGAGCCCGAGCTGGACATCGTCACGTACTTCCCGCGGACGAACCCGCTGAGCCTGTCGGCCGTGGACGCCGCCTCGCACCGCGTGATGGAGACCGGCATGAACGCCGCCGTCGACCCGGTGTTCCTGAGCGTGGCACGGGCGTCGAAGGCGGCGTTCGCGGCGCGGCACCCCGGGGTGGAGGCCGACGCGGACGGGGCGAGGGTGCTGCGCAGCGTGCTGATGAAGCCGGAGTCCGAGGAGTACCTGGACACGCTGCACGCGCGGGTGTCGAGCCTGCTCTGAGAACCGGTCTCTGAATCCTCAGACCGGCGGCAACGCCGAAATGGGCGGCTCACCCCCGGTGAGCCGCCCGTCAGCGCGCGATCAGCCGTTCTTGGCCCGGCGGCCCGAACGGCGTGGTGGCAGCGGCGTGTCCCCGCGCAGGTCGAGCCGGCGCTGCTCGCCGTTGGCCTCGAGGTGCGTCACCATGCGGCGCAGCATCTCGGCCAGCGACTGGGCCTCGGACGACTCCAGCGGGTCGGAGACGAAGACCTCCTCCTCGTTGAACTTCGGGAAGAGGTCCGCCATCAGCTCCTCACCCTCCGGGGTGAGGCGCAGGACCGCGAGGCGCCCGTCCGTGGGGTGGCCGAGGCGCTCCAGAAGGCCCCTGGACTGCAGCGTCTTGGCGACGCCCGTCAGGGTCCCCTTGGAGATGCCGGCCTCCTCGGCGACGTAGCGCGTCTCCATCTCGCCCCAGATCCACACGACCCAGAGAACGACGAAGCCCGTCCAGGTCAGATCGCTGGTGCGCAGCACCGAGTTCTCGAGGTGCTGGCGGATCGCGGTGGCGGCGCGGTGGATGTTCGACACCGCCGCCATCTGTTCGCGATGCAGCGGCACCGCACCGAGCTTCGCCTGAACGGCTTTCTCGGTCTCGGCAATCGTGTGGTGACCAGACAACTCAAAGTCTCCCGTGCTCGAGCTCAGGTGTTCCCGGCACAATACTTGCGGTTCCGAAGTATGTCTGTGATGTGGTGCGAGTCCATCCGCAACCACTTTGATCACGATCCCACATCGTGCATGATCTCGTGACGGTCGTCACCCGTCCAGTTACGGACTGTTGCCCCGTGGTGGACGATGAGTGTGGAGCCCACTGAGACCGAACGTGGTCTTTACTCCACGGACGGGGTCGATAACGTTTGCCCCTCGACGTTATCCCCTCCGTGCCAGCGACACACTGTGCCGGAAAGGTAGTCCGACGTGGTCGGTGAACAGGTGACACGGGAACTCGCGGCGAGACTGGGCGAGGGCGGGATCGACGTGGTGCGCGTGGTCTTCCCCGACCTGCTCGGCACAGACCGCGGCCGTGACGTCCTCGTGGAGCATCTACCAGCGGTGACGCAGCGCGGGCTGTCGTTCTGCCGCGCCGTCTACAGCACCACGCCCGGCGGTCAGACCACCGAGAACGGGGGTGTGCTCGACGCCGGACTGCCCGACGTGATCGTGGTCCCCGACCTGGACACGCTGCTGCCGATCCCGTGGGAACCGGGCGTCGCGTGGTGCATCGGCGACGCCGTGAGCCCCGCCGACGAAAGACCGGTCGACGAATCGCCCCGGCAGGTGCTGCGCAGAGCTTTGGAGATATTCGAGACCACCGGGCTGGCACCGGTGGTCGGTCCCGAGTTGGAATATTTTCTCTGCGAGCCGGACGAGGATCGCCCGAACGGGTGGCGGCCGTACTGCGACGAGCCCGGCAACGTGTACGCGACGGGCCGCAGGGGCGATTCAGACGGTCATCTGTTGAGAACTCTTCGCACGCTCAGCTCGGCGGGTCTGCAGACGACCGGCGGCAACCACGAGTACGCGGGCGGGCAGTTCGAGATCAACCTCGTCCATTCCCCCGCGATGGACGCCGCCGACCGCGCGTTCCGCTTCAAGACGAGCGTGAAGGAACTGGCCAGGCGGGAGGGCCGGCTCGCGACGTTCATGGCCAAACCGTTCAACGACGGCGGCGGGTCGGGCTTCCACCTGCACCTGTCGTGCCACGAGGAGGACGGCCGCAACGCGTTCCAGGCCGCGGGTACCTCGCACGGCCTGTCGGACGAGGCGCGCTGGGCGATCGGCGGCATCCTCAAGCACGCGCCGGCGCTGGCCGCGCTGCTCAACCCGACGGTCAACTCGTACAAGAGGTTCGGTCCGGACTCGCTCGCGCCGTGGCTGATCGACTGGGGCCTCGACAACCGCAGCGCGATGCTCCGCGTCCCGGCCGAGCGCGGCGAGACCACCCGCCTGGAGCTGCGGCTCGGCGACGCGAGCGCGAACCCCTACCTCGGCATCGCGGGCCTGCTCGGAGCCACCTACCTGGGCATCCGCGACCGCATCGAGCCGCCGCGGCCGTCCGCCGGGTACGGCTACGACCCGTCGAAGGCCCCGACGCTGCCCGCCACCCTCCCCGACGCGCTGGCCTACCTGGAGGAGGACACGGCGATGGTCGAGGTGCTGGGCAAGGACTTCGTGCGGTCCTATGTGGACTTCAAGTGGGAGGAGGTGGCCCGCTTCCAGCGGTTCGTGACCGACTGGGAGTTCACCGAGTACGCGTACCACCTATAGTTCACCTGCGATGACTGCACTCACGGACCGGCTCACCTCGATCGCCGACGAAGACGAACTGTTCGACACCTTCTCCCACTGGGCCGCCGAACGCGGCCTCGCGCTGTACCCGGCGCAGGAGGAGGCGGTCATCGAACTCGTCTCCGGGGCCAACGTCATCCTCAGCACACCGACCGGGTCCGGCAAGAGCCTGGTGGCCATCGGAGCCCACCTCGTCGCCATGGCCGGCAACCAGCGCAGCTTCTACACCGCGCCGATCAAGGCACTGGTCTCGGAGAAGTTCTTCGCGCTGTGCGACGTGTTCGGCCCGGAGAACGTCGGCATGATGACCGGCGACGCCTCGGTGAACGACCAGGCGCCCATCATCTGCTGCACCGCGGAGATCCTCGCGAACATCGCGCTGCGCGACGGGACCGGGGCCGACGTCGGCCAGGTCGTCATGGACGAGTTCCACTTCTACAGCGAGCCCGACCGCGGCTGGGCCTGGCAGGTGCCGATCGTCGAGCTGCCGCAGGCCCAGTTCCTGCTGATGTCGGCGACGCTGGGCGACGTCTCGTTCTTCGAGAAGGACCTGACCCGGCGCACCGGCAGGCCGACGGCGGTGGTCCGCTCGGCGCAGCGCCCGGTGCCGTTGAACTTCCAGTACGTCTCCACGCCCCTGCACGAGACGATCGAAGACCTGCTGCACGGCCGTGAGGCGCCGATCTACGTCGTGCACTTCACGCAGGCCGCCGCGCTGGAGCGCGCGCAGTCGCTGATGAGCGTCAACGTCGCGACGAAGCCGGAGAAGGAGGCCATCGCGGCGAAGATGGGCAACTTCCGGTTCTCGGCCGGGTTCGGCAAGACGCTGTCGCGGCTGGTCCGGCACGGCATCGGCGTGCACCACGCCGGCATGCTGCCCAAGTACCGCCGCCTGGTCGAACAGCTCGCGCAGGCGGGTCTGATGAAGGTCATCTGCGGCACGGACACCCTCGGCGTCGGCATCAACGTCCCGATCCGCACCGTCGTGTTCACCGCTCTGGCGAAGTACGACGGCACGCGGACCCGGACCCTGAAGGCCCGCGAGTTCCACCAGATCGCCGGACGGGCGGGCCGCGCGGGCTACGACACCGTCGGCACGGTCGTCGTGCAGGCGCCCGAGCACGAGGTCGAGAACATCAAGGCGCTGGCGAAGGCCGGCGACGACCCGAAGAAGCGCCGCAAGGTCGTGCGCAAGAAGGCCCCCGACGGGTTCGTGTCGTGGAGCGAGTCGACGTTCGACCGGCTCGTGGGCGCCGAACCGGAGCCGCTGACGTCGTCGTTCCAGGTCTCGCACGCGATGCTGCTGAACGTGATCGGCCGCCACGGCGGTGGCGCGTTCGCCGCCATGCGGCACCTGCTCGAGGACAACCACGAGGACCGGCCGAAGCAGCTCAAGCACATCAAGCGGGCCCTGGCGATGTACCGGGCACTGGTCGCGGCAGGCGTCGTGGAACGCGTGGGCGACGACTTCAGGCTGACGGTCGACCTGCAGTTCAACTTCGCGCTGAACCAGCCGCTGTCGCCGTTCGCGCTGGCCGCGATCGAGCTGCTCGACCGCGAGGCGCCGGGCTACGCGCTGGACGTGCTGTCGGTGATCGAGTCCACCCTGGACGACCCGCGCCAGATCCTGGGCGCGCAGGAGCACAAGGCGCGCGGCGAGGCGATCGGCGCGATGAAGGCCGACGGCATCGAGTACGACCAGCGCATGGAGCTGCTGGACGAGGTCACGTACCCGAAGCCGCTGGCAGAGCTCCTGGACGCCGCGTTCCTCACCTACCGCCGCGGCCACCCGTGGGTCGGCGACTACGCGCTCTCCCCCAAGGCCGTCGTGCGCGACATGTACGAACGCGCGATGACGTTCACGGAGTACGTGTCCTTCTACGGCCTCGCACGCTCCGAGGGCCTGGTCCTGCGGTACCTCGCCGACGCCTACAAGGCGCTGTCGCAGACGGTGCCGGAAGAGGCCAAGACCGAGGAGCTGCAGGACCTGATCTCGTGGCTGGGCGAGCTGGTCCGCCAGGTCGACTCGTCGTTGATCGACGAGTGGGAGAAGCTCACGAACCCGGACGGCGAAGCCGCTCCCGAGGTCCGCGTGGACCTGCCGCCCGCCGTCACCAGCAACGTCCGCGCGTTCCGCGTGCTGGTCCGCAACGCCCTGTTCCGCCGCGTCGAGCTGGCCGCGAAGCGCGACTGGTACTCCCTGGGCGAGCTCGACCACGAGTCGGGCTGGACGGCCAAGCAGTGGATGGACGCCCTGGAGCCGTACTTCGAGGAGCACTCGGACATCGGCTCGGGCCCGAACGCGCGCGGCCCGGCGTTCCTCATCATCAACGTCGAGCGCGAGCGCTGGGTGTGCCGGCAGATCTTCGAGGACCCGGCCGGGGACAAGGACTGGGGCTTCAACGCCGAGGTCGACCTGGCGGCGTCGGACGAGCTGGGCGAGGCGGTCGTGATCATCACGGACGTCGGCCGGCTCTGACCGCCGCCGCGCCGGTTCCCGCCGCGCGTCGACGGGTGATCAACCGCGGAACCGCGGTTGATCACC